>JAKSTN010000001.1 GCA_024402535.1 Treponema sp.
AGCTAAAAAATGCAGTGCATTTTTTTTAACGCTTTGCTATAGAACACCGGCCGTCAGCGGCCTTACACACCCCCTACCCTAAAATTATCTTGAAACTTTTATTCTATCCGACCCTGCATATTCTTCTTTATCAAGAAGATACGACGGATGGTATGGCCCGTAAGGCATATATTCAAAAGTCTGGGCGCCACTGTCACGAACAAGTTTTTCATAGCTTGTAAGACTTGTTGTTACCGCTGTTGCTGCTGTATCAATAAAGAATTCAAAAAAACTGCGTGTTTCACCAGGTTCTGTATTTGACAATTCTGTCTTTGTGTCCTGGGATACATTTACATTTTTTTCAAACAGAATTTCATCAGTCTTAGTAGATTTCACAATAAAATCTGCATCAACAGTTACTTCCGAAAGAAGAACCGATTTATAGCAATAATTTATTCTTGTGAACAGAACCATATCTGCTCCATATTTCTGTCCGAATTCTTTTACACTTAAAGCAAGATAACTTTCGGATTTATCAGATTTCTTGAAAAGCTCGTTTGAGAAATGTGGTGGGAATACATAATATCCTGCTTCAGCAAGAGGCTTTGCCAGCATAGAATAAAAAATATCATTCATATCGTCTTCATGAGACAGATTCACAGGTGGCATAATAAGAATCGAAAGCGGTTCTTCATAATACCACTGCTGATATGCTTCTTCCTTTGGAGTTGAATCACAGGAAACGAACATCATCATAAAAAGAGAAAGAATAGATGCGACAAGTATCAGTTTTTTCATTAATAAATCTCCTCTTTCATCATTTCTGTAAGTTCGAGAACAAAATCTCTGGATTCAGGATAAAGCTCCACTTCCCGGTCCAACATCTTCTGGGCTTCTTCATAACGGCCATCCAGATAAAGAAAATAGCCGTAATCGGCACAGATTCCAGGCGGAATTGTCTGGCGGTAAGTATTCCCTTTTTTCTGACCATAAATGATCTTTTCATACTGCTGTATGAGTTGTCTACGCGTCATATCAGAAGGTTCTCGAGAATACCAGTAAGATGCTGTGTCATAATCGTACCAGTTGTAAAGTCGTGGATTCGATGCACACGAAGCAAGAAGACCGGTAAACAAAATCAAACTGCAAAAACTAAACTTTTTTACTTTTCCAAGTTTTTTCATTTCACCTCCAAAAACTTTTTTATTTCTTCATTTTAATGTATATTCAGTCTTATGCAAACTTCTACAGGTCCGGGCTTTAATCCCGAAGAAATCATATTCTGCCCAACATCTGCATGTAATCTGAAATGTTCTCACTGTTTTGTTAACCAAAAAGCAGGAGCTCTGGATACAAAAAATGCAATAAATTTTCTTAATGATTGTGCCAGAAACGGTATTTATAAGGTTGGTTTTTCAGGCGGAGAACCTTTTTTAAACCTTGATTTTACATGTGAATTAATAGAAGAAAGTGTAAAAAACGAGCTGGTTTTCGACAGACTTATGTCAAACGGAGTATGGTGGAAAAACGAAACCGAACTGTTTGAGAAACTGAACAAAGTGCGGGACGCCGGGTTTGACGGAAAAATCGGACTTTCATGGGATTGTTTTCACGGTAACTCGGGAGCTTCTTTACAGAAAATCGCCATGTTCATAACAGCCTGCCACCAGGTTTTTGACGATGAAACCTGTGTTGAAATCTTAAGCGTTATTGATTCATCAGACCCGAAAAATGATGACCTGGAATTCAAGGACAACCTTATTGAACTTGGACTCACAATCGGCGGCTACGTTACTGGCGAAACAAACAAAAAAACAAAAAACGGCCAGCTGGCAATAGTAAACGATTACAGCGAACTGGATGTACCTGTTTACAGATTCTCACAAAGTTTCCTTCCTGAACCAGGAACAAAATGGCGGGACAAAAAATGGTTTACAGACGATTATTGTCAGAACACAGGAAATGTTTTCTATGTTCATGCCGATGGCCGTGTTGCTCCATGCTGCGGTTTTGCAAATGAAGAACCTGAACTGATAATTGGAACTATAAACGACAGTTATGAAAAACTGATGGAAAATGCAAAGAACAACCGGATGGTTGATTTATGCTACTGTCAGGGATTAGATTTATATAGAAGAAACCTTGAAGGTTCGGAAGGGGAAAAGGCAATACCCGGCAGAACAAACGATATGTGTATGTTCTGCGCCTGGGTTTGCCGTAAATAAACTTATACTGTAAATGTTCCGATCTGACCGCTTACGCGCTGGATAGAATCATCAACGTCGTGAGAAATGTCTTTAAGCATTTCTCCACCGTCTTTAATCTTATTCAGATCGGACTTCATTTCATCAACTGAAGTTTTTGATTTTTCAGTTGCTTCAGAAAGATCCTGGACAATATTAATAATTTTATCTGTGTGGTCCGACATTTCTGATGATGCTTTCTGAACCTGATTTGATGAAGATTCCATGCGCGAAAGACACTGGCTCACAGTTCCCGAAGAAGCCTGCTGAACGTTCATTGCATCTTTTATTGATTTCACGGCAGTATCAGTATCTGTAATGCGCTGAAGGACATCTCCAAACACAAGCATTGAAGTTTCGCTGGAACCTACTACGGCCTGAATTGAATCGCGGATTCTTACAAGCTGGTCACCAATTTTCTTAGATTCTTCGGTAGAGGTTTCCGAAAGTTTGCGGATTTCATCAGCAACAACAGAAAATCCTTTACCTGCATCACCTGCGTGAGCGGCTTCAATAGCAGCGTTCATAGCAAGAAGGTTTGTCTGTTCTGCAATTGCAGCAATTGCGGCGTTGGCGTCTGAAAGCATCTGGGAATCGTTTTCAATAACCTTAATCTTTTCATTAACTTCGTTCTGTGTCTGGCTACCCTTCTGAGTAATAGAAATAAGTTCATCAAAAGACGCATTCATATTTGCTACAAGACTGTTTACAGACTGAATATTCTGAAGCATCTGATCGATTGTTGTTGAAGATTCGGAAACAGCTGAGTTCTGTGTCTGAACAAGATTTGAAAGATCATTCATTGTTTCTTTAATTGAAGAAATAGAAGCAACAGTTTCTTCAACACTTCTGAACTGAGAATTAATCTGTTCCTGAACCTGATCAATATCATCAGAAATACTAACTACGTTATCAAGTGTGGTAGATGTAACTTCTGTAAGGCTTTTTCCAGCATCATTCAAAACACTTTCAGAAGCCTTCATATTTCCGACAATATCTTTCAGTTTTCCGATAAAGCCATTGAAACCTTCTGCAAGTTTTCCGATTTCATCTTTGCTTTTTATCGGAATAGTTTTATTAAGATCAGCATTTCCATCTACAATTGCTTTTCCATATTCATCAATATATTTAAGAACTGTATTAAGCCGTTTAATAATTCTCTGAATGAAAATCATAAACACAACCAGGAACAAAAGAACCAGAACGAGAATACCAGTAGCAACGGTATAAGCTTCATTATTGCTGTATCCGGCTTTAGGATAGAAAAGCAGAATGTTCCAGTTGATTTCCGGAATAGGGGTAACTGCATAGTTTCCGTCTTCCGCTTCAAAATATGTACTTTCAGTTTTACTGATTCTCTTAAAATCAATTGTTGTTACGATTTTTGAAATATCAGCTTTGCTTTCGATTAATTTCTGATCTAATGCTCCAGTGATTTCAAGAGCGTCATTGAAGAAGTAGGTAGAACCTGTCTTTGGAGCATTTTTATAATTGTCAGCAATAAAATCTGAAAGAGGAACTCCGGTTCCTGCAATACCGATTGCCTGTCCTTTTTTATTGCGGACAACAGCATTTACCCACATCATTGTTTTTCCAAGATCCGGATTGTAATTGATGTTGAAGTTATAAACCGGAGTCTCATTGATTGTCATATTGTACCAATACTGGTCCGGGTCATTTGGATCAACAACATAGGCAAATTCCATGTCTGAATAAAATTCTTTGTCTGTTGTATTGATCCAGAAAATACTTTTACTGCGGAAAGAATTCTTGTAACTTGATAATTCTTCAAAAGCCGCTTCTCTGAAAACCGGGTTTTCAGGATCCTCCATAAACTTTACGATAGTCGGAGAATTGACCATTTGAAGGGACAACTGAAGTTCACTGTTCAAACTTTTCTGAAATTCAAGCTGCTGTCTAACTGAATTAGTCTCGAGAAAAGTTTTGGAAGCTTCTGTAAAATTCTTCTTTGAAAGAATCTTGACTGTGGCATTTGTAAAAATAAGTGTGATGAAAATACAAACGCCCGAAAAGGTAAACATTTTTGCTCTTAATTTCATAACTTTTAATTATAAATTAAAAATCTAAAATGTCAAATTTCTCTAATCAAATAACTCAAATTCCTCCAAAAAAAAAGGCTGACTGATAAGTACTTGTTTTCTTATCAGTCAGCCTTTTTGTGTTTACTTAATCGATATGTTTAAATCTTATTTGCAGAATTCTGAAAGTACATTTTTGAAGATTTCAAGACCTTCATCAATTTCTTTCCAGCTGATGTTGAGGGGTGGAAGGAAACGTACAACGTCTTTTCCGGCAGTTGTAGTACAAAGCCCTTCTTCCAGAGCTTTTACTTCAATATCAAATGGTTTTACAGATTCATCAATCTGAACACCTACCATAAGTCCCTTTCCGCGAACATCCTTAACAATTGGGAAACCCCAGCTTTTGATAATTTCGCGAATGTAGTCGCCCTTGTTCACAACGTCACGGAGGAAACCGTCTTCTGTGAGTGTATCGATTACAACATTTCCTGCGGCACAAGCCAGAGGATTTCCAGCAAAAGTTGACTGATGATCTCCGGCTACAAATACACCGTTTGCCTTTCCGCGGAAAAGCATTGCTCCCATTGGAACACCGCCTGCAATTCCTTTTGCAAGAGTTACAACTTCCGGTTCGAAACCAAGAGCATCGCTTGCAAGGAAAGTTCCTGTACGTCCAACACCAGTCTGTACTTCGTCGGCCATAACGATGGCACCGGCCTTTCTTGCAGCCTCAGCGGCTGCCTTTGCCCATTCAGGATCGATAAGGTTTACTCCGCCTTCTCCCTGAATACATTCAATAAAGAGAGCTGCTGTTGTATCGTCGAAGGCTGTTGCAAGACAGTCAAAGTCATTAGCCTTGATTGTTTTAAACCCTTCAGAATATGGAGCAAAACATTCAGGATGGAACTTATCCTGTCCTGTAGCTGTAAGAGTTGCAAGAGTTCTTCCGTGGAAGCTTGATTCCAAAGTAACGATAGTCTTGCGTTTTGCTCCGCCGTTCAGCTGTCCGTATTTACGTGCCAGTTTGATTGCAGCTTCGTTTGCTTCGGCACCTGAGTTTCCGAAATATCCGCCTTCAAAGCCTGTTACAAAAAGAAGCTTTCTTGCAAACTCAAGCCCGATGTCAGAAAAATAATAATTAGAAATATGAATCTGTTTTGCGGCCTGTTTTGAAATAGCTTTTACAAGGGGCTTGTAATTATGTCCCAGACAGTTTACGCCAATACCTGAAACAAAATCGATATATTTTCTGCCGTCGGCAGAAGTCATTGTTGCGCCTTTTGCCTTAACAAAAGTAAGGTCAAAAGAGCCGTAGTTATTTACAATAAGTTTTTCCATAAGTCACAGTATAGTTAATAGAATGATGGAATTCAATTAAAGGAATGTTTTAATTTATGTACGTTCTATTAAGATTGTTTTCATTCTGTCTTTCTATTATACTTATTTCTACTATTATAAAATTGGTAATACTTAAAGGAGAAAAAAATGGACCAGTTAAAAATTCTGCTGGCTAAAGGCCGCATCTACGAATCAGTTTATGAACTTTTAAATGACGTAGGTATTACAATCCATCTTCCTGACAGAACATATTTCCCAACTACAAACCAGAAAGACCTGGCATTCCAGGTTGTAAAACCACAGATTACAAGTGCACTTCTGGCTCAGAACAAAGCTGATGTTGGATTCAGCGGAAAAGACTGGGTTTATGAAAACGGAGTACAGAACAAAGTTGTAGAAATCATGGACCTGGGATTCGATCCTGTACGCATCGTTGCAGCAGTTCCGGAAGCTGTTGATTTTGATGCACTGCTGAAAAAGCCTGTAACAATCGCAACTGAATATCAGAACCTTTCTAAAAACTGGATTAAGGAAAAGAAAGTTGACGGAACAATTTTCCGCACATGGGGAACTTCAGAAGGTTTCGTTCGTGACGATCCTGACTCAGAAGCACAGATTCTTATCGACAACACATCGACAGGTTCTTCACTTAAAGCAAACCGCCTTAAGATCTGTGACACACTTATGACTTCTTCTACACGCATGTACGCTTCAAAAGAAGCCATGAAAGATCCTGCTAAAAAACAGAAGATCATGGAACTGAAAATGCTTTTCGAAGCAGTTCTTGCAGCCCGCGACAAGGTTATGCTTGAAATGAACGTTTCAAAGAAAAACTTTGAAAAACTTGTTGCCGCAATTCCAAGCATGAAGAGTCCAACAGTTGCACCTCTTTACGGCGACGACGGATATGCAATCAAGATTGCAGTTAAGAAAGGCGAAGTACCAACACTCCTTCCAAAACTCCGGGAACTGGGTGCAACAGATATTCTGGAATACGCACTTAGAAAAGTAATGTAATTTTCTTTGATGGGGGGAAGTCTCCCCCTCGCTTCAAACAAAAAGGACGGTCATTTCTGACCGTCCTTTTTGTTTTTCGCTACCCCCTCTGCGGGCTCAATCGCCGCCCGCAACGCCTGCTCAAGAAACAGGATGCCCTACGTACAAGTACGCCCGTAAAAAATTGTTCTATAAACGAAAGCTGTGCGTAAATCTCATCATCTGATATCTGCGAATCAGCACATTCTTCCGGAACAACAATCCATTTTGTTTCATTGTCATCGTATCTGTGAAGCACCGCAATAATTTTTCCTGTAAAAGTTTTAAGCGGTTTATCAACTCCAAGAATGTAAACATCCTGTTCTGCGCCATCACCTCCAATCACGCCTTCTACAAAACCGTAATTTACAGGATAAAACAACTCTGGTTTTCTTGGATGATAAGACCCCATTGGCCTGTCAACAATTCCTTTTACAGTTTTTCCAATTAAATCTTTATAACCATGTTCTGGAACCGGATCCAGTTATGCCGTCTTCCGTCTATTGTCTTTGCAACTTTGGTAATCACACAACGGGCATCTTCAGGTTTGAAGGTTATTCCAACTTCTTCCTGAACTTCACGAAGAGCTGCATCAAGAGAACTTTCCCCTTTAATTACATGCCCTGCTACAGTTTCCCATTTCAAAGGATCTGTATCTTTATCTGCAGCCCGCTGGCTTATAAGATATTTTCCAGTAACAGGATTTTTAATGAAACACATTACCCAAAGATGAAACTCATCATCGGAAAGTGTTTTCTGCATGCCTCTTTCAATTATTTTTCCAGTACGCTTTCTATCTACTGTATAAACATCCCAAAGTTCCGACATTCTTCTCTCCCAGCTTAATAAAAATATAGTTCTACTTACCAACATTATAGAAAACCACTTTGAATAATGCTACAATTATTTATATACGGAGTTTATAAATGGCACGAATTGCAACTGTTGAAAGAAATACAAAAGAAACTCAGATTACTCTGACTCTGAACCTGGATGGAAGCGGAAAATGTGATGTAAAAAATCCTATCGGATTCTTTGACCACATGCTTCAGGCATTCTGTAAGCACGGAATGTTCGACTTAAGCGGAGAACTTAAAGGCGACCTGGAAGTAGACCAGCATCACCTGATTGAAGACACAGGCATTACACTGGGCATGGCTTTTGCTAAAGCTCTTGGAAACTGTGCAGGCATTTACCGTTCAGGATTCTTTATTTACCCTATGGATGAAACTCTGGCTCAGGCCGCTGTTGATTTTGGAGGACGTCCTTTCCTGGTATGCAATTCACAGCTTACAGGAATTCCACTTATTTCACTTGGACAGGACGGAAAACAGGCAAGCTTTATGACTGACTGTAACGAAGATTTCTGGCAGGGATTTGTAAACGGTGCCGGCTGTAACCTTCACATTGATGTTATCCGTGGCCGCAGCGACCACCACAAAATGGAAGCAATCTTCAAAGCCTGCGCCCGTGCAATGCGTGCTGCAACAGAAATTGATGAACGCAGAAACGGCGCTATTCCAAGTACAAAAGGCGTAATCTAAACTACCCTGACTGAAAAAAAATACGTTACTATAAAAACAAAAAGGCTCTGATTTTTCAGAGCCTTTTTCATTTAATCTTTTTTAATGAATTAATTCAGATTATTTTTTAATCCATGTTTCATAAGCTTCTACAGAATCAAATTTCTGACTCCATACAACCTTACCGTCATCTGAACAAACTTTAACTTCCATTTCAAGAGAAAGAAGTTCTTCAAGTGCTTTTGTATTTACACTGCTCATGCTGAATTTTCCAGTCATTGCGCTTCCAGCAACAGCTGTAAGAGACTCTGCATCACCTTTTGAAGAAACTTTTACTGTAGAGAAGATTTTTCCACCTACATCATCCTTAGTTTTGAAAGTCATACCAAAAGCTTCAGAAACACTTGCACCATAAGAACCTGTAAGTTCTGATTTTCCTGATTCAATTTTTATTCCGAATTTTTTGATCTGAGCTTTTACAGATGCATTTGTTTTTGAATCAACAATTGTTGGTACTGAACTTACATCCATAGTAACAGAAGCTTTTGCAGAAGCAGATCCATTAACTGAGTAATCAATTTTCATTGTATTCAGAAGAGTTGCAAGATCTCCTTTTTCAGCTGCATCTTTTGAAACAAAAGAATTGTTGCTTACTGTAACATCAGCTTTAACTGAAGCAGATCCTTCTGTAACAAGACCAAGATTTGGAACATTAGTTTTTTCATCAAATGTTTCAGATTCGCTTACTTTAAGAGTAGCAGAACCTTTTTCTTTAAGATCTTTTTCAAACTGAGTTACAGCTTCATCAACAGAAGCAAAAGGAGTTTTTGAACCAGAAGCTGCTCTTGCAACTGACATCATAATTCCAGCTTTTGAATAATCAGCTGCGTTTACTTCAACTGAAAAAAGACCTGGAACAATACTTGTTCCCATCATTGATTTTGCTACTTTTTCAGCATTGTCTGCAGTAACCTGAGTCTTTGCTCCAGAATCTTTAAGATTACCTGCTTTAACAGAAGAAACTCTGTCTGGGCTTGCAGCATTCTGACATGACACCAAAAGTCCAGCTGTCAAAAGTACTGCTGCTGCTCCCATAAACACATTGTGTAATTTCATATTAACCTCCGAATTACATATTGTTTTTTCTTAAATATAACAAAATATTTGTCGAATTGTTATACATTTTTAAACTTTTTTTTTAGAGAGTTTTACTCCCCTTTCATCATCTTTTCGTATTCTTCTACACTCATTGGTTTATAATAGTAGAATCCCTGAACATAATTCAGCCCGATATCCTTAATAACCTGAATCTGATCTTCTGTTTCTACGCCTTCGGCAATTACGGAAAGCTTCATTTTGCGGCTCATGCTTAGAACGCTTTCAATAATATCTACGCCCTTTTCGTAGTTAGTATTATTCAAATCAAAGAATTTTATGTCCATTTTCAGAACATCTGCCTGAACGTCTTTAAGCATATTCAGTGACGAATAACCGCTTCCGAAATCATCAATAAGAACTATAAAACCTTCGCTTCGAAGACGACGTGCCACATTTTTCAGAATACGTGTATCTTCAACAAAAGCACTTTCTGTAATCTCAATTTCAAGATATTTTGGATCAATCCCATATTTCTGAATAAGCCCGGTAAACACCGCAGGAACATCAACAGATTCAATATCCATTCTGGAAACATTTACAGAAATAGGAGCAATATCTATTCCTTCATCAGCCCATTTTTTGATTGTTGCACAAACCATGTCCCAGATATACATATCAACACGGGTTACAAGACCATTTTTTTCGATAACCGGAATAAATTCTGACGGAGGAATAAGTCCTTTCTTTTTGTGGAACCAGCGAACCAGAGCTTCAGAACCCACAATTTTTTTATCTGAAACAGAATATTTAGGCTGAAGGAAAAATGTAAATTCTCTTTCGGCTAAAGCACGTTCAACTTCTGGAGCAATGGTCATTTCGTGTTCCAGATCTGAAAGCATTTCACCATTGAACCAGCATATTTTTTCTTTATAATTTCCAAGAAGCCGTTCTACGGCTGTTGTTGCTGAGTCCATGGCATCGCGAATATCGGCTTTTTCGCTGTCAATTAAACAGGCGCCGAAGGCCATACGGAAACCTTCAATGCCGTCGAAACGCTCAAGAATGCTGGATATACCGTTCATAAGATAATCCATCACAACAGGCTGATTATCCATAACAATAAAGAAATTGTCCGCACCGGCATAACCTGAGATAGTATCAAACATACGGTCCATTTCCAGAAGGAAAACGGCAATCCGCTTAATGAGCTTATCACCTTCAGGACGGCCGTACCACTTATTGAAAACGCGGAAATGTTCTACGTCCATAGCGATTACACAGCGTTCGCCTTCGGATGGAGTATTCAGAAATTCCTCGGCGTGAACCGCAAAACCACGGCGGGTAAACAGCCCGGTGAAGGAATCAATTTCTTCTGATGCATTCAGTTTTCGAACATCCTGAGTTGAATTTTTTACCTGATAAACAGCAAGAATAATCTGATCTGTAGTACCTGCATATTCTTCTGGAATAAGAGTTACTGTAACTTCATCCCAGGAACCAACAGCGTTTTTTTCACGGTATGTATTGGAAAGAGGCACTGCTGTTTCTTCCATTTTTTTTGGTAAAAGTGACAGGTCCCAGAAATTCTTGAAATTCTGAATATCATTGGGATTGATTACTGTTTTCTCGAGGCGATCTAAAAGGCTGTCAAAAGATTCAACATTGTAATCCACTGTCAGACTTGATTCATCTCTATGAAGGTAACGATATTTATTCTGTGTAAGATTGATTTCAATAAAATAATCATTTACCGGCAGAAAAAGCATGCGGTTCATAATACTTCGCTCGTTATTTGGAATATAACGGCAGTTCACAAGATGTGTAAAACCAAATTCAGGAAGCATAAGCGATGCATGACTTGCAGAAAGAAATGCATTCAATTTCGTTGAGTAAAGTGAAAATGATGATGATGCTTTTTTTAATACAGGGCAGCCGAAACATGGACTATCGGAGCCATTCATAACCTTATAACAAAAATCCCCGTTTTTGATTTCTGGAAAGCACGCCTGCATTTTCTGGTTAAAACTCAGAAGTCTGTAATCGTTTCCGATTGCATATACGAAAGAATCTATGTTGTCCAACTTAATAACACCTTTTTTAAACTTAAAACTTTTTTAATTCTGATTAAAAGTAACTTAGTATAACATAGAATCTTGAAATTCTGAAAAATTATTTATGTTTTTTTGAAGAAATAAGGATTTTTTACTACTCCCTCGGTATACTTGAAGAATGGATAACGAAATCATTGTTTACACTGACGGCGGATGTTCCGGGAATCCCGGACCTGGTGGATGGGGAATTGTTGTTATTGCAGACGGCCAGGAAAAACAGCTTTCAGGCGGCGAAAAAGTAACTACAAACAATCGTATGGAGCTTTGTGCCGCTATTGCAGCTCTTTCTGTAATCAAAAACACACCTCAGTTTGCAGGACGACCAGTAAAAGTAAACATTGACAGCCAATATGTAAAAAACGGCATTACTACGTGGATTTCTGGCTGGAAGAAAAAAGGATGGATAACGGCAAGCAAAGATCCTGTTAAAAACCAGGATTTATGGATAATGCTTGACGAATTGAACTCCAGCCTTAACGTAAGCTGGAACTGGGTAAAAGGACACGCAGGAATTAAATATAACGAAATCTGCGACAGTCTTTGCCAGACTGAAATCAAAAAATACAAATAACAAAAAAAATTCAAATTTTTTTAAATTTTTCTCGTTCTTCTTTCCTGTTTTGTAGAAAAAAATCTATATATACAGTGTGGGCAAAAAATTTTCCTTGTTTATTATTTTTAGATTCGCATTTTTCTGCTTTATTCTGTCCTCCGCAGAAAGCTGTTCCGTTTTTGAAAGCTTTTCAAAAACGGAACACCTCACCATTTTACTGCCAGCCTGGCCGCCTGCAGAAGTACCGGAAGCGGGATATCCGGCGCTTTCAGGCTGGCAGATTTCCCTTTTTTCCTCTGAAAAAACTGACTGTTTTTTTCTTCCGGCAGAGACAACTGTTTTTGAAACAGACATCCAGAAGCAGGATTTTCTTGCCGTTTCTGCAAGACCCGTTACTTTATCCAGCGACGACTCTTTTGAAACGCTGTTTTTTTATCCTGCAGGAAGTTCATACCCCCAGTTATACCGAGAAGGCCAGCTTCACCTTACCTGGGAAGACGGTTATGCTTCTGAGCTTATGAAAAGTGTCTGTTTGAACAGCGATAAAGACGGTTTTTCAAAAGAAAAAGCCCGTGATTTTTTACTTCATTTCAACTGGAAAAAATTTTCCTCTGTTGTCCATGAAAAAACCGAAAAAGCTGAAAGCTTCTATAATCCCTGGCATCTGAATTTTCAGAAAACTGCAAATACTCTGACTTCGGGAAGTTTTTCTGCAGTAAAACTAAATATAACCCCGGGAATGGAAATACCATTTCCTGAAAAAAGCACATCTATTCCCCTGTCACAATATATTCCTGAAAATCAGAAAATTTCCCAAAAGCGGACGCTTCCTGTATACAAAAACTCTGAAAACCTGTTCTTTCTGGAGAATGATTTCCTTTTACAGGCTTTTTCAGAAGATGGAAAAAAAGTCTCAGATACTACTGTCTTTATGCCGAAAAAAACAATAGAGACAGTCTATGCAAAAAAGAATTGAACAAAATTTAAAAGAAAATAATTATTTCTCAAAAAAACAGGAAACCGCAACGCGAATGCAACTGAGCCACGTTTTTCGACGTCCCATTTTCCTAATAGCTATAATTTCTTTCATTTTGCTCACTTCTCTATCTTCCTGCAAAAGTAAAAATAAAGGAACACCTGGCGACGACGCAGTAATTGAACTTTCAGATTCACTGAACACGGCATATAAACCTCACCAGTGGTATGCCTTTTCGCAGAACGGTTTTACTCCGGTATCTGTGCCACAGAATGCTCCGTCAATTCCTGCAAAACCATGGACAGAAGCTATTCGCATATCTTCAAGTTCGGCCACAAGTGCCGAAGACGGTCAGACTCAGAATGCCTTTATGATTGTAAACCGGCTTGGTATTCTTTCCATGAAAGGTTCTGAGATGGAATTAAACCGGGATACAACTCTTTTTTCTGAACGCACCGCAGGAAATCTTGTATTTGTAAACGGAACCCCGGTCTATTCTCTTTATAAAAGTACATTTTTTAATTCAAATCTTCAGGATAACCAGCATCCTTTCCTTGTTCAGTTTGATCCTCAGTCGAAGATTTCTTATCCTCTTGTAAACTGCGACAATCTTACAGACAATAAAGCCTGTGAAGTAACAGATTTTATATGGGACGGACGAACATGGTTCTGCTGTATAAAAAGTGAAGAAAATTCAAAAACAGAATTCACATACATTAAGTGGATTTCAAATATTCCATTATTAAGCCAAAGTCCGGCAGTTGCTTCAAAGAATATTATAATAGAAGAATGTGATGCTGATGCTTTCAGAAAAGAACGTGAACCCCTTCCATTCGGGAAAGCGCCTGATCGAATCAAAAAACTTCTGGACGGCATGGCTTCAACAGTTCCTTTCAATCTTACTGTAATGACTGCCGGTGGAACTTCACCACGGCTTTATTCCAATGTAGCAAAAGAAAATGAAGAGGCTCTCATTTCATACGGTGTCGTATCCGAAAGCTGGAGCGGCATTCTGTTCCAGGACGGGACACTTTATGTAGAAGGCGCATTAGACGGACGCCGTATTTTGAGAAAAGGTAAACCTGTAGCAATAAGACTGCCTCGTCTTCCTTACGGATTCAACTACACAAGCTTTGTAATTTCAGGAGCAACTCTCTATGCAGCCTGGGAAGAAAGCGATTTCTACATGACTTCAAGAAGCGGATTCATCAAAGTTGATCTTGATGAAACTTTATATAAGAAAATTCAAAGTTAGGATGGCAAAGTGAAAAAAAAGATTTTAATTTTATTTGCCGTTCTTCTGCTTACAGTAAAAATAACGGCGCAGGAAAGTGAAACTGAAAACTCAAAAAAAAGACGGGTTGATTTTATGTTCAAATTTCCAACTTCGTTCTATTTGAATACTGGAGATAAAAAAGCCAGCGCACCGTCACCTGTTGTATTCAACCCTGGATTCGGCTGTGTTTTCCCAAACGATTACTGGGTGTCTTTTCAGCCCGGCCTGAGTTTTTATTATTCTTATTATTTATGGTATGAAGGCCGGGCTTTACCGGCAGAAATAGAAAACAGAACAGCAACAACTCTTTCTTTTATGCTGGACCTTCCGGCAGTTTTTTCAGTTCCTGTGGGAAGCACAAAACTGGAAATAAACGCCGGTCCTTCTGTTTTAATGCGTTTTGGATGGAAAGCAAACGGAACGTCAGATGCTGAAGCAGAAGATGTAAATGCTATAAACAGTTATTTCTGGGCAAAAGCCAGATATTTATATTTTTCAAGTGGGATTTCCTGGCAGGTTTCTCTCCAGCCTGGAACGACTTTTGGACCATTCTTTACTTTCTACCTTCCTGCTGGTTCTTTAATTGCACATGAAGGAATGAATGGTATGGTTTTATCGGCGGGATTAAAAATAACTCTGTAACAAGGGAAAATAATATGGACGAAAACACAGAATATTTAAACAAACTTCAGGACCTGGTCTTAAAAAAAGCGGAATGGTACAACGGGACAGAATTTCCCCGCTTACTGGAAAAGTATCGTCTTCTCTTTACCTGCGTAAGAAATATTTATGACATGCTTATTCAGAAAAACATGATTACAGCTGATCCATACCGCTTTGATAAAAAGATTTCAGAAATCAAATGTCCTGACACTTCACCATTCGGCGAAGGCGAAAGAGCAATGATGATTGGGAAACGTCTTTCTGATTATGATGCGATGCTGGACTTTATCTGTACTTATACCCGTTTCAGTGTAGAAAACATTAACCTTCCTAAAATCAAAAAACTTCAGGAACTTAACGCCTGTTTTAATTGGGATGAGTTCACAACAAACAGCACAAAATCTAATACTCGCGGACTTGCAAATCTCTTAAACGAAGCTAAAACAAATGCTCCTCAGATTATGCAGAGTATGATAAATGATCACATTACAAAATGTGCAAAAACAACAACTGAAATAAACTCTATGTTGAACCAGTTAATTCGGTTTCAACGTGAACTTTATAAAATTACAGTCCGCAAAGATCTGATTGAACATCCTGGTTTTAATAATTCTCAGGCATTCCAGTCGGCAGAGTCAGAACTTGCAGAAATAAAAAAATCCTTTTCAAATGCAACTGGAAAGAAGCCGTTCTATACAGAACTGATAAATGAAATTATTTCCGAAGATATTGGACCTAATAAAGAACAGCTTCGTCAGGAAGTTCTTACCCGACTTGAAATAAAAGAAACAAGCGAAAAGAAATCTTCAAAGAAAAATGTTGATACAAAAGCAGTCCTCATGAACGCCGTAATGGTTCTGGGTGCATTACCACCAACATATAAAACATTTTACGACAAAATCTCTTTCAACTTCGAACTTCTTCATGTTGGTCCTACATCACCTTTTGCTAAATTTATTGCACTGCTGAAAAAAGCATTCAACATTAAGCCAAAAGAAATAAAAATTCTTGTTACAGCAGTAGATCCTGTAACAAAACAAAAAGCATCAAAAGAAGTAAAGATTCAGGAACTTCTTTCTGATATTTCAAAGAAAGACAAACTTTACTCTGGAATTGCAACTCGTGGTGCTGATTATCAGAAAATCAGCAATGCAGAAGAAGGCCAGATTCTGACATTCCTTGGAAAACAAATTTCTGAAAACCAGAATCTTTTCAACACTATCACTTCCCTTGATGAATACTTCAAAACTGCTGTTACACCTCAAAGCAGAGCAAAAGTAAAGGGAATGAAAATTGAACTGGACACAATGCGTAACACTATTATCAGTGCGAATAAAAAACGCGGCGAATATCAGGCTATGATAGAAGAAGCCGAACAAATGAGAAAACTTGGAATCAACAATGATTAGAATAAAAAAAATAATAACAGCACTTCTTTTTGCATCACTTTTTTCACTGTCACTTTACGCTCAGGAAGAACCAGAGGTTCAGGTAATTGAAGACGAAGTTCTTTCTGACCAGTTGCTTGCAGCAAACCGATTTGTAATGACTGTAATAGAACCATCCCAGCCTCATGACCTGAACCCAAAAACTTCAACTTATGTTTCGGACGCTCAGCTTCTCTCAGGAGTGTACGAAGGCCTGTTCTCTTACGATCCACAGAGCCTTGTTCCTCTCCCGGCAATCTGTGAGAAATACAAAATCTCCCGTGATAAGAAACGCTGGACATTCACTCTCAGACAAAACGCCCGTTTTTCTGACGGGACACCTATTACTGCAAAAGACGTTCGCCGTTCATGGATTGAACTTATGGAAACGCCGGATGCCCCATATGCTTCCATGCTGGACATAATAAAAGGTGCTTCCGAATTTAGAACCGGCAGCGGGACAGCAGATGATGTTGGCATTACTGCAGTTTCTGACACTACACTTTCTATACGCCTTACAAAAGCTGCAAGTTATCTTCCGAGTCTGTTATGCCATACAGCATTTTCTGTTACCCACAGAAATCCGACAGTTTTCTCCGGAGCTTATTACATAAGTGACATTAAAAACAATCAGATTGTCCTTGAGAAAAATGAATATTACTGGGATGCCCAGAATGTTTCAGTTAAGATTTTCTGTTTTTTCCAGTCCTTAGGTGCTGAGGAAAATGCTCATTTTTACAATACAGGATTTACAGAATGGATTACTTCTTACGACGTTGATACATCAAAAATCCTGGCAAAAAATGATATCCAGATTAATGCAGAATTTGGAACTGAATATTTATTCTTCAAAGATTCTTCTGCAAAAGGACAGCATAAAAGAACCAGTCCTGTATGGGATAATGAAGATTTCCGTCTTGCAGTTCTTGAAGCCATGCCTTGGGACATTCTTCGCGGAAACTCAATTGTTCCTGCACAAACCTTTGTTTACCCTCTCACAGACTATCCAGAAGTTGAAGGCTTTTCCTATACTGATTCGGATGAAGCAAAACTCATGATGAAAGATGCCCGCAATAAAGCTGGAATTCCTGAAGATCAGATTATTCCTCTTTACCTGGATCTTTCTGAAAAAACACTAAGTCCCGAAATGGAAAATGCAATCCGCGAAGCTTTGGCGCCGTTAGGAGTTGAACCTGTATTCACATATATTCCTTTCATGTCTTACATTGATTATGTAAAAGATTGTGATGCAGATGTTGTTTCTTATAACTGGATTGGAGACTTTGCAGACCCGCTGGCATTTCTGGAGCTTTTCCGCGGAGATTCAACAATGAATATAAGTGGATGGAGAAATGCAGAATTCGACAGACTGATTGATGAAGCTTCCGGAATTTCCGGAAAACCACGTTATGAACTTCTTGCCGAAGCTGAAAGAATTCTTTTGAACAGTGGAATAATAATTCCACTAACTCATCCTGTTTCTATGACTGTTATCAGTACAAATGAAATTGGCGGTTGGTACCCGAATGCATTCAATATCCATCCGCTGAAATATCTGTACAAAAAAGAAATAAAACCTGATCTGAAAGACTGTTTCTAATCTGTTTCAATTCACAGTTTTCAAACCCGAGTTTTTTTCCATTCAGTTGGAGTTTTACCGGTGGCTTCACGGAAGGTTTTCATAAAATATTTTACATCCCCAAAACCTGAACGTTCAGCCACTTCGTAAACCTTGTAACAGTCCTTTTCCAGAAGCCGCTTAGCTTCTTCGATTCTTAAGTTTTTCAGATACTCATTAAAATTTACGCCTGTATGTTCCTTAAATTTTTCAGAGAACCAAGTGTAATTTACAGAAACCTGATTTGCCACAATAGCCATATTTATATTCTTTGTAAAATTCTTGGCAACATATTCCAGAGCTTCTTCAACAAAAGGATGCTCAACAATTCCACGAGAAAGAAGAGCCGAAAGATAAATACAATAATCCCGGACAAATACCAGCCATTCATCAAAATCTTTTAGTGACCAGATATTTTCTATCATGATACTCTTCATATTGAGATACAGGTCTTTCTCGCTGAAAGTTGCGTATCTTGTAAACAAGTCTGAAATGATTTTCGAATAAAGGTAATTTAATTTTTCTGCAATCTTATCAGAATCTTTTTCTTTGGCTGTAAAAGAAAAAAGTTTTTCCAGTCCTTTCTGGATTTCTTCAGGATCAGATATTTCCAGACGACTCGCCATCTTTTCGTACTCCTGATCAAGTTTCAAAAGATCAGATTCAACACTCTTGTAGTGAAAAACTTTTTCTTTTTTTCCTTCATTTCCCGAGAAAAAACATTTGAGCCAAGCACAAAATGCCTGACGACGCGCAGCTTTTAAATTTGAAAGAGACTTTTCTATCCCGCTTACACCAATATATCCTGGAACCGATTCCATATCTTCAGTGACAAGAAAAAGAGCTTCTTTGGGAAGTACCAGTGTAGCGAAATCTTTTTTCTTTTCAAGAATATAATATTTTACCGGTTTAAGTATTTCTTCAAGAATGCCAAGGCTGTTATGCCCTGAAACCGAAATGCAATAATAACCGTTCTGGAAAGCTTCAGTATCGAATCCGCTTTCACTGTCGATACGACCTTCGTTGGCAATAGCCTTAAGCGTTTCTTCGTTACGTTCCTGTTCTTCTTTACGGGAAATTTCAATGGCATCTGTTACCGCAGCAACCAGTTCCTTCTTGTCTACAGGTTTAAGAATATATGAAAGTGCTCCGCTTTGAATGGCGGCTTTGGCGTATGCAAAATCATCGAATCCGCTAAGCACAATAATTCCGGGCTTTTCTTCAAGAGCCGAAACCTGTTTCATAAGTTCAACACCGTCCATGACGGGCATACGGATATCTGTTACAAGCACATCAGGACTTTGAGTTTTACAAAGTTCAAGAGCTTCGGCACCGTTTTTTGCTTCAATGATATTCAGCGGAATCTGAATATTTTCAGAGAGAATCTTTTTTATGCCGGCGCGAATCAATTTTTCATCATCACAAATAACAACGGTAATCATTTAACCCCCGGTATTGGAACAATAATTGTAGTACCCTTTCCTTTCTCACTTTTTATTTTTAACCGATATTCAGGTCCATAAAACATTGTCAGTCGCTGCTGAATATTCTTTAATCCGATACTGCCTTTTGAATCCCGTTCGTAAGTATCATCAGCAAGATAATTGTTTATTCTATCAAGAGTTTCCTGATCCATTCCCGGCCCGAAATCCTGAACAGCAAGTTCAATCTTATCACCTTTCTGTTCTGCCGTAATTCGGATAACTGCATCCTGTCCCAAAGGTTCAATAGCATGAGTAAAAGCATTTTCTACCAGAGGCTGAAGGAACATTTTTGGAATTTCCACAGATGCAAATTCATCAGGAATATCAATTTGAAGGGAAATTATATAATCGTTTCTGATGTTCAGAATATAAACATAACTTCGAACATATTCGGCTTCCTGTTCAAGAGTAACCCGGTGAATACGCCAGCGAAGACAGTAGCGCATCATTTTTCCAAGAACAGTAATACTTTCTGAAATATCACTCTGGTCTGCAAGCTCTGCCTGCATACGGATTGTTTCAAGAACGTTGTACAGGAAATGGGCATTTATCTGATTCTGCATTGCTTTCATTTCTGTGTCAGCAATGAGGCTCTGTTCATTTTTAATCTGTTCAATCTGGGCAGTAAGCTGACTGGTCATGGAATTGAAAACCATCTGAGTTTCTGCAACTTCATCACGGCCATTAATTGAAAGCTGAACAGAGAAATCTCCGTTCTTCACTTTTTTCATTCCATCCATAAGGGAATAAACGCCATCCATAAGGCGGTGAGATGCATAATGAACCAGGGCATAGAAAAGAAGCGATACGGCAATAATAACCAGAATCATTATTTCAATAAGGTGCCGTAAACTACGTGCAATCAATTCCAAAGAACATGTATGAACCTGAATTAAATCCATACCAGGAATTTCATTCCATGAAACTATATAACGCTTCCCTTCATTTTTATAAGAAAAATTTCCGGCACGGACATCAATTCTAGGATCAGAAGCCTTAGCTCTCATAATTTCTTTATAAAGATTCACTGGCATCTTTCCTTGTGCGGTAAGGATTTTTTCATTTTCAAAAGGAAGCCAGATTTCATCCGGAATTTTGTATAACAGATAATCATTTTTATATTTATTTTCCCTTGCATAAAGAAAAGGAAAAGCTTCATTCATTTTCACAGAAATTTGAAGGTAACCTGCATCACGGCCGCTGTAAGTAACAGGCAGTGTTTTAACAAAAGAAGGTTCCATCAGAGATTCCTGATTTCCCATATAATCGGCAATATAATCAAATTCAAACTGACTTAGGGAAGTAACATCAGTTCGGTTTTTATTCAAAAAAACAGGCCAGCGTTCAGGAACACTCGGATTTGAAGTAAAGAAACGCACCGCATAAATTTCGGGCATAACAGAAAGGAGCTGTTCCATAACTCCGGTTTCAAAAACTACAGTATCAATAACATAATCTTCTGAGGCTTCATTTGGAAGCACCAGATAAAGAAGAAGTTTCGAATTGGCATCCACCATTTTTTTGATTAAATCAAATGATTCACCAACAGAAGAAATACGATCCATATTGAGCATACTTTCTTTGGAACATTCTTCTTCCAGGATGGATAACTCTTCGCGGCCATTCAGTCGGGCAATGATCAGAAGGAGAAATAAAAGAGGAACAATTACGATAACCGAATAAACATAAACAATTCTTCTGGAAAACTTCATAGCCTTTATATTTTAAATCCAAACAGGATTTTTGTAAAAACAAAGCGGAAGCCGGTGAAAACTTCACCGGCTTCCAGACAGGAGGTAATTAAAAATAACGGATTTTATTTCATTCCCAGTTTAGCTTTGTTTACATCCATAAGCTTTGTCTGGGCGTCAATAACTTTTGCAATTCCCTTGTCAGCCTTGTACTTGTTGAAGTCAGCAGCAATCTTGTCGAATTCTGCTTCGCTTTCAGCACGAATCAGCTGTGGAAGAACTTTTCCCCATCTTCTCTGAATATCTTCGTAGATGAGTGATTCGTCAGATCCTACAGGAAGTGTAAGTCCATCGTATGCTGCGAATGAGTGTACGTAAGGACGTGTCCAGAGCTGAGGCTGTCCAAGTGATGGAGCATATTCAACACCCCACTGTGCCTGCCAAGCTGTATCCATGAACATCCAGTATGTGTACTGAACACCAATTTCTGTTTCCTGTTTGTTTTTGTCGTTCATATCCAGAGCTTTAACTTCTGGTGTGAGTTCTGGGATACCATCAGCATTGATGAAGTATGTCTTGTCTTTGATACCGAAGTTTGTGTCCATAAGACCTTCTTCAGAAATCAGGTATGTGATGAACTGCATTGCACGTGCTTTATCTTTACAGTTTTTAGAAACCAGTGTAACTGTCCAACCAGCAATACCACCACCAGCGAGAGTATGATCATCACCACGTGAGTTCTTAGGACCTTCAACAGCAATGTAGATTGAGTTTGGATCGTTTGCGTACAGAGCGTTCTGTGCAGCCTGCATATCCCAGTTCTGGTACAGCATACAGAAGTAGCGTCCCTGAGCTGCTTTTTCTTCAATCTGTGAACGTTTGTCTACGAACATATCTGTTGCGATAAGACCTTCTTCATGTGCCTTGCGGAACATTTTGAGCCATCTCATGTATTCTGCATTTTCTGTAAGACCAAGGTCAGCGTTTACGAATTTTCCGTTTTCTTCTGGCTGGATTGCAAGGAAGTGCATCAGGTAGCTTGCGAATGTTGTACATCCGATATCACCGAATTCATTTGCTCCGAATGGGATAAGTGGCTGTCCGTTTACTGAAGGGAACTTTTTCTTTGCTTCGCGCATAGCATTCAGGAATCCCTCTGGAGTTGTCATGTCTGGGCTACCAAGAGCTTCGTACATATCTTTGCGAACCAGGAATGTTTCGTTAGAAGTAAGTTTTCCCTTGTATTTTTCATAGTCCATAGCTGTGAAAGAAGCGTTTGGATATCCGTATACGTGGCCATCTGCCTGTTTGTACCAACCGAGTTTGTTAGGGTCAGCAACCTTGAAGAAGTATGGGTCATATTTTTCTGCGAGAACATCGAGTGGTTCAACGAGACCTGCATCGATCATCTGTGGAATCTGTCCTTCCCACCAACCGAGTGTGATAAGATCTGGAAGTGCATCACCAGCGATCATAGCGTTGAGTTTTTCAGCTTCGTTTCCTGCTGGAACGATGAAGTTTACATCAACACCTGTTTTTTCTGTGATGTATTTAGAAACCATAGAGTCACCCCAGTGACGTGCGAACCAGCTGAAGTTGATGTACCAGTCAAGCTTGATTGGATCTTTTGTATTCAGTTTCCATCCGGCATCTTTTTCTGTACCGGCTTTTGTTCCACTTGCAGAAGCTTTTCCTTTTCCGCTGCAAGACATCAGAGTTGCTGCTGCTGTAAGAGCGAAAGCAACTGAAACCACTGCTTTAGTAATTTTCTTCATATATATCCTCCTAATGATATATTTACCAGTGTTTATAATTTTGATTAGCCCTTGATAGAACCAATCATGAATCCTTTTACAAAGTACTTCTGAAGGAACGGATAAACGCACACAATCGGAAGTGTTGTTACTACCATGGTTGCAAGACGAACTGATGTACTTGAAACCTGGTTTGCTGTCATACCAGCTGGCATGGCAACTACTGCTTTTGATGCTGAAGCACTTGCTACAACGCGATACAGGTAAGTCTGAATTGGCTGCAGTTCTGCTTTATTGATGTACATAACACCCATAAAGTAATCGTTCCAGTGATATACACCGTTGAACAGTGCAATTGTTGCAAGAACAGGCATTGAAAGTGGCAGGATGATTTTTATGAAAATCAAAAGATCATTTGCACCGTCAAGTTTTGCTGACTCTTCAAGTCCTGCAGGCATGTCGCGGAAGAAGGACATAAAGATGATCATGTTATAGAAGCTGAACAGACCTGGAATAATGTATACAAGGAAGTTATCGTACAGACCCAGGTTCTTCAGTGTGATGAAGTAAGGAATCAGACCACCACCAAAGAACATTGTGATTGTTCCGATAATCATGTAAGCCTTGTGTCCCATGATGTGAGCTTTTGAAAAAGCGTAAGCAACCATTGAAGTAAAGAATACGCTTGTCACAGTACCGATAATTGTACGTGCAATTGTTACAGCAAAAGCACGGATAATTGTTTTATCCATGAATACTGTCTTGTAGCTCTGCAGGCTGAACTTTCTAGGGAAAAGATAGATTCCACCGCGAAGTGCATCCCCTGAATCATTCAGTGAAAGGATTACTGTGTACCAGACCGGATAAAGAGCCAGGAAACAAACAATAACCATCAGTGCTGAAAGGAGCCAGTCTCCTGCTGTATATCTGTTTAATTTTTTAGGCATAATATTCTCCTTACATCCTTAACTTAGAACAGTGATGTATCGTTCAGTTTCTTTGTAATCTGGTTTGCCATAAACAGGAGACCAAATCCAATTACCGATTTGAACAGACCGATTGCAGTTGAGAATGAATATCTCATTCCGCGCATAGCTGTTGTATAAGTGTAGATATCAATTACGTTACTTCTTGGATTGTTCAGTGGGTTGTTCAGAACCAGAATCTGATCGAAGTTTGAGTTCAAAAGACCACCAACCTGAAGGATGAACATAATTGTGATTGTGCTTGCAATTGAAGGCAAAGTGATTGCCCAAATCTGCTTCCATCTTGAAGCGCCGTCAACACGGGCTGCTTCATACATTTCCTGGTCAATTCCAGAAATTGCTGCCAGGTAAATAATTGCGCTCCAACCAAGTTCCTTCCATAAATCTGATACAATTACGATTCCCCAGAAATATTTTGGATAAGCAAGGAATGTTACACCCTTTTCAAGAAAGCCGAACTTCACAAGAAGATCGTTGATAAGACCTGTTTCACCAAGCCATGTTGTAAGGATACCTCCAAGGACTACCCATGAAAGGAAGTGTGGCAGGTAAGAAATTGTCTGAATTGCTTTCTTGAACTTCTGGCTTTTTACTTCATTCAGCAGAAGTGCAAAAATAATTGGAAGCGGAAAGTTGATGAACAGCTTCAAAAGACTGATACCGATTGTATTCAGCATAACGTTCCAGAATTCTTCATCTTTAAAGAAAGTGATAAAGTTCTGGAAACCTCCGGCTGCTGCCCATGGAGAAGTAAGAAACTTCCAGCTGAACAGTGGAGTTGTAATTTTGAAGTTTTTCTTAAAAGCGATAAGAATACCGTACATTGGGATGTAGTTAAAAACGATCATCCATGCTACGCCTAAAAGAGCCATAACCTGAAGGTATTTTTCTTCATGGAGTCTGACCCAGAAAGACTTTTTCTTAAGTGCTGTTTCTGTAAGTTGTTTATTTTTCATACCGGAAACTCCTGTAACTCATTTACGTTCTTGAGTATAAGTCCGGTTGGGGGTGAATTCTAGAATGAGAAATTTCAGAAAGGTGTAATTTTTTCGGTTTTAGCCCAAAAAAAATTGACTTGAGGCTCTGGATGCCTTATATTCCAAAAATAGAAATGGATTTCCAAAAAAATTGAAAAACCATATGGAAATGCGGGTTTATAATTTAAGTAATTACAATATAAGGAGCCTTATATGAAAGACAAAACACAAGGGTCTTTTACAACATTAAATGGTGAAAGATACTACAAAATCGCAAATTATGATCAGATGGACGATTTCTTCATGACAATCACCAGTTCTTCAGATATCTGGAACTTTATCTGGTCAAAAGGTGGAATTACAGCAGGACGCATTAACAGCGACTTCATGATTTTCCCATATTATACAGCAGATAAATTAAGCGACGGAAAGACAAATACAGGTTCTTTCTCTATGCTGAAAGTAACAAAAAACGGAAAAGTTTACAAATCAGAACCATTTGCTTCTTTAAGAAACTCAACTCTGGCAAGCAGTCTTGAAGGAAATGAAATCAAACACAATCTTTACAAGAACGTAAGCGGAACTCGTGTATGGTTTGAAGAAATAAATGAAGAACTTGAACTTGCTTTCCGCATCGGATGGACAAGTTCTGCAAAATACGGTCTTGTTCGCTGCACAGAAATCCAAAACCTTTCTGAAACACCTGTTTCTGTTGAAGTATTGGACGGATGCCGCAATATCCTCCCTGCGCACTGTGACAGAGCATTCCTTGAATCAAACTCTTACCTTCTGGATGCATACAAAAAATCAGACCTGGATACAGAAGCTAACTTCGGTATTTTCACAGTTTCTTCTATCGTTTCAGACAAAGCTGAACCAAACGAAGGACTCCGCTGCAATGTCTGCTGGTTCTCTACAAATGACACACCAATCCTGGATCCTGAAGCACCTGCTTACTTCGTAGCAGACAAAGAAATCAGAAACATTCCTGTTCTTAAAGGAAAACGTGCTTCTTTCTATATTGATCATAAAGTTGAACTTTCAGCAAAAGATACAGACGGTTCAAAAGACAGCTGGTACCAGGTTTTCGACACATCACTGAATCACTCAAGAGTTGCAGAACTGAAAAACACAATCAAAGACAGAGCATCAGCAACAAAAGATCTTGAAAAAGACATTGCTGACGGTATTGCTCTTATGAACAAATACGTTTCTGAAAGTGATGGTATTCAGGAAACTTCTGACGAAATGGCTTCTACACATCACTATGCAAACGTTATGTTCAACATCATGCGCGGTGGCGTTTTCCTTGACGCAGCAAACATTTCAAAAGCTGATTTCATGGAATTCATCAACAGCCGTAACAAGAAAGAAGCTGCAGGCATTAAAGCTATTGTAGAAAAATGTACATGTGAAAACGGAAAGATTGCACGTAAAGAACTTGAAAAAGCTGTTTACGCTTCAGGTAATGCACAGGCAATCCGCCTCTTCCTTGAATACATGCCTATCACATTCAGCCGCCGCCACGGTGACCCAAGCCGTCCATGGAACCGCTTCAACATCCGCCTTCGCGACGAAAACAACAATCCAATCCTGAACTACGAAGGAAACTGGCGTGACATCTTCCAGAACTGGGAATCACTTTCATTCAGCTACCCTGAATACATCAAAAACATCGTAGCAAAATTCCTCAACGCTATGACAGCCGAAGGTTACAACCCTTACCGCATCGGCCGTGACGGTCTGGACTGGGAAATTCCTGATCCAAACAACCCATGGGCACAGATCGGTTACTGGGGTGACCACCAGGTTATCTACCTTGAAAAACTCCTTGAACTGTGGAACAAAACAAACAGCCGTGACCTGAAAGAAACTCTGAACAAAGAATATTACTCTACAGCAAAAGTTCCTTTCATCATCAAACCATATGCTGAACTGAAAAAAGATCCAAGACACAGTATCGTTTTTGACAGAGACCTTAGCAACGAACTCATGAAGAGAACATGGGAATACGGAAGCGATGTAAAACTTATCCGTACAAAGAAAGATGATGTTGCACTTGTTTCACTTACTGCAAAACTGATTCAGATTGTTCTTTGTAAAGCATGTAACCTTATTCCAGGCGGCGGTATCTGGTTGAACACTCAGCGCCCTGAATGGAACGATGCAAACAATGCTCTGGCAGGTTACGGACTTTCAATGGTAACTGTATGTTACCTGCGCCGCTATCTGTCATTCCTTATCGATATGTACAGCGATGTTGCTTCTGAAAGCTTCACTCTTCCAAAAGAAACAGCAGAATGTTTCACAGCTATTTCGAAACTTTACATGGATAACGATGTAATTGCATGTTCTAAAGAACCAGAAAAACGCAATGCATTCACAGAAAAAGCCGGTGTGATTTTCCAGAAAGAATACGAAACAGTTTACAACAAAGGATATTCTGGAAAAACTGAAACTGTTACAGGTGAAACAATCGTTTCACGTCTTAAGGCAATCCTGAACTACGTTGATTACACAATCAAAATCAACAAACGCCAGGACGGTCTTTACCACTCTTACAACACGCTGGTTATCGAAAAGAACGCTATGCACGTTAAGACACTTCAGGAAATGCTTGAAGGTCAGGTTGCAGTAATTTCTTCAGGACTCCTTTCAGAAAAAGAAACTCTGGAACTGGTTAAGTCTCTTAAAGAAAGCCGCATGTTCGAAAAGAACCAGTACTCTTACATGCTGTATCCTGATAAGGAACTTCCAATGTTCGAAGAAAAGAACTGTGTTTCAAAAGCTGACGCAGAAAAGCTTTCTTCTCTCCTTGAAAGAACACAGGGAAAACTTCTTGTTAAAGACATTAACGATGTTTATCACTTCAACTCAAACTTCATGAATGCAAACACAGTAAAGAAATTCATTTCTGAACTTCCTGCAAACATGAAACCAACAGAAGCTGAAGCAGACGAACTTTTGAAACTTTACGAAAAGACATTTAATCACCAGGACTTCACAGGACGTTCAGGTACATTCTACGCATTTGAAGGTCTTGGAAGCATTTACTGGCACATGGTTGCAAAACTTCTTCTTGCCGTTCAGGAATGTGCTATCAAAGCTTCTGATGAAGCTTTCAAGGGCGCTCCTGACACAAATAAAGTTGAATTGGCAAAAGAACTTGCTCTCTGTTACTACGACATCAGAAAAGGAATCGGCTACAACAAAACACCTGAAGTTTATGGTGCATTCCCATCTGATCCATATTCACACACACCAAGCATGCAAGGTGCAAAACAGCCTGGTATGACTGGTCAGGTAAAAGAAGAAATTCTTACTCGCTGGGGTGAACTTGGAATCTCAATTGATAAGGGAATTGCTTCATTCAATCCACATATCCTTCTTAAATCAGAATTCTCTGATGAAGGAAAACTTGCTTTCACATGGTGTGGAACAAAAGTAATTTATGTTCTTGGAAACGAAAATAAAGTAACAGTTACTTCGGAAGGTAAAGAATCAACTTCTGAGGGCTGCAAGCTTTCTCTGGAACAGACAGAAAAACTTTTTGCCCGCAACGGAAGCATTGATCAGATTTGTGTAACAATGAATCTTGCTGAAAACCTGATGTAGGAAAAATGCATATAAATCAAATAAATTTTATTTGATTTATATGCACCTTAAAAGTTTATTTCAGCATGGCTTCGCAGGTGTTATAGAACTCAGGCTTTTTATTGCAGTTCCATGCGAACATGCCGCAATAAGGCCCGTTCATTTTATAGCTATAATCAGTCTGGGGAAGACTCGGATTATCCAGGATTCCCCAGATTGCCCAGCATGTAAACTTTCCGTTTGCAGTTTCATTTATATGTGAAAGCATTTCTGCCATTTTTCCATAAAATTCTGCATGCTGTTTCTGAGCATATTCCCCGTTGTCATAATTACGAAGAGCCATTTCTGTAATCTGAACTTCATAACCAAGTGAAGCGTATTTTTCAATTGTTTCCTTGATTGCATAAACATCACCAGAATTCATACAGCCGTTCTGAGTGCCGTAACCGCCAACATAGCCCTGCATTCCAACACCATCACAAAGTCTTTCACCTGTTGTGTTGATTACATCATCTTTAGCATTGATTTCTTCAACAAGATTGATAATGCAGTTTCTTTTATCTGCATAAAAGTTATTGTAATCGTTATAAAACAGTTTAATGTCATAGCCATTCTTCTGAACAAAATCATGTGCATATTTAAAAGCCCATTTTACATAATCACGTCCGATTGTTTCATAATAAAGATTCTTGGATCCTCCGCGAGTCTTACGAATACGGGCCTTATCTCCAGATGCAGATTCTGCAGGACTGTCTGCTACAGCTTCATTAACAACATCCCAGCAATAAACAACTCCAGGGAAATTTTCTTCACAATGCTGAATTACAGTTTCAATGGAATATTTCATACGGGCTTTCATTTCTTCCGCATCAGCAAATTCCTTAGTGCGGTAATCTTTATAGAAGAACCATTCTGTCATGTAAGCATCCCATACAAGAACATGCCCACGAACTTTTATATTATTTTCCTGTGCAAACTGAAGAAGGCGGTCACAGTTTGTCCACTTAAAAGCAGGCATGCCGTCACGACTTCTTACTCCCCAGTCCAGAAGAGAATACATTTTCATTTCATTGGTTGCTGTTACTGAGTTAAAATCCCCGGTAACCATATCACGGAATTTTTTATTCTGAAGATTTTCAGGACTCATACAGGTTCCCATTTTGAAACCTTTGTTTCCTGTAAGCTCGAAAAGCGGAGGATATTCGGGAATATCCAGTTTTCCAGATTCCACAGTTTTTGAAGATGTGCTTCCGCACCCGAATAAAAATAATGATAAAGTTGAGATTGCCAATATATAAGTTAAACGTTTCATATATTCATTGTAGTAAAATACTAGTATTTAAGAATAGGGTAATCAACTTATATATTTTGTTTTATTATTGAAGAACAGTCTCTGGATCGATTTCCTCGATGGATGCAAGAATCAGGTCCCGGCACTGTCTGTATGTGTCCAGAGGACAGTCCTTAGGATCCATCACATCAGGATTCAAAATACGCACATTGTTCTGATCAACTGAATACTCGTTAATCAGAACTGACTTTATTTTTTCATCCATGGCAAAATAAAAAATATCTTTTCCAAGATGATTTTCAGAAATTCTGTTCCGCACTTTATTTCCTATGCTGATTCCAATTTCTGCCAGCACAGACTGAGTATTTTCAGAAATGGATTTTCCTTCTGCTGCATTTATTCCGCCGCAACCATTTCTACAAGTTTCTGCCCCATAAAAAAATCCATGGATAATCGGACTGAATCCAGCATTGCAGCTTTAATATCGTCATCAGTAACACCAAGCTCATTCACAATAATAGATTTATCAATAAACATATTCCGGCTCATGGCTTTAGAAAAATTAACCATATTCAAGCCAGATTCTTTTCCGGTCTTACGCATTTTTTTGTAAGGACCAATCTGAGAAAGTGTAAACAGGAATGCTGGAATAGTAACAATCTTTTTATCAGGACACCCCATTCCTTCGTGAAAAATCTTCAGCATTTCTGTCCATTCCAGATTGAAATAACCTACAGGGTAAGCTTTTCCGCCTTTTGTTTTTTCAAGAGCGCCAACAACACATTCCCCTACCTGACGGACTGTAACCATTGTAGTTCCTCCAGGAGGATACATTGTAGTCTTTGTCATAGAAAGAACATTCCCAACAAGAATTGTCCATACAGGCTTTCGGCCTTTCTGAATGCCAAAAATATAAGGAAGTTGCAGAACGCCCACACTCATGGTTTCATCTGCAAAACTCAGAGCCATATTTTCCTGATCAACTCTGCTTCTGATGTATGGATTATTTTCGTAAAGTTTTAAATCTGACCATTCTTTTGCAAAATAAGTAAAATAACTGCCAAGAACAACACAATGTTTTACGCCTTCCTTTTTTGCTACTATCAGAAATTTTTCAAGAGGATCGATATTAAACTTTTTGAATAAATCATAAACCGGATAGTTCCCGCTGACCCGTTCATCAATTCCCGCAGCAAAAACAAAACCATCCATTCCTTTCAGGTACTGGGCCATGTCATCTTCTGAAAGTTTCATGTAGTTCCCGATTATAATTTTCATTTTGTCAGGAACCTGGCTTCCTTCTGGAACGCCACGTAAAGAAAGAGATGTTACATCATACCCTTTTTCAATCAACTGTCTGGCAGCTTCACTTCCTAATAAGCCGGTGCCACCAATCATAAAAATTTTCATAACAACACTCCCCTAAAAGTCTTTTTATAATTTTATCATCTTTTTTATTATTCTCAACTGTGGCCAGCAATGATAAAAAAAAAGGAGTCTGAATTGCTTCAAACTCCTTATCTCTTTTTTAGGGATCCGTCGAAAGTCCTTCCTGAGGGAACCCGAATAAACTTTCAGTTCATTCGGGCACGAGGCGATGATGCATGCGAGCCGCTCACAGCGCGTCTCGCTTGTGTTTAGTTGGAAGCTGCGCTTCCAACCAGACAATTTGCTACAAGGTCCAGCGGTAAACGCTGGACGAGGTAATGAAGCATACGAAAACACCCGTAAAACGGCTGTTTTCGTTTGTGCACTCGTTAATCTGCGAAGCAGATTCCAACGTTATCGAGATAACGTTGGGGTTCCGCTAATTAGCGGAACCAACGAGGCACATCCACTCAGCCTCAGCGCAGAGTGTTTCGCCGACGTAGATTTTTCCGGCCTGTTTGATCATTTTTGGACTGTTACGCAGGAATTCAATTTCCATGCGGCATTTGTCTCCAGGGCGAACCTGGTTGCGGAACTTTACTTTGTCCAGTGTAGCAAAGAAGAAAAGTCCGTCTGCTGGAACGATGTTCAGGAAGCGGAGAGCAGCTCCACCGGCCTGAGCCATAGTTTCACAAAGAATAACTCCTGGTACTACAGGATATTCTGGAAAGTGTCCTTTGAAGAAGAATTCGTTTTCTGTGAAAGTGTGTTCACAAACGCATCCTTTTTCATCAGCACTGATAATTTCATCTACGAACAGGAATGGTTCGCGGTGTGGAAGTAAAGATTTTATATCTGAAGTCAATGACATAATTTTTCTCCTAAAAAATTTAACCGCAGATACACCCAGATAAACACAGATATTTTTTATAATCATCTGCGTAAATCCGCGTACATCTGCGGTTCCATATGCTATTAATTATTTAATTTTTTTCATAATAATTGCGCCGTTGTGGCCACCGAAACCGAATGTTGCAGACATAGCTGCTTCAACTGGTTCGTTGAGTCCTACATTTGGAACGTAGTTCAGGTCACATCCGCCTTCGATATCAACTTCGTCCAGGTTCTTTGTACATGGAATGAAGCTGTCCTGAATTGCTTTTACACAAACCATAGCTTCGATTGCACCTGTTGCACCAAGACAGTGACCGTGCATAGATTTTGTAGAAGAAATCTTAAGTTTGCGTGCGTTTTCTTCACCAAAAGCAATCTTCAGCATCTGTGTTTCAGCTGAGTCGTTTTTGTGTGTAGAAGTTCCGTGTGCGTTGTAATATGTGATTTCTGAAGGATCCATTCCTGCATCTTTCAGAGCGCGTGTCATACATTTTGATCCTGTAATTCCATCAGGATTTGGAGCTGTAAGGTGGTAACCGTCACAAGAAGCACCGTATCCGGCAACTTCAGCGTAGATCTTAGCACCACGAGCTTTAGCGTGTTCATATTCTTCGAACATGAGCATACCAGAACCTTCACCCATTACGAAACCGTTGCGGTTCTTGTCGAATGGACGTGAAGCTTTTGTTGGGTCTTCATCGAAACCTGTTGAAAGAGCGTGAAGAACTTCAAAAGAAACAACACCGAACTGACAGATTGTTGCTTCAGCTCCACCAGTAAGACATGTGTCCAGGCGTCCTGAGCGAACCATATCAAATGCAACACCAAGAGCATCTGTACCAGAAGAACATGCTGTAGCAATTGACTGAACTGGTCCGTGAAGGCCAAAGTTGATAGCAATGTTTCCACCTACTTCATTTGGAATGAGCTGTGGGATAGCCATTGGATTTGTTTTTGTGAATCCCATTTTCTGGAGACCGAGAACTGAAGCTTCTGTTACTTCCAGACCACCGATTCCAACACCAAGGATGATACCTGTTTCATCAAGAACTTCTGCATTTCCCATAAGACCAGCATCTTCAAGACACTGTTTTGCAGCTGCTACACCAAACTGTGTGAAGCGTGCCATTTTACGTGCATCTTTTGAATCCATGAAATCACCAGCGTTGAAGTTTTTTACTTCAGCTGCATAGTGAACTTTGTTGATTGATGCATCAAACTGTGTGATTGGTGCGATTCCTGATTTTCCAGCTTTAATTCCAGCCCAGAATTCTTCTACACTATTTCCAAGAGGAGTGATTGCTCCCAGTCCTGTTACTACTACACGTCTTGCCATATTATTTATCTCCATTAATTTTTTATACGTTTGCAACTGTTTCTACATTATTAATAGAAGCACATGTCCAGGTTTCGTTGTATTCTGTTTTTGACCAGAGGCCTGCCAGAACGTTTCCAACACCTGGTTCAATAAGTTTCCATTCAGAACCGTCAGCTTTCATTGTTTCTGCCAGAACTGATTCTTCTGTTGTCCAGAGAACAGGGTTTGTCAGGTGAAGAACAGCATTCTTTTTGATTTCTGCTCCATCTGTTGCCAGAGCTCCTGTTACGTTAGAGAACATTGTGATTTTTGGATTATTGAAAGTTACGTCAGCAATTGCTTTTTCGAATTCAACTGCAGCTTCCTGCATAAGTGGTGAATGGTAAGGCCCAGCAACTGCAAGGCGAATTGCACGGCGAGCACCTGCTTCTTTTGCTTTTGCTTCAACTTCTGTAAGTGCATCGAATGTACCGCTTACTACAGTCTGAACTGAAGAGTTCATGTTTGCAGGATAAGCATCTTTGATTCCGGCACAAACTTCTTTTACAGCTTCTGGAGCAAGTCCCAGAACTGCTGTCATACCAGGAGCATGACCTTCGTTTGCTGCAGCGATTTTTTCACAAACTGCCTGCATGATAAGTCCACGTGCGCGAACTACTTTTATTACGTCTTCATAAGAAAGAACACCTGCAGCGTAAAGAGCTGGGAATTCACCAAGAGAGAATCCCATAGCAGCTGAAGGAGTAATGCCTTTTGATTCCAGAACTTTCATTACTGCGAGAGATGCAGTTGTAATTGCCAGCTGGCTGTTGTCTGAACGGCTCAGAACATCCTTTTCTGTTTCCCACAGAAGTTTAGGCATATCTACGCCTGTGATAGCTGTTACGTCATCCACTACTTTGCGTGCTTCTGGATAAGCTTCGCAAAGATCTTTAATCATGCCGGGAACCTGGGCACCCTGTCCCGGAAACAAGAAAGCATACTTTGTTGCCATACTGTCCTTCCTGTAAAATGTTATTTTAATATTTATTATGACATTTTTTGTAAAAGTGTCAATCTCAGAATAACAAAATACTGACAATGTGACAAGTGAATTTATTTTTTTTTAGAATTCTTCCTGAGTTACAGTGTTTTCCTGTGAAACTTCATCCGTTCCTTCGGAAACATCTTCTGACACAGCTTCTTCTGATTCAGCCGCTTCGCCTTCAGTTTCAGAATTTTCTGTCTTGAATTCTCCAAGTATTGTTTCAAGCTCAGTCATATTTTTGAAGCTATCCTTTGAGTTTTCATTAACTTCATTAATTCTCAAAACAATGTCAGAGGTTCCCCGTTTAATTTCATGAATTCCATTTTTTGCTTCAGCAAAAAGGCTGTTCATTGAAGTAACTTCTTCAGAAACAGTTTTCTGCCTTTCAGCAAGCTGATTTCCAAATACGTTAATTTCGTCGGCAGCCTGTGCAGTTACTTCTGTCTTATCCTTAATTGAGCGCATCTGTCCGTCAAGTTTTGAAATATCACCTGCCATGGCTTCCATAGAAAGAACAACCTGATCTGCATTTTCACGCACCTTACCAAAGGCTTCCGAAGCCTGAGTTCCGGCGATATTTGCATCAGCTACTGAGTTTACGATTTCACCAATGGCTTCCTTAATTTTCTTTGCATTGACTGCAGTGTTTTCTGCAAGATTTCTAATTTCCTCTGCAACAACGCTGAATCCTTTTCCGGCTTCGCCTGCGTGAGCCGATTCAATTGCCGCATTCATAGAAAGCAGGTTTGTCTGGCTTGCAATATCATTAATGATTTTTACAATGCCGCCAATTTCCTTAAGCTGTTCCTTGATTTCTTCCATTTTTTTTGCGGAATGCTTAATCTTTGCATCACCATCTGCAACAAGGCCATTCATTTCTTTTGCATCTTCAGTTCGCTCAGAAGCGGTATGGGCCATCTGATCCAGAACTGATGCAACATCAATAACTGTCTTATTTGCATTATCAATTGCTTCCGTCTGGCGCTGGTTATAATGAACAAGATTATCAATCTGGTTATTCATTTCTTCAATTATCTGAACAGTTCGTTCTACAGATTGAGAAATCTGATCGAATTCCTTTGTAATAGATTCAATATTTGCATCAATCTGAGTTGTTGCAGCTGCAGTTGAATTGGCTGAATTACTGATTTTTGCCCCGGAGTCAATTGCCCTTGCTGCAGTATCTTTTACAGTATTCAAAAAGCCGTTAAGCTCAAAGACCATCTGATTCATGTTTTGCATAAGGTCTACCATTTCATCAGAGCCATTCGGATTCATTTTAATTGTAAAATCCTTTTCCCGAAGAACTCCAGAAATATCACGAACCTTTTTAATTCTTCTGGCAACAAGACCTGTTACAATACGAGTAATAATATATAAAAGAATAGAAGAAACAATTGCACTGATGATTGCAAGCTGTGCAAAACTTTTTTCTTCTTCCAGTGTAATATTACTTAATTTAATTACCGCATATTCATTTCTGTCAGCCATCATTTCTGAACTCGAACGGAAGGTTGTAGTAAGCTCTGCAATTTTACGCCATACATCAGAAATCTCAACATAAGTTTGGGAATTTCCAAAAAATGGCTTTGCACCACCAATTCCATAAGTCTTCAAATAAAAGTTCTCTGAATCCGAAATCTTGACAGCCTGAAGATTCTTAAACTCATCTCCAATATAAGAAAGAGAATTTTTTACAGATTTCCACAAAATAGGAATATATTTTACAGCTTCCTGCATTTCTGCAGAAAGTCTATTCAACTGATCCCCTGTCAAATATTCAATATCATCTTCCAGTAATTTTACCTGATCCTCCCATCTATCATAAACTGATGCAATTTCAACTGAGTAATTGTTTACATTATTTACATAATTAACACACTCAGAAAGGTGAAGCTGCATTCGAGCCTGTCTGTACTGGAAATTCATATTTGTTGTAGCTTTCTGCATTCCGACAAGCAAAAATGTTACCAGCGCAAAAATTTCAATAGTTGTGAGGAAAATAATGATAAAAAATTTGGAGTTTAGTTTCATATTATACCATTATAAGGCACTATCTTAAATTTGCAAAAAAAAACGTTATTTATCTCCAAAATGTCTAATATATTTATAATTTTGAATAAAATATTTATAATTTTGGACAAAAAAAGGGGCTGTCCCAGAAGTAAAAATCCTATGTCATCCTGAACTTGATTCAGGATCTAAAACACTAAATCTAGCGTAGATGCTGAAATAAATTCAGCATGACTGGAGTTTTGGGACATCCCCTTAATCTTCATTTATTTTTAGAAAACCAGACCGGTTTAGTAAACGCTCAGAATCTGAGTAAGTGTTTCTTTACCTATAATCTTCATGAAGTTTGCAAGGCGTGGGCCCTGATCTTTTCCGATGATAGCATGATAAAGAGCTGTGAACAGTGCTTTTGCATCCAGTCCCATTTCTGTAGCGATGTCGTACATAGCCTGCTGGCATTCTTTATCCATGGCAAATGAGCCAACGCGAGGTACAACTTCGTCACGAACACGCTGAACAGCTTTAAGCATGTCGCCTGTAATATCTTCAGCTTTTGAACCGTCTTTACGGATCTTGAAGCACATATCTTCGGCACAGTCAGGTGCTGAAGCGTTGATCCAGTACCAGGCACAAACTGCACGGCGGCGGAGGCATTCTTCCTGTTCAGGTTTTACGTCTCCAAGAGACTTGATTACTGCATCAATGTCTCCGTCATATGTCTGAAGCAGAGTTGTAAGAAGACGGAATGGAACCTGGTAAGGCATTACAGAAGGCATTCCTTCCAGCTGTGAAAGTTCGTAAATACGTTTTTCACGTGCCAGGAGAGAAGCTCTTTTTGCAGGATCTTTTTCTTTTGGTTCTTCTGTTCCCCAAACGTAGCGTTCTGTTCTGTCGTAAGCTTCGTAAATTGTAAGAACGTCCAGGTCAAAGCTGATTGAGAATTCGTGGTCAACTTTGTTCTGGGCAAAGATGTAACGCAGAACTTCAGGCTGGTAAACTTCAAGAGCATCAACAAGGGAAATAACTTTTCCTTTTGAAGAAGACATCTTTCCTGGCACCCCTTTAAGCTTAACAAAGTCGTATTTCATTGTTACAGGAGCATCCCATCCGAATACTTTCTTTGAAACTTCTTTTGCTGTGTCGTAAGATCCACCAGGACTGATGTGATCTTTTCCGCCTGGTTCGAATACTACTTTTTCTTCGTTCCAGCGCATTGGCCAGTCTACGCGCCAGCCCAGCTTAATTCCGCCGAATTCGCGGATATCTACTGTTTCATCACAACCGCATTCACATTTGTAAGAAACGCCATATTCTCCGTCGTAACCTGTGATTTCAGTTGTGTCTTTCTTGCATTTTCCACAGAAAATTGATGTAGGCCAGTAAACATCTTCCGGCTTCATTTTATGTTCATCATCACGGTATGTGTTCAGACATTCCTTGATAAGTTCACGGTTCTGAAGTGATTTTTTGATTCCTTCAACATAGCGGTGTGCCTGATAGCGTGAAGACTGGTAAAGGAATTCTGGGTGAATTCCTACACGTGGAAGCTGAGTTTCAATATCAACTTCGTGATGACGTGCGTAGTTTTCATCGCGGTCAAATGTATCAGGAACAGAAGTAATTGGATAGCGAAGGTAATTCTGAAGTACTTCAGGTTTTGGCATGTTGCCAGGAACTTTACGGAATACATCGTAATCGTCCCAAGAGTAAATAAAGCGGACATTTTTTCCTGCATCACGGAGTGCGCGAACAACCAGATCAACTGTGATGATTTCGCGGAAGTTTCCGATATGAACAGTACCCGAAGGTGTAATTCCCGAAGCACATGTATAAGAAGGAAGGTCTCCCTTTTCCTTAATAATTCTTGCTGCCACCTGGTCAGCCCAGTGGTTATAAGTATTTTCGTTATTTGCCATAGTTTTCATATTATATAGAAAAACTTTTGTATGTGCAAAAGGTCTGAATTATACATACTTAGTTAAAAGCAATTGTTGCGCTCCACTGGCCTGTGCTGTTGGCGCCGCCACCAATAATCAGGCTTCCGAAAATGGTTTTGGCGCCAACATAAAGCCCGGCTCCAAAATCAACTTTTTCACAGCCTGCAAAAAAATTTTTTGAAAGTTCCTCAGAAGGATTAAACGGATTATATGAATCTGAAATTCCGGCATTAAATTTTCCAATCAAAAGAAGAGGAACACTTGCAAACTCAAGAAGCTTATATTGAGCTGTAAGGCCTGCAAGAGCAAAATCACGTTTATAGTTTCCATCTGGACTTCCGCACAAACCGTAAAGCCCGCCGTATTCATAATACCCTGAAGTCAGGCGCGAAAGATTTCTGTTCACGGCAACAGTGGCATCAAATCCCGCAGAAAATTTTTCATCAAGAATCTGCCATCTGTTTGACCAGTCAATTTTTCCGGCATAGAAAAAGTCTTCAAATTTTCCTGAAACAAGACTTGGAACATTATAGCCAAAATCAAATTTCTGCTGCATTTTAATTCCTTTTAATCCGGTATACGAATTCCCAAGATTATCAAAAACTGCTTCATGATAAACTGCAGCTGGAAAATAATGGCTCTGATCAGAAAACAGATTAGCGACTCCCAAATCCAGACCCGTTGTTAATTGAAGCATATCCAGATAACTGATACGGAAAGCACAATTCACACCACCACCATTATCTTCAGAAATCAAACGCTTTTTATTCTGATAATCAGTTTCAGGAGAAAGACTTCCATATTCAATTCTAAATCCTATATCCAGAGAAGTCTTCAATCCTTTTTCCGTCTCATATAATTTTGGATACACAGAACAGTTAAAAGTATTCAAGTTACCCTGATGAATTTTCACAAGAGCTTCAAAAGGTTCAACAAGATAGACTCCAAACTGGAAATCCAGATTGTTTCTGAAACGAGGATAAGTATCGATTGTTGTTTTTCCCACAGAAACTGTGTTGTCACCGCCAACAAATAATTTATTAAGCTTGTTGTAATAATGATTTGCCTGAATCTCTATAACACACTTATCGGGGCTGCTCCCTTTTCTTGGAACATAAACCAGAGACGACAAATGATATCGATCCCTATGATTTTCAAGTTTTTCTGCTAACAGGGCTTTTGTTTCAGCATCAAGTTTTCTCCCAATAAATGAATCATAATACTGAAGTTCAGGAAGCGGGCACGGTTCCACAAGGGAAATATCACGGATTACGAAAGATTCAATTTCAGGATCAGGTTTAGACTGAATGCTGCCCTTTCGTTTAGGATCTTTTGGCTCAAGTTGAATACCCATTTCACCAAGCTGTAAAGCAAGGTCATGAATCGCTCCACGGTTTTCTGAAACGCATTTCTCACCGGCTGCAATTATTTCATCAACATGTATGAAATCTGCAGCTGTGTAATTCTTCAATTCCGGGAAAAGAATAAGGTCTGCAAGTTTATGCTGTTCTTCCATTTTATTTGCAACAACCAGCATAAAGCTCTGAATCCCAGCAGCTTCCAGTCCTGTCAGTTCATCAGGATTTTTCTGAATTCCATATGAAACATCAATTGCAATAACAATGTCAGCACCAAGCTCCTTTGCAATGCTGACAGGAACATTGTTTCGCATACCACCGTCGTAGCAGTATGTATCCCCTACAGGATAAGGCTGCCATGCAATAGGAATAGACATACTGGCGCGGATTGCCGTACTGATAGCTCCACTGTCTATAACAATGGTTTCTCCGTTCAGGGCATTTGTTGCCACAGCACGGAACGGAATTTCCAGCTGGTCAAAATTATCAATATGCTGAACACGGCTGAAATAATCACAGAACGCAAGATTAATTCTGTTGTCGCCAAGCATTCCAGGAGTTGCCCCGATTCCATGTTTTGAAAATTCCAGGGAAAGATAACCGTCATCTCTCGAAGCAAAAGGTTTTGGAAGGATTCTGTTATCTTCAACTGCAAGAAGATTGAAAAGCCCAAGATAATCCATATTGGTCATTATTTCACGGACTTCAGCAGGGCTATAACCAGAACAGTACATGGCGCCAAGAATAGAACCAAAACTTGTTCCAACAACCATGTCTACAGGAATTCCCTCTTCTTCAATTGCTTCCAGAAGCGGAATTTCGGCAAGTCCACGTGCGCCGCCACCTCCAAGGACAAGAGCCACTTTAGGACGGGCAAATATTGAAACACAAAGAGAAAATAATACAGAAATAAGGATTTGTTTTTTCATATTCTTTTAGTTTACCGAAGAAAAGCACTAAATGAAATATCTCCATTTTCTCGAAACATTTTCAATCAAAAAACAATGGAATTCTGTATAAATTTTACATAGAATTTGCGGTGCAAAAATAAACGAAATCCCTTAAATTTGAAAATGAAGGAAAAATCTTAAATAAAGGAAACGAAAATGAGAAAACAATTTTTATCTCTTTGTGCGGCTATACTCATGACATCTGGAACAATATTTGCAACAGGAAAAACAAAAGCCCAAATTTTTGTTGAAAATATGGGCATTGGTATAAACCTTGGAAATACAATGGAAGCCTGCGGCACCTGGATCAACTCAAGCGGAGGCGTCCGTGCATTTGAAACGGCATGGGGAAGTCCTGTCATTACAAAAGAAATAATTCAGGGCTATGCTGACGCAGGCTTCAAAACTCTTCGTGTTCCGGTTGCCTGGTCCAACATGATGAGTAAAGATGGAAAGTACACAATCAAACCTGAACTTCTTTCCCGCGTAAAAGAAATTGTTTCATGGGCTGTTGATTGCTGCATGTATGTAATTGTAAATGAACACTGGGACTACGGCTGGATTGAAACTGAAATGATTTCAAATAAAGATGAAGCTATGAAAAAATATAAAGCTATATGGAGCCAGGTTTCGGAAGCCCTGAAAGATTTTGATGACAAAGTGATTTTTGAAAGTCAGAATGAAGAGCTTGGAAACTTTAAGAATAAAGACGGAAATCCGGTCTGGAACTCATACAACTCAAGTGATACAAAAGGAAAGAAAATCGCTTACGACCTTTCAAATGAAATCAATCAGACATTCGTAGATCTTGTCCGCGCAAGCGGCGGAAATAATGCCACAAGACTTCTTCTCATTTCCGGAATAAATACCGACATCGGGAAGACCTGCGATCCAATGTTCAAAATGCCGGAAGATCCTGCCGCCATGTGTGCGGTTTCCGTTCACTACTACACACCGTCTACTTTTGCAATTCTTGAAAAAGATGAATCCTGGGGAAAAAACCGTACAACATGGGGCACACCAAAAGATCTTTCAGAGCTGGCCGCCAACATGAAAAAGGTGAAAACCACTTTCGTAGACACAGGCATTCCGGTAATCATAGGGGAATACGGCTGTCCAACAAAAAACAAAGAAAAAGAATCCATCCAGAATTATCTGAAATATGTCTGCCTTCACGCCTATAAGAACGGAATGTGTCCGGTCCTTTGGGATATCCAAAAGAAAGGAACAGAACAGGATCCATTCAGCCACTACGACAGAAAAACTCGCCGCTTAACGGATCCTGTTGTGCAGCAGAACTTCCGGGAAATAGTTGAAACGACTGAAAGACTGTAAAAGAACTTTCTCCCATAAGTTTATAATGATATAATATATCCTATAAAATTTTTGTATAGGAGATGTTTTATGAAAAAAACACTACTCGTTGCAGGAGCAGCATTGGCTCTGTTTACTGCAGCTCTTTTCACAAGCTGTACTCCAACAACAGACAATGGCGGAGACAACAATAACCAGACTCAAGGATCTGGAAACACAAACGGTACTTCTTCTAATGGATCAGGAAGTGGATCTGGAAATGGAGCTGGTGGATCAGGCGGCTCTGGAAGTGGAGCTGGTGGATCAGGTGGTTCTGGCGAAACTGGTGGTTCTTCCAGCGGAGCTTCTTATACAGTTCCAGAAGAATATGCAGACATTCTTCCTGAACTGAAACCTTTTGTAGACATGGAACTTCCAGCTTCTGTTGGTAAAAACAATCTTGCTGGAAAAAAATATGAGATGAAAAGAAATGACGCAATAATTACATATGAGTTTATAGATGATTCAACATTGTATTCTGAAATGAAGCGCGCTGGTAATGTTGAAAAAGAAGTTTTGACATATTCATATGATTATAACAATAAACTTATAGCTGCAAAACTTTATAAAGTAACGGGTCCACTTGCTACAGACAAATTATACACACTGGATGATTTTCTTGAATATGTTTCTTCAGAAGAATTTTTAGAAGTGGTATTAGCTGAGTTTAGCGATAGTTTTTCTACTATTGAAGAGTTAAAGGATTTCTTCAAAAACAAAGCAGATTACACATTCTTTACAGAAAACCTAAATTTTAAGCTTTCTGAAGAACGTTTTAATGAATTAACAGGCGATGATAAACTGGAAATTATTCTGAATTTTTATAAAATTAGTTTATTAAATCAGCTTCACAGCATGATGGGATCCGTTCAATATATGAAAATTATTGAAGACGAAAATGGAACCCCAAGTCAATTTGCAGCCTATTTTCCGGAAGACTCTGTATTGAAATCATATTTTTATTTTTCCGATGATGAAGCAAATCTTTATGTAAATTCATATATGATTTCTAATAAAGATCAAAATTATTATATAACAGAAATAACAGATTCAGAAATAAGAACAATAAGCTATAATCCAAACAATTATCAACCTATCACTTTCCCATACACATTGACTTGGAATGACGGTGTATTTACAATAGAAATCACTTTTCCTGACGGAAATGAATATACATTAAGCACATATGAAGCTTATCCAGTCACTGACATTACAGGCCAGGACTAATAGCTGACCGCAAACAACAAAAAGGGGCTGTCCAATAAGTCCTGTCATGCTGAATTTGTTTCAGAATGACAAGGGCTTTATTCTTTTGGACAGCCCTTTTTGTTTATATTTTCAATTCGCCGTTATCAAGAATTGTCTTTTCGCTGCCATCAGCATACTTAAGAGTGATTGTCGGGTAACGCACAACACCGTCCAGATGAATAAGGCTTGGAGCATCGTTGTCATAGTTTTCGCCAATGGCAAAGTGACAGGTGCGGAATGCCTTTTCATCTTCCAGCATGTTTCCAGTGATTGTTGCAGCCGGGTTCAGCCCGATACCAAGTTCCCCGATATTTCTTGCATTACGTTTGTAAACTCCGCCTTTTCCGGCGGGAAGTTTTCCGTTCTTTTCATATTCAACGGCACGTTTTTCTGCATCTGTAATTGTTTGAAGCAGACGTTCAGCTTCTGCACCACCAGTAACTTCTGTAACAAAACCGTTTTCAAGTTTACAGGTAATAGGTGTATTGAGAATTGAATCTCCGTCAAAGAAAGTCATGGAACCGTCATAAACGATTACGCCTTCACATCCTTTTGTATCACCACCGGCTTCTGTTCCAGGAACCAGCGGGCTGATGAAAACTTCACCGGCAGGAATATTTCCGCCGCTTCCCGGAGTTGAAAAATCTCCGTCATCATTCAGAAGTTTGCGTCCCTTTACAGGAACCATAAGATCTGTTCCAGCAGGAGCAGTTACATGAACAAATTCTGCGCCTTCAAAAATCTTTCCAAGTTTTTTACAACGGTTTTTAAGTTCCACATAATCGATGCAGGCTGTGCGGTTCATCATGTCTGCTGTAATGCCTGGAGTCCAGACTGCGCGCATAGTTTTTTTGCCATCCAGAAGGTAATCAAAAATGTGAGGATACTCTTCACCATTTTCAGTTTTGTAAGGATTTGCAGTTGCCTGTGGATCTTTTCCAAGTTTTATATTTGAAACAGAAATAGCTACTTCCGGATTTGTTCCGATAGCGGCCAAGACTGCAGGCTCTGCATTATCAAACGAAGTCTTATCATTCTGATAAATCAGGCTTGGCTTACCTTTTACCTCATTTACCGCATGAAAAAATCCCTGGGCAATTTCTGATGTAGCAGGATTTGCAATAATCAGAACTCTTTCATCTTTCTTTACTTTCAGAACATCCTGAATAACTGTATCGTATGCATTTTTTACGATTACAGTTTTTTTAATTTTCTCAATTTCGTCTTTAATTATACTCATAAGTTTATTGTAGCATATTTTCCCATGGTCGGCAGGGCTCATACCCCGTAGTCTTAGCAGTCCTTAACAAAATTAGTTCTGACAGCTTTATACAGGTAGATAAGTCCCAGGGAAAGAAAGCCAGCGCCGATAATATCGGTAAGCCAGTGATAACCTGAAATCAGGCGACCTGCCATAATTGCAACAATCAAGATAATGGAAAGAATTTTATTTGCCATCAGAATGGAAGGCTTTTTTACATATACCGGTAATTCAATCATAGAACTGCCGAAAGCACAGATTGCAGCCATGGTAAGACTTGAAGGATAAGAGGCCGTTAATTCTTCGTCAATTAAAAGCGGTCTGTAATTCAATGCTACGACTTCTTCAAAAATGAGAAATGTAATAAAAACTACCAGATAAAAAACTCCCAGCACCAGAATATTTGAATCAACTTTCAGAATGCTTTTTCGTTTTATAAGCTGGATAAAACCAATCAAAGCAAAACCCAAAATAATGAACCCGGAAATAACGCCAACACAATTCGAAATGGTATACCATTCAGGATGAATTCCTGTGAAATTATTGATTGCAACGTTTACAGTAGCAAATCCGATTTCTGAATCCAAAGGTCCCAGAGGCTGAACATCTACAGTTTTAATCAGGACTGTAAATACAACAAAACACAACAGAAAAAAAATAGACGGAAAATATTTTCTCATAATAAATTTATTATAACATATAAAAATAAAAAGCACAGAATTTTATCTGGTTAAATCCTGAACCCACTTATATTTCTTATAATGATGCATAACCCATGGGATTTTTCCAACTTCATCAATACAGGTGCAGGCGTAAACTACAAGGGCCGGCCAATGGAAGACAAAAGTGCCCAGGGCCGCAAGAGGAACTGCCAGTCCCCACATACAGATGGCAAGGCTGTACATATCAAATAAAGTATCACCACCGCAGTCAAAAATACCGTTGATGACGATTGTGTTCAAAGAACGGCCGAACATGTAAACGCTGTTTACCAGCATCATACCTGTAAGGATTTTTCCAGCGCCGTCAGAAAGTTTTACAGTATGAGAAACAATAGGACTGAGTCCAAGCATAACTAAAGAAATAATGCCAGAGCACACGAAACCGATTTTCAGAATTTTGTCTCCGTAGGCTTTTCCAAGTTCCAGGTTTCCGGCACCCAGTTCATTTCCTATGACAATGCCGGCGGCCGTACATAAGCCGTTGCAGAAGCAGCAGCACAGGTCACGGACAACGGCCGCCACAGAATTTGCTGCCGTTACATCGGCGCCCAGATGTCCCATAAAGGCGTTATAAGAAGTAAAGCCCACACCCCAGAACAGAAATGCTCCGATAAGTGGTCCAAGAACTTTCACAAAGTCCCACAAAAGAACCCCGTACCTGCAGAAGAAATATTTTAGTTTCGGATAAATATAATTTTTCTTGTAAGAACAGGCTACAGCCCAGACCAGTTCAAAAACTCTGGAAAGCAATGTAGCAAGAGCTGCACCGCGAGGCCCCAGTTCAGGCATGCCGAAAAGTCCAAAAATGAAAACCCCGTTCAAAACAATATTTACCACAACCGTACAGGAACTGATTAAGGCAGTTTTTCCCGGATGGTCCGACACCTTCATCATTCCAAGATAACACTGGGAAATTCCTGTTAGCAGATAAGACCAGCCCGCAATCTTTAAGTACTCTGATCCTATTTCAATTAAATCAGGCTGGTCTGTAAAAATAATCATAAGCCCACGAGGGAAAAACATACAGGCCAGGAAGAAAAGCAGGGAAATTAAAAATGAAAACTTTAAGGTAATATTGAAAATCTTATTCAGAGATTCCAGATCTTTTTTGCCCCAGTACTGGGCTCCAAGAATTCCTTCAACGGCAACAATTGAAGTAACGAACATATTCTGAACAAACTGAATCTGAGTTGCAAGCGAAACTGCCGACATGAAGTTCTGCTGTAAGCCGCCCAGCATAAGTGCGTCCGCTGCCGCAACAGAAGCCAGCATTAAATTCTGGAACGCAATTGGCAGCATTATTCTAAGAAGTTTGTCTAAAAAAACTTTGTTGTTTATTAAAGTTGAATTCTGTTTTTCCATAGTTTTGACATTATATCATTTAACGTTCTAAAAAATCCCGAACCTTTTAGCCAGTTCGTTGTGAACTTTTCTTTTGTTGGCAGTCCACATAGGTGCGGCCAGAATTGATTTTGCTCCGTCCCCTGTCAGTCTGTGGATAATAAAATCTTCCGGAATAATTTCCAGTGCCTTACCAATAAGACTGTAATACTCTTCTTCTTCAAGAACTGGAACCTGGCCTTTTTCCCAAAGGTCATACAAGTCTGTTCCTTTCAGAATATGAAGGCAGCTGATTTTTATTCCGTCTGCTGTTTCACACACCGCACGGACTGTATCCATCATATCTTTTTCCGTTTCACCTGGAAGCCCGAAAATTACATGAGTCACAATATGGATGCGGCTGTCTGCTTTACGGATTTTTTCAACTGCCTTAAAATATTCTTCAAGCTCATAACCCCGCCTTATAAACTCTGCCGATTTTTTATTTACGGTCTGAAGCCCCAGTTCTATGGAAACAAGGAAAGGTTCTTTGGTTTGAAAAGCTTCATAGTCGGAGCAAGCAGCCGAGGCCCGGCAATCACTAAGTTTTGAAATTTCAGAAAGGATTTTGTCATCAATGCAGTCTGGACGGGTCCCGATGGAAATACCGCATATATCTGGTGCCCGTGCCGCTTCTTCATAAAGAGCGCTAAGCCTTTCCGGGTCGCCGTAAGTGTTTGTAAAATTCTGAAAGTACGCGATGTATTTTCCGCCACTACAGCCGTCATCCTTCCGTCCTGAAAGTTTTTTCTCTACAAGTTTTTTGGCTTCTTCAATCTGTTGCGATACCGGCTTATTGCGGCTGGCGGCAAAATCCCCGGAACCTGAAGCACTGCAGAAAATACACCCACGAGTTCCTTTTGTACCGTCACGGGTAGGACAGGTGCAGCCAGCATCCAGAGAAATTTTATAAACCTTACAGCCGAATATTTTTTTGTAAAATTCAGAAACGTACATCTGATTCAAGTTATCATAAATTTGAAAATGTCACAATTTTTCTATATAGTGTTGGTGTACGATGTAAACGTGCCCGAGTTCATAGAACCAGCCTTACCGAAGACGCCACGGTGCTCCGGTGATACACATCTCCCAAACACATTTTATTTTTTTCTCACAAAAGGAGTTCTTATGAACAAATACGTTAAGCGTTATTTTATTGACGCCATGAGCGGTATGGCACAGGGGCTTTTTGCTTCCCTGCTGATCGGTACAATCATCAAAACTTTAGGACAGCAGCTTTTGCGCCTGAATGTTAATCCTGTTTTCCAGTTCCTGGTAGATGCCGGAAACTTCGCTACAGAAGGTCACGTTGTTGGTGCTGCCATGGCAGTTGGAATCGGGTTTGCAATGCAACTTCCACTTCTGGTTCTGCTTTCACTGGTTGCAGTAGGGGCTGCAGCAAATGTTACTGGTGGTGCCGGTGGTCCTCTGGCAGTTCTCATTATTGCAATCATTTCTGCTGAAGTTGGAAACCTGGTAAGCAAAAAAACTAAGGTTGATATTATCGTTACTCCAGCCGTAACAATTCTGGTTGGCGCACTGCTTACAGTTCTTACAGCAAAGTACATCGGGATGGCTGCAAGTTCCGTAGGACGTCTGGTTGTATGGGCAACTAAACTTCATCCGTTCTGGATGGGTATTCTGGTTTCTGTAATCATCGGAATTGCCCTCACCCTTCCTATTTCCAGCGCCGCAATCTGTGCCGCATTCGGACTTACAGGTCTTGCAGGCGGTGCTGCAGTTGCTGGCTGCTGTGCCCAGATGGTAGGTTTTGCAGTTATGTCTTTCAAAGAAAACGGCTGGGGTGGAATCCTTTCCCAGGGGCTTGGAACATCCATGCTTCAGATGCCTAACATTGTTAAGAATCCCAAAGTATGGCTTCCACCAATCCTCGCTTCCATGATTACAGGACCAATCGCAACCTGTCTTTTCAAGCTGGAAATGAACGGTGCCGCAGTAAGCTCAGGAATGGGAACCTGTGGTTTTGTAGGACAGATCGGTGTGATTACAGGATGGTATGAACCTAGTAGCATTGCTGTAACTCACGGAGCTGCCGCAATCCAGCCTGGTGCTATGGAATGGACAGGACTCATTCTTGTATGCTTCGTCCTCCCAGCCCTCCTTTCATGGGCCTTCGGCCTTCTCTTCCGCAAAATCGGATGGATTAAGGAAGGGGACCTAGATCTGAACTAACCTGCTGGATGCACAAGCCGCGTTTTTATGCTATTCTAACCCTATGAATATTGACGGACTTATTAACGGAATCCTTGATTCCTACGACACCTACGGACTTATCAACAGAAGTGAAACAGAAAACTTTCCTAACCGCCAGAATGTGGTTCAGGTTCTGTCTGATTTACAGAGTCTGGTTTTCCCAGGCTTCCGCACTGCCGAAGAAATCTGTCCGTCAAACCTTCGCTACGTAACAGGGCTTAAAGTAAATAGCATCATTGCTACCCTTACAAAGGAAATTGAAAAAGCACTGCTCTTTACCATGAGCTCAAAAGTTCAGGACAAAAAAGACGTAGAAAATTCCCACTGCTTTAAGTTGGCAGAAAAAACTGCCCTTGCCCTTATTGAAGAAATTCCTGAAATCCGCAGACTGATATCTCTGGATGTAAAGGCCCTTCTAGCCGGCGACCCTGCCGCAAAAAGTGATGAAGAAATCATTCTTTCTTATCCAGGCCTTGAAGCAATTCTTGTTCACCGCATTGCATACTTCCTGTACAAAAACGGAGTTCCAATCATTCCGCGCATCATGAGTGAACACGTTCACGGTAAAACAGGTATCGACATTCACCCTGGTGCTCAGATCGGGGAAAGCTTCTTCATTGACCATGGAACCGGTATTGTTATCGGGGAAACCTGTGTAATCGGAAACAACGTGAAGATTTATCAGGGTGTAACTCTGGGTGCTTTAAGCGTTAAGAAAAGTCTTCAGGACAAAAAACGCCATCCTACAATCGAAGATGACGTTACAATCTATGCCAACGCTACAATTCTTGGCGGCGAAACCACCATCGGCCGCGGTGCTACCATAGGTGGTAACACGTGGGTCACTGAGTCAGTGGAAGCAGGAAAAAAGATATTCTCTCAAATCCAATAAAGGCGAGTTTTTTCATTAAACGGCAGTTACTATTTTGATTGAAATACCTACTTGAATTGAATATCATCCAATTCTACACCAAGCTTTTCCAGAGTTGATTTCATGTTTTCAGTAGTAGCCCAGATCTGAGGTTCATAACCTTTGCCTTCTCCAAGCCAGTTCTCTGAAATCAAGCCGTCATTAGGAAACCTTCCAGCATAGATGAAGACATCAAGTTTTTCATTGTAATATTGATAGGTATCAAAACGCTGCATGCCGCCTGAATGAGTTCCAATCAGCATTGTTTTGAATTTTATATCTGGCGTTCCAAAAGTATGCCACAATTCACCGGAACTAAAACTCCAGTTATCCTGCAGACAGATTACAGTACCTTTGTAATCAATCATATTCAAATAATTTTTAAAAGTAAAAAGCGGATTATTATCTCCACCACTATTTGAGCGGGCATCTAAAATTATAAAATCTTTTTTACTGGCCTCTGCAGCCGCAGTCTGGAAATTCAACTTATAATCTTGACTGCTGCAATCTGTAAAACGAATGTAATAGGCATTGGAAGTTTCTTTTTCAAAATAGAAACCCTCTGGATCTCTACTGGCAACGGTGCCTTCATCTCTGGCAGTAGGTTTATCAAAACCGTAATCTCTGATTCTTAAAGCAAAGTGGCAGTCGTCAATATATTCATTAAAAAGTTTATCAAAATCTCTGGAATCTTTTACAGCCATTAATTTTTTTCTGGAGAATCCTTTTTCCTGCATCTCAGTAAAGCCAGCATAATTTGCACTCAAGACATCCCAGATATACGAAAGTTCTTCCTGTGAAATCTTTGTGACAAAAAATCCGCGAGGAAGAGTCATAACCTTATCACCCCATTTAGAATAAGCTGGTTCCAGATCTTTTTTTGAAATAAATTCTTCTATTTCTTCTTTATGGGAAACAGGCCATCCCCAGGTCGAATTACGTTGTGTTGATCTGTAACAGATTAATTTGCCTAACTGATCTTTGTGCTGTTCCGGAGCAGCGGTAATTTTATACATGTATAAACCGTTATCACGGAATTCCTGAACAGCCCATCCGCGGTCTCTAACGGCACAACTTATAAAAAATAGGCTAAATAAAAACAGACATAATAAATTACTTTTTTTCATAAACTCTCTTTCCTCCAAATATTTTCTATCTCTTTTTTTAATGTTTATTTCTGCTTATAAAAATCTCCGCCAAGAAGAATGCCTTTGCTGATTACATGACAGTCAAAAGTTTCAGGTTCATAAGCCGAATCTTTGACTTCCATATTTTCAGCTTTTATTCCAAATATTCTGGCTTCGTGTTCTTTAGGATACAGAATAATTTCACTAGCGGTAAGTTTATATTCCCCTGAAACCATCATTTTCATTATTCCAAAATCAGTTTTAAAAGTAAATGTCTGATCTTTATTAAAAACATAAGTCAACTTCAACTTATTCTCTTTATCTTTTCTGATATAAGTTTTTCCGATTATATGTTCCAGGGGAAGTATTTTTTCTTTTTTTAAATCTATTTTAAATTGTGAAAACTCTGGATGATATTCATAATTTTCACTTGAAAGAAATTCCTGCTGCTGACTGTCAGCATCAGCAGCATAGATCTTTGTGAAAATCAAAAAGCATGTCAGCAGTACTGCTATACTTTTTTTCATATTCCCTTTTCTATTCCAGGTTCAGTTTTTTTCTGTTGATGTACACACATACTATGTACATTACAACACAGAAACCTAATGCCCACATGCAGGATCCTGCAACTGCCGAATTAAAGAATTCTGCAAACTCAACTTCTTCAGAAATAACAATATCATTTCTTACAGACTCCATGGAAGTTATAGTTTCTGTAATTCCAAGAACCTGGAAAACAAAATACATTACCATACCTGCCACAACTGAAAGAGCAACCTTATGCTTGTCTGAAAGCTGTCCGATTGCAAAACTTGTGAAAATCCACAGGTTGATTAAAAGCATTCCTAAAATAAGCCCTACAACCATCCATCCAATCATATTTGAAAGATAAATTCCAATTTCTTCATAAAGCCTGCGGTTCAGATCTGACCAGGAATATCTTGTAATTTCTTTCCAGGCTTCCCCTTGTGTTGCCGCATTTACAAAAAAGAAAATTGAAACAACAAGAAGAACTACAGAACTTATCATCCAGATCGTAGACACAATCAGTTTTGCATTAAAAACTGAAGTTCCTTTTACAGGAAGAGTATGTGTCAGATATCCCTGGGCACTATACATAGTTTTGTAATAGCGGATACAGATATAAACAAAAGTTGAAATATAAACAGCCACACTGGAAAGAACATATAAAATTATTACAGATACCAATAATACTGATGGTGCGTTATGTCCACTTGCCATAGAATAGCAGGATATACTTCCAAGAATTGTAAGCAGAACATAAGCGGCATAAACTGCCAGCATTACTTTATAAGAATTTTTGAATTCGTGTTTGATTAATTTTTCTAACATGCGAATACCTCTCTGAAAAGTGCATCTACAGATTTTCCTTCTTTCACGCGGATATCATCCACAGTAGAATTCATAAGAATTTTTCCGTCACGAATGAAGATTGCCTGATCCAGGATTTTTTCAATATCTGAAATCAGATGAGTTGAAATCAGGATTGATGCTTCAGGATCATAATTTGAAAGGATGATGTCCAGAATGTAATCACGGGCAGCAGGATCAACGCCTGCAATAGGTTCGTCCAGAACATAAAGTTTTGCCCTGCGGCTCATAACCAGAATCAGCTGAACTTTTTCCTTTGTTCCTTTTGACATGGATTTAAGGGAATCCTTAGGATTAATCTTCAGTTTTTCGAGCATTTCATAGGCGCGGTCTGCATCAAAGTCTTTATAAAAATCTTTGAAAAAATCGATTACTTCCGAAACTTTCTGATTCATATTCAGATAAGTCTGATCAGGAAGATAAGAAATATCTACTTTGCTTTCCGGTCCGATTTTATTTCCGTCCACCAGGATTTCTCCTTTGGTTGGTGTAAGAAGTCCATTCAGCATTTTAATCAGTGTTGTTTTTCCGCTTCCGTTTGGACCAAGAAGTCCTATAATATGACCGCCTTCCAGTTCCAGGCTGATTTCATCAACGGCGGTTTTTGATCCATATTTTTTTGTAAGGTTTTTGATTTCAACAAGTGAACTCATTACTCTCCTCCTTCCTCATCGATTAGGCTTTCAAAAAATGAAACCATTTCTTTTTTTGAAAATCCAAGCTTTTTCATATGCTGGATTAATTCAACCACTTTCTCTCTTGCAAGGCTGTTCTTCAGATCTGAAATCATTGTTATATCTTCGGTAATGAAACGACCTGAAGTTCTCTGTGAATAAACAAGACCTGTACGTTCAAGTTCTGCAAAAGCTTTCTGCATTGTGTTCGGATTTACCGATGCTACGCCGGCGAGATCACGAACAGAAGGCAGCTTGTCTCCCGGTTTATAAACACCGGAAACAATATCAAGCTGAATGCGTTCCACAATCTGGGAAAAAATCGGTCTGTCGGAATCTAACTCCCAAGCCATAATACCTCCGTACCATTTGTATTATTGTACTATTCAGATAGTACAATAATACAAGCACTATGTCAAATAATTTTTCTCAATTGACCCCGGCTTTAATATCCTATAAATTCTTCCTGATGCTTTTAGACAAACTCATTTCCGCACCGACGGATTTTCCGCATATTATTTCTGCCCTGCAACATTCTCATGAAATCATCTTGAACACAGAAACTTCTCTTTTCATTTTTTGTCCGGTTTCAAGAGTTTATATTGCGGAATATTCAGGAAATGATTTAGAAAATTTTATAAATGAGATTGAATGTCGAAACATCATCCGATTGCAGACAACAAACAAAAATCTTTTTGAAAAACTTAAATCCCGTTTTGCCGTCAGCTATGAGTGTGTACAGGCAGTTTACCCTGACAAAAATTATCCTGAAGAAAATATGAACTCTGTCCTGGAAGAAGACCTGCCCTTTGCTGCGGAAACCTACGGACTTGAATCTTATATTTTTCAACTCCACAACAAAAAAAGACTTTTTGCTTTGTATGAAGAAAACACAATTGCAGGATACGTCGCTTACCACATTGATGAATCTGTCGGAGCTTTATATGTAAAACCTGAATTCAGAAAAAAGGGATACGGAGCAAAACTTATGGAAGCCGCCTTCAAAAATTATAAAGACGGAATCCGATATTCCCAGATCGTCAGCGATAATACGGCATCCATAAAGCTTCATAAAAAAATTGGCTGTAAGATTTCTGAACGCCCATTGTACTGGGTTTATGATGAAGAATATTTTTACGAAGAATAATGCTTAAACCCAGCCCTGAGTTTTTAACCATTCTTCCGGAGTCTGTACCACAATTTCGGCTTTGCGGTAATCCTTGAGATTCCGTGTCAAAACAACGGGAATGTTATGTTCACAAGCAGTGTAATATTGAATGGCATCTTCCAGGTCAGAGAATTCAGAGTTCAATGCTTTATCAACTGCTTTTTCTGAAGCATCTATGCAATGAACAATAGTTCTGAATTTTCGAAGCGTTTCCTTTGCTTTTTCATTCCCCAGGGTTTTACGCAGAATATAAAATGTATTTGAAAGAATTTGTGGTGTTACATAAACAGAAAATTTCTGCATTTCGGCAAGAGTAAAAAAAACACAGGCAAAATGATGATGCGGCATGCGGGCTGTCAAAAGATCAAGAACAACATCTGTATCTGCAAAAACCTTAGTTTTCAAGCTTCCTTTAGGTGTTTCTTCAGAAGATACCATATCTGTGTTTTTCTTAATTGCCATATTTTGTTTCCAGATAATTTATATAATCTTCTTTATAAGAATTTCCGTCTCCAAGAGATTCGGCAGGAATAATGCCTGCTATTTCTGCAACAATTGGTGAGAAAAACTTTTCTTCTATAGGGCTCTGTTCAGTAACACCTAGCGATTTATAAAAATCTTCTGTCAATGCAGAAAGTGATTTTCCCATTTTTGCAGCATATTCTTTTGCCTGAGAAATTGCATCCTGTCCAAGACTAAGAGTTAATTTTGAATTATTCTGTATTGTGTATGTAATCATACGTATAAAATACTAAAATTTATACGTAAAGTCAAATTCTTTTTTACATCAAATCCCGCACCACTTCGCCGGCAATCATAAGACCGCCAACGCTTGGCACAAAGGCAATGCTTGCAGGGGCGTGACGCCCGTTGGAACTGTCAGTAACAACGCCGGCACTTTCTTCTGTGCTGAATAAAACTTTTACTTTCGAAATGTGACGGGCTTTAAGTTCCCGGCGCATAATCCGCGCCAGAGGACATACACTTGTTTTTGAAATATCGGCTATCTGAAATTTTGAAGGATCAAGTTTGTTTCCGGTTCCCATGGAACTGATAACTGGAACACCCGCTTCTTTTGCATTTCTGATGATTTCAATTTTCGCAGTAACTGTATCCACAGCATCCACAACGTAACTGTATTTTTGGAAATCAAAATCACATGCAGTTTCCGGAAGAAAGAAAGCCTGAATTGTATGAATTTTTAAATCAGGATTTAAGTCCAGACATCGCTCCTTCATAACTTCAACTTTGTTGCGACCCACAGTTGAGTGCAGAGCGATAATCTGGCGGTTGATATTTGATTCAGAAACCACATCATTATCCACGATTGTGATTTCACCAATGCCTGAACGAACAAGAGCTTCAACCACATAGCCGCCAACTCCCCCAACGCCAAAAACAATGACATGAGAGTTCTGTAATTTTCCGAAGGCTTCATCGCCAATCAAAGCTTTGGTGCGTGCAAACATTTCAGACATTTTCTATTCCTTGTCCCGTTCAAGCAGATCCAGATTATTCATAATCAAGACGCAGCGCTGTTTTACACAGTCAGGGGAACGATGCTGGTCTTCAGGAGTATTGAATGTGTAATCAATCAGTTTTTCAAGAGTTGTTGTTGCAACGTGCATACGGGTATCACTTGAAGCATAATAAATGAAAACATCATTTCCTTTTACAATTGCACCATTACTGAAAACAACATTTGAAACGTCACCTACACGTTCTTTTCCAAGAGGCACCAGGAAGAAACCTCCAGGTTCTGCAATTACTTTTGTTGGATCTTCAAGACTTGTGGCATACACATAAAGAACATAGCGAAGTCCGGCAGCTGTATTGCGAACTCCATGAGCAATGTGAATCCAGCCTTTATCAGTTTTTATTGGAACAGCACCGGCACCGTTTTTCACTTCTGTGATTGTGTGATAAACACGTGGGTTGATAATTTTTTCTTCGTCGATTACAGGATTTGTAATGTCATCACAAAGTCCGAATCCAATTCCGCCGCCACTTCCTGTATCAATAAAGTCATCCATTGGTCTTGTATAGAATGCATATTTCCCGTTTACGAATTCAGGATGCAGCACAACATTTCTCTGTTGTGGTGATTTTTTTGTTACAAGATTTGGAAGCCGTTCCCAATGTTCAAGATCTTTTGTACGAACAATACCGCAGGCTGCAACCGCAGCACTTAAATCCTTGCTGGAAGTATCTTTGCTTTCTGAACAGAAAGTTCCGTAAATCCAGCCGTCTTCATGCTGCGTAAGACGCATGTCATAAACGTTTGTTTCTTCAGGACAAGTGTCTGGCAACTGAATTGGATAATTTCTGAATCTGAATCCGTCTACACCCGTGTCACTTTCAGCAACACCGAAAAAGGATTTTCTGTCATTTCCTTCAATGCGGGCAACAAGGCAGAATTTTCCATTCAGATAAATTGCGCCTGAATTCATTACGGCATTCACGCCAAGCCGTTCCATAAAAAATGGATTTGTATCTTTATTTATGTCGTAGCGCCAGGTTACAGGAACGTGATCCCGAGTCAGAACAGGATTTTCCCAACGGTTATAAATACCATTATAAAAATCCTTATTTATATGATTTTTACGAGTCAGGAATTCATCCTGAGCCCTTCTCATTTCGTAGAATTTTTCGTGAATCATGTGTGTGTTTTTCCCCTCTTTTCTTGTGTGTATATTTTTTTTGTGTGTTTATTTTCGTCTTACCTTGAATTCTATTTCAAGTTTTCTGTTATGTTCCTCATCCAGCTTTTTATATTTCTTATACAAAGCAGTCTGAGCGTTGACGGCTTCTTTTTTGCTTTCAACTTTTTTCCAGCTTCCGTCAGATTTAAGTTCCATTGCCGATTCAGTATCTTCAAAATAGGTTTCAAGAATTCCTTTCACTTCATTAAATGAAGCCTTTTCCAAAACCGGGAACATAAGTTCAATACGGCGATCCAGATTTCGGCTCATCCAGTCTGCACTTGAGCACCATATTTCTTCAACTCCGCCATTCTGAAAATAAAAAATGCGGGAATGCTCCAGGTAACGATCAACAATTGAAACAACGCGGATATTTTCTGACATGCCTTCAACACCAGGAACCAGCATACAAATTCCGCGGATATTAAGAAAGATCTTCACGCCTGCCTGACTGGCCTTATACAAAGCCGCAATAACATCTTCATGTGTCAGGCTGTTCATTTTTGCCATAATAAAACCAGGCTTCTGTTTCGTAGAACGTTCAATTTCACGGTCAATCATTGTAAGAAGGCGGCTCTTCAAAGTGACAGGCGCCATGGCAAGGTAATTCATATTCTGAAGAGTTGAATATCCCGTTACAAGATTAAAGAAAGCCGTGGCATCATTTGCAATTTCTGAGTTAGCAGTAAACAGTGAGATGTCTGAATAAAGTTTCGCAGTTTTTGGATTGTAGTTTCCTGTTGCAAGATGAACATAGCGACGCACGAAGTCTTTTTCGCGGCGCATAATCATCATGATTTTTGCATGAACCTTTAAGTTTTCAAGACCATAAATAACGGTAACGCCGGCATTTTCAAGAACCGATGCAAAACCGATATTTCGCTCTTCATCAAAGCGAGCTTTAAGTTCAACAAGAACAACAACCTGTTTTCCATTCTGAGCTGCGCGAATCAAAGCTGAAATGATTGGAGAATCATGACCTGTGCGGTATAAAGTCATTTTAATTCCAAGAACTTCAGGATCATCTGCAGCGTCATTCAACATTTTAATTACAGGCTCATAACTTTCATAAGGCACATGCAGGATTTTGTCTTTCAGTTTAAGAGTATCCCAGAAAGGTTCATCTGCTGGAAGATCGTGAGGATAAAAATGCTCCCATTTTTCAAACTGAAGTTCACCCTGATCATCCGCACTTCTTAAACTTAAGCATCCCGGATCAATTATTCCGTTCACTTTGTAAACATCTTTCTCTTTAAGCCCCAGCTTGTCCATAAGAAATTCCATAAGTTTTTCACTTGTAGAATTACAGGTCATCTGTACTGCAAAAGAAGATTTTCGCTGAAGCAGAACTTTTTCCATTTCGTGAATAAAATCTTCTGTTTCTTTTTTATCAGAATTGTTGCGAACAGCTTCATTTACTGCAAAATCAGCATCACGGGCAACTTTGAAAACCAGGCTTTCGGAAACATCAAAACCCGGGAAAAGCTGGCGTCCGAAATTAACAATTACATCTGATAAAAGCGCAAAAGGTTTATTACCGTTTTCTGAAGGAAGCCAGATTACCTGAGACACTGCAGACGGAATCTGAACCAGTGCTATTTTTGGAGCATCGGCTTTCCCTTCAAGAGCGTTATTTTCAACATGAATTCCGGCCATTGGTGTCAGGAAAAATGCTGCATATTGAATAAGATTTAAAACCGGAGGGAAATATTCTGTATCTGTTCTAAGCGGAGTAAGAAGCGGATAAACTTCATTTCTGAAAACACTTGAAAGGAAATCTTTCTGACGTTCTGTGTATTCCAGAGGATTAACATACTCAATTCCTTTTTTTGCAAGTTTCGGAAGAACGTCCAGCATAAGACAATCATTCTGAGTTCTGATTATTTCATGGGCTCTGTCAGAAATTTTCTGGAGAAGATTTTTTGGAGTCAGCCCCGAAATATCTTCTTCTGTAACGCCGTTAAAATCCAGACGCTTTGCGGCAGCAACACGAACCTGAAAAAACTCATCAAAGTTACTTGTCACAATCGAAAGAAACTGAAGTCGTTCCAAAAGAGGAAGGTCTTTATTCAAGCCCTTACAAAGAACACGATTATTAAATTCAAGCCAGGAAAGTTCACGGTTAAAATATGTCATGACAGAACCACCTTGTATCCGAAGATGCTTTCAAAAAGTTCCCCTTTTTCAGACAGGGCCAGATTTTCAAGAACAGTATTCTTTTTTGAATCTGTAGCAATATTCAGAATGTCATTACTGCGAGTAATTTCAACTCCATCAAATTCCTGACTATGACCACGGTCCAAAGCATCAGCTACGCGAAGAATTGCACAGAGCTTCAGAATTGTCATACGGAAAAGGCGTGGCAGAAGAGCAAAGGAATCATCATCCTGAGGAAGCGATTTTCCTCTGTGATATTTGGCAATCTGCGAAATAATAGTCCTGTCACTTTCTGTAAGGCCGAAAATTTCAGAATGTTCAATAATATACTGACTGTGAATATTGTGATGATTCAAATGAATAAAGCATCCTATATCATGAAGAATCGAAGCCACTTCCAGAAGAAGCCGGGCATGATCATCTAAACCTATTTCATCCTTCATTTCATCATAAAGTTTCAAGGCATTATTGCAGACACATTCTGCATGTTTTTCATCTCCATGATACTTTCGAAGAAGGTTTCGTGCAGACGCCGTAATCTGACTGTTAAACTCTCGTTTCAGTTCTTCATTTTCTGTAGAAGTCTGGCTGATAATAAGTCCGTCTCGAAGATTTGTTTCAGGAACGAAAATCTTTTTTACTTTTGTCAGTTTGATGAAGATATTATAAATTGTCAGGCTTGCCTGAAGAGTCTGCGCGTCGTTGTAAGAAATTTTAAAACGGGCAACACATTCATCAATAGAATAAGACTGAACTGTTTTTACAAAACGGTCGAAGACACCTGCATCCATTTCCCAAAGAAAAGTTGTCAAAGGCTTTCCCACATGAACAGCAGCAAGAGTCATATCAATACCTACAGCTACAAACTGTTCAACTTCCGACAGATCAAGTTCGTTATCCAGCGAACCTTTTGTATTAACAATGGCTTCGCGGATATAGCGGCGCATGTTTTCATAACTTGAAGCATGTTTCCTGAGCTGCTGTTCAATGCGGACTGTTCCAAGCTTCAGGCTGTGAACACCGGCCATTTTCCCCCGGTGCATCATCATAACTTCTGTTGAGCCGCCGGATACCATAAGAATCACAGAGTTTTTCGAACTTGTATAAACTGATTCTTCTTTCAGGATTTCACGAACTGCCAGATACATGAGACGGTTTTCTTCAATACCATCCATAATGCGCACACGGAATCCTGTCTGAACAAGAATGCGGTCCATAACAGGGTCACGGTTTTTTGCTTCACGGAAAGCACTGGCCGCAACTACATAAGTCTGTTCAGGAGTAATGCCCCAGCCTTCCAGCTGTTCACGAAACCGCTTTAATATCTGGACACACTGAGTCTGAGTTTCTCTGGAAATAAATGAAGATGTAAAAACGTCCCGGCCAAGTGGAAGCGGAAGCTCCGAGCGGTCCAGGACGTTTCGTTTTTTTTCGGAAATTACTTCGGCAACCAGAAGGCGAACGCCTGTAGAGCCGATTTCAATTACTGCTTCAGGAGTTGCCATTGGTACCTTCCTTTTTTATAGCTTGTCGATAAGCATTGAACACTTGCCCGAAGGAATTGGGAGTGTCTTCTTTTTCTGGTCGATGATATTGATTGTGAAGTAGTAAAGCTTTTCACTTTCCATCTGAATTTCCCAACCGCGGTTAGACTTGTTACTGAGAATTGTAATAAGGTTGCGCTTGAGAGACAGATTTTCAATACCCATGATTTCCAGGTTAGGAATAATCCAGTCTACAGTTTTGCGTGGCAGAGAAATTGAAAGACCGATTACGTTTTCAATCATAAGAGCAATTGTGCTCAAGCCGGCTGTCTGCAGATAACGTGGTTTAGGGAATACTCCGCGTGCTTTTGAAACAGGTTTTCCTTCGCCTTCAGGAAGATAAGCTTCGTAAAGGTCTCCAGGTTTGTCATCATTTGGAATCATACCTTCAAGAACGTAGTAAAGGTGGCGGATTGCACATTCACGAGCCAGTTCATACTGATTGTATTTTTCCAGTCCTTTAATAACCATAAAGTTGAACAAAGGATAAACACTTCCGCAGAAAGCATTTCCCTTTTCACTGTAAGAAGGGCTGTCTTTTGAAAGTGTTGGGAACGGATGATCTGTTCCGAAAGTTTTTGGATTGTTGATATGATTTACAAGGCAGTCTGCTTTGTCGGCATTTGGAATTTCTGCCAGCATAGGCCAGAAGCCTGCAATTGTCTTTTCCTTAAGGCGTTCTTCATTTTTGTCCAGGTCATGATAGAAGCCTGTTTTATCATCCCACATGAGAGAGTTAACGCGTGTCTTAATTGAGAAGTACATTTTGCGATACTGGAAACTAAGTTCCTTGTCATTCAGAATGTCTCCAAGAGCTGACATGTAAGAAGCATTCAAAGCCATACATGCGTTAAAGTCTACAGGATAAACAGCGCCGTCACGAGGAGCATTTGACATACCTGAAGCCTGGAATGGAACTGCATAAAGACCGTTAGGCTTTTTGAAAGTTTCATCGATCCAGTTCATGTATTTCTGAAGAACAGGCATTACTTCCTTAATGCGGCGTTTATTTGCACTTTTGTGATAAAGATTGTATTCAGCCCATGCGAAAAGAGGAAGTCCTATTCCTTCAGGATTTTTCTTTTCTGTTACAGGTTCATTATTCGAAAGATCATACTTCCAGCGGATTGCTCCGTTGGCTTCCTGACGGGCATAGAGATAATCGATATTTTTTTCAGCTTCAAAGTTACGGTTCGAATAAACTAAAAAGAAAGAAGAAAAAACTGAATCCATCTGGTTCATAATATATTTTCCGTCTTCAGGGTAAACAAAATATCCGTCAGAATTCTGTTCATTTGTTGCAGGATCAATCCACTGGGAAGAAACCCATGCCCATGTTTTGTTATAAATATCTACGAAATCCTGATCGTAAAAATGGATTTTTGGAAAATCGTGCTTACTCAACTTAAGCTCCTGAATACACTTTTCTTTGCAAATTTTGGTGTATCTTAGAGTATATCATAAATTGCGTGAATTTGTTCACTTTTTTTAGAAAATTTTCAAATTTTTCGTTTTTTGCGCTTGACTGATAAAAATGGAGATTTTTCTGTATCCTTATTTTTAAACCATAGTTTATAATAGAAATATATTTCATTTTTGAGGAAAACAATGAAGAAAACAAAACTTATCTTAGCTTCAGCTCTTCTGCTTCTTTGTGCAGGACTTCACGCAGCGCCTGCAACAATCACAAGAATTGATGAAGACAAAAAGGCCATTAAATTCGGCCAGAAAGCAGACGGTTTCAAGGATGTTACAACTGTAAAAGGAAGTGCCTGTACAAAACAGAATCCTATTTCTGTAAACCTTGAAAATTTCGCAAACCAGGAAGTTACACTGAGTCTTTCCTGCGATATAAAAATTAAAGGTGCCGACGGCGACTTCGACATGATCTGGATGGTAAACGATTATGACGCCGGATTCCCTGAAATTTCCCGCAAAAGAATCAAGGGAAACGAATGGGTTCACATGCAAGGTAAAAAAACTCTGGTTATCGGCCAGAAAAAACAGCTTTACCTTTCAAAAACAGGTCTTCCTATGGATGATATCTCAATCCTCCTGAAAGATTTCAAAGTTGAAATCATTACAGAAGGCGATATCGGAGAAAAAATCGGATGGCTGGAAGCTCCAAGCCTGAAAAAAGCCCTGAATCCATACTTCAAATTCGGACTCGCCGTTACATACAAGGGAGAACTTACAAATCCTGATATTCAGGACGGACTTTACCGCCACGCAGAAACAATCACTTTAGGAAATGAATTCAAACCTGATTTCCTTTTTGCATGGCAGAATCCAAACGTAAAACTTACACAGTTTACTGCATCAAATGGAAAAACAATTGATGTTCCTGCCCTTCTTCCAAGCTTCAAGGACATGGACGCAATTTTAGGTCTTGCACAGATCAACAAACTGAAAATCCGCGGACACGTTCTCACATGGCACGCTCAGACACCACACTGGTTCTTCACAGAAGGTTATAAAGCAACAGGTGAACTTGTTGATAAAGAAACTATGTCTGCCCGCCACGAATGGTACATTGCTTCAGTTCTGAACCATGTAAAAGAATGGGAAGAAAAATACAATAAAGGTGAACACATTATCTGGGTTTGGGACGTTGTAAACGAAGCTGCAAAGGACGGTGCAACAGCTGACCGCTGGCTCCGCGAAGATTCAGACTGGTTCAAAGTTTACGGAGACGCCGAATTCATCGTAAACGCATTCCGTTTTGCAAATAAATATGCTCCAAAAGACGTTCTGCTCTGCTACAACGATTATGGAACATATTCAGGATCAAACCTTGCAAAAGGCGGAAAAACTAACGCTGTATTGAATATCATCGATGCAATTCAGGCTGCCCCGGATGCCCGTATTGATGTTCTTGGTATGCAGTCTCATGTTGGACTTACATCACCAAAAGCAACTGGTTCTGACAGTTTTGAAACTGCTGTTCAGAAATTCACAGCAAAAGGAGTTGATGTTCACGTAACAGAACTTGATGTTGGACATACCAGCACATACAGCCCTATAAAAATGAAAGCTCGTTACTACGATCTTTTCAAAGTATTCCTTGCAAACCGCAAAACAGAAGACAAACACGGAATTTCATGTGTTACTATCTGGGGTGTTACAGACGAAAATACATGGCTTGATAACCAGCCGGAATATAAGAACAAAATTAAACAGCATCCGGTTTTGTTTGATGGAAAAAATGATTTCTTTGCAAAACCTTGTTTCTACGGCATTCTTGAAGCCGTAGAAGAGGAAGGAAAATAAAGGATCTGATATTATTCCTGGGCAGCGGCCTGAGCTTCTGCCTGGGCACGTGCACGAGCCTGAGCGGCAGCAATCTGAGCTTCTGCCTGAGCACGTGCAATTTCTTCTTCCTTACGGCGAATCTCTTCGTCAGACAAAGGCTGAGGGGCTGCAGGTGCGGCTTCTTCAGCCTTTTCTGTTTCTGAAGCCTGAGCTTCTGCTTCAACCGGAGTTTCAACCACAGGAGCTGCATAGATAAGACGTATATTTTCTTTTTCAGACTTATGACGAGACTTAAGAAGCAGTGACCGTGTTTCGTAATCGTAAATGTATCCTGAAGAATTGTAACTTTCGAATCTTGCATCTGTGCGGAATGCCATATCGTAAATGTAGATACTTCTGAATGCACCAACACCGCGAATCATCACATAATGTGTATAACCTTCTGGGAAGTCTACGGTAAATGTAATGCTTCTGTCTTCACCGCGTTCAAAATCAATTCCTTCAGCACAAGTCCATGCCCATACAACATTATCGCCTAAAGTATAAATCTTAACAAAGTGTGGATAATAGTTATTTCCATGAACCATAACAGGGTACAGATCGCTGAGTGTGCGCAGATCGAACGAAGAACATTCAGACATGTACGAAGAAATAATTGCTTTACCGCCAGCAATAAGGCTCTGGTCCCCAATAAACTGTCCGTAACGAAGCAGAGCATCACCAATTTCAACAGCCTGAACGACAGAAAGGAATGTACCGTTTTCAGAAAGGATAAGATTACTTCCTTCCATTTTGCAGGCCTTTTCAATTTTGCGAACACAGTCGTTGAGAGCATCTTCCATGTGAGAAGCATAAGCCTTAGAAAGAGCCATCATTTCAACATAAGTACGCATAATACCGGCAGCTTCAGCAAGTGAAGCATTTTCTATTACCGCTGTACCTGCATTTTCTGTAATACGTTTGATTGTTCCTGAGTTTTCGTACAGGTACATGTAATTTGCAATATTTCTGATTGTAAACAGATTAAGGCTGTAATTATTTACTGCTTTTCTGATAATGCTGTCTTTTTCTTTAATATCAGCAGTAAGAGTTTTATTCATATCAGCAAGATTATTGAAGAATGGTGCTGACAGATATGTACGACCTTCATACTTTCTGAAGCTCTGAGGAACATCTTCCAGAGATGACTGGTAATTTCCGCGGGATCCCTGTTCTGCCACATAAGCAACAACTGCACTTTCGTTCAGGAGAGCATCACCTGTTGCGGCTTTATAAGAAGAAACGATGCTGTCCCGGTATGTACGGAGTACAGAATCGTAGCTGCCAACGAGAGAAGAACCTGCAAGAGATGCAAATGTAAATTCAACAGTCTGTTCAAAGTAACTGAAGCTTGCATTCTGTTTCAGACCAGTAAAGCGAACCATCTGATTTTCAAGAGATGAAGCTGTGAATTCCCAAAGTGATTTTTTGCTTCCCATAAGGATTCTTGAAGTTGAACTGTCTGAAATTTCTGTATTTGATGCCAGTGTATAAGGAATATAGAATTCAGCCACATCTGATGGCAGTTTTGTAACAAATGAAACAGCGCCTTTTTCAGTTGTATCTGTAAGTGTTACGCCTAAAGTAACGTTTTCTGTAAAGTCAAACCGATATTCAGTTTCTCCCAGTTTTTCCCAGCCCACAAGAGCAACAGCTTCACGTTCTGACGAACCAGAACGAAGAATCTGGGCAGGTTTATTGTCATCGCAGGAAACGGTAACACCATTGAAAACCATAGTAAGTTTGTTTCTAAGAATAGAATTATTATTACTATCCTTGGTTTCTGACAGGGTGATTTGGAGATTTCCGTTTTTTTCTGTTATGATAGAATCATTACTAAATTGAAGTACAAAAATGCCGATGATTATAACGATATCGACAATAAAAAAAATCAAACCTTTTTTAATTGCTCGGGCGTACATAATGAACCATTTTAACCGAAAGGGTGGATTTATACAATGAAACTAAAACTTAAAGTACTGACTGTGCTGCTTGCAGTCGTAGTTATGCTTCCAGGATGTGCATCGTCTCCAAAAAAAGATGCCAATTCCCCTTCAGAACCAGCAGTTTCTGAATCAAAACCTTCAAAAAAAGCAGAAAACAAGAAAAAGGAACCTGATGATCCTCCTGATATAGCATTTGCTAAAAAACTTCAGTCTAAGCTTGAAGACGGCGACCTGGACGGCGCCATAGCGCTCTTTGACGAAATCCCTGCAGATATAGCCGACTCAAAGGACATGAACATTCTCCATGCATCACTTCTCATTTCTGCCGGAGACCTGGAAAAAGCTTCAACTCTTGGAAAGGAGCTGGAAGACGCATATCCTGAAGATGTTGAAATTCTTGAAATGAATGCAATTATTGCAAAGAATTCAGGAAAAAATTCTGTTTATAAATCATATTCCAATAAAATTCTTGCACTGGACCCATACAACTCTGCCATGAATATTCAGGCAGGCCAGGAATACGCCCTGAACAAAAAATGGAAACAGGCAAGAAACTACTATAAAAAAGCTCTTGTAAATGACCCGGACAATCTTGATGCTCTTTTCGGCTGCGGACTTATGAACTTTTACATCGGCGAAGTAGGCTCCGCAAGAGATGCCTTCCAGAGAATTCTCGAAATTGATCCACATAACGCCATGGCTCTTGCCTACATGGGAAAACTTGCCGCAGACAATGAAAATTATCTGAGTGCAGTCAAATACATTCAGGAAGCAATTAAATATGATGATTCCAACTACGACTTCTACATGGATTACGGTTCTTACCTGAATACACAGAACAGAAAGCAGGAAGCCATTGTTCAGTGGGAAAAAGCCCGGGATCTGGATCCTGAATACTTCCTGGCCTATGCATACCTGGCCGGAATCAATGATGAACTTGGAAACTTTGACATTGCCCTTGAAAACTACCGCAAAGTAATAGAAACAAATCCTGACTATTACTACGCTTTTGAATCGGCAGCATGCCTTGAATGGCACGCCGGAAACTGGGCCGAAGCACGCGAAGATTTTTATAAAGCTTACGTTACAGGTGGAAGTACAAACTGGTCTTATGCGCTGATGATTGCAGCCACCTATATGAAAGAAAAAAATCAATTCAAAGCCCGGGAATGGCTGAATCCGATTATGAAAAAAATGAACAAGGAATCTATAGAATATCAGATGATGAAATTCTATTATGATAACTTCAGTAAGAATGCCGCCAATGCACTGGCAATCAAAATTTCAAAGGAAGAAAGCACAACAAAACGCGGCAAACTGAATTTCTATTTCGGTCTTTACAATGAACTTTTCAATGCTACAGAAGCTGCTTCTGATTATTACCTGAAAGTAACTTCAATGCAGGCTCCGATGTTCTTTGAATACAGACTGGCCGAATGGGCAGTAGGGAAATAAATTATGAGTCAGACACAGAAAGTACTTGAATTAAACGGAAAGAAAATTACCCTTATCGGGACTGCACATGTTTCCCGCGAAAGTATTGATGAAGTTACAGAAACAATCAAAACATTGAATCCGGATTGTGTCTGTGTTGAACTTGATGAAAAACGTTCAGACACACTTCAGAACCAGGAAAAATTCCAGCAGCTGGATATTGTTTCCGTTCTTAAAAAGAAACAGGGATTCCTTCTTCTTGCAAATCTTATTCTGGCTTCTTTCCAGCGCCGTATGGGCGCCAATGTGGGTGTAAAGCCAGGGGAAGAAATGCTGGCCGCCATTAACACAGCAAAAGAAACAAACACAATGGCTGTAATGGTAGACCGCCCTATTCAGGTTACTCTGCGCCGTGCCTGGGCAAAAAATTCACTGTGGGGAAAATGCAAGCTTCTTGCCGCAATGCTTACTTCTGCATTCAGCAAAGAAGAAGTTTCCGAAAGTGAAATTGAAAATCTTAAAACCGGAAACGAAATGGATTCCATGATGGCCGAGCTTTCAGATTATATGCCGGTAATCAAAGCCGTTCTTATTGATGAACGTAATGTTTATATGGCACACAAAATCTGGGAATGCCCGGGACAGAATATTGTGGCAGTACTTGGCGCCGGTCACCTGCCGGGCGTTGAAGAAGCTCTGATTCAGATTTCAAAAGGCGAAGAAAAAACCGACATGAATGAAATCTCTGAAGTACCGGGAAAAACTGCAGGCGGCTTTATTGCAACATGGTCTATTCCTGCTATTATCGTTGCTCTTATTGTATCAGGCTTCATTTATGGAGGAACAAAACTTGGAAGCAAGATGATTGTTTCATGGGTTATCGCAAACGCAATTCCTGCAGGAATCGGAGCAATTATTGCGGCAGCTCATCCTCTTACAATCCTGGTTTCTATGATTTCAGCCCCTATCACATCTCTGTGTCCTTTTGTTGGAGTCGGATTTGTTGCCGGAATCATTCAGGCACTTATCTGTAAACCAAAAGTAAAAGACATGGAAACACTTCAGGATGATGTAAACGGAGTAAAAGGCTGGTATAAAAACCGCATTTTGAGAATTCTTCTTGTTCTGCTTTTAAGCTCAATCGGAAGTTCTATTGGAACATTCGTAGGATTCGGAGATATTGTTTCCCAGTTCTTTGCTTAATTAAAAATCAATCAGCTAATGAAGCCTTTTATAACAGACCTTATCCGGGTTTGTTATGAGGGCTTCATAATCTATAAGAGGCAGTGGTTTGTAATAGAAATAACCCTGCACAAAATTCAATCCCATCTGTGAAAGCACATCAATCTGAGCTTTTGTTTCAACACCTTCAGCAATTATCGGAAGTCCCAGTCTGCGGGACATATCAATCACACTCTGAATAATATTCAAACCTTTTTCAAAATTAGCCTGATTCAGATCAAAGAATTTAATATCCATTTTGATTACATCTGCCTGAACATCTTTAAGCATATTCAGCGAAGAATAGCCGCTTCCAAAATCATCAATAAGAATTGTGAAGCCTTTTTCACGCAGTTTCTGTATTACAGTTCGAATAATAATCATATCCTGAACAAAAGCACTTTCTGTAATTTCAATTTCAATCAGTTCAGGCTCGATTTCATATTTATCTACAAGTTCAGAAAAAACTTTTGGAACATCCAGATTAAAAATATCAATCCGGGAAACATTTACTGAAACAGGAACCAGTTCAACCCCGGCTTTTTTCCATTCGCTTATTTTCTTGCAGACAGATTCCCACACATAAAAATCAAGTTTGGTAATAGAACCATTTTTTTCCATAGGCGGAATAAACTCGCCCGGGCTGATAAATCCTCTTGTTTTATGTTTCCAGCGCACAAGGGCTTCAGCACCCACAATTTTATCAAGCTCAATAGAACATTTTGGCTGAAGGAAAAAAGTAAATTCTCTTTCTTCAAAAGCACGTTCAATATCAGGAAGAATCTTAAGTCCTTCTTCCTCTTCTTGAATCATAGACTCAGAGTACCATCTGATTTTTTCTGCAGACTTTGAAGCATCCAGAGTTGCGGCACTTTCAGCGCAATCAATTACATCAAGGATATCTTCTTTTAAGTCTTTCAAAACATATCCGCCGTAACACATACGGAAGCCTTCAATGCCGTCCATTGAAGAAACAATCTTATTCATTCCGGAAACAATATAATCAAGGACTGCATCTTCTTTATCACAAAGAATAAAGAAATTGTCGCCTCCAGCATAACCTGAAACAGTTCCGAAAAGACGGTCAGATTCAATCAGGAACATTCCAACATGTTTCAAAAGCCGATCACCCTGCCAGCGGGAATACCACTTATTGAAAAAACGGAAATGTTCAATATCCATATAAATGAGACAAGTCTGGTCATGATAACCATTCAAAAATTCTTCTGCTGCTTTTTTGAAATTCTCTTTATCCAGAAGTCCAGTAATGGCATTTCTTTTTTCACTCGTCTTCTTTATTGTTTTTTTCTCAGAATCGATATAAAAGAAGGCCAGAACGATCTCGTGATTTTCAAGGGCATCAGCTTGAGGTATAAGAGTGATTGTAACATCATCCCAGCTTCCGTTGGAACTTCGTTCACGAATTACAGTATGGATAGGATACTTTGCAACTTTTAACCGTTCCCGTAACGAGTCCAGATTAAAGAAATCAACAAATTTTTGATAATCATCCGGATGAACCATATTCAAAGCTGTACGTTCTATAACTTTGCTTAACGGCTCTTCTTCCAGTGTAACAAATTTTCCATAGTTTTCTTCAGAAAGCATATGATATCTGTCGATGGAAAGATTCATTTCAAGAATGAAGTTGAATTTGTTCATAAACTTCAACCGGCTCAAAAGCTCTTTGTTCAGTGTCTCATAAAATGAACCGGTAACAAGCCTGCATCTGCCATGTCCAGGATAATCCATATATGAATACGACATACTAATCCAACGCCGGACAGTCATATTGAAAATTGAAACAGGTTCTGTGTTTCCTGCCTGGAAAGGACAGTTGGAACAACGTAATGAACTATACCCCAAACTTTCATGACATTTTTTTCCTATTTCAATTTCTGGATAAGCAACTTTAGCGGCTTCATTGAAATAGACTATGTTTTGAGACTCGTCTGTGATATAAACCAGATTTTCCAACTTCTGCATAAGCCTTCAATTTAATTATCTCATACATTAGAGATTTAGCAAGAATTCGATTATCACTTTTCACCATATTCATTTTTATCTCTAAAAACTCGAAACCATGATATAATTAAACAATTATTAATTTTGGAGGATTTATTCATTATGAAAAAATTATTAGTTTGTCTTACTGCAGCCTGTCTGCTTTTTGCATCTTGTACACCAGTCCCAGATCCTGACAACAAAAACACAGCAACAAATCAGGAATCAAATAATCAGAACCAGAATCAGGGAAATGAAAACAATAATGATGATCCAGTTCCTGAGCCTGAGAAAAGAGAATTCAAAATAGAAGGTGCCGACGAATATTCTTTAGTGGAAATATCAGAAGATGGAAAGACCATTACTCTGAAAACAGGTGAAGGGGCTCCTGCACAGGAAAATGGTGATCCTTATGAACCAGAATATACACTGAGCGGAGATTTTGAAGGCCAGATTGTTACAACAACAAAAGGAACTGTTTTAAAATTAAACGGTGCAAATCTTTCAAACAAAGATGCTCCGGTAATTAGCGCACCATTAAAGGTAGAAATCAAAACATTAAAAGATACTGAAAATACCATTACAACTACTGGAACAAAAGATGAAAATAACAAAACCGGCGCAATAACAGGCGAAAAGAAAGTTGAAATTGGTGGGGCAGGATTACTTACTGTAAGTGGAAATGTCAAACACGGCATTAGAGGTAATGAAGTAGAAATAAAAGGAAGCGGGACAATTACTGTATCAGCAACAGATGTTGGTTCTGCTATTAACTGTAATAAATTTACTGTTGAAGCTTTAAACAAAGACGATGAACCTCATAGTTTCACAGCAAATCTTAAGGATTCAAGTAACGGTGTAAAAGCTGACAAATCCATTAGCATTGGATCAGGAACATTTAAACTTTCGAATCTTAAAACAGGATTTAAAACTGACCCTAATGGAACTATCAACATTCCAGAAAGCGTTAGTGTGAATTATGAAAATGTTACAACTGAAAAAGAAATTCCCGTTGCAAAATCATAACCCCTAAATCCCGAAGATTCTGCAAAGTTCTTTTGCAACGCCGTCTTCGTTGTTAGTTTCAACAATGCGGGCGGCGATTTTTTTACAGGCGTCAGTTGCGTTGCCTACGGCAATCCCCAGTCCTGCAGTCTGAAGCATTTCCACGTCATTGTTACCATCACCAAAGGCAATAACCTGGTCCGGCGTAATTCCTGTCATACGGCAGTAACGCTCAAGCCCGTGATGTTTTCCACAGGCAAGATTTGAAATTTCAATGAGATAAGCTTCGCTGTCTGTCATGTAAACTTCAGGGAATTTTTCTTTAAGGGCTGTATAAATGCGCTTATTGTCTTTTGGATGTACGATAACTTCCAGAGAACCAATTTCACTTTTATGTTCTTTTGCAAAGTCCGCAAAATTTTCCACAGTTTTTCTTGTACGTCTGATGTAATCCACATTGAATGTGACCGGATCAAAAGCAAGCGGATCATCATAATAAGATTTCTGAACATAGCCCTGGCCGTCTACAAAGCATTCGTATTCCACATTTTCATCTTTTAGGAAATCCATAATTCTTTCAGGAATATCAGAAGGTATAACCAGATATTCCAGACTTTTACAGGTCTGCATGTCATCAACAGAAACTCCATTAGAAGAAACTGCATGACGGATTCCTTTTATATCAAAAAGAAATTCCGGAAATGAACGGATGGCTCTGCCGGAACATGGAACAAAATCAATTCCGGAAGCGAGCAGTTTTTCCAGCGTTTCTTTTGTAAAATCGGAAATTGAAGACTGGCTGTTTAAAAGCGTTCGGTCCAGATCTGCAAACACTGCTTTATATTTTACTGGCTCGTCTGTTGTTTTTTCAGGAGAGAAAAAAAATGCATAAAGCTTACTGAATAATTTTACAAACACTCCAACCATAACAGCTGCAAAAACAGTACCTTCACGGGTTCCAAGAATTTTTCCGCCACAAAGAACCAGAGAAAGAATAAGCGAAAGTGTGACACAAGACACATCAAAAATTATTTTTATAGTTCCGAATTCTAAAGGACATTTATCGCTTACCGCTTTTACAAAAGCTTCGCCTGAATTCATTATGACATTTGCTTTAACGGTCATGGTAACCCCAAAAGCCAGAACCACAGTTCCACTCACAACGCACAAAACCTGAATCCAGTAAACTCCGCCTGGAACTCCGGCGCAAAGCCACATACCAAAATCTGTAAAATAGCCGAACAGAAATGAAAGAGGAATCTGAAGCAGCTGCCAAATTTTAAAATCTTTACGAAGAATAAAAACCTGTCCTAAAATTAAAATGCAGTTCCAGATGATAAGCCAGTTCCCGATTGTGAGAACCGGAAAACGGATACTCATTACATTTGCAACAGAAGAAACAGGAGAAACTCCAAGACCTCCGGTTTTTGTAAGGGCAACCCCAAGCCCTGAAACAAAAAGCCCCACAATGAAGAATATAAAGCGAAGAATAAAAGATCTGTTGATTTTCATAAACCAATTATAAAACAAAAATGAGCTGCTTATAAATAAGAAAAATTAAAGTCTTACTTGATGAAAAAAGATTTTTGTTTTGTTATAATTGCTCCCATGCTGGATTTCCTTCTGACATACCTACATTATTGGCCTCTCGCTGCATTCATTGCACTTATTCTGGCAGGACTTAATATTCCTGTTTCAGAAGATGCCATTATTGTCGCTTCTGCAGCAATATGTCATGAAAATTCAAAACTTCTTATCCCTACAGTTATATTTGTTTACGCCGGAATTATTGCCAGTGATATCATTTCTTATTTCTGGGGATATTTCTGTTCCAAAGGGCTCCGTTCTCTGAAAGCCGTAAACAGAATCCTTAAATCAAATAAAAGAATTCTTATTCTGAACAGACTTGAAAAGCACGGTTTTCTAACATTCATTACAATCCGTTTTATTCCATTTGGAGTAAGAAATGCACTTTTCCTTTCTTCCGGATTCTTCCATCTGAAGTTCTGGAAATTTGTTATTTTTGACGCAATTGCCGCAGTTATTTCAAGTCAAAGTCTTTTCTGGATTGTTTATTTTTTGGGTGATAATTCAGATTTATGGGTAAGAATTATTGCAGGTATCCTTCTTGTATTTCTCGTCTGTTTCGTTATATGGAACATCAGATCAATCAAGAAGGAACTTAATCAAATCAATTCGAAAACTAATTCTGATCCTCAGTCTCAGAATCTTCAGAACATTGAGCTTCGTTAATTTTTGAAGCTCTTCTTTCCTTGATTTTTTCAACCACTCTCAGTTTTACATGAATATATTCAAACATACTGTTGAATACAATAATCATAATGCTGAATACAAGATAAACCATACATAAAGCAAAACACAGGTACTGACGGCTTCCGATAAGAAGGATTCCAATAAGGATTACAGGGAATCCGAAATCAGGATATTTGTCTTTCTGCTGCATTGTAATTGAAACCAGCAATTTTGCCAGGTAAATCATAATGTAAAGCGAAATAAAGATTACTTTTGTTTCGATATTGAAACCTGTAAATGAAAGAAGCAGAGCAACAAGAAGTGAAAGCAGAACATAAGAAAAGAATTTCACTGTAACGCTTTTAGATCTTATAAGACTCTTTACTCCGTTCAGGAATGCAAAGAAGCAGGAAACAATAAGGAAAAGTCTGATTGGAGAAATTGTCCAGAACAGAGGTGTCTTCATGAAATTTCTTATTGGTTCAAAACAGCTGACAAAAATAACGGCTGTCAGAGTACAAACTGTTTCAGTTGAAGAAAATTTTCCAAAAAACATTTTTCCGGTTTTATATCTTTCCCAGAAAGATGCAGCCTGTGTGAAATATCCTATAACAAGAGCCATTATGAAGTACACCGGATTCATTTCACGATAAACAATTAAAATACCGCCAACAAGATATCCTGTTACTGCAGAATCAAAAAAGTGATCAAGAAATTCACCCAGGGCAGAAAACATTTTTGTGCGTCTTGCCTGAGCACCATCCAGACAGTCGCTTACAAGGTAAACAAACATAAGGATTGGAATAAGCCACCATACATAAAAATGATTGAAGGCTGCCTGAAGCATAATCATAAAAGCAGACAAAGCACAGAGACCGCTGAACATAGTGATGTTATTTGGTCTGAGTGTCATAGGCAGGCGGTTAAGAACAGGCGGAACTACATACTTCATAAGTATTCCGTCGAGAAAGGAATTATTTTCGAAGGAGTAAGTATACTCCTTCTTTTCTTTATTGTTTTTCATGGCTCACATTATATCGTTTATTAAGCATAAAAAACAATTTGTTAGTGCATTTTTCGCTGAGCGCATTTTAATTCCATTTCCAGTAAATGCCGTAACTTTCTTTATGCTGTAAGTAGTGGGGAATAAACTCCAGTTTTCTGTCACAGCCATTCAGAGTCCATACAGGAACACCATTTTCTTCCGAACGGGTAAAATTACCATTCAGATTATTCATAAAATCTTCTACAGACTGACCGTCCGTGATTTTTATATCATCATTCTCAACGGCTTTTTTTGATGCCGTTGTTACCCACATTCCGACACTGCCGGTTTCCTGATTTTCTGTTCCAAGTCTTGCACTTAAAACATATGGTCCGTATTTGAAAGCCTTTGTATTTTCATCATCCTGAAGCCCGAAAGCTTTCATTTCCATTGGGAATGTAACTTCAATCTCTGCTTTATTTCTGAAACACAAAAATCCGTCTTTCTTTTCACAATCCGCAGAGGCTTTTACAAGTGCTTCATCAGTCCATTCAGGAATGCGTAATTTCAGACAGAAATCTTTGTCGCCTTCAATCAGGATTTTTACAGTTTCCGATTTAAGGAAATTGCATTCAACTTGTACTTTTGCGTCGCCGGCGTCCAGCACAGAAGAAACATAATTATTTACTATTACAGTTTCTTTTCCTTCCTCTTCTGATTTGTAATAAATACTGTCCTGAAGCTTTGTGAAATTCTCCCACCCTGTTCCTGTACAGCACCAGAAATCCTTATCAACTCGTGTGTAAACTTTCTGGTAGCCGGTAGCCATTGGCTGGAAGTACATAGTGCAGCCGGTTTCAGGATTCTGACTTGCAAGAATTGCATTCAGATAAGTATTCTCATAATAGTCCGCGTATTTTTTTTCGCCTGTAATTTCGAAAAGCCCACGGCTAAGTTTCAGCATATTGAAAGTATTACAGGTTTCATTGTTTACATTTGTGCGTTCTGCAGCAAGAATATTGTCCATTCCAAAATGTTCGTTTTCGCTGTTACCGCCTGTCACATAAGTATGTTTCTTTGTAACCATCGTCCAGAAGGCTTTTGCATAATTCAGGTAAGTTTCATCACCTGTAACTTCGTAACGTTTCATTGCTCCAATGAATTTTGGAATTGTTGTGTTTGCATGAGTGTTATTCATTGCATTCGGTGTATTCTTCTGAACTTTAAGAAATAAAGCATCTTCATCAAACTGATGAGCGGCCTTAAGGAATTCTTCACGGGAGTCACATTTACTTGCAGCATAAAGCTGATAAAGTACATCGTTCATTCCGCCGTATTCAATTGAAAGAACATTTGCACGGGTCTTTTCATCCCATGCGTTCACGCGGCGGGAAATCCAGCGACCAAGATTTTCTGCAAGGGTAAGGGCGCGGGTGTTGCCTGTTAAAGTGTAAACGTCTACAAGCCCCTGAAGGATTTTATGCATTGTGTACCATGGCACCCATGCCTGTTTGAAAATATCGCCCTGACGTTTTTCAACGTTGTCAAACTGAAGATCAATTTTATTTTTGAAACTTTCATCAGGCAGTGTTGCACTGAAAAGATATCCTTCGTATTTTGTCCCCACTGTTTTCTTCTGGCATTTTTCAAGTTCAGAAATAACAAAATTCAGACGCTTTTTGCATTCAGTTTTTTCTTCATCACTTACAACCGGATTCGCAATGCTTTGAGCCAGAGCAGTAAGATAATGTCCAAAAGTGTGGCCGCCAATCAGTGTGTTTTCCCAGCCGCCGTAACGGAGTTTTTTCAAAGTGATTTCTTCGCCTGAGGCATAAGCTGCATTTTCATAAAATCCTGCAAGAAATTTTTCAGGATCAAGTGAAAGCACATTTGCCACAACTTTTTCAGTTGCATTTATAAAATATGAATCTGTAAGTGTGATTTTTTCATTTTCATAAGCGTGGATTTTTTTCATTTCTTTTCCTCCAGAAAAGGCTGCCGTTACACTTGAAAGCAATATAAAAACCGCAGTCATTCTTCTAACTCTCATGACTCAAGCATAACACTGCCCTTTACAGAAAAGAAGTTCCTAAGGTTTGATTTAGTGTTAAAAGGTTATATAATTGCATTATGAAAAACCTTGATTTTGACACTTCAAAACCTTTTGATTTTCACTGGACAGGAAAGTTCCAGGCCCCGGACAAAAACTGGATTCACATGACCCGACCTCTGACCGATTTTGAGTTTGTCATTGTTACCGAAGGTGATTTTTATATTGGAGATGGAGACAAGGCAAGTGTTGTTCATAAAGGTGAATACAGAATCATGACGCCTACTGAAAATCAGCATGGAACGCATCCTTCTGCCTGTTCCTTTTACTGGATGCATTTTATGGCGTCACAGAATAAGGCTGAGACTTCTGAATCTGAAACGCACATCTTTATTCCTGAGCAGGGCACGGTGCCTCATCCGGAACGGCTTATTGTTTTACTGAAACAACTTTCTGACTGTGACAAAAAATACGGAAACCATCAGTTGAACAGTTTTCTTTGTACTGCAATCATTCTGGAACTTCAAAGTCAGCTGAAAGCAGAATCGGAATTATCTGATTTGAAAAAAAATCGGAACGAAAAGCTTCACGGCGCACAGGTTGCTCTTTATTCCGATGTAATAAATTACATCAACTGGCGGATAAAAGATGATGTGAGGGTTTCTGAAATTGCAGCCTATTTTGGCTACAACGAAAAATATATGACAACTTTTTTCAAAAAAGCGTCGGGAAAATCTTTGAAGCAGTTTATTTTAGAAAGAAAAATGGAAGAAGCAAAAGCCCTGCTCAGCGACAGCACAAGAACAGTTTCCGAAATTGCATACAGTCTTGGTTTTTCTGACAATCACAATTTTTCAAGGGCCTTCAAAAAAGTGACAGGGCAAAGCCCCAGCGAATACCGGGACAGCTTTGCCGACAGAATGCTTTACAACGTGTAAGCTTTAATTTGTGAAGAGAATATAATCGCAGCGTCTGAGTGTATTTATGTATTGTCCCAGACGTTCATAAAGAGGCTCGGCCTTCTGGCCGAAATGTTCCTTCACTTTTTCCCCAATCTCCATGACTGTTTTTTCACCGTCAATCTGCTGCCAGATAAAAGAACCCATCTCTTCCAGCGCAATATAAGACACTTTAGGTCGCTTAAAGAAAATCTGAGCAATGCGATTGTAAAAACCGCGGTTCTTTACCTCAAGGGTAACAATGCCTTTTTTGTCGGTTGTGAAAGTGATAAGTGAATTATGTTTTGGGATAAAGTCTAATAAATTTTTCTGCATAAAAAATTAACCACGCGAATTTCGAAAATCCGCGTGGCTCCAGTTTCAATAAGCTTTTACAGCCTATTTAGATTTTTTTTCTCTTGTGATAAGGCACATAGAAGCAATCAGCAGTGCGAAGAATACGATACCGCCAATATTTCCAAGGTTCACGAAACGTGAAATATCAATGATGTCACCAAGAGAATTTCCACCGATTTTGATTACAGCGAAAACTGCAAGAAGAATACCTACGATACCTTCACCTGCAATAAGTCCTGATGAGTAAAGAACTCCGGCTTCAACCTTTGCTTCGCGGGCTTTTGCCTGTTCTTCTGTTTCGTCTTTCTTTTTGCGGTCAAAGAACCAGCGTACAAGACCACCAATAAGAATTGGAAGTGACAGGTGGATTGGCAGGTAAAGACCGATTGCAAACACCAGAGAAGGAATCTGAATCAGTTCAGCTGTGATTGTAATTGCAACACCAACAAATACCAGGTTCCATGGCAAGTTTCCAGACATAATTCCTTCAACGACCAGTTTCATCAGAGTTGCCTGAGGAGCTGGAAGTTCAGAAGAACCGTATCCCCATGCAGCGTTCAGAAGGTAGAGAACTCCACCAATTGTGATGGCAGAAATTACAACACCAACAACTTCACCAATCTGCTGTGCTTTTGGAGTTGAACCAACAATGTAACCTGTCTTAAGGTCCTGAGAAGTATCACCGGCAATAGCAGCAATGATACAGATAATAGAACCGATTGCGATAGCACTTGTCATTCCTGCGAATCCAACTTTTCCTGTAGCCTTCAGGATGATTGTTGAAATCAACAGAGTTGCAATTGCCATACCAGATACAGGGTTGTTTGAAGAACCTACAATACCAACCATGCGGCTTGAAACTGTTGCAAAGAAGAATCCAAAAATGATGATGATGATTGCACCAACAAAGTTTACAGGAATAGAAGGAATGAGCCACAGAGCAATAGCCAGAACACCAATGATAATCATAATGATGTTCATTGGAAGTTCGCTTGAAAGGCGGTCATTTGTTGTTTCACCCTTAGCACCGAAGCTCTTGAATGCCTGAGCAAAGGTCTTTGCAATAAGTGGAAGATTCTTGATAAGGGAAATGATACCGGCTGTTGCCAGAGCACCGGCACCTACATAACGGATATAGTTTGACCAGAGTCCCCATGTTCCGCCGTTTTCGAAAACTTCAGAAATTGAAACTGTTGCAGGGAAAATTACTGTGCTTCCGCCAAGAAGAACGAAAAGAGGCATAAGAACGAACCATGCCAGGAATCCGCCGGCTGTAAGAACAGCCCCTACTCTTGGACCACAGATATAACCAACACCAAGCAGAGCTGGCAGAACATCGCCACCAATTCCGCTTCCTTTATATGCGCCGATTGAATAGTCTACTTCGCTTGGGAAAAGTTTCAGACCGTCTGCAATGAACTTGTAGAGGGCAGCAATTCCAAGACCTTTGAAAACGATTCCGGCTTTTTTTCCGCCTTCTTCACCGGCAATAAGAACTTCAGAACAAGCCTGTCCTTCTGGATAAGGAAGTGTTCCATGTTCTTTTACGATAAGAGCATGGCGGAGAGGAATCATGAAAAATACACCAAGAAGACCGCCAATCAGGGCGATCAGTGTAATTGTAATAAGAGAAGGTGTTTTTTCACCGAATTCTGTTGCCCACATAAATAAGGCAGGCAGAGTGAAAATAGCACCTGCGGCCAGTGATTCACCGGCTGATCCGATTGTCTGAACGATGTTGTTTTCAAGAATTGAATCACGTTTCAGAATCATACGGATAACGCCCATTGAGATAACGGCGGCTGGAATAGATGCGGAAACTGTCATACCTACGCGGAGTCCCAGGTAAGCATTTGCAGCACCGAATACGATTGCGAGAATCACACCGGTAATAATTGATGTGACTGTGAGTTCCGGAAGCTTTTTATCTGCCGGAATAAATGGTTTGAATGTTTCCATCAAACTCTCCTTCTAGTAAAAAAATTAGCTGATTCTAATTCTACCATACAAAATGAAAGTTTTGGAAAAATTCTGTTATTTTTAAATGGCGCTGAAGCGAATTTTTCGTGGAGTCGGTATATTTTCAAACTTTATAAGGAATGCCCCGTCATCCTGGCATACTTCAAGAATCTGGCCTTTTCCTAAAATTGCATGAGTAATTTCATCTCCCACGTTCAGGCTTGCAGTTCTTGCCTTCTGAGCTAAAGACCTGTCAACAGAATCAATAAAGCTTTTTGCACTTTTTGTGAACTGTTCTGAAAGTTCAGTCTTGTATTCCAGGCAGTTACGGTCAATATCAAAGATGAAGCGGCTTGGGAAGCGTACACTTCCGTCCAGATTCTTTCCTTCAGAGTCAAAAAGATAAAGTGAACGTTCGGCACGGGTTACGGCAACAAAACAAAGACGGCGTTCTTCTTCCATGGCGGCAGGATCCCTTACTTTGCGTGACGGGAAAATACCTTCGTTCATGCCGGCAAGGAAAACGTGAGGAAATTCCAGCCCTTTAGCAGTATGCACTGTCATAAGCTTCACGGCGTCATTGCTTCCGCCTACATCCAGGCCCGTTAATAAAGCCGCATGAGCCAGGAAATATTCAGCAGGACATTCTTCCCCGCAGGAAATCTCAAAGTCATATACGGCCTGTTTCAGTTCTGCCAGGTTATCAAGGCGGGTCTGACTGCCTTCAGTACGGAGCATTTTTTCATACCCGCTTTCATTTATGATGTGAGCCATTACCTCGCTGGCAGGAATCTCACGGCTTTCGGCATAGAATTTATTCACAAGGTCTATAAACTCCTGAGCCTTGGTTCCGTTCATGATTTCTTCTTTTGCGTCCACCATGTCACAGAGAGCCTGATACAAAGAACACTGATTTTCTTCCGCTTTCTTTTCCAGGGCTTCCATGCGGCTCTTACCGATGTTTCGTCTAGGCTTGTTTACAATGCGACGGAAACTTAAATCATCTTTGTAAATACACATGCGCAGATAGCTTAACGCGTCTTTTATTTCTTCCCTGTCAAAAAACTGAATGCCACTGAACATTGTAAAAGGAATTTCATTTTTAGCCAGAGCATCTTCAAGAGAACGGGAAACATAATGGGCACGGTACAGAATGGCGCAGTCAGAATACCGGGCGCCATTTTCGTGAAGTTCCTTAAGTCTGTCACAAACTTCCTGAGCTTCTTCATCCTGTTTTTTGGAATGTGCGTAAAGAGGCATCATACAGTCCCCTTTATTTACAGCCCGCAGGTTCTTTTCCATTCGGTTCTTGTTTTTGCTGATAAGGGAATTTGCAACATCAATGATCTTTGGAGTAGAACGGTAATTATCATTCATCATGATTGTTTTTGTGCCCGGGAACTTCTGATCAAAGTCCAGAAGGTACCGGATGTTTGCACCGCGCCAGGTGTAGATAGTCTGGTCCGGGTCGCCTACCACAAACAGGTTTTTGTGGTAAGCCACCAGAGCTTCCATAAGGCGGTACTGAATATCATCAATATCCTGGAACTCATCGATCATCACATATTCCAGCCGTTCCTGCCATTTCTGGCGGACTTCTTCATTGCATTCAAAAACATGAAGAACAAAGACAATCAGGTCGTTGTAATCCAGGGCAAAGGTTTTCTTTTCCTGATACAGGTAGCCATAAAAAAGAATGTCATCAACTTTCTCTGCCTTGTCATATTTTTCTTTTATGGCTTCCAGAGGAAGAGTAATCATATCTTTGTAATATTCTTTTTCTTTCTGAGTCTTCCGGATTTCGAACATATCACGGGCGTCAGAAAAAGTTTTGTCACGAAGAGTCAGTCCCCGTTCGTCGTAAATAATCTGCAGCATCTGGTCGATGTCGCCGTTATCAAGAACCACAAAACTTTTAGGATAACCTACAGCCCATGAATCTTCCTGAAGCACGTTCACACAGAAACTGTGAAAAGTTGAAATATAGCCTGTATCGTTTCCGCCTGTAATTTTTCGGATTCGCATGCGCATTTCTGCGGCGGCCTTGTTTGTAAAAGTTACACATAAAATATGGCTCGGCAGAATTCCGATTCCGTTTACAAGGTAAGCAAAACGATGTGCCAGAGCACGGGTCTTTCCAGAACCTGCGCCTGCTACAACCCGAACATAGCCTTCAGTTGTAGTTACCGCTTCCCTCTGCGCTTCATTCAAACCATCCAGAATATCAACCATTATTCAGCATCCCCACCATATTTTTTTTCATAAGCCCAGCGGGTTATCTGAAGCACGAAGCGCATCTGGGTGTCCTGAACAAAAAAGTAATAAGATTTTCCTCCAGCATTTACAAGAAGCGCTGTATTACTCATAGAAGAAATAGAAGAAAGTTCTCCAAGCTGAAAATCCAGGGCATCTTTTTTTGAAACAAAAAGGAAACGCTTGTTCGTAACTACAATGTCGCCTGTGTTTGTCTTCTGTTCCGCAGTTGTGGCGTAAAGGATTTTTTCATCATCCTGCAATGCTATTTTTGTATAATGAACCTGTGGAAATTCAAACCCGTCAGGAACCGGAATTTTATATTTTGTTGTATCAACATAAGGATTTTCAGACGCCCTGCTGGTTCCGCTTTTCAGGTTTCTCCAGACAATTAAAGCAAGCATGATTACTACAAAAATCAGTATATAAGTTACCCGGCTTTTCCCTGCTTTTTCCATAAAGGATTCCTGAGGAAACTGTGTCTGGGTCTGATTCGAACCACTTCCCTTTGCTTTAGAAGAAGATTTCTTTGGCTTATAACTGCCTGTGTCTCCACTTCCCCCTCCGCCAACGTCATATTCCTGTTCCATACCAAAAAACGGAACGCCGTTTCCAGAACCTGCTGATGGAGATGCATTCAGGAAAACCGCAAGAAGAATCATCAGAATATACAACACGAAAAACGAAGCAGAAACAATAATCTTTGCTTTTAAACTCCATTTACACTTTCTTCCTGATTTGAATTTCCACCACATGAGGAAAAGTCCCACAGGGGAAAAAACAAGGGAAATAAAACATGCCAGGATAATGATTTCGTAAAGAGAAAGTCCTTCTTCCTTTGTATTTTCTGAAAAATCCATACGTTGATTATACCGTTAATATCAAATAAAATCAGATTTATGAAACTATCCGCCGAAATTCTTATTCTTGCACTTATGATTTTGAGCAACGGTCGCGTTCTTACAATCAGAAAACCTCACATGGATCCTCTTACTATGCTGGCGCCTATTAGTTTCCTGCTGGCAAGTCTTTCACTGTTTTCGTTCAGTGCCGATGTTTTCATTCTTGCCATTTTTCTTCTTTCTATCCTTGTACTTCTTTCGAATTTCCATGCTCTTATTCGTTACAGTTCGCACCTTGTTATTGACCGCTACAGCCCGTTAATGAAAGTCTGGGCATGGTTTACAAATACTTTGTGTCTGCTGCTTCTTGGAACAATTTTATTCTTCAGTCCTGTAAATATTTCTGAAAGAAAAATGGAAGCGGTCTCAACAAAAAGTCTTTATTCCGGAAGTTTTTCAAAAGGGTTTGCTCCTTCAGAACGATTTGAAACTTCAACTGGATTCATTACAGAATTTACCAGACCGGAAGGACCAGAAGATCTGAACACAATTATAATTCTTCTTGGAGACAAGCGTGGCGACACAGAAAGCTACAGACCATATCTTCTTTCTCTTGCAGAAAAAGGATTCACTGTTGTTTCCGGAGATTTCTATTCAAAAGATTTAAAATGGATTCATTCCTTTGAAGATTCAAAAACTTTCCGCAGAATGGGACTTGTTTTGCGCAGCCTTATCAATAACCAGAAATTCAAATCTCAGCGGGAATTCTATACTTACAACTTTTCTCGCGAAATTGAAACCATGATTTCCCTCATGAACGCAAAATATGGAAATGACTGTCAGTTCTTTATCATTACAGATGAAATGTCCTATACAGCTGCCGAAGACTTTAAAAAAGTAAAACCAGAAGTTATCTCAGGAATTTTCGACCTTTCAACAGTTCCAGAATACATTACCCCAGGCTACGGTTTTATTCAGCAGACTGATCCATTCCTTGGAAAATTTCTTGGTGTAAGCCGCGACAAAAAACTTGAAGCTGTAAACGCCTGTGTCAACGCAACAATCAATGCCATTAACGGAGAAGCCCTTCATGACAATTAATGAACTTGTAAAATATTTTGACTCATTTCTCAAGCCGGAAGATTTTGCCGGCGACATTTCCATGAACGGGCTTCAGATTCAGAATCAGAATCCGGCAGAAAAGCAGATAAAAAAAATTGCTTTCGCTGTAGACGCCTGTGAAGAAACTGCCCGCCGTGCAGCAGAACTTGGCTGCGATGCTCTTTTTGTTCACCACGGACTTTTCTGGGGCCACAGCGAAAAAATTACAGGTTCAGTTTACAAACGGATTTCAACTTTCATAAAAAATGATCTGGCACTTTTTGCCTACCACGCACCACTTGATGCCAACAATCCTTACGGCAATAACTACGGCATGGCAGAACGCCTCGGGCTTACCGATACAGAACCATTTGGATTCTGGCGTGGCATGCCAATGGGTGTAAAAGGAAAACTTTCTTCCCCGATGACATTAAATGAAATTGCTTCAAAAATTCTCAGAGACGGAAAAACACCAAATACAGTTCTTCCATTCGGAAAGGAAAAGATTTCTACTGTAGGAATTATTTCAGGTGGCGGATCAGACGATGTTGAAACTGCAGTTGCAGAAGGACTGGACTGTTTCATTACCGGCGAGTTTGCTCACGAACTGTATCATTACGCAAAAGAAAATGAAATAAACGTTATCGGTGGCGGCCACTATGAAACAGAAACCGTCGGCGTTTCTCTTGTAATGAAGAAAGTGGCCGACGATTTAGGAATTGAGACTGTATTTATAGAAAGTGAAACAGGCCTTTAAGTAAAGACCTGTTTCAAAGAAAGCTAAACATTAAACTGATTAAGTACAGTTGTCATTCGTGCAACAGCTTCCTTATTCTTTACAATCATTTCGTTGATATTTGTAATAACATCCTGAACAGAAGCAGTTGATTCAGAAGATTCATGAATGCAGTCCATCATAATTTCTGATGAATTAACAACGGCCTTCATACTTTCTTCTACATTGCGTGTAAGGTCATTCTGATTGTTGCAAAGGTTTTTGATAACCTGAGTATCGGCAACAATACTTTCTGTTGCGCGCATATTTTCTTCAGCGCCAACTTTCTGTTCATCCATTGCACTTGAAAGTGTACGAACAATGTTTGAATTTTCTTCCGAACAGTTCTGAATCTTTTTGAAACTTTTCTGAGTGTCGTTGATTGAAGAAACTGTCGTATCAATTTTTTCAACCATTGAACCGATAAGTTCCTGAATATCTTTAGCAGACTTTGAAGAACTTGCAGCAAGCGTGCGAACTTCATCAGCAACTACCGAGAATCCTTTACCGAATTCTCCTGCATGTGCTGCTTCAATACTTGCGTTCATAGAAAGCAGGTTTGTCTGACTTGCAATATCCTGAATTGTTTTAACAATATCCTGAACTTCCTTAAAGGCTTCTGCAATTGCCTGAACTGATTCAGTTGTATTTTTAAGCGATGCGTTTCCTTCGCTGCAGGTTTCGCTAAGCATAATCGATACAGCATCAGCTTTCTTTGTCATATCAGCAACAGACTTAATATTTGCAGTCATTTCCGTAATAGAAGCAGAACTCTGTGTCATAGCCGAAGTTTCCTGAAGGACATGGCTTTCAACTTCACGAACAGAATCTGTAAGCCCCGAAACATTGTCACCTGCACTTCCAATTTCCGCACTCTGATGAACACCTTCACTTTCAATCTTTGAAAAATTTTCCTTCATTGAAATAAGTGCTGTGTTTGCTGTTTCCGAAACATCAGCAAGTTTTCCTGCAGTTTCAATAACAACGTCTGATTCTTTTTTAAGATCCAGAATCATTGTGCCAAGTTTTTTAATAAGCTTGTTGATTGAAGTTGTAAGAAGTGCAAATTCATTGAATTTAACGATATTGATTCGGTTATTCAGTGAACCTTCGCGTATTTCATCAATCACTCTGATTGTTCCGTGGATTTCTTTCTGAAGACCGTCAACAAGAACCCCGACAAGAGGAAGCGTCATAATTACAGAAACAATAAATATTATAAGTCCGCTCTTAATGTACATTCCCATTACTTGAGGAGCATTAAGAAGAATCATTCCGAAAGGCACAAGGAAAACGTTGATTCCTACAAACAGGACACCTGACAATGCAACACCATAAATATTCATAGTTGTGTATTTAAACTTGTTTATTTTTTCGGCAACATGAATCTGAAGAAGTTTTCTGTATTTTCCAAATACTTCATTTGTGATGAACATAACATAAAAGCAGACTTCAAGCCCGAAAATAATGGAATGAACAACTGCCAGAATAATACGCAAAGGATCATTTGGAACCGCACCGGCCTTGATTTTGAGTAGAAGCGAAACAGTATTTCCAACAACAAATCCCAGAACACATCCTACTACTGTCAGAATATTCAGCTTTGTGTAGGTATTCATTACAACCAGTTTTTCTTCATCAGTAGATTTCCCGCCTTCATTCTGAAGCCGTTTCACAATTTTATTAAAAGGCTTTGTATATACCCATGCCAGAACAGAAACAATCAGAATAAGAACTGTTGTAACTGTTAATGTAATCTTTAATCCTGAAAGATAAGTCTCTGGATAACTGTGCATATAAGCAACCTGAATCCAGCTTAAATAAAGAACGCCGATATAAGCTGTCGGTATAAACGTAAGAAGATAACTGGTAAGAACAGACATAAAAACACTCCTTTTTTAGTATTCCTCTATTATATCAAAAATCTCCAATAAATCAAATTTATATATAACTTAGAAATAATTGTTCAGAATATGCAATTACATTTTCAGGATACTGTTCTACCAAAAGCAAAGAAACTTCCTTCATTAAAGGAATTGAATTCAAAATCCTTAAATTCAATATCTTATTCTGATTTGCAACCAACTAAAACTAAAATTAAAACAGAAAAATATACCCAATTTTTTTCATAGACATCTGCATATTTCCATTTTATCACGGAAATAATGGCTTTGAGGATTTTTTCAACTTTGGTTTAATGGTTACTATTACTTTTTATTTCCCCCTACTTAAAATCTATTCCAGTTAAATCAGCACCGAGATTTTCAATAACTTGTTTCAGATTTTCTTTTAAAGCATAAATATCTGGCTTATAACCTTTACCCTCTCCTTCGTAATTAGGAACCTTTGCTATGTGCTCTTCAAAATTTGTTGTTGGAAGCCAGAATTTTACATTTCCTTGTTCTACCAGTTCACAATTACCATAAAGTTGCGCACCTCCGGAATTTGTGCCCACTAAAACTAATTGATCAGCTGTAAATCTTCCAGAAAGATAATACGGATGATAAAAACCACTGTATATTTCACCGGATGAAAAAGTCCATCGGTCCTGCAGGATGATTATTTTTCCTGAATAAGAACACTGTGCCAGAACTTGAAAAAAGGTTCTTGTAAATTCATCATTCCCGCCTTTATTCGAACGAAAATCTAATACTATGTAATCATAAGCCAGAGCATTGTAACAGAAAGAAGGATCACCTAATTTTTCATAATCAGGATTTTCTGAAGTACAACTGTTACAACGGACATAAAATGTATTTGCTGTTTTTATGCAATTAAAGAAATTATCCGGATCCTGGCTCTTATTTGAAATATCTTTATCTGGTTCAGGATAATAGATTCTTTCATCATCAATTGAAATATGAAGATGAAAATCATCAACATATTTATATAAAACCTCTTTTAATTCTTCCCGGGTTTTAATGTTCTTAAAGATTTTTTTTGAAAAACCTTTTTTCAACATACCATCATATCCGGCATATTTTGTAGATAAAACCTCGTACACAATTTCTTTTTCCCGGTTAAACTCAGAAGAATTTCCACAGGAAACTAAAAGACACAAAAATAAGATAACTAATAAAAATAAACTTTTTTTCATAAACTCAATGGACTGTTTGTCGGTAACCGATATTTCAATTTTATCACATAAAATTGATTATCGTAAAACAAAGAAACCTGGATTGGCAATAAGGCAGGGATTCTGATTATCCCCTCTTTTGTGAAACCTCTACAAACTGAATCATTATACACCACAAAACAGATGCTCCAAACAAAAATGCGGTGTCGGTCAGACAGCGGATTAAAATATCCGTAAGGGAATCTTTATATATAAACGCAATAAACAGATTAAAGCCTATCCAGCATAGCCCAATTGCAAGAATGCAGGCTGCCAATATAAACAGGAATGTTTTTAATGTTTTCATTATTGCCTTCTTTTAATTATTCCTCAGCGCAATATTAACAGCATTTTTAATAATTTCGCTGGAAACTGTTGCACCGCTAACTGTATCTACATCCCAAGTATTTTCTTCTGCAATTTTATCTACCAGAACATCAGCAGGATGGCCAAGTCCACAATCATGACGAACTAACCCCACCTTTGTGATTTTGTGATTTTCCACATGAACCTTTACATCCACCACTACAGGCCCCATTTCGCTGTGACCATCATAAATACCATCGTCAAACCTGTTATCCCGACAAATGTCTGTTTGTCGGAATACCGATATTTTCATTTTATCACAGAATTAATACTTTTTGATTTTTTCACAGATTTGTTTGACGTTTACAGAACAGTTATTTTATTTTAAAATTCTTTTTTCACTATCTCACCCGTTGAGACAGTGACATTATATACTGTAACCATAAACACTTGAAAAAGGGCGCGGCCCGGGGAGCTTTTTATGGCAGCAGTAATCATTTCAATTTTTCTTATTGGCGGTTCAGTTATTGGCATTTATTGTTTTCTTGAAAACTTTATTCTTGATATGAACCGTAAAATGTGGGAACAGTGGAAAGCTCAGCATAAGGAAAACAGCAAACGCAGTGCATAATAAAAATTTGCGTAATATGATTTTATCTTTTACCATTAAAGTATGAGACCTGTAAAAGTATTGACCGACTCATGCTCTGATATGAGCCGCGATCTTCGCCTTGAATACAAAATTGATTACGTTCGCATGAAGACTGTATTCAACAACGAAGAAACATGGGCTAGTCTTGATTTTGAACATTATACTCCAAGAGCCCTTTATGACATTTTAAGAAGAGGAGACCGCATTTATACAACTCCGGTACCTCCTGAAGAATTTGAACGGGTTTTCCGTAAGTACCTGATTGAAGGCTACGATATTGTTTACGTTGGATGTTCCCTTAAGCAGTCTACTTCTGTAAATGACGGGAAACGGGTTGCTGAAAAAATTCTTGCCGATTTTCCTGAAGCCGAAATCTATTGTGTAGATTCCATGAATGCAAGTATGGGCGAAGGACTTGTTGCCCTGCTTGCTGCAAAATACCGGGACGAAGGAATGAGTGCCCGTGACATTGCCCTGCGCATTTCTGACGAGGTAAAAAACGTAAACCAGTTCTGTACAGTTCAGACTCTGGATTATCTTAAACGCTGCGGCAGAATCAAAGCCAGTGCCGCTTTCTTCGGAAATCTTCTGGACATAAAACCAATCATCATTGCTGACAAAAATGGAGACCAGGTTCCTGTAAAAAAAATTAAAGGCCGTGAAGATTCCCTGAAAGAACTTGTAAAACAACTGAAAGATTCCCTTATCAATCCTCATGAACAGTTCATTTATATTACACATGCCGACTGTGGTGATGAAGCCATGCGTCTTGCAGAACTTATCATGAAAGAAATCCCATGTAAAAATGTGCACTTAAGTTACATCGGACCAATCATCGGGGCATCACTGGGACCTTCCGGAATTGCAATTTTCGGTTACGGTAAAGAAGTAACTTACGAAGGATAATTAGAAAATGATTTGCTGGAAATGTAAAAAAGAAATTGGGGAACTTTCAGTTTCCCGAACAACAGAATGCCCTGAATGCAGGGCAGACCTTCATGTTTGCAAAGCATGCAAGTTTTATGCTCCTGGCAGCCATTACGACTGCAAGGAAACTGTAGAAGATCCTGTTTCTGATAAAGAACGCAGTAATTTCTGTGATTTTTTCAAATATGGAGCTGTCTCAGGCGGTGCTGCAACGGATGATAAAGCCGCTGCTGCCAAGAACGCCTTCGACGCATTATTCAGTTAATTTCAGATTTTAGAAAATCGAAATATTTTCACTTGGTTCAACAGGACCGTCGTGCTTTTTGAAAGTTATATCTTTCAGTTTAAGCCCTCGGGCACCTACAGTCAGACGAAGAACAGAGAAACGTTCGAAGAAACGGATTACCTTTGAAATCTCTCTTACTTCGCCGCCTGAACCCTGGAAAGTAATTGTACTTATAGGGAAGCCGTTAAAAATCAAAGTACAAGGAAGCTGGGCAACTTCTCCAAGTTCTGAACTGGCCCGTGCTGTAATGCGGTAAAGCCCAGGTTCCGGAATATCAAAAGCAAAAACGTAAGTTGATCCCATATCACTTTCAGGTTCAGTCAAATCAAATGTCAGTTCATCTCCAAGAACCTTGTATTCAACATTTGTCATATCAACATCATCTGTGTCCTTCGGACGGTTGATAATTTCAACTTCTGTACCTTCGCCGATTGTTCGTTTGAAAGCTTCTGATTTAACAACATAGCGGCAGGTGTTCATTGCGGCGCGCTGAAGTTCACCACGTGTAATTGTTCCTTCTGCCAGTGCTTCCAGTGTATTGTCTCCACCGGCATTTGTTTCGCCGTTCGGACAAACCATGTAAAGGTCATTCTGGGAACGGACCATTTTATCAAAATGCTTTACACCAAAATGTCCGTTTTCACCAGGTTCCATAGAAGCCCACCAGTCAGTCATTACGATTCCGTCATACTTCCAGTCACCGCGAAGGATTGTTGTACAAAGATCATAATTTGCTGCAGTGTAAGTTCCGTTAAGCTGGCCGTATGTTGTCATAATGGAATCACAGCTTCCAGATTTTACACAGATTTCAAATCCTTTCAGATAAATTTCCCGGAGTGCTCGTTCAGAAATAACTGCATCTACACTGCGGCGCTTAAGTTCCTGATTGTTTCCGGCAAAATGTTTTACAGTTCCACCTACCCCGTTTTTACGAAGTCCTTTCAGCTGGGCGTCTGCAATAATTCCTGTAAGGAAAGGATCTTCAGAAAAATATTCAAAGTTTCGTCCGTTCAAAGGATGGCGATGAATATTCATGCCAGGACCAAGAAGACATTCAACTTTGTTACTTACCATTTCAAGGCCAAGGAATTCAAAAAGTTTTTCGTTCAGTTCTTTATTGAATGTACTTGCAAGCATTGTTCCGTTAGGAAGACTGAAAGCTTTTGTTCCGCAGTCAAGGCGCATGCCCGAAGGACCGTCATCACAGCAGCAGGCGGCAAGACCTTTTTCGCGAAGAGATGCCGAAACGCCGCCAAAAGCAGAAGCAGTTCCAGGTGTTACAAGAGAACTTCCCATACCTTCACCACGAACGATTGAAGCAAGTTCATTATCGCTAAGCTGAGCAACAAAAGTTTCAAGGCTGATTTTCCCGTCATAAACGTCTTTAAGTTTTAAGCCATTATCACCTGTTACAGGAATTTCTTCCGGCATATTGGCCTTGATACGTTCTTCAAGGTCTGGAGCATTTTCAAAAACAGGCTGAAGAACTTCAAGAACTGTTTCAGGAATTTCTGCAACGCCGGCAGTGTAATCAGTTCTTACGCAGTTTCCCACAAAGAATTCATATTTGCCGCCTTCAAGAATCCATGCACTTTTATGACCGGTAAAACCTTTATCATCATAAGAAGCAAAAGTCTCAAATCCGATTTCCATTAAAACAGATTCTTCACTTCCTGGTTCAAGAACAGAAGTTTTTGCAAATCCTGCAAGAACGCGGGCTGCCTTTTTAAGTTTTCCTTCAGGTGCTTTTACATATACCTGCACAACTTCTTTTCCAGAAACTTTTCCTATATTTTTTACAGCCACTTTGAAAGAAATCTTGCGGGCGTTTACATCACAGACAAAATCTGAAACTGACTGTTCAAAAGTTGTATAGCTTAAACCATATCCGAAAGGATACCGTACCTTGTCTTTTGCAGAAGTTTCAAAATATCTGTAGCCCACAAAAATATCGTCTTCGTAAACGTTGCGAACTTCGTCTCCAAAGTTTTTGTCACTTAAGAAATCTGTAATTGCATAAGCGATTGTATCAGTAAGATGTCCTGAAGGATTTACCTTTCCTGTAAGTACGTCGGCAGTTCCAAGCCCGCCGATCATACCGCCCTGCCATACATACATTGCAGCATCAGGTTTTGTTGAAGCGTCATCCAGAAAAGACATATCCATAATTCCGCCAACATTCAAAAGAACAATTACTTTATCAAATACTTTACGTACAAGTCTCAGATTTTCAAGTTCAACCTTTGTAAGACAATAAGAACCTTCTGTGAAACTTGCGTCTTTGTCTTCACCTGCAGTACGCCCGATAATCACAATAGCAGCATCAGATTTTTTTGCAGCATCAGAAACGACCTGTTCAGAAAGAGGCATTTCTTTCTGACTCCATGGTTCCATTCCCCATCCAAGCCCTGTATCAAACGGATTTTCTTTTTCCCATTCCGCGTAAACATTTTCAAGTTCTTCATTTACTTTTACACCGCGTTCTTTTAATCCTTCAGGAATGCCTGTAACATGAGAAACATTTACCATACCGCCGGAACCAGTTCCGGACTTATAGTAATGAGTCTGAATGCGCCCGAAAATCGAAACACATTCATCTTTCTTCAAAGGAAGAACTCCATTGTTTTCAAGAAGAACACAACCTTCTGCTACAGCCTCGCGTGCAGCGTCTATATACTGATTCCAGTCTAAAATCTTTTTCATAGTGATATCCTTATGATGATTTCTTATTGCGAATAATTAATAATGTTTTGAGATTTGATTTAAGCCATGTTACGATAATCACGGGGAGTCATGTTCATGCGGCGATGGAAAAGTTCTGTAAAATAACTTGAACTTTCGAATCCGCAGGCCAGCGAAATTTCCGTAATACTCATATCGGTATGGGCGATTAAATCCGTACTCTTTGTGATGCGATAATCGTTGAGATATTCAATAGGAGTTTTATTCATGTAACGTTTGAAAAGTTCACAAGCCTGACTGCGGCAAACAATGCCAGCTTCTGCAATGTCATCCAATGTGATTTTTTCGGCGTAATTTTTCTGAACGAAACCTGTCATACGGCGCATTGTTTCAAGTTTTTTCTTACTTGCCGATGACAAAGGATTTTCCATATTCTGAACACGAAGTGCCAAATTGATTAAAAGCTTATACATCTGCGCCTTAATTTCAAGCTCATGACCAAAAGCTTTTTCACCATTTTCATCTTTTGCATTGGCACGGACAATATTCACCACGCAGTCTATAATCTGCTTTTCGCGGATATTGTCGATAGACATTACAATGTAAGGAGGAACTTTTGAAGCCGTAACTTCCTTCACATATTTTTCAGCAATGCGCCAGTCATAAAGACCAGGATGTGCTACCAGCATATAAGTTTCACAATCAACTGTGTCTTTCTGAAATGTGTAATGCATCTGGCAGGAATTGACAAACATCATTTCACCTTCGTTGATTTTGATTTCTTCACCGTTTACACTGTAATAAATATGTCCCTTGGAACAATAAATAAATTCAAAATCCGTATGCCAGTGATTCACATAACAGTCAGGACGACTGTACCATGTTGAGCAGCTTGTCTTTACAGGAAGAGATTCATTTTCATAACGGACAATTTCTGATCCGTCATCCTGAATGTTTGAAAAATACTGATTGTATTGAGCGTTCATATTATAAATATAGATGATTTTTCAAACAAAAGACAATAAATATAACTATTTTTTTATAACAATTTAAGTTTTTCCATCATCTCATGAAGCGAATTCAACAGATCAGGTGCTTTTTCCATATCAATCAGATTCATACAGAACATAGAAGCCGGAATATCCCTGCACTCTTCCTTAAGACTACGACCTGCTGGTGTAAGGGTAATATAAACAGTTCTTTCATCCTCTTTGCTTCTTTCCCGGGTGATAAGGCCCTGTGTTTCCATTTTCTTAAGGACTGGTGTTAAAGTTCCTGAATCCAGATACAGTCGTTCCCCAAGCTGTTTCACAGTAACCGCGTCTTTTTCCCACAAAGCCATAAGGGTGATATAAGAAGTATATGTCAGTTTATGTTTTTCAAGAGAAGGTCCGTATCTTTTAATGATTTCCTTAGAACAAACATAAAGTGCAAAACAAAGCTGATTTTTCAAAGCCAGCGAATCAAATTCCCTATCGTTTTCATTAATCATAATTTAATTGTACACAATTTACTTGACAAAAGCAATGTACAATTATATAAATACATTGTGCACAATTTAATTAAAAACAATCTAAAAGGAGTTATTAAATGAATATTTACGATTTTGAAGTTCAGAAGATGGACGGGTCATCTGTTTCCCTGAAAAACTACAAAGGAAAAGTTGTTCTCGTAGTAAACACAGCTACAGGGTGTGGATTTACTCCTCAGTATGACGGTTTACAGGATTTGTATGAAAAGTATCAGAGTGAAGGTTTCGAAATTCTTGATTTCCCTTGCAATCAGTTCGCTTCACAGGCTCCTGGATCAGACGAAGAAATCCATTCTTTCTGTACTGGCCGTTATGGAATTACATTCCCACAATTTGCCAAAGTAGAAGTAAACGGAGATAAGACAATTCCGTTGTATAAGTTCCTGAAAAAAGAAAAGAGAGGAATTTGCGGTACACAGAAAATCAAATGGAATTTCACAAAATTCCTTATCAATAAAAGAGGTGAAGTTGTTGCACGTTTCGCTCCAACAGTAGAACCAAAAAAAATTGAAGCTCTTATCAGAAAAGAACTTTCAAATTAAGGATGCAGATTATGAAACACCACGAATTCAAAACAAAAGACACATGTGCAACATTAATTAGCTTTAACAAAGCAGATGACGGAACTATTACAAACATTCAGTTCACAGGCGGATGCAACGGAAACCTAAAGATCATTTCAAAGCTTCTGGACGGAATGAAAGCCGAAGAAATCAGCGAGAAGCTCAAAGGAAACCTTTGCGGCCGCCGCCCTACCTCCTGCGCCGACCAGCTGGCAATCGCAGTAATGAAATAAGGTACATAAAAAACAAAAAGCCCCGATCGAATGATCGGGGCTTTTTGCTTCAGTCTATTTCAGACTAGAGAGCGGCGTGACATGTACGTGCGATAACGTCGTCCTGCTGTTCTTTTGTAAGGTTGATGAAGCGAACTGCATAACCTGAAACGCGAACTGTGAAGTTTGCATATTCTGGTTTTTCAGGGTGTGCCTGACAGTCCTTAAGTTTTTCAACACCGAATACGTTTACGTTCAGGTGGTGTGGTCCCTGTGAGAAGTAACCGTCCAGAACGTTTACGAGGTTTGTAACCTGTTCAGCTTCGTCGTGTCCGAGAGCTGTTGGGTTGATTGTCTGTGTGTTAGAAATACCGTCGAGAGCGTATTTGTAAGGAACTTTAGCAACAGAGTTCAGAGAAGCTACGAGACCCTTTGTTTCTGCACCGTAAGATGGGTTAGCACCTGGTGAGAATGGTTCTCCAGCTTTACGTCCGTCTGGCAGAGATCCTGTAGCCTTACCGTATACAACGTTTGATGTAATTGTAAGGATTGATGTAGAAGGTTCTGCGTTGCGGTATGTTGGGTGTTTTTCGATCTTTGCCATGAAAGATTTCAGGAGCCATACAGCGATTTCGTCTGCACGGTCATCATCCTGTCCATAGCGTGGGAAGTCACCTTCGATTTCGAAGTCTTTTGCCATTCCCTTAACAACTTCGATAACTTCACCTGTTTTCTTGTTCTTAACTTCAACGTCTTCGCGGATAACCTTAACTTTTGCATATTTGATAGCAGAAAGTGAGTCAACAACGTGTGAGAATCCGGCAATACCTGTTGCGAATGTGCGTTTGAGGTTTGTATCTTCAAGAGCAAGTTCAGCTGCTTCGTAGTAGTATTTGTCGTGCATGTAGTGGATTGCGTTCAGTGTATTTACATACAGGTCAGCAAGCCATTCGAGCATTGCATCGTATTTGCGCATTACTTCATTGTAGTCGAGGTATTCAGAAGTAATTGGAGCAAGTTCTGGTCCTACCTGTACACCTGGTGTGAGACCACAGCCTTCATCACGTCCACCGTTGATAGCGTAAAGGAGTGCTTTAGCAAGGTTGGCACGAGCACCGAAGAACTGCATTTCTTTACCAGTCTGAGTTGCTGAAACACAGCAGCAGATTGAGTAGTCATCACCCCAGATTGGGCGCATGATTTCGTCGTTTTCGTACTGGATAGAAGATGTATCGATAGAGATCTTTGCACAGTAGTCGCGGAAGATCTTTGGAAGTCTCTTAGAGTAGAGAACTGTCATGTTTGGCTCTGGAGAAGGCGACATGTTTTCCAGTGTGTGGAGGAAACGGTAGTCGTTCTTTGTAACCATGTGGCGTCCGTCCTGTCCAAGACCACCAACTTCGAGAGTTGCCCATACTGGGTCTCCAGAGAAGAGCTGGTTGTAAGAAGCGATACGAGCGAAACGAACCATACGGAATTTCATTACCATGTGGTCAACGAGTTCCTGAGCTTTTTCTTCTGTAAGAACACCGTTTTTGATATCACGTTCGATGTAGATGTCGAGGAATGTAGAAATACGTCCTACAGACATAGCTGCACCGTTCTGTGTTTTGATAGCTGCCAAGTAACCGAAGTAGAGCCACTGGAAAGCTTCTTTAGCTGTTTTAGCTGGTTTAGAAATATCGAAACCGTAAGAAGCAGCCATTTCTTTCATCTGTTTCAGACATTTGATCTGTTCAGAAACTTCTTCGCGGAGACGGATAACTTCTTCAGTCATTGTTCCGTTTCCAACGTTAGCTTTGTCAGCTTCCTTGCATTTGATAAGGTAGTCGATACCGTAAAGAGCAACACGGCGGTAGTCACCTACGATACGTCCGCGTCCGTATGTATCAGGCAGACCTGTAAGGAGGTGAGCTGAACGTGCTTTACGAATCTCTGGAGTGTATACATCAAATACAGCGTCGTTGTGTGTTTTGTGGTATTTTGTGAAGATCTTTTTCAGTTCTGGATCAACTTCGTATCCGTACATTTCACATGACTGAACAGCCATGTTGATTCCACCATAAGGCATGAATGCGCGTTTCAGAGGTTTGTCTGTCTGGAGACCAACAACCTGTTCAAGGTCTTTACCTTCAGCGCAGATGTATCCAGGTTCATGAGCTGTGATACCTGTAACGATGTTTGTGTCCATGTCCAGAACACCGTTTTTGTCATGTTCTGCTTTCTGCAGTTTCATGAGTTCTTCGAAAAGTTTCTTTGTAGCGTCTGTTGGACCTGCAAGGAATTTTGTGTCACCATCATATGGTGTGTAGTTAGCCTGGATGAAGTCACGAACGTTAACTTCAGAAGTCCACAATCCGGCTGGATTGAAGCCTTTCCATTCTTCTCTTAATTCCATAAATATATCTCCTATAATGAAATCATTTTAAGGTTTGCTTCAAGTATAATACAATGAAATGAAAAAAACAATAAATAAAATCGAGAATCATTCCTATTTTTATCAAATATAGTGTTTTTTTGTAGGCAAAACCCCTTATTTTCCACTAAATATAGGAATTTCCATTATGTCTAATCGTATTTTTTTTTATTTTTTATTATTTCACTATGACAAAATCTGTTATTTTGTCCATCCGTCGTACTTTGCGCACTCAAGAATCTCTTTTGCGTTTGTAACTCTGTCCTTTTCAGGCGAAGGAAGGTCATCAAGAACGTATTTAATTCCCAATTCTTTGTATTTGAATGCGCCAAGACCGTGATATGGAAGAACTTCCACGCGCTGAACATTGTGGAGAGTACGGATAAAATCACGGGTTTTGATAAGGTATTCGTCTTTATCTGTAATGCCTGGCACCAGAACGTGGCGGATCCAGATAGGTTTCTTGATTTCATCAAGATATGCGAACATTTCCCGGATATTTTTTCCTGTGTGACCTGTCAGCTTAACATGTTCTTCTTCATCAATATGTTTGATATCCATAAGAAGAAGGTCTGTTACATCCATAAGCTTCTTGAATTTTTCAAACCATTCACCTTCTTTTGTAAAAGGTGCTCCAGAAGTATCGATACAGGTGTTAATTCCCTGTTCTTTAGCTTTTGTGAAAAGTTCAAGAAGGAAATCCAGCTGGAAAAGAGGTTCACCGCCACTTACAGTAATTCCCCCCTTTTCTCCCCAGTATGCGCGGTATTTCAAAGCATCTTTAATAAGTTCGTCAGCAGTGTAATCCTGCCCGTCAGACATATTCCAGGAATCCGGATTGTGGCAGTACTGACAGCGGAGAGGACATCCTGCAAAAAAAACGATAAAACGAACTCCAGGTCCGTCAACTGAACCGAAACTTTCAAGCTTAAATACTTTTCCCATATACGACTCCTTAAAATAAGCAGGAAGGGGGAAGTCTCCCCCTCACGCGCACTTTGTTGCGCGCTACCCCTTCTAGCGGGGACACCCCGCAACGCCCCGTTACTGGGAGTTTCAGTATACAATAAACTAAAAAATAATAGTAGAATCAACACCATGAATGAAATTTCCGAAATCAAAGAATATGCTTCAAAAAATGATGTGCCAATTATGAAAGACGGCGGCATAGATTTTATGTGCGACCTGATCAAGGAAAATCATTTTACACGCATTCTTGAAATCGGATCTGCCATAGGGTATTCGGCAATCCGTTTTGCATCCGTTGCCCCGGACGTTCAGGTTACTACAGTTGAAATCGACATCGACCGATATTCAAAAGCCGTGCAGAACATTTCTGACTGCGGACTTTCAGACAGAATCAACATTTCATGTGAAGACGCTCTCCGCTGGAAACTCCCGGAAGACGCCCGCTTCGACCTGATTTTTATAGACGCCGCAAAAGCTCAGTACGTAAAGTTTTTCCAGAAGTTCAAGGAATACCTTGCAGAAGGTGGCGTAATCGTAAGCGACAATCTGGCATTCCACGGCATGGTGGAAGATTTCAGTCTGACCCACAATTATTCCACAATCAAACTGCTCAGAAAAATAAGAAAATATGTTTCGTTCTTAAAATCAAATCCGGAATTCAAAACAGAGTTTTTTGATCTTGGTGACGGCGTTTCTGTAAGCCGCAAAAATCCAGCCTTCAAACCAATCCAGTTTGAAAAACTTGAAAAAGGTGACACTGCCCGCATTCAAGAAATGTCGGAACTTGCCACACAGATTGTCCGCGAACACTTTGACCCAATTATCGGGAAAGCCCAGAACGATTATATGATTTCAAAGTTCCAGACCCCGGAAGCAATTGCAGACGCACTTTACCACGGCTACCGCTATTACTTTGTTAAAGACGGCGACCGCATTGTTGGCTTCACGGCCTTTGTAAAAAAAGATGATGAAATGTACCTGAGTAAGTTCTACCTGAAAAAAGAAGAACGAGGCAAAGACTATTCCCGCTACATGCTCCGCTTTGTAGTACAGAATGCAGAAAGCCTGAATCTGCACAACATAACTCTGCGTGTAAACAGAGAAAATCCTGCAGTTCAGGCTTACAAAAAAATCGGCTTCAATATCGTCCGGGAAGATAAAGCCGACATCGGCGAAGGCTTCTTCATGGACGACTATGTAATGGAGTTTAGGATTTAGTATCCGTCTGACATTTCGCGGTTGGCGTCTTTCTTGCAGAGCTCGTCGTAGACGAGGGAACGCTTACGAAGGTCTTCTTTAAGTTCTTTAGGGAACGGCATGTTGCGCCAGAAGATTCCGCGAACATCTTTTTCAAGACGCTGAACCCCTGTAGATTCCTTTGTCATCCACAGAATGTAATCTTCAATAAAGTATTCCTTAACGTCACCCTTCAGCTTATTCTGTTCAAAGTGCTGGAAGTACTGTCCTGTAAGACCTTCTTCCATCCAGTAATAACTGGCCTTTTCTTTTGCAACCTGCCATCTTAAATCGGCAACGGCTGTAAGGACTGCAATCTGAAGATCACGCGGATACATTGGCACAACAATGCGGCCACGGGAAGTAACGCGGTTGTAGCGGTCAAAAGGTTCCCAGCAGAAACCGCGGTCTCCATAAGTTGGAACCAGAAGAACATAAGGCACGATGCGGTTCGGAACATTTTTGTGAATACGATGGAATACACCAGGATCAAGGCTTTCAACCCAGCGGAGTACTTCAATTACATTTTCACGTGTACCGGTTCCTCTTTCTGTACAATGATAGAATTCACGGGTAAACACAGGGAACTGATTTCCCTGACGTCCGATTGTCATCTTAGCCATCTGGCGCACTGTATCGAATTCTGTTTTAACGGCTTCAGTATCTGCTGTTTCAACAACAGGTCCGCCTGCTTCAATTTTATTCTGAACGTTATCAAAGACACCTTTTGCTTCCTGATATTCAGCAAAAGCTTTTGTAAGTTCCTTATCATTTTTTGAAAGACGGTGTAGGTAGTCTGAAATATCAGCAAACTGTTTTCTCTGGAAATCTGTGTACCCCTGTTTATGAGGCTCATACCCCATGACCACCTGATGGTCCATAATGTTATCAATTCGTGTACGAAGTTCTGTTTCCAGCATTGAACGCTCGTTTTCTTTTATATTCAGAATATTTTCTGCGTTCTGCAGACGACCTGAGTTCTTTGACTGAAGCTGTGTCAGGCGTGACTGTTCTGCAGACGCCGCTTCATCAGCTGTCATATTTTTTGAATGTGCAGGTTTCTGTTCATCAGTCATGGAATTTTTCATACGACCTGAAGAAATTTCCTTAAACCATTCATCAACGTAAAGAACAGGTTCATTTGCATCATTCTTAAGTTTGAATTTATTGAAAAGCTCCTTCTGTTCCGGACGGAACAAAGATGGAAGCAGAACTGCATAACGAAGCATCATACGCTTTGGCATTGCAAGATTCATATCTGCAGCTTTTCCTGCCATTCCGCGAAGCAATTCCCAATATGCAGTTACAATCTGCTGACGGTAAACGGTACGGTCTTTTGGATCTTTACAGGTCAGATATTTTGAAAGAATCTGATGAACACGCTGTGCCGACTGATTTTCATTTGAAAGGGCTGTCTTATAATATGCCGGATCGTTAAAAGTTTCCGAAGGTTCATCAAGATATGGATTCTGAATTGGTTCAAAACATGTAAGACTTAAATCAACTTCATGAATTGAACGGCCTGCAGAGGTTCTGTTTTCATAATCTTCTTTTGCCTTAAGTTTTAGCTCTGCAGCTTTCATATCATAACGTGTTTCTGCAACCTCACCTGGAGCATTGGACAGAAGTGCTGCGATTTCAGGATCAAGTTCGTCGCTCATTTGACCTCCATGAAAAATCAATACGTTTTTCAATTATAGCATATTTTCGGAGAAAACATGTGAAAAATTGAGTTAATGGATATTTTAAGGGGATTTTAAATATGCAGAGTAACTTCGCCGCTGGAAAGAGCCTGTTCACTTCCGTCTTTAAGCTGCACCAAAAGTTTTGCATCAGCTGTAATATCCTTTACCAATGCTTCATAACGGCCTGATTCCTGTTCTATAACCGGAGTAACAGTTACAGTTTTTCCGATTAAGTTCGATCGGTTACGATATTCAGTCATTACATCATCAATTATGGAAGAATCAGATGATTTCAAAGAATCATAAATGCGGCACAACTCACCGGAAAGAAAATCTACAAACTGATGAATATCAGGAATTTCGGGATTATTCATATCAAATGAATCCAGGACAGAACCAGCCCTTTGGCGGATTTCTTCAGGAAAATCTTTTTCAGGTGTAAAAATATTCACGCCGATTCCAACAACAATAGCTCCAACCATTCCAGTCGTAAGATCAATTTTTCCTTCAGTCAAAATACCACATACTTTCTTTTCGTTTACGTAAACATCGTTTACCCATTTGATTGAAGTTTCTTTTCCGTAAAGTGATTTTATAACTCTGCTTACAGCAACAGCTGCAGCAGCTGTATAAAGGGCTGGATTAAAGTTTTCAGAAACTGCAGGGCAATATATCAGACTCATGTAAACGCCTGTAACTGGAGAAAAAAACTGTCTTCCCATCCGTCCACGGCCTGCCGACTGATGGGCCGCATAAATTACCTTTTTATGAAGAGCCTTAAACCCATCAGAAATTTGAGATACTGAATCAAGAATTCGTGATGCTTCGCTGTTAGTTGAATCAATTGTCTTGTGAAATTCTTTAATCATCTTTCAGTTTATTTTGTGCCAAGAGAAGTAAAATCGTGAGCGTCAGCACAGAATGTAATACCGCTTCCCGGAGTCTGAAGACATGGCAGATTCTTCACAGCCTCTATAACTGCATCACACTGATCATTTGCAACAAGAATTAAAAGGATATCTTTCTCTGGAACGATTTCCATTCCAAAAAATTTCTCATCGCCTTCTTTTGCAGTTCCACGGCCGTTAATTATTGTACCGCCCCGGGCACCTGCTGTACGGGCTGCAGCCATGGCATCTTCCGCATATCCTTTATTTACGATCAATGTTATCAACTGGTGATCTGCAACACTATTCATTTCAGTTTTTCCTCCGCTTTCCTTTCCACATCTTATCAGCTGTGAAACATTCAATGACCATAAAACCCCGTAAGATTTTTTCTTTGTCTGAGTTGATTCAACAATTTCAGAAATAACCGCATTTTTTATTTCTTCATCTACAAGAATTAAGACCACATCTTTTCCTGCGCTTCCAAAACCAAGAAGAGAAAGCACATTACTGGAAGCAGTCCCCGTTCCCATCAAAATAGTTCCACCCCGGGCACCTGCTTTTGCGGCAGCTTTTACAATTTCGTCTCCAGTATTGTGGGGAACAATTCCTATTATAAGTCTGTAACTCATAAATCTCCCAGGCTATCAATATTCCTTTGAATACATGCAGCCCTGTTTTTAAGTTCACGGTTTTTCTTGAAACTATAAATAATTCCAAGAATCTGAATAGCAATTAACGGAGTCATGGCAACAAGAGCTATAACACCGAAAATATCATTTGATTCTGATCCACTGCAGCCTGCGGCACCCAGAGCGAAAGAAAGAACAAATGTGGAAGTAATTGGGCCCGAAGCTACTCCGCCCGAGTCAAAGGCAATGCCGGTAAAAAGTGACGGCGAAAATATCATAAGAATAAGAGAAAGCGCATAACCCGGAATCAAAATCCATTTAAGACTAAATCCACATACCGCACGAACCATAGCAAGACCAATGGCAACGGCGGCACCTGAAGACAAGAACACAAGAAGAAGACGGCGTTTTATGGTGCCGCCGGAAACGGCTTCCACCTGTTCTGTCAAAACCCATACTGCAGGTTCTGCGCACACAACAATTGCTCCAAGAATGAGACCTGTAATAATCAGAAGTGCGAACCAGCCGCCGCCAAAGTCAAATGCTTTTTTCCCAAGAACATATCCAAGCTGGCGGCCTGTTTCAGTGAATCCGCCATTAACGCCTACCAGGAAAAGCCAGAGTCCGACAAAGGAATAAATAATACCAATTACAATTCTTATAACCTGGCGTTTTGTCATGTGAAGTAAAGAAACCTGAAACACAACAAAAAGGAACACTACAGGCAGAACCGAAAATACAGCATCCTTCAGAATGTGAGGCATTATACTTGTAAAAGAATACATAAGTCCTTCACTACCCAAAGCGGAAGCCTGAACTATATCTGAATCCACGCCGGAACCAGATTCCTGTGAAATAAAGAAACCATAAATCAGAACTGCAAGAACCGGACCTACAGAAGTAATACCTGTAAGTCCAAAACTTTCTTTATCTCCCTGACGAACAGATGACACACCTAATCCTAATGCCAGAATGAATGGCACAGTCATAGGTCCTGTTGTAGCACCACCTGAATCAAATCCGACACCAATAAATCCTTCGGGAACAAAATGAACCAGAATAAAAATCAGGATGTATAAAACTGAAAGGGAAATCTTTATGGAAAAATCAAGGACACTACGAAGGAGTCCAAGAAGAAGAAATATTCCTACTCCACCTGCAATTACAAAAACAAAGACATTTTTATTTACTGAAGAAAAAACTGATTTTACCTGGCTTCCAAAAACCTGAATGTCAGGCTCGGCAACAGTTACCAGAAAGCCGATTAAAAAAGCGCAGAAAAGAAGAAGTCCAAGGTTTCTTTTCTTTGTCAGTTCAGCCCCGATTCTTTCTCCCATAGGCTGAATTCCAAGATCAACACCTGCAAGAAAAATCGTAAGGCCAAGAATAAGAAACAATCCTCCTATAAAAAAACGGGCCAGCATTAGAAACGGCAGATGAGCTACCGATGCCCCAAGGAGAATAACAATAACCATTACAGGTAAAACCGAAATAACGGTTTCCTTCAACTTTTCTATGAGATTCATTCTTACTTATTTAAATATATTAATTTTTATTCTAAAACGTCTATTGGTTCTACAGGTTCTTCTTTATTTCTTTTTTCCATGTATGAATCATATAATCGTTCAAGGAAACTTTTACATGTATCTTGCATAAGATCATAAAGTCGTGGAACCAGAAGCTGCTGTGTAAATAAATCAAGCCCGGCACCGCCCTGATCTTTTGCAAACATGAAAACCATAAGAACGTTTTCCTCAGAAACGTCGCGGCTCATAAAATAAATTGCACTTGAACGGAAATGAAGACCTTTTATATTCAACTGAATATCTTCTATTCTTTCATAATTCTTTAAAGTCAATTTATCCTTAGGCATGATGAACGAAAAATGAGAAACTGAAATGTCCTGCAGAACGCCTGAATAAGTTTCTTTATTATGGGTAAAGCCAAAAGTACAACCATTGTTTCCAAGAGCACGAACACTTTTACGGCGTCCCATTGCCTGGTTTGCAAAAAGTACTTTTTCGATAATGTCAAAGTTTAATTTTTTCTGGTATTCAAGCTGGATACATCCGCAGGTAAGTCCCAGATCATAAAGATATTTGTATTCAATGCGGGCTTTTTCATCTTTATTCTGACGTTTACAGAACATTGCCCCCATAAGAACTTCGTCTCCGTGTCTTTCACGTATTCTTTTTATCATTGAATAAATATCAACGCCCGGAATATTTGCATCCAGGTTAAAAAAGAGAATAACATCGTTAAATACAGAGATGATTATTTCGATTTTCTGTTCAAGAGAAATCTTCTTTTCGTTCTGAATAAAGTAACACTCATACCCTTCCGCAAGATAATCTTCGCAGAAACTTTCAGGGAAAATAGAAGTGTCGGGTGTTACAAATAGGGTCTTTCGGCCCGCAATAATGTCTTGTGCTGACGCTGCCATGATGCACTCCTAAAAATGTAAAATCACTCTCAAAATAAAACTATTTAGTTTAGCGTCTTTTATATATTGCTTCTTTTTTTACTATATTGCTATTTGTCTATATTATAACTTAGATATCCCGAAAGTCCAACCAGAATCTTAAAATAAGAGAAATCCCCTTTATATTCAAAAACTAGATAAAATGTGCCAGATTATGATGTTCAATCATCTTTGTCTTAACGGCAACAATGTAACTTCCAAACATTGCAGTTGCAGTATCAAAAAGTGCTGCAAATGAACAGATTATAGGTGCCGCAGGCTTAAGCAGAAGGAAGCTTGTTTCAAAACCTTTGCTGTAAGCTGTACAAAGTATTGCCAGAAGAACAAATGAACTTCCGCTTGGCAGTCCTCCAAGAAGGAACGAAAGCCCGAACGCACATCCCGAAATCCACAGAACATCTTTGAATGAAATTGCAAGACTTGAATATGAGCGCCAGATTACAATAAAGCTGATTACTACCACTAATGCGGAACCACCCCGGGCAAAAATTGAAAACAGCGGATATGTAAAGCCACTTACGCGGCGGCGAATACCAAGGCTTTCCTTTCCATGACGGATATTAAGAGGAAGAGTCAGATTTGTGTCACCGCTGAAGAAACTTGTAAAAAGTGAAGTAAGGCTTGCAAAAAGGATTCTGTAAGGATGAGGATCATGACAAACGTAATAAAGAATTACAGGATAAATGATTCCAACTATCAGAACAAAATCCACAATGAACATAATGAACATTGGTGTGTAGATGCCAGTTGCCCAGACTGAACGGAATGTGATTGTCCAGTTACACATAATGGCAATCATTCCTACAGACATTACTTCTGTGAAGAAAACCGAAATGCCGTAAATCAGTTTTGAAAGGCTGTCCATTAAAGTAACTACCGGGCGGAATAATGTTTCATCAACTGAACTTTCCCAGCCAACAAGAAATGCCAGAAGGAATGGAACCAAAAGGAATGAACCTTCCAGAACCGCTTCAAAAGCACTGGCAGGGAAAAGGGAACGAATCATATTTCCAATTCCAAGAGTATAAGTATCTGTTACCTGATCAACTGTAATAGGAATACGTGGAAGTTTTACAATTACAATAGAAAGAACGCCCACCAGAGTCAGAATAAGTGACGAAGCTACAGCAATAAGGGCTGTCCACATGGATGTCTTTAAAATCAGTTTGGATGAACGAAGTCTGTTTACTGCAATGACTCCCGTAAAGAAAATCAATGGAACAACAATATAGCGTCCGAAACGAATGAAGATATCAAGTATAAACGAAATGGCGGCACTGACAGACGGATTGTCTACAGGGAGAATAAGAGCACATGCAAGACCGATTGCTACACCAATGAGGTATTTTATCCAAACTTTCATAAAGTTCATTTTACCATAAAATTGCAATTTAGAGAAATCCACTATATATTTAAGGCATGGCAAATATCCTGGTGGTGGGTAAGGATTTACCCGAATCTGAAAGTTTATTAAAAAGTTTTGAACTGCAGGGACACAAAATCTTTGCAACAGCAAATTCCGACATTTCAATCGATAACGAAAATATTTTCACTTTTTCATGGAATAAAGCTTCTTCCATTTCTGCAAAAACCCTGCTGATTCAGGCCGAAGCAAAACTGGTAAAGATTGACCGCGTCCTGATTATTTTTGACAGTCCGTCTTTCGCAAAAAAATTTGAAAGCGATAAAATTGAAGACTGTACTCAGGCCATTGAAAACATGATTTCAGGCTACATGTATTTCTGTCACACACTGCTTGGACGCCTTGCTCAGAAAACAAAAAAAGTAAGTGTTGGATTTTACCTTAGAAGCGCACCTTCAAAAGCCGACATTATTTCTGCAAAGGCAATTACACAGGCACCATGCACAAACAACGTTTCTGTTGCTCAGTCTGCCTTCAAAGCTATGGCAGAAAACTTCTGCGCTTCACTTTCAGAACTCCCTGAAGTTTCAGTATTCCTTGTAAACTCAGAACCAGGAAACGACCTGTACGCCAGCGACCGCGAAACCGGCGTCTGGCTCTTGAACTATTTTGATGCACTTGAAAAATTAAAGAACAAGCCTTCTGCAAAGCAGGCTTTAACATGGATAAAAGCCGGCAGCAAAATGCCAGGCGGCTTCGGCTTGTTCAAGTAAAAAAAACGGGGCGTTGCGGGGTGTCCCCGCAGAAGGGGTAGCGCGCAACAAAGTGCGCGCGTAGGGGAAGGCTTTCCCCTCTCTACTCTTTACTGAATGGCAACGATGCTTCCGCCTGGAACTCGCCCGCCAGCACTGCGGCCATAGCTTCCAGTGTGTAACCACTCCAGCTGTACCCCATAAGAATGGTGTCAGCCCAGGTAAGGCGTTCCGAATAAACCGGATACATAATCGAACAGATAATCACTTTTTTTCCAAGTTTTTTTACCGACTCTGCAATACGAGCATGACGCTCGCTTCCCACAAGAACAACAATAGTATCATAACTTGAAGCAGTCTGTGGAAGATTATCAATTACCCACTGAGTCTGATTCGGCCCTGTTTCATAACTGAAACGGAATTCCCCGGAATCAGGATAACGTTTTTTCATTGCACTTAAAAATTCAGGAAGGCCGCCTACCACAAGGACACGACCTGTTGTTTCTTTCGGATGTGCCGAAGTGCCCTGATAAACTGTAATGGAACGGCATGCCTGTTCCAGGAAGAACTTATCGCCTTCACGGTCAGGAATTGCGGCATCAATGTCAGCTGCGTCCGGATAAAGCGGTGCTGCATTTCCACCTTTGAAATATTCGAGCTTTGCCTTGATTACTCTGTAAGCGGCTTCTTCAACCCGGGCGCGGAATTCAGAATCTGAGGAAATTAGGTTCAGGTTACTTGTCCACAAAGCTTCATTCAACTTTGCAGTTGTTGAAGAAATGATGATATCGTTCCCAGCCTGAATTGCCATGCGGAATGCATTTGAAAGAGAACCTGCATACATTGTGGCGCCGTTCATCATCATATCATCTGTAATGATGAGTCCCTGGTAACCAAGCTGACCGCGAAGCAGATCTGTCAGGAAATATTTTGAAAGGCTTGCCGGCGTTCCGCTTGGTTCAATTTTTGGAAACGAAAGGTGACCTGACATAACGGCCGGAACACCAGAATTTATGAGATAGCGGAATGGAACCAGTTCACGATTTGTGAATGTTTCAAAGTCACATTCAATTTTTGGAAGGAAAATATGGGAATCGTTTTCTGTGTCGCCGTGACCAGGGAAATGTTTCACTGTTGGAATAACGCCTGCGGCCATACTTCCTTTTGCCCATGCAGCTCCAAGAATTCCTGATTTTACAGGATCTTCACCGAAGGAACGGGAAGAAATAATTGTAGAGTTATGATTTGTATAAAGGTCTACAGTCGGGGCAAAGTTCATGTTGATTCCCAGGGCTTTGATTTCCCGAGAAATGTAATAGGCACTGTAATACGAGTCTGAAGGATAGCCGCTTGCCCCAATAGCCATGTTGCCCGGAGTAATGGCAGTGTCACCTTTTACATGACGAATCCATCCTCCTTCCTGGTCAGTTGCAACAAAGAGCGGAATCTGAAAACGGTTTTTTGCCGCATGCTTCTGAAGCGAAGTAATTGATTTAGCAACAAGATAAATATTGTCTGTATTCCATCCGAAAACTTTTACACTTCCAAGTCCGCGGCTAACCCAGTCAAAAAGAATCTGTTCCGGCTCTGCCCCAGCCCATCCGAACATGAGGATCTGGGAATAAAGTTCGGTTGGAGTCATTTCACGGACAATTTCCCGGGCCAGCTGATCGTTAGGTTTGTTATCCCAGAAAGAAAGAGCTGGCAAAGTTCCCAGGCTGCAAAGTAAAGTTCCCAGAATAAAAACAGGTTTTCTAACTTTTTTAATCAAAGTAAACATTCTTCTAGTTCTCTAGTTTTAGTTTTCGCGAATCATTTCTGCTGCACTGTTGGCGGCAATAGCACCGTCTGAAACCGCAGTTACAATCTGGCGGAAAGGTTTTGCGCGGACATCACCGGCAACAAAAAGTCCAGGAATCATTGTCTGCATTTTTTCATCTGTAATGATGTATCCGGCTTCATCTTTTTTAAGCATATCCACCAGGTCGCTGGTTGGAGCCATTCCTGCAAAAATGAAAACAGCATCGGCAGCAACTTCTGATTTTTCACTGGTCTGAGTATTTTTCAGAATCAGTTTTTCAACTTTCATGGTGCCGGCAATTTCTTCAATTACAGTGTTATAAACCGGCTTTACGCCAACGCTGAGCATTTTATCAACTACGGCTTTCTGAGCACGGAAAGTGTCACGGCGGTGAATAATTGAAACATCGCTGGAAAGAGTTGCAAGGTAAATTGCTTCCGAGCAGGCCGAATCTCCCCCGCCTACCACATAGATTTTTTTATTACGGAAGAAAGGTCCATCGCAGACTGCACAGTAAGAAACGCCTCGGCCTGCAAATTCTTTTTCGCCCTTGCAGCCCAGGTCCTTGTGAACAGCGCCTGTTGCAAGGCACACACATTTTGCCTGATATTCTTCTGATTTTGTTTTTACGGAAAAAAGTGCTCCAGGTTTATCTACAGAAAGTGCACGGGCAGAAACAAAAGTTGCGCCAAAAGCTTCAGCCTGACTTTTCATATTCATGATGAAGTCAGTTCCGTTTACCATTGGAAAAACCCCAGGGTAATTTTCAAGGTCAGCAATCTGAGTTACCTGACCGCCAGGAGCGTCACCTTCAAGAACCAGTGTATTTAATCCGGCGCGGGCAGCATACTGAGCAGAAGCCAAAGCGGCTGGTCCCGATCCTATGATGATATAGTCGAAATTTTGCATAATGCCTCAGTATATCACAAAACCCAAGTATTTACGAAGTCTGCGATGCCATCGTTGTTATTATCAAAGCGGGTAACAAAGCGGCACACATCTTTCAAATCCTCTTTGCCATTACTCATGCAGACACTGAGTTCCGCCTTGCGCATCATACTTTCATCATTGTAACTGTCACCAAAGCACATAACGTTTGCAAGACTAATTCCAAGGCGCTTTGCCAGTTCTTCCAGCGCTTCACCTTTTCCAGCATTCTTGGGCATGATTTCCAGGAAGAAAGGCTTGCTGGTAAAAATTTCTGCGCGGTCACTGAATTTTTCCTTCAATTCTTTTTCAAAAACTTTTAGCACTTCAGGTTCACCTGGCACCAGCATCTTTGCGTGACCGCCTTTCATGAAGCCTTCAAAATCTTCTACTGCTTCCAGCTGGACTCCGCAAAGTTCTGCGTCCAGCTTTGTCCATTCATCAATGCGGTTTGAACAGATTTTATCTGGAAAATAAACCTGTGCCGGCAGGCCGCGAACTTTGCATTCGTTATAAATTTCCAGAAGGACATCTTCAGGTACCTTACGGGCAAACACCTGCTGTCTTGTGTGAAGATCAAAAATAGAAGAACCGTTCATAGCGATGATGTAACGGCCGGCTTCCATGCCCGCAATATCAAGTGTTCTCACGTGGGGAAGAATGCCGTATTCCATTCGGCCCGAGCAGAGCACAATATAAATGCCGCGGCGGGCAGCTTCTCTCAAAGCCTCCAGAGTTTTAGGAGAGATGGTACATTCGCTGTTCAGCAGAGTGTCGTCCAGGTCAAAAGCCATAAGTTTTACATCAAGATGAGATGCAGGGATTTTTTCCATTTCTTAATTGTCCTTAATATGTGCTATAAAACAAAAGCTAAAACTTACGCGGCGTAAGTTTTTAGATTTAATTTTCATATCATATTAAAAATCCCTGATTTTTTCATTAGAATGTAAAACTATGAATACAGAAAACATTGTTATCGTTCTGGACCATCCGGACGAAAGCCGTAACGTAGGAGCTGCCTGCCGTGCCATGGCAAACAGCGACATCAAGACATTAAGAATTGTAGGAAAAAAAGAACACTACGTCGTAGAAAAAGTTCACGTCCTTGCGATTCATGCGGCCTATATTTTTGACAATGCAGAGTTTTTTGATTCAATTACAGAAGCCACTGCTGACTGTGTCATGAGCGCCGGAACCACCCGCCGCCGTGGGCAGAAACGTAAAGGCAAACTTTTATACCCTGAAGAGTTCGCAGAAAAAGCCGGCGAGATTACAGGACAGGTCGGCGATTCCAACGGCGGCAAAGTTGCCATCGTATTCGGGAACGAACGTTCCGGACTTTCTGACGACCAGCTTTTCGAATGTACCATGGGCGTAACCATTCCAACATCAGATGATTTCGGTTCTCTGAACCTTTCTCACGCCGTTCAGATTCTGTGCTATCACATGTTCCGGGAAAACCACAAAACTCAAAACGGATACACTCCTCTCACTTTGGACCGCCTGGACCAGACAGTAAATATAATCGCAGATGATTTACAGAAAATAGGATTTTTTAAAGTGACGGGACGGCCGGATATGGAAAATTTCTGGCGCAGCATTTTGAGCCGTGCCGCCCTGTCCGAAGGCGAAGCTCAGTACCTTGAAAAAATCTTTAACAAAGCTGCCGGCCTTATAGGTAAAAATACCGCCGGCGAGTAACAAAAAAGGGTGCACAAAGTGCACCCTTTTTTGTTACTTCTTACGAATCTTGTACCACAGCAATACCAGGTTGTACCACAGGTATGGGAAAATCAGGAAAATTTTGAAAGGGTTATGAAGCAGTTCAATGTACATTTCATGACCGCGTTCAAAGATTTTTGGATTCACACGCTGAATGCGGGAACTGAAAATTCCAAAGGCATCCCTGTAATAAAGGAAGATGCTGGAAGCAAACTGATTTTTTCTATGGAATGACCACAGATCTTTTTCCTTAATTCCTTCGCTTACAAGTACCAGACTTGGCTGTGCTTTATAAATTGCCTGAATTACATCGGCTTCAGCATTCTTAGAAAAATAACCTACACAGCGACCAACAATATGAAGGTCAGGGTAAGTTGATTTCAAATTGCTTTCTGCCTGAAGCAGAGTCTTTCTGTTTCCGCCCAAAAGATAAAGACTCTTAAAATGAGATTCAAGAATAGAAAGAATCGAGATAACGGCATCAAAAGGATTATATCGTACAGGAATATCCCGCTTCAGGAATTTAGCGCCGCGAAGAATACTTTTCGAAACCGGAATAATTAAATCTGCGCTCCGAAGAGCTTCTGCATAATCATTCTTCCGTCTAGCTTTAAGAAGATTCCAGACAGACAGGAACATAATCTGTTTTGTTCCCGGCTTTGCTAAGATTTCCAGAATTTCCTGATCCAGATTTTCAGGTCTCAGAATATCAACTGGAACGCCGCAAACATCAATTCTCTCAATCATTTTATTTTTCCCTACCCTTTATTGCAGATAACCTGAAGAGCCGCCATTCCGTAAAGGGCAGCTGTTTCGCATCTCAATATATTTCCCTCAAAGTGACAAGGAATGAAAAGTTCATCCTGTGTCAGTTTTTCAATTTCTTCAACGCTTAGTCCGCCTTCGCTTCCGCAGACAACGGCAGCCACGTCAATTTCTCTGCCTGCCAGAACTGAATGCATTGTACGGGATTTTTCATTGCGTTCATACAATACAAACCCCTGGGCATTTTCATCAATCACTCTTTCCTTCCACATGTGACAGGCTTCTTCAATTTTTACCGGCATGTAAAGTTTTGTATCAACCGGTGATCCGCTCTGCTGCCGCGCTTCACGAATAATCTTATTCAGGCGTTCTATTTTTGCCCCATTATCCATAGCCGCAATAGAACTTTTTTCTGTGTAATCCCCAATAACAGGAACAATTGCAGACACACCGCATTCCACAGCCTGTTTTACAATCTGTTCGAATTTCTGAATTTTTGGAAGGAACTGGAAAAGCCAGTATTCTGTTTTAAGGATTTTATTTATTTCCGAAGCTTTTACGCCACGGGTCAATTCTTTGTCTGTTACTTCAATTTCAGTTGAAGCACAAATCTGAAGTGTCAGTTTTTTAGCTTTGTCATCAGTTTCGCAGACAGTCATATTCTGAAGTTCACCGTCTGGAAGGCGGACACTTACCATATCACCTGTGCGAACCCGCAGAACCTGTCTGAAATATTTAAAATCTTTTCCACTTAAAACAAGGTATCCATTCTTATCAGGATTAGATTCACTTATGAACTGCCGCATTTATTTTTTTTCCTCAAGCTTTACTTCGCTCTGAAGTTCCTTCAATGTCTTGGCATTTTTTACCATTGAATCAAAATCACTTCTTTCTATTAATTCCAGAGCTTTTCCCAGCTGCAGGTCATAATCCAGATCGTAAAGAGCGGCAGGTTCTGTCTTGTTCACCTGATTACGAACCAGACGGCGCAGGAGACGTTCTTCCAAAGGATAAGTTTTTGCAAGAGTTGAAGCATAAGCTGCAATTTCTTTTTCAGTCATCTTGCCGTGCTTTGAAACATATTCTTCAATCACATTTGCCTTAACCATTTCCACATAAGCTTCTTCGGCCTCTTTTGTAAGCTCAGGATATTTTACTTCAACATCAGGCGGGATTCCGATTTTATCAATATTAGTATCACTTGGAGTATAGTAGCGGGCCATAGTGATTTTCATTCCATCTACATCACTTAAAGGAATAACCTGCTGAACGGAACCTTTTCCGTAAGTACGTTCACCAACCAGCAGAGCCAGGTGATTGTCTTTCAAAGCCCCGGAAAGAATTTCAGAAGCCGAAGCCGAACCACGGTTAATCAGCACAACAATAGGTTTGTTTTTTGTAGATGCGACTGTCTTATTTTTTGATGAATTGAAAACCTGATTTTCAAAAACCAGACGGCTCTTTGTAGAAACAATCGGGCCTTCGTCAATGAACTTATCAGCAATTTCAGAAACCGAAGTAATGAGTCCGCCAGGATTGTCACGGAGGTCAATAATAAGGCTTTTGTATCCTGATTTTTCAAAACTGTCCAAAGCTTCCTGAACCCGGTGAGGAGTTTCCGGAGTAAACTGAATCAGACGGACATAACCGGTTTTTCCAATCATTCCGTATTTTACAGTCGGTACTTCGATCAGGGCGCGAATCAAAGTTACGTCAAAGTTCATGTTTGCACCGCGGCGTACGGAAACTGTAACCGGTTCACCAATTTTTCCACGGAGCTTTGCCAGAACTTCATTCATAGTCATGTCTGGAGTCGGCATTCCGTTAATGGCAGTCAGTAAATCTCCTGCCTGAATACCAGCCCTGGCACCAGGAGTATCTTCTATAGGGGAAGCAACTTCAACATAAGCAGGCTTTTCCGGAGTTGATTCTATGGCCTTTGAAATAGAAAGCCCAACGCCTCCAAAAGAACCTTCGGTGGTATCGTTCAAGTCCCGCATATAATCTGGATCCAGGTAAAGTGTGTAAGGATCCCCGATTGCATCCAGCATACCTTTAATAGCACCTTCGTAAAGGATTTTCGGATCCAGTTCATCAACATAATTCTGTTCAACATAATCAAAAACAGAATTCAGTTTTTTCATGTACTGATAAGCAGAAAGCTTATTATTTTGTGTCGATGACTTTGCAAAACACTGGGTAGTACAAAGAAGCACTACAGCCGAAGCCATAATTGAACGAATCGATTTTTTCATATTTCTCCATTTTATCACAGAAAATCAAAAATAAAAATGCTCTGACAGACCCAGTGTTTTATGCTAAAATATTCCTTATGAGTCAAATTATACCTATCGCATCTGGTAAAGGCGGAGTTGGAAAATCTCTGCTTTCTGCAAACCTGGCCATTGCTTTGGGGCAGTCAGGCAAAAAAGTCGTTCTCGTTGACCTGGATCTTGGTGCTTCAAACCTTCACCTGGTTATTGGTCATCATCCGGGAAGTGCCAGCCTTGGTTCCTGGTTCACTGAAAAAAGTGATTTCAAAGACATTGTAAGCCCTACTGATTACCGCAACGTCAGCTTCATTGCCGGCGACAGCCAGATTCCGGATTTAACTTCTCTTAAACACGCACAGAAAGTTAAGCTTATCCGCAACTTAAACAATATCGATGCCGATTACATCATTCTTGACCTTGGCGCTGGAACCCACCAGTTCATTCTGGATATGTTCCTTCTTTCTCCTCAGGGCATCGTTGTAACCGCTCCGGCTGTTACCGCAACTCTCAACGGCTACCTTTTCCTTAAAAACGCCGTTTTCCGCCTGCTTTACACCACTTTCAAACGTGGTACTCCGGGACGCCAATATCTGGATGAACTGAAAAAAGACTCACAGACCATGCAGAAGCTGTACATTCCTCAGCTGGTTCAGCAGCTGTTCCAGGTGGATCCTCAGAACACACAGGTTTTCATGAATCGCATGTCGCAGTTCAGACCAAGGCTTGTTATGAATATGATTGAAGATCCAAAAGATGCTGACAAAGTTTCAAGAATCAAAAATTCCTGCAACCAGTATCTTGGTCTGGATATTGAATATTTAGGCATTCTGTTCCGGGATATGCTCCAGGACAAAGCCCTGGCTTCCCAGCTGCCTGTCATCGTTTACAAACCACAGTCAGTTCTTGGACAGGCCATTTACCGCATCGGGGACAAAGTACTTTCTACTCCTATGCACAGATTTGATTCCGATTTCACTCCTGACAGTTTCAACGACAAATTCCACGAAGCAGAAGAAGAAGCCGATGCAGACTTTTCTTACAAACTTTCCGGAATTGATGACCTTGTTTCAGGCGGAACCCTTTCTATGGGCGAAATGGCCGAAATGATCAAAACCCAGAATTACGAACTTACACAGCTTAAGAAGGAAAACAATCTTCTTAAATCAAAACTTATTAAGGCTGCAAGCCAGGGATTCCAGTTATAATGTTTCTTTACCTTAATTACCCTTCATGGATCCATCCTGAAATTTTCCCTGGAGTCCCTTTCCTGGGAATCCTCCGCTGGTACGGACTTATGTACCTTTTTGCATTCGGAACTGCCTGGATTATCCTCCAGAAAGTTGCAAAAGAAGGAATGCTGGACACAGAAGATTATAAATTGAAAGAAGATGATCTTTTCAGCTTTATTTCTACAGGAATTGTTTTCCTCCTGATAGGTGCACGAGTTATGTCTACTCTTGTATACGATACAACGGGGATATACTGGAGAAAACCATGGCTTATTTTCTGGCCTTTTGACTCGCAGATGCATTTTACAGGTCTCGCCGGCATGTCTTACCACGGTGGTTTTATCGGCGGGCTTTTAGGCATGATTTTCTGGTGCTGGAAACACAAACAGAGCTGCGGGAAATGGATTGATGCTATGTGTGTAGCAATTCCTTTGGGATACACATTCGGCCGCTTAGGTAACTTCCTGAACGGCGAACTTTACGGCCGCATTACCACTATGCCTTGGGGCATGGTTTTCCCAGGTGCCGAAAAGTTCAGCACAAGACTCCCATGGGTTCAGGATTTCTGTGCTGAAATCGGCATGAACATAGAAGGATTAAAACTTGTAAACCTTCCGCGCCACCCGAGTCCTCTTTATGAAGCCTTTTTTGAAGGAATTGTCCTGTTCCTGGTAATCTGGTTTACTCGAAATCACAGAAAGTTTAACGGGCAGCTGGGCTGTACTTATACACTGGGATACGGACTTGTACGCTTTGTAATTGAGTATTTCCGCGAACCTGATGCAGATTTAGGCTACCGCATTGCAAAAGATGCATCAGCTCCAATTTATACAAACTCTTCCATTTTTAATTTTTCTACAGGACAAGTATTCTGCTTTATAATGATTGTCAGTTCTCTTGTTGCCTGGGCTATACTTTTGTGGCGTGAGAGAAGAAAAACAAAAAATATTTGACATTATAGAGATTTATACCCTATAATTTAATTCAACTATCTAAAAGTAGGTGAATATGAGTAATAGCAATAGTTTAATACCTGGCTTTGATGACGAAAAAGACGACAGCCTCAAAATTTCGCTGGAAAAAAATGACAGCGTCCCTAAGGGAATTTTCATCTATCTGAACGGATACATTGATACATATAACTCAACATTCTTCCAGAAGAAAATCACAAAGATTGTTGAAGCCGGCTATATCAACCTTATTTTCAACTGTTCAGCACTGAACTATGTTTCATCAACAGGTATCGGATCTTTCACAGTTTTCCTGAAACTTGTAAAACCAAAGGGTGGAGATGTAGTTCTTCTGGAAATTCAGCCAAAAGTATATGAAGTTTTCCAGCTTCTGGGATTCTCTCAGTTCTTCAATATCAAAGAAAGCACTGAAGAAGCCATCAACTTCTTCAAAAACGGAGCACCACAGGAAAGTTCTGTGTTCCCTAAGGTTTTTGGATGCCCTGTTTGCGGCAAAAAACTCCGCGCAACACGTGCAGGCCGTTTCCGCTGCTCAGAATGTAAATCAATTCTTGCAATCGATAACAGCGCCCGGGTTTCTTTGGGCTAAAATTAAGTAAAATCTGATTATTTTAGTTAAAACCGAGACTTATAAGTCTCGGTTTTTTTTTGTTCTTACATTGTGGATAACTTTGGGATAATTTGCGGATTTATCCACAATTTCGTGAAAAAATGGCGAAAACCTTTTCGTAAAACATTTGTTTCATTCATGTTTCACGGTGTAACTCCTTATAATACAAAGAAATACATAAAAGTGTCAGAAAAATCATACAATTCAATTTATGCACATTTTTAACCTTTTTTCTCCATTTTCTCCAATGTGTCTGTGCTTACAATGTGGATAACTTGTGTAGAAAAGTGGAAAACGAAAAACTTCTTCACTTCCTGTTTTTTATACCGATAAACTTATCAGAGGTCTCTCATGAAAAAAGCATTAAAGCTGTTCCTGGCCTACTTTTCATGGCTTGTTTTGGGAACACTTATTGGAACATTTTTTTACAGTCTTTACCTTCATTCTCTTGGACTGGTAGCGGGTGTTGATTCGCCGGTATTCAGTCGTGAATATCTCGGAAGTTCCTTCTTCCTGGTATCCCAGGTTCTTGTATTTATTTCCGGATTTCTTCTTCTTGGCTATAAAATCCGTAAACCCGGAAATCCCCTTCAGTTACTGGTTTACGTTATCTGCCAGCTGATTTCAGTCTGCATTATTTTTCCTCTTTCCTGTCATTTTGAGAAAAAATTTATAGCAGAAGACAATTATTATGAACAGGAAGACAACACTCTTTCTCCCGGCTTTTTCCGTGAATACAACAATCAGGTTTATTTTTTCCTGAACGACGAAAATAACCGCCTTATTCAGATTGATACAAGAGATGACGGAACATCTTTCTTTCTTGAAAACTCATATACAGCCCGTGACATTCTTACTGAAGAAGCCGCACCTTACAAAGATGTCTTAATCAAAAACTCTTTCAATGTGAACACCTCAGCTTATTCATTTTTTGGAACATTACTTGATGCCGCAAAACAGGATTGGGAAAAAGGCGTATCTTACTGGATTACATTCATTTCGCTTACACTTGCCCTCACCTCAATTTATGCACTTTCAGGTTTTACTGCATGGCGTGTTGCAAACTATTCCCTTTGCGGAATCTTCTACCTTGCAGTTCTTTTCTTGAACAGCTTTTACTGGTCGCCTGTCATGAATAACTTCCGTGCTAGAAATTTTCTGCATTCAGGCGTTTTTGGATTCTTCGAAAGATGGACAAGTGCTCCATTTTTGATTATGTGCAATCTTATTTTTGCTCTTGTTCTGACTCTCCTGGGAACAATCACTTACTTCATCAGAAGAAAGAGAGGCCATTAATATGAAAAAAATCCTCATTATTCTGTTTTCGTTTTTAGGCGCCGGTTTTTTAGGCTGTTTGATTTATGGATTCTGTCATTCTCCTGATGTAGAACTCCTAACTGCAGCTGTAGGAAATTACAAATTTCTTTCGGGAATCCAGGCATTTACAAAAATCCTTCCTGGAATGATTTTTTCAGGTTTTGTTCTTGCCAGTTCCATTCAGTTTGGAAGAAATTCTGAAGGAAGTTTTTCACGATTTTCTCAGGCTATGTTCAAACGTTTCAAATCAATCATGATTATTTCCCTGATTTGTACTTTTGTCCTTTCACTTTCTTCTGAAGCCCTTAGTCTGGTTGTTTCACGCAAAAAAACTGCTTTATCAAATCAGCCGAAACTGGTAAGGGAATACATCTCTGTAGGAAACAACCTGCTGTTCCAGGGAAACCCGGAAGCCGCTGTTGCATACGCATCAGAAGCACTTACCCTTGATAGAACAAACCGCGAAGCTGCTTATCTTAAAAATCAGGCTGAACTCAAAATGAACATGCAGGAAACAAAAAGTGTCCGCATTCTTCATGAAACAAACATTGATGAACTCTTCCAGGATTCTTCAAGTAATATCGATACAGAAAATCTGAACCAGGTTTATGCCTTATATTTAAAGGCAAAATCATGCTGGGAAAATGAAGAATATTTCAGCTCTCATTATTATGCAGAATGTGCACTGAAAATCTCTTCAGGAAAGGACCCAAATGTTCAGGAACTTAAAGAACTCTCCGCAGCTTCATGGAACAAACTTTCAGAACTGCATGAACTGGCAAGATCAGAAGACCAGAAATTGTTCATGGAAAAATTTGACGGTTACAAAGCACTCATGGAAGAAGATTATCTGAATGCCTATTACATTCTTAAAACAATTCAGATTGAACACCCGGAAATGAAAAACGATTCAGACCTTAACTTCTATGAGGCCATTGCAGAACAGAAAGTAAATGAACGTACTTTCTTCTCTGACGAAACATGGAACCTTAAAAGTTTTGAAACAGCAAACGATATTTACTTTACACTAAAATATGACGACGGCTGGCAGGATGTAATTTACTTCAAAGGAATGACAGAAGTAAAAACAACAGGCGGAATGGTTCAATACCTTCGTGATCTGGCAATTCAGAGTATTGATCCTGATGGTAATATTCACAGTTCCATGCGTACACCTTATGCAAAAGTTCTGGCAGTTTCAATTAAAAACATAAATCCACTTACAAAAGAAAACCTTGGAATTGCACAAGATGTAAACTATGTTCCTTATATTCTTTTAAAAAGCATCGACCGCGTAAATGATGAAAGTGTTGTTCGCCCTGAATACATTTTCTCAGATCCTTCTGATGGCCCAGGTCCTGACTACACTATGCTTCCTATGGAATTCTCTGATTTTCAGATGATGGAAGTTGCAACACTGAATCCTGAAGCCATTCCTCTTGGATCACTTTTCCGTGTAATTAACAAAGCTTCAGATTACGGATACTCTTCGGAAGTTTATGCACAGGTGCTTTTGAACAGAATTCTTTACCCATTATTCATTCTTTCCATTTTCCTGATTCTTGCAATCTTTGCATGGAACAACCGTCTGGACGCAAATCAGTATTTCAAAGCAACCTGGATTGCCGTTTTCCCGGTTTTTGCAGTCTGCTGTCATTTCTTTAATCTGGTTATCAATTTCCTTTTCAAACTGATGAACTTTGGTTTCCTTGGATTAGGTGGAAATCCGACAACAGCGGTAATAATCGGAGCAGCGGTTTATTTAGTCCTGATTTTCCTGACTTCCATCATATTCCTTTCAAGAAAAGCAGATTAGGCTGAGAAATGATTTTAAGTATCATTCTGATTCTAATTATTATTGGAGCTCTTCTTTTTGCGGCACATACCTTTGTCATTCAGCGCAGCTGGAGACAGTGTGCCGAAAGCGGAAACTTCACCACAGTAAAGAATGAACCATTTCCCGGCGCTCTGTGCCTTTCTGCAATTGTCCAAAGCTGCATTGGAGAAAGTTACTACGCAGCCAGAATTATGGAAAGTGTTTTTGGACGCCGTTTTGACGAATGGAATTCCATGACAAAATCAGTTTCTGATGCAAAAGGCCTGAACCGGGATCTGTTAATAGAAAACCTTATTTCCATAATCAAAAAACAGAATGATGATTTCAAACTGAAATATATCCCGTTAATTTTTAAAACTCTGACTGCCGCTGAATTCATGTGGAATGAAAAAACTCAAGGGGCCAGACCAACTGAGTATCTGAAAAATCTTTTAAATTATTCGGTAAAAACCGATGATAAGACTGATGCCTATAGAATTCTTGGGCTTGAACCGGGGGCTTCAGAAGAAAAAATAAGAAAGGCCCATCGCCGTCTGGCTGCCAGATATCATCCTGACAGAAATACCGAAACCGGAAAACTGGATATGTTCCTTAAAATCCAGACAGCGTATGAACTTTTAACAGATTAATAGGCCATTTTATAAATTGCCAGCATATCCTCGTAAGCCAAAGGCTTATAACCTGCAAGAGTTCTGGTCTTGTTGCGGCTGCAGGCAAGAGCCAGTTTTTCCAGGTCTTCTTCCTTTACATTCAATTCTTTAAGTGAAGTCGGCATGCCCAGTGACTTGTAATATCTTTCCTGCAGTTCAATTGCTTTAAGTACCGAATATTCAGGATTTTCAGGGTCCACATTAATATTCCATACATTCTGAGCAAACTTGATGAAGCGAGGCATTGTGTCCTTGTAAACATAACGGGCCCAGCTGCACCATAAGGCCGCAAGTCCGGCTCCGTGTGCTACTTCCGGATACAGGCCCGAAACTTCATGTTCAAACTGATGAACGGTAAGCTGGAATGTGCGGCCGCACTGTGTAAGGCCGTTGTGAGCAAGGCTTGAAGCCCACATCATATTTGCACGGGCTGCGTAATCTTCAGGGTTTGAAAGACAGTCAACGCCTGCTTTCATAATAGATTTTATTACGCCTTCAGCCACTGCATCTGTAAGATATGTATCAGTTCCAGGACAGAAATAACGTTCAATTGTATGCATTGCGATATCAACTGCGCCGCAGGCCGTCTGATATGCATTTACAGTGTAGGTAAGCTCAGGATTTTCGATTGCAAAATTCATGCGGTTGAAAGGACTGCCGTAACCACGTTTTTCATTTTCTTCAGGATTTGAAATAACGCAGGAGTTTGACATTTCACTACCGGCCGCACTTAATGTAAGAATACAGCCTTTTTTCAGCGTTGCCTTTGGTGCGGCCTTTCCCATAGAAAAATCCCATACATCTATATCAGGGTTTGCCACTCCGTTGGCAATATCTTTTGCGCTGTCCAGAACAGAACCGCCGCCTACAGCAAGAACAAAATCAACACCTTCCTTTTTACAAAGTTCAATGCCTTCACGAACTTTTGACAGAACAGGATTAGCAACTACCCCGCCCAATTCCACATAAGGAATGTTTTCTGCTTCCAGAGCCTTTTTTACTTGATCCAGAAGTCCGGTCTTTTTTACTGATCCGCTTCCATAATGAAGCAAAACTTTTTTCACATTATATTCAGAAATAATTTTCCCAACTTTTTCTTCTTCACCTTTTCCAAAGTAAACCTTTGTCGGAATGTCATACACAAAATTATCCATATATTTTCTCCATTCTTTGATTATAGCATCTATTTTCATTAAAATGATTGTAATAATCATACAAGGAGATTTTCATGTCCAAGAATATTACTGACTGCAACGGCATTCCGTATCCTGAATTCACCAGAGGAACTGTTACTTACTGCGATAAATTAAATGGCGCCGTTCCAGACGGAAGTGTTTACTGCCTAAAACTTTTAATCAAAGGAGAACGCAAGCCTGTTCCAGGTCAATTTTACATGCTGCATCCTGTAAAAAGCGACTGTCTTCTGGCACGTCCTATCAGTGTTTTCCATGCTGAACAGAAAGACGGTTCTGTAGAAGTTACTTTCCTTATTCTGGTAAAAGGAACAGGAACTGTTGAACTCTGCAGCCTTAAAGTTAATGATGAAATCAAAGTACTTGGACCTTTAGGAAACATTTTCCCTCGTCCTGCAGACGGTGAAAAAGTTCTTATCGTTGGAGGCGGAATCGGAGTTGCTCCTGTTGCTGGCTTTGCAGAAAGCCTTGCAGAAAAATCCTATGACTTTGTAGCCGCATTCAAAAGCGGTTCTTACGGACTTGAAAATCTTAAAGCCGAAAACCTGTGGATCACAACTGATGACGGAAGCTGCGGAATCAAGGGTATGGTTTCTGCCGCCCTTACTGAAGATGTTCTGAAAAACGGAAACTACGCTGCAGTTTATGCCTGTGGACCTGCCCCAATGCTGAACTACGTTAAACAGGTTTCAGAAAAATGCGGCGTTCAGTGCTGGCTCAGTATGGAAGCCCGCATGGCCTGTGGTATGGGCGTTTGTCTTGGCTGTACAATAGAGACTTCAGAAGGATTAAAACGCTGCTGTAAAGACGGTCCCGTATTTGATTCAAAAATCCTGTCATTCCCACAGTTCAAAAATTCCTTCAGCTCAAAACCAAACCGCTGGGGAAGCATGGCTGCAAAACCTGGTGAACCACAGAAAGAATTCACTCCTGACATTTCTTTCGATTTCAAAGGCGTACGTTTTGAAAATCCGCTTATAGGAAGTTCGGGAACTTTCGGCTTTGGCGTAGAATACGAATCAGTATTTGATGTTAACCGCCTTGGCGGTATTTCTTCAAAAGGACTTACTCTGGAACCTAGACAAGGAAACGAAGGAACCCGTATCTGGGAAGTTCCAAGCGGCGTCATGAACTCCATCGGGCTTAATAACCCTGGAATCCCTCACTTTATAGAAAACGAACTGCCTGAAATGCTTAAGCTTAAGCCTGTTACAATTGCAAACCTTTCAGGCTCTACAACAGAAAGCTATGTGGAAGGCGCAAAACTTCTGGATAAAACTGATGTTCCAGTAATTGAACTGAATATCTCTTGTCCAAACGTTGCAGCCGGCGGTGCTTCATTCGGAATGACCTGTCAAAGTGCCGGTGCCATTACAAAAGCAATCCGCGAAGTAACAAAGAAACCTCTTATGGTAAAACTTACTCCTCAGGCTCCGGCCTTGAACGAAGTAGCTCTGGCTTGTATTGAAGCCGGCGCTGACGGAATCAGCCTTTGTAACTCTTTCCAGGGCGTTGCCATCGATATTGAGCGCGGAGTTCCTGTATTTGATAAAATCAAAGCCGGCTTCGGTGGTCCTGCTGTACGTCCGATTGCAGTACGTTTAGTATACGAATTGTGTTCTGAAATCAAAAAACTGCCGATAAATAAACAGGTACCTGTTATTGCCATTGGCGGCATTGAAAAATGGCAGGACGTTGTGGAATTCATTATGGCAGGAGCTTCACTTTGTCAGGTTGGAACTGCAACCTTTGCAAATCCTCTGGCTATGATTGAATGTATAGACGGGCTTTCTGCTTTCATGAAGCGCAAAGGTTACAAGAACCTGGAAGAAATGCGCGGGCTCATATTATAGCAGGCGTTGCGGGCGGCGTTTGAGCCCGCAGAGGGGGTAGCGACCAACAACGTGGGCGCGAGGGGGAGACGTCCCCCTTTATATGACAAAAATTAAAACATTGTCGGATTCAATATATTAATATAGAATAAATATACACATAAAAAAAAGAGGTGTTTATGAAAAAAACTAGTCTTGTTGTTCTTGCAACAGCAGCTCTGATGATTTTTGTATCCTGCGGTTCGAAACCAGAACCTGAGCCGGAAGTAAAACCATCAGCACCTGAAACAGTTGTTGAAGAACCTGTTGTAAACGAAGAAGAAAATTCTGCTGAAGATGCTGCTTTAGCCGCTGAAGAAGCAGACAAAGCAGCCCGCGAAGCAGCTCTGAAAGCCTACGAAAAAGCACTGGCCTCAAAACTTGAAATCGAAGAAAGTGAGCTTATTGAATATGACCAGAAAAATTATGATGAAGGCAACAAGCTTCTTCTTGAACTGGAAGCCATGCTGAAAGATGATTCAGTAACAGGTGCACAGCTGGAAGAAAAAGCTAAAGAAGTAAATGCCCGTTATAATTCGGTACTTTATATCGGCTACAAGCAGCTGGCAAAATACTGGCGTGATGAAGCTTACGAATCAAAAAGAAAAGCTGATTCTGTAAAAGCCGGTGTTGCAGAAAAGGACCGCTACAAGAATGCAGTAAAAGAATTCAAAGAAGGTGACACTCTGTATGCAATGCAGGCAGCAGAAAAAGCCATCAACCACTACATTGATGCTGACGATGAATTCTCAGCCCTTTATGAAGAAATCTCTGTAAAACGTGCTGCCGCACAGGCCGCTATTGAAGCAGCAAAGAAAGCTGTTGCAGAAGCAGAAAAACTTGCAGCTGCCGCTGATATTACAGATCCTGTAGATGAAAATACAGAAGGTATTGAAGCTGAAGATGCTGTTCTTCTTGAAGAAACAGAATATGCAAATCCTGATGACGCCATTGAAGAAGTTCCTGAAACAATGGCAGAAACAGAAGGAGATGAATAATGAAAAAAGTAGTTTTAACTCTCGCAGCCCTTTTAATTTCAGCTTCAGTTTTTGCAGCAAGTTATAAAAACAACACTTACCAGAAACTGGCAAACGAATACACTAAAAAAGCAGAAGCCGCTATGGATGCCGGTGAATATGCAGAATCAATTGAATTTGCAAAACTGGCAGAAGAAAATGCAGCCCTTTCAAAAGCATTCATCGAAATGATGACTGCAAAAACAAATGCTGACAGTGCAATGAACCTGGCTAGAAACCAGATTAAATATGCTGAAAGCATTCAGGCAGACAAAAACTTCCCTATGGCTTATACAAGTGCCAAAGAAAACCTGGAAAAAGCAGAAAAAGCATACGATGCAGAAGACTATGTAAAAGCAACTGAATATGCAAAAGCAGTTCTTGCTGCACTGGATGGAATCCGTGAAATCACACCGCTTCCAGCATGGTATATTGTTCGCCCTTGGGCAGAAACAAAAGACTGTTACTGGAACATTTCAGGACGCCCATACATTTACAACAACCCACTGCTTTGGGAAAACCTGTATCAGGCAAACAAACAGAATATGCCAAAACCTGAAGATCCAAATCTCATCCACCCTGGTATGAAGATGAAGGTTCCAAGCATCACCGGCGAATACCGCGACGGAGTGTATGATCCGAAAAAAACTTATGATCCATACAGCAACTAAGATTGCTCCCAAGATTATGTAAAACACACGGCTGTCATGAAAATGACAGCCTTTTTTTTTGCATTTCGTGCACGAATATGAGCATTTGGTGAACTTTCTGATAATACTGAAAACTGCTGTGCTATTATGGGAAACATCAGGAGGTTCCAAATGGAAGAAGAAATCATCGTAAAGAAAGACGGAACAACAAAAATTGTTAGAAAAACTGTACAGGAAGGTATTTCATTTGGTACTGCCCTTGCCATGATAATCAGCTTTGTGACATGGAAATCTATCGGATGGGCGATACTACATGGATTATTTGGCTGGGCTTATGTTATTTATTATGTAATCAAGTACTAGTTTGGCTAAACGGAGAGAGCCGGGACAAGCGAAAGCTTGTCCTTTTTTCGTTTAAAAAAACTGTTTGATTTCAGAAAGGTCCGAAACTTCTGCAAAAAGCAGGTCTTTAACATGCTCTTCGCATGGTGCCTGATCAGGAACCATGATTACCTTAAGTCCTGCACGGCTGGCACTTAAAATGCCGTTTGGTGAATCCTCAACGGCGTAACATTCCTCAGGCTTCAGATTCAATTCCTTTACAGCATATTCATAAACATCTGGTGACGGTTTCCCTTCCTTCATGTTTCTTGCGGAAATGATTCTGTCAAAATACGAAAGAATTCCGGCATTTTTCAGATATCGTTCCGAACGGTCTACAGGGGAAGCCGTAGCAATAGCACAGATTATTCCCTTTTCTTTCAGAAAAGAAAGCAATTCAACGGCTCCTTTTTTTGTTTCAAGACCGTTTTGAGCCAGGCTTTCTTCCATAAGTTCACTGCGATAGCTAACCACCTTGTCGTAGTCGAAATTCGGGTCGCCTGAATATTCTTTCAGGGTTTTCTGAACAAAAGGTTTCCCAAGGGAACGGATTGAAAGATACTGTTCATCCGTCATTTTATAGCCGAAATGTTCAAAAGCCTTTGGCCAGTTGATTCTAAAATATTTTTCTGTATCGATTAATGTTCCGTCCAGGTCAAAAATAACAGCTTTTATCATACTTTATTTACAACAATCCCCTTTCTCTCTTGCAAGATACAGCCCTAAAGCTGAAAGCATAAGCCCGTGAGGCATTTCTGAAGTACCCATTTTTGCCAGCACCTCAGATTTAGGCATTTTGAAAAAGTTTACATATTCGTCTTCATCAAGTTTCTGAGCCGATGTCTGTTTTAAATCCTGGGCCAGGAAAACATGAACATGATTTGAAAAAAGTGCCGGATTTGGATTAAAAGTAGCAAGTTTTGTGAACTTTCCCGCTTCGCAGCCGGTTTCTTCCAGAAGTTCGCGGCGGGCGGCGTGTTCTGGATCTTCCCCCGCGTCAATAACTCCGCCAGGAAATTCAATGCTCAAAGCTTTTTCTCCGTGACGCCACTGCTTTACCATAAGAAAATCGTCCCCGTCTTCCGGAACAACAATAGCCCAATCCCGGGCGTTCAAAACGATATAATCGCCTTCCAGGCCATCGGAACTGACAGAATGACGTGAAGTAACGTCAAAAACAACGGTTTTCAGCAGTTCTTTGGAAGATTTCTCCGTCCAGATAAGTTTTTCATCATTCATTTTGCGAATTTCCCTTTTCGGGTTTATTATATTTGTAGGAGGCTTATATGGCAATAATTACAATTTCCCGCGAAGTAGCTGCTCTTGGTGATGAAGTTGCCGCAGCACTTGCAAAAAAACTGGACTACAAATTTATCACCCGAAAAGACATTGAAAAAAGCCTTGTTGAACATGGTTTCCCGGAAAACAAGCTTCCCAAATACGATGAACGTAAACCGGGCTTCTTTGCTTCTCTTGCAAAAGACCGGGACGAATACCTGGATCTTCTGCATCTGGCACTTCTGGAAACTGCGGATCAGGGTAATGTAGTGTTCATTGGAAGAGGCGCCTTTGCACTTTTTGCAAATATTCCGAACCATATCGGAATCCGCCTGATTGCCGATGAAAAAACCCGTATCCAGCGCCTTATGGACGAAAAAAACTGGAATGAAAAGCAGGCAAAACAGCGCATTACCGAAAGTGACGAAAACCGCATAGGATTCCATAAAAGCTTCTACAACGTAGAATGGGCAGATCCACAGAACTACACCGCAGTGCTGAATACTTCTGTTCTGGACTGTGAAGCCGCAGCAGACGCTATTCTGGCCCTTTCCAAAGCTCTGATTAATGAAAAATCGGAAAAGGAAGGCAAGGAAAAGCTGGAACAGATGCTTAAAGCCCAGAAACTTATCAATCAGCTGATTTTTGATTACAAAGTAAAGATTGAATTCCTTCATGCAGTAATCGAAGACAAGACTGTAATCCTTCAGGGCGTTTCAGATTCTGTTGCAACTGTAGAAAAAACTACCAGACTTGCAGCCGAAATCCTGCCTGAATACAAAATTCAGTCGGCAATCAGCGTAATCCACGACTTTAAGGCTTACTAATAAGGTGTGATTTTTTCTGCTATGTAAGGGAATTTCACCGATTACGGAAAGCAGATTCTTCAATTAAAATGTTCTCAATGGGGTGTGATAAACTCATCACCCCTTTTTTTTGGCAGAACACCAAATTTATCTTCTGCCAAAAAGGAGAACATAAATTCAATGATTCAGAACAAACCACTTGTTACTAACATGTTTACAGCCGATCCATCAGCTCACGTATTTGATGGAAAAATTTACATTTATCCTTCTCATGACCCAGGAGAAGACGTAGAAAACAACGACAACGGTGATCAGTACAACATGCGTGACTATCACGTATTCGAAATGGCTGACACAGAAAACTATCCAAAAGATTGTGGTGAAGTTCTTCACCTTAAAGATGTACCATGGGCTTCAAAACAGCTGTGGGCACCTGACTGTAATAAAAAAGGCGACACATATTACTTCATTTTCCCAGCTCGCGACAAAGAAGGTATGTTCCGTCTTGGTATCGCAACTGGTAAAAACCCAGGCGGTCCATTCAAAGCAGAACCAAACCCAATTCCAGGTTCATACTCAATTGACCCATGTCTTTTCAACGATACAGACGGTGAATTCTACTGTACATTCGGTGGAATCTGGGGCGGACAGCTTGACCAGTACCGCAACAATGTCTGGGGTGCAGACAATAAAGAACCAACAGAAGGCTATGCTGTTTGCGGTAAAATCGCAAAAATGGCTCCTGATATGAAATCTTTCGCTGAAGAACCACGTGATGTAGTTGTTCTGGACGAAAACGGTGAACAGCTGAAAGCAACTGATCATGACCGCCGCTACTTTGAAGGACCATGTCAGTTCAAACGTGGAGACACATACTACTTCACATACTCAACTGGTGATACACACAACATCGTTTACGCAACTTCAAAGAACGTTTACGGACCTTACACATACGGCGGAGTTCTGCTCAAGCCTGTTCTTGGTTGGACAAACCACCACTACTGTGTTGAATTCAACGGAAAATGGTACCTGTTCTACCATGACTGTGAACTTTCTAAAGGTGTAAACCAGAACCGCAACATTAAGTTCTGCGAACTGAAGTTCAACGACGACGGCAGCATCGATCCTATTGATGCTCTCGTAAAATAATTGCGAAGCAATTTTTTACGCTCTGAAATAAATTTCCAATAAGCAAACGGCCGCACATGCGGACGTACGCTCTTATAAAATAAACAAACCTTAAAAAAAACTGTCCGCATAATTACGGGCAGTTTTTTTTTACTATCGAAAAGAATCAATTTTTTTTTATAAAGAAATATTATCTTGATATCTCTAAAAACTCTATTTACAATAAATGTATGAAATTTGAAAGCATTACAGATTCTCGTGTATTTTTATCGATGCCGAATCCATGGATAATCCATGAATTTGTTGTTTCTGGTTCTGTCACAAAAAAACTCGTAATTGACAGTATTACTGCAGCCTTAAAGGACAACGGACTTCTTGGTTTACAGATTATTATGGAATCTCAGACCGGTAAGGCTTTTCTTCTTACAAATGAATACTTACCTGCCCCGGTAAGTTATTATGATGAATACCAGGATATAGGATGTAAACGTCAGGCTGAACTTCTCGACCAAAAACACCTGGTATATGCAGACATTTTCAAAGTAGACAGCAAAAGAAAATGCATTCGTCTTTATACACATCATGTTGTCTGCGATGGAAAAGGCGGACAGATTATTGTTAACGATTTTATCAAGGAACTGAATGCCCGTATTCAGGACAAGAAAATCGATTACATCAAAAATTCTTCACCTGTAAAAAAATACCTGCCGTATCTGAAGGGAGGCCCGGATCCTGATTTTGTTACAAAGCTTTTCATCAAATATTTTAATTCTGCGATTGCGACTAAAAGACCGGAATTCAGCTATGATTTGATGCTGGATCTTCAGAAAAAAGCATTCCTTACAGAGGGATTTGTAATCAACACGATTGAATTCAGTGAAGACCAGACTTCAACAATCATTAAAAATGCAAAAGACAAAGGCGTTAGTGTTACAGCCCATCTGCTTAATAAAATTGCAGCTACTTATGATTTTGATAATGTTGAAGTTTCTGTTTCAATTGATGGACGAAAATATTATGACATTCCTGCCGATTCAGGACTTTCCGACATTAATGAAAACACAAACAACTTTGCAACCGGCGGAAAAATCATTATCGATAAAAAGAAGTTCGCTGATGAGAAGTCCTCCCTTAAAAGCATCACATCTCAGCTGAAAAAAATCACTGAACCAAAGAATGCTACAAAAATGGTCAGAACTTTCAGCCGAATAAACTTTGCTCCGGTTGATATTATGGATAAAAAATATGCCCAGATACCGATGACCGAAGAAGAAAAGAAAATCGATAAATCAATTGGGGCTGTAATGGGCTTTACAAAAATTGAAAACGGTTTTGACTTTGCAAGCTTCGGAAGAATTGAATTTACTCCAAGTGATGCTAAATATTCAATCGAATCTTACAGACTTGTCCAGAACACAGCAAGTATTTATCCTCTGAAATTCGGAATTGCAACATACAAAGGTAAAATGAGTATTATCCTTACTTACAAACCAAGCATTCTGGATAAAAAATCGGCAAAGAAGATTGTCGAAAAAATCAAAACCTCTGTGTTCGAGTAAGCCGATTAAAGCATTCTTGAAAGACCAAGTGTCAGGGGGCTGTTCCAGTAAATGGCAATTTCATTTGTACTGTAGCTTCCTGCATGGTCTATAAAACACTTAAGTGGTGCCTGTCCCTGGAGTTTTGCTTTTGCAACGGCGTCGTTGAGCCCTGCTCCAGGACCACCACTTACCATTCCAGGCATCGCCTGTTTTCTGAAACCTGAAGGTCTGTGATGCGGATTTTTCATAGGATTAGATCCGAAGCCTGTCACATAACAATAATCCACAGGGTTTACACCCAGAATGTATGAAACCTGACGCTGGAAACAGTGGAAATATTCTTCATCGCCTGTAAGATCATAAGCCATTGAAAGACAGTGTCCAACATCCATAACAGCACCGTTACTACCCCAGAAAACTTTTCCCATAGGATATGCAAAGACATTTGATTCTGCAGTTTCCAGAGCTTTATCGGCAGTTGCAATTACGGCAGCTTTTACTTCTTCAATCAGGCTGTCTGCAAGCTTACGGGCATCGGCATCAAGGTCGTCCAGGATTTTCTGATCGATGTGGAGAAGGCATTCGTTACCGAAACCTGTAAAACATCCCCAGCCAAAACCGTCGCCCCACCATGGATTTTCCTGCAGTTCTTTACGCATCTGAACGGCCTTTTTAAGATATTCAGGGTTTCCTGTTGCACCAAAAAGAGCACAAAGGGCAAAATAACGTTCATCCTTTGCACAGCCGTCACCGTAACCGCCAGTTGAGATTTCAGGAGGATTTTTATAAAGTTCATCTTCGTGAGTGTCCAGATAATCTTGAGAAAGAAGTGCTGCCTTTAAAAGGCGGTCTGCAAACTCAGGATCTGATTCCTTATAAAACTTTGCAGCATAAGCACAGGAACCTGCAAAATCTGCAGTAGCAGTTGTAGAAACCGGTGCCAGAACAAGAGGATCTTTTTCCATATCAGGCCAGATAAAGCCGCAGAAACGATAACAGCTTGCTTTATGATAAACGGCACCGTCTTCCCGCTGCATGCGCAGGAACCATTCCAGTTCAAAACGCACTTCATCCAGAATGGAAAGCTGGTCATGCCAGAAAGAAACTGTTTTCCCGTAAATTGATTTTTCAGTTTCGTAAGAAAGAAGCAGATCCATTACGGTTTTTGCACCGGCAACAATGTATCGGCCGTAGTCTCCAGCATCATGCCAGCCGCCATCGGCCACACGCTTTTCTTCGGTACCGTAAACGTCAGCCGGACCGGTGTGGCAGGCTTTATGCCCCCATAAAGGATCCTTTACTTCTTCGCCGCAGCGGCTCAGAGTAAAATATTCAAGGGAAGTTCTATACAAATCCTTGTAAACACCAGGCTTTATGTCAAAAGAATAACTTTCGTTTCCGTCATAGCAGATTTTATACCGGCCAACCGCACTTACTTCTGAAAAATCCATGACGCCGTATTTTCCGCCTGCAAGTTCATCATTCCTAATATCAGAAACCTGTCCTTCAAAAATGACAGTTCCAGCTTCATCTTTTACACAGAAAGAAGTCTCATTTTCATTGAAAATCTCAGCAACAGCTACCTTGTCGGCATCAGGAAGATAACCTATCTGGTTTACAAAAATCTTACTCATGCTTCTAAACTATAAGAGAACAATAAAAAAAAATATAAAAATATTCGGGAAAAATCTCAGAATATTAGGATTCAAAACAGCCTGATAACTTAGCGGATTGTACCTGGAACTTCACTTTCGGCATTGCGGGCAGCACACCAGGTTCCTTTTGAAAGAGCACCTTGAATATCTGCATTTCCAGTTCCATTCAATGATTTTAAATATTCATAAATGAAACCTGCATTGAAAGTGTCTCCACAGGCCGTAGTATTTACAGGAATAACCTTTTCTACAGGATGTGAATAAAACTCTCCATTGCAGGCTGCATAAGTTTCATCTGTTCCGCGGGTAATTACGATTACGTTCTTCAGTTCTTTTGATTTTTCTGAAATCAGCTGGCGAAGTTTATCTTCAGGAACCGGGAATTCATAACAAAATGTCGAGCAGAACTCCTCTTCATTAATTTTGATAATCTGAGGAGTACAGATTTCCAAAGTTCTTAACAAATCTTTTCCGCAAAAATCAGCAAGAAGAATGACACCTGCACCCACCACTGCTTTTGAAATGCGTGCCTGAAAATCTTCTGACCATATGGCAGGCCGGCTTCCAGCCAGAACTACCGCCTGAGGAGCTGTCCCCCCTGACAATATTCCCTGCAAAATTTCCATGAATTCTTTTTCTGTATTTTCACGGTCAAATTCAAGAGCCGGTTCCCCTACTACAATTTCTGTTGTCTCATGACTTGAAGAATCAAGAAGAGTAAGACACTCGCGGGTAAAACCTGGAACCATTACAGTTTTCACCGCAAGGCCATCTTGCTCTGCAAGTTTCAAAAATAAGTCAGCATTTTCTTTTCCAAGAGGACAGAGAGAAAGTGAAACGCCAGGCTCCAGCATATCAAGTACGCGGGCTGTATTTACCGCTTTTCCAGAAGCGTCCAGACGGTAAGAAGTTGAACGGTTTACGTGAGTAAGTGAAACCTTATTAAAAGTAACTGTTTTCTGAAGTGTCGAACTTAAACAAACTGTAAGAATCATTTCCTTTTCCCAATCAAAAAAATTACAGATTCAATAAATCTTTCATATCGCTTATAACGTACTCAGCACGGTCAATGTTTTTACCAAAGCCGTAAGAAGCGTGAATGAACGGAATACCAGCTTTATGTGTAGCGTCAGCATCTCCCTGTGTGTCGCCAACATATGCGGCATTCTGTAATCCGTTTCGTTCAATGATTAAACGTATATTCTCATCTTTCAGTTTTTCTTCGTCGCCGTAACAGGCATGATCCAGAAAATATGGACCGAATCCTGTAACACGAAGCATTGTCTCAATGTATCCGCTCTGACAGTTTGAAACAACGTAAAGCTTATATTTTTTGCTCAAGGCTTCCAAAGTTTCTTTCATATGAGGATAAAGTTTTCCGCCAACTGAGCCCACCGCGGCTTCTTCTTTTTCGTAGCAGAGCAGCTTGTATTTTTCGCGGGTTTCTGTGTTTTCATCTGGAAGAATGCGGGCGATGATCTCATCCATTGGTTTTCCAAAAAGCTGCTTCAGGTCATCGGGTGTAACATGTGCGTAAGAAAGTCCACATTCATCCAAGGCTTCATTCCATGCAGGAGCAACCACAGGAGTTGTATCCCAAATTGTTCCATCAACATCAAAAATAAGTGAATCAAAGTTTGCCATACAAAAATTATAGCAAATCTGAACTTTTTTTTCATTTTCTCATTTTTTTCTTTCCTGTTTTAACTGATTTTTGCCTATTAACTATACAGGAAAAAGTTTCAGGAGAATCGTTATGAAAAAGATTTTAAGTTTAATTTTTATTCTGTCTGTTTTTCATTCAGTTTTATGGGCCTTCGCTTATGATGGCAGCGGACAAGTTTCTACTTACCCAGGCGGCGGAAGTTCAGAAAGTGGACAGCCGAACCCAAACATGAAAGGATACGAAGACGCAAAAGATGAATGTGAAGAACAAATTGAGAGCCTGAACTCTTCAGTTGCATCAGCTAGTTCAAATCTTCCAACTGAATCTACAGTGGATTCAGTTGTGGCACAAAATGACAGTTCTACAGATGACAGAGATTTATCTATAGAAACGAATATTACCCCCTTAATTTCAGAGAACAATGCAACCGTAGAGAACAAAGAAAATGAAACTCAATCTGAACAAACCGGAGATCCTGTAAGAGTTTCAACCGGTGAATATATTCAGAGCGACACTGACGTTACTTTGAAAAATGGTTTTTCTTTTGAACGGAAATATGGATTGCATAATGAAATTACCGGCATTTTTGGAGCAGGCTGGTCCTCAACTTTTGATGAAAGAATTCTGTTGGGAAAAGAACCGGGAATTGAAGCATTATATGAAACACAGGCAAACAGAGCGTCCTGGGCTTATGAAAAAGTTAGCAGTACGAGTGCTTCAATAATAAATAATTATCATGTCTCAAGTGTTACAAGTGCAAAAAAAGAATTGGAAGGAAAATTACAGAATGCGAAAAACCTTAAGACACAGGCAGAAAGCCTTCTGAATTCTGCAAAAAGTTTTTTCGATGATAAATCTTCCGAAATAAATTCTATAGAAAATAATATTGCCAGTCTTACCTATATCTGCAACCGTTATAGCAGTGCACTGGATTCTGTGTCTAATCACATTTCTAAATATAATTCCTACTTCAGCAGATATTTAGAGGAAGCTGAGAAAACTGCAAAACTGAAGGCCGTTCTTACAAAATCTAAAAATATAAAAAATACTTTTTCAAATTATTCTGGAACACCAGGAAGCTGGATTAATTGTGGACTTGAAAATATTCTTTTTATCGATAAGGATTCCACTCCTCATGTATTCAAAAGTTATAGCAACGAATGGAAAAAAGATTCGCCTGCTAATGATATATTCCTGAATATTTGTAAAAATGATGAAGGTCAATACATTCTTTCTTATGTTGATAAAACAAAAAAAATCTTTAACAGCGAAGGACTTCTTGAAAAAATAATTAATAACCGTGGAGACTTTCTTGTTATAGAGCGTGATGATAATTATAAAATCACTTCTGTAAAAACGTCTTTCAACGAAGAATATATTTTTAATTATACTGCTGCACCGTCAAATACTGTGCCATCATACTTTGTTGCATCCATTCAAAACAAACGCGATTCTGCCGACAAAATCAGTTTTACATATAATTCTGATAAACTAAATTCTGTAACTGATTCTGATGGTGATATTGTTTCTTTCGTTTATAATTCCAACAAAAAACTTTCAGCATTACGAAAAAGTGATGGTTCTTCTATTCAATTCAAATTTTCTTACAATATGAATACCGAGAAATATATTATTTCCGAAACCAGAAATGAAGAAGGCTTTTCAGAATTTTTTGATTATGATTTTAATAAACGCAGAACAATATACCGTGACCAGGATGGAAATGAATCTGAATTTTTCTTTGATACAAAATTCAGAACAATCAGAAAAATCGAAAGTTCCGGCAATGAAACTAAATATGATTATGATTCCCACGGGAACCTTATAAAACAATATAAAAACGGACTGATTACCCAATATCAATATGATTCTGAAAATAAGCTTACAAAAACTTTCTATGCTGACGGAACATCTGAAACTTATTTTTATGATGAATATGGGAATTCTATTTCTTATAAAGACCGTGACGGATATTTATCTAATCTGACTGAAAATACAGAAGGCATAACTTATGAATATGACGATTATGGCAACATTATTTCAGCTTCATCAGAAAACCATAAAATCGATCTGACCTATGATGAAAGAAACAGAATCACATCCCTTTCTCTTGATGGAGAAATAAAATTCTCTGTTTCATATGGGAAGCGACTTCAATCAATCAAATACAATACAGGATTAAAAATTACAAAAACTTATAACAACCGAAAAGACCTGGTTGAAGAAAAAGAAGAAGATCCTGCAGAGAACAATATCATCATATATAAATATGAATATGACAAACGACATCTTCCAATAAGAAAAATAATTTCTGAAAACGGCAATGAGAAAATCCTTTGGGAAAAAGAGTATACGCCAAAGGGGCTTATTACCAGAATAAAAGAATATGATGATTTCGATTGCTGGATAACGGAATACGATTACGAAAACGGGAAAATGTGTTCTGAGACGAAATGGAAAGAATCAGAAGCAGATAAAAAAATCCGCTCACAAATAAAAGAAGAAATCACTTACGGAAATAATATTGTTACCACTCTGACAAACAGCCTTGGAAACACAAAGACATATTCATTTAATGGCGATGGTTATTTGAAATCATTTATAAATGAAGAAGGTGAAGAATTCGATTTTTCATTCAGTCCGGCAGGAAGGCTTTTGTGCGACACAGATAAATTCGGAAAACAAAATCATTATGAATATGACAGCAGTGGAAACAAAATAAAAGATGAAGAAAATGAAGCTGAAAAAACTAATTCATCCTTAACATACAAATACGACAGCTATGGAAGAATTATAAAAATTACAGATGGCGAAGGAAACTCTAATGGATGTCATTACAATGCCGTGGGACAAATCGATAAAGTTTATGACGGGTATGGTAACTGCACCTCATTAAAATACAATGCAAAAAATCAAATCATAGAAAAACGCTTTCCTGACGGAACTTCAATTTCATATGAATATGACGCAGGTTCGTCACTCACAAAAATAACAGATGACCTTGGAACAGTATGGCAGGGCGATTACGATTCCACAGGAAATCTGATTCATGAGAAAGGCCGAGGTATAAGTGAAACAATTTATTCATATGACAAAACCGGACGTCTAACTTCTGTGAAAATTGGCGATGCCGTTTTAGAAAAATATGATTATTCCAATTATGGAAAAAATATTGTGTTTACTGATGGGAATGGAAATAAATTATTTCAATCACTCAATGAAGATGGAAAATTAGAATCAGAAACAAACAGACTTGGTGAAATAAAAAATTACTCACAGGAAAACGAATCGTCTTCATCCCAAAAAATAACATGGGATGAGAATGGTAAAATTATTTTTGCCGGAAATGAAACAAGTTCATTTGAATACACATACAATTATATGGGGCTGCTGGAATCATTTACTGATATTCCTGCAATGGAATCCGTTTTTTATGAATACGATAAAGCGGGAAGAAAAACAAAAATCAGAAGTTCAAATAGAGATGTTAATTTTTTTTACGGTGCAAATAATGAACTCTTAGAAATCTATGATAATCTTTCAAAACTTTCTGTCCGCTTCTTTTACGATAATATGATGAGGGAAATCAGACGTGAATATGGAAATAAAACTTCACTGGATTTCTATTATGACAAAGCCGGCCGAATGACTGCTTTTATTGAAAAAGATATTTCAGGAAAAATCATAAATGGAGAAGGCTACTTATATGGCACAGATGGACGAAGATGTGCTTTTGTTGATTTTGAAGGTGCTGTGACATTTTTCAATTATGATGACTTTGGACGCATTTCTTCTGTCTCCTACCCTGCAAGTTTTGAGTACACAAATCTCTTAAAGAAAGAAGCTGAAAAGCTTGGGCTAAATAAAAATGAAATATCGTTTGTGCCTGAATCAAAATTTCTTTCCTCAAAAACTCAGTCGGATTTACAATCACTTTTAGAAGACTATATTCCAGACTTCTCAGTATCATCAGATTATCATTTCTTCAGAGAAGATTTTTCTTATGATAAAAACGGAAACCGTCTTACACACAACCGCCCATTTGGAAAACTTGAATATTCTTATGATTCTGAAAACAGGCTTATTGAAATTTGCTTTCTTGAAAGCTCTGTCGTAAAATATCAGTATGACGTAAATGGAAATCTTTCACAAAAGATTTCTGAACGCAGCATAGAAAAGTATTCATACTCCGCCGACAACAGACTGACAGATTATATCAGGACTGACAACGGCAATGTTACAACCTGCCATTACACCTACGACGTTTTCGGACGAAGACAACTTTCCGTTCGAAACGACAAAGCCGCACTCCGCTGCCTTTATGATGGATTTTCATTTGACTTAATAAAGGAAAGCCCTGTTTTTTCAAACGGTCTTTTTACAGATAATTTTAAAAATGTTTTTTTCATGACAGACGAGACAGATTTAAACGAACGTTACATATTTACTTATGACTCAGAAGATTCTGATTCCAGCATTGAAGAATCTTTCCCTTTAAGTTTTAACGGGAAAATATTCGGTCGGGAAATTGGAAACCGTACAGAGTATTTTGGAACAGAAATCCTTGGAAACATAAAATCTGTTACGGATCACTATGGAAACATTGAAAAGTCATTCAGCTATGATGTCTTTGGAACTCCTGTTTCGGAATCAAAACCAGCCTATGGATACAATGGAAAACCCTATGATTCTGTAACGGGATTTTATAATTATGGCTTCCGTGATTATTCACCAGAAACTTCCCGTTTTACTTCTTCCGACCCAATTCGTGATGGAACCAACTGGTACCTGTACTGCTCCGCCGACCCGATAAACTATGTAGATCAGTGGGGGTTAAAAATGATTAAACCAATATCATTAAACATGCAAAACTCTGAATGGGGGGAACAAATAACAGGGGACCCTTCATTACAACTTACAAAAAGTCAAATCAATAACAATCAACGTGATATTAGTTTTATTAGTGAAAATGGATGTTATCTAACAGGATATTCCGAAGCTGCGATTACATTAACTGGAAACGATTATACACCAAGCTTCTTCAATCAATATACATATTTATTTGATTCAAACCAGAATTTTAATTCTACAAAAGCATCAGAAATAACTGGCTTAAAAAATGATTATTGGACTAAAAATATCCAAGGTGATTTAACAAATAAATTAAATGAACTAGATTCATCGAAAACTCAATATGTAGTCATGGCGCAAATTCCATATACTTCAACCGGTAAATTACATTGGGTTTCAGTTTACGGAAGCGTTAATGAAGATGGTTTTATTAATGTTATTGGAACATCCAAGAATGATGTCAAAGGAAATTCATTACGTGAACAATCTGGTTCATGGGATTTTACAAATGGGGTCAGAATAAAAGCCTCAGACATTCAGCAGTTAAGAACATTTAGAAAAGGAGACTAATATGAAAAAAAGTTTTTTATTTTGTACTATGCTAATTTTATTCTTTACTTCTTGCAGAACTAAGAAAATTGAAATGTCAGAAAAGATACTTGCAAATAAAGAAAATAAGAATATTTCTTTTAAGATTTCTGACAATTTGGAAAAAATAATTTTCACAAAAGATGAAGAAAAATATGAAATAATAAATTCCTCAAAACCTGAAATTAAAGAAAATTGGTTTTTCACATTCTTCAAAGATTCCAATAATTCTCATAAGCAAATATTATTTGTCTATAATACTATAACCAATAAATATACATATTTGTCCTATATTCCCGAGACAAGCCATTTTTTTGAAGACGATCTTGTTTGTATAGTTAATGAAAAAAATCCTAACACTTATCCTTTACCAAAACTTTATGAGATTAAGACAACTGTAATTGATTTTAAAACAAATACAAAAAAAGAAGATGTTTATCAATGTCGTAACTGGGATTCTATAAATTTAAAAAACCAAAAAGATTTCTATTTTCAAAAACCATCTTTTCGAAAAATTCAAGATTGGGAAAAAGATTCTATCTATTATGATATTCCTTTTAAAAAATATTTCACGAATGTACCAGTTTATTCCTGTGTATGGGAACAAGCCCATTTTCCATCACTAATTTATTATTATTGCAAACAAACTCAAGAATCTTTTTTTACAAGTAATTATCCCAAATTAAATAATGATTCTGAATATAGAACTCCAGAACAAGAACTAATTCCCAATCAGAACCAGAATTCTGAATTAAGTTTATTAGATTGCAAAAATAGAAACATATTATGTTCTCAAAAGACCGAACGAGGGGAAGCCGCTGTATTATATAATGGAAATGCTGAAAATAATTACAAAAACTACTCATTAGTAATACATAATGGAAAACAGAAAAAAGAATTAAATCTTGATACGATATTTGAATATCAAGATGAAATAATTTGTATCGAAGCCGCTCATGAAATAAATAATAAAGCTTGCTTTATCATTACAACAAACATATTTTCTTATGATATGTTTATAGACTACGCAAATTTTGATATTGACATATTTTTACGTGCTTCTAGTTTCCCTGAAGAAGATCGATATTTTGAATGATTCTTTTATGAACTTCAAAAGGAAAACTTTATAGTCCCCTGAAGACTTATATGATATAATAGACTCTATGGCAATTAAGGTAATCATTCTTCTTGGACTTAAACATTCCGGTAAATCAACTCTGGGGAAAACTCTGGCAACTAAGCTGGGATATGAATTCGTAGACACAGACGCTCTTATTGAAGAAGCTGTGGGTATGAGTGTCCGTGATTTATACAATCAGAAAGGAGCTGCAGCATTCCTGGAAGCAGAGGAAAATGTTTGTAAAGAACTGGCTGAAAGTATTGGTGACAGAAAAATGGTTATTTCAACAGGAGGCGGTATTTGTGATAATCCGCCGGCACTTGTTCATTTGAAAGCTGCAGGCGATTTTATTTTCCTTCAGAACGATTTGAATATTTCGGTAACCCGCATTGTAAGAAAAATAGATGTTGGTGAAGATGGAAAATTCACAAATGTTCCTGCTTTTATCAGAAATCAGAATCCACAGTCAATCATCGACATAAAAAAAATGCTCCGCGCGAAGTTCGAAGAACGCGAGGAGCTGTATAAAAAAATCAGCGATAGAGTTGTAATGCTGGAAGACGCTTCCATTGAAGCAAATCTTTCCAGTCTGCTGGATGCCGTAAACTAATTTTAGTTACATCCACATCCTTCTGAGCCGCAACCACCATCACCGCATCCACTGCCGCAGTCGCCGCCACATCCGCCACCGCAACCTCCGCATCCGCCGCCACATCCACGTGGTGGATTCAGTTCTTCTTCTGTTGCATCGCGAACTTCCATAACTTCTACGTCAAAGTGAAGTGTTTTTCCTGCTAATTCGTGGTTTCCATCAAGAGTAACCATATCATTGTTTACGTTAAGAACACGAACAATTCTTGGTCCCTGATTTGTCTGTGCATAAAATGCCATTCCAATTTCTACAGATGATGCATCTGTATCGAATTCAGACATTGGTACATCAAAAACAAGTTCCTTGTTATATTCACCGTAAGCATCTGCAGGAGCAATTGTACAATTAAATTTTTCGCCTGCTTCTTTTCCTTCAAGTTCCTTTTCCAGTCCCATAATCAGTTCATTGCGTCCAGCAACAAAACCAAGTGGTTCACGACCTTCGCCAATCGAAGAATCAATAACTACACCGTTATCATCTTTAAGTGTGTAATTAATGCTTACGAATTTATTTGCTTCAACTTTCACTATATTCTCCTTAAGTTTACCAGCCCATCATATCTTCAGAGCTTTTTGCATTATCCTGAATTACTTCAGTTACTTCTGGACAAGCGTCTTTCAGGTAGCGTTCAATTCCCATCTTAAGTGTCATAACAGCCATTGGACAACTTCCACAAGCGCCAACAAGGTTCAGATGTACTGCATTGTTTTCATCAATACAAACAAATTCCATATCACCACCATCAGCTTGCAGCTGTGGACGGAACATTTCAATTGCTTCAAGAACGGTTTCCTGTAATTTTGAGTCTGCCATTTTATACCTCTATGTTAAAGATACTAAAAATAAACATATTTTACTATAAATGATTTGTTTTATTTCATGAATGCCCGTTTCATTAAAACAGGAACAAGCATTGATGAAACGATAATCAAAAGAATTACTGCTGTAAAATACTTTGGATCAATAAGGTTTGTCGAAAGACCTTTTGTTGCAACGATAAGGGCAACTTCCCCGCGAACCATCATTCCTAGTCCAACCTGATAAGATTCTTTCCAGCTGTATCCAAGTATTTTTGAAATACCGCCACATCCGATAATCTTACTGATACATCCCACAATTACAAATGCAATTGCAAACCAGAGAATATCTGTGCTCATGCCGGAAAGGTCTGTCTTTAATCCAATACTTGCAAAGAAAATTGGACTGAAGAACATATACGAGTTAATGTCGATTTTTGATTCCATGTAAGATGCATCTTTCAGACTGCAGAGAACAATTCCTGCAATGTAAGCGCCGGTAATGTCAGCAATGCCGAAAAAGCGTTCCGCACAGAAAGCAAAAATAAGTGCAAGCCCCAGGGCATAAATAGGAATGCGGTGTGAACGAGGGTGACGTCCATCATACCAGCAGAAAAGCTTGTACATTGCAAATCCTACAAGAATAGCAAAAACAAAGAAAAGAACAGTCTTAAGGATAATCATTAAGTACCAACCCTTTCCTGAGCTTACACCAAGAACAACAGTCAGAACGATAATTCCAATTACGTCATCGATAATTGCAGCAGAAACGATTGTCTGTCCTATTTCAGAATTGATTTTTCCAAACTCTTTGAGAACTGCAACAGAAATGCTTACGGAAGTTGCAGTAAGAATTGTTCCCACAAACATGCATTTGAAGAAGTTCTGAGTTCCGAATCCGTCAAAGCCGAAAAAGAAAAATGACATGATTGTTCCCATAATAAGAGGAACAAAAACGCCGCAGCAGGCAATCGCTGTTGCTTTAGGACCAGACTTAATAAGAGATTTCAGATTTGTACTTAATCCTGCAGAGAACATAATCAAGATTACGCCGATTTCTGACATGTAAGTGATAAACTGATTTGCTTCAGCGTATATAAGATTTGATTCGTTGCCACCAAAATTATTGAACCATGGAATGAAACGCAGAAGAAGCCCTGCAACAATCATACCGGCAACTTCAGGAATACCAATTTTTCTTGCTGTAATTCCAAGATATTTTGCAACAATTACAATCAGCCCAACTGAAAGAAGAATCTGAAGGATTATTTCAGTATTTGGAAGAGAATTCATATCAGCCTCTATTTGGGAGAAATATAATGATGTAGTTTATCGAAATAGAGGCCGACTGTTAAGCATCAAGGCTTTCAAGCTTGCGGTTCAGCTCCAGAACACGGGCATGAAGATAATGGTCTGCAGTCTGATGTTCAAGTATTCCCATAGCCTTTCCATCTTCATCAACGATTGGAATAGCTTCAACATCGTAATCATCAAAAAGACTATAAACATTAGGAAGCAGATCATCAGGTTTACAGGTGATTACAGGACGGTCCATAACATCAACAGCAAGCATTGAGAAAGCAAACTCTCCAATCTGCATAACTTCTTTAAGATGTTCAAGAACAATGATTCCTATAAGCTTCCCGTCATCACCTTTAACAACATAATTCAAATTGTGCTGACGACTGAAAAGATCCAGTACTGTTTCCAGCTGATCAGTCTCGCTCACAACAGTCGGAGAATTATAATCACAGATATAATCGTTGCCCCACATAACATCCTTTACCTTTGCATTTTTCCGGATGTCATCAACTGTAACATTTAGTCCAACTTCGCCCGCTTTTGTAACACCAGACTTAACACAGATAGGACCGATAAGCTGAACAATGAAAGTTGTAGCAGTAATAATAAGCATAATCTGCGGACCAATGGAATCCGGAAAGTCGTTTCCTGCGGCAATTGAAAGTCCTATGGCAACACCTGCCTGGCTCAAAAGACAGAATGGAAGATATTTCTGTACTGTTACAGGAGCCTTTGTAAGCCAGGCCCCGAACATTGAACCGATTGTTTTTCCAAATGTTCTTCCTACAACATAAAGAATTGCAAGAAGCCCCAGGAAAGGAGTAATAATCCAGATGTTCAGTTTTGCTCCAACCAGAACAAAGAAGAGAACATAAACCGGCGGAGTAAATTTTGAAGTCAAATTAAAAACCGATTTTGTTTTTGCATGACTGAAGTTTACCATGAAAAAACCAAGAGACATAGCTGAAAGAATATTGTCCAGGTTCAAAGCTTCACAGATGCCTGTACTGAGGAAAAGTGCTCCAAGAGTAAATGAAAGAATGCGGCCGTCATCGTTTGGCAGAAAGTGCATGATTACACGAAGAATACCGCCAAAGAAAAGGCCTACAAAAACTGAACCAAAAATATCACGGGCAATAGCAAGAAGCTGTGTACCAAAAGAATCAACTTTGTCGCCAAGAAGCGAAGCTGCAATAGTTGAAGCAACAGTATATAAAACAAGTGCAACAGCATCATCCATGGCAACGATTCCATAAACTGTTGTTGTAAGAGGGCCGCGGGTTCTGTATTCAACAAGAACATCTGTTGTGGCGGCAGGTGCTGTTGCGGCGCAAATTGCACCAAGAATTACCCCAAGGGAAACTGCATATCTGATGTCTTTTGTGAAAAGCCAGACAACCAGAGTAATCACACTGCCCACAATAATTGCCGGAGTGATTGATTCAAAAATCAGAATGCTGACAAACTGTTTTCCGTATTTTTTTACAGTGCCAAGTTTAAGTTCGCCACCAACCAGGAATCCGATAAGTGAAAGAGAAACCGTGCTTACAGGATTGAGCGCCGCAATAACTTCAGGCTCAAGAATTCGGAAACCTGAAGAGCCTATAATAATCCCTATTACAATATAACCTACAACCTGAGGAATTTTCAGTTTCTTGAAAAGCCAGCCGCCTAGTGCGCCGAAGAAAATTATAATGCCAAGAAGGAGAACCAGCTGAACTCCCTGGAGATGCCAGAAATGCATAGTCTCTGGAAGAAGTGAAGATATAGGATTATCCATAATTAAATCTTATCCTTTATATAAAGAAATTTATACAGTTCTGTGGCGCTTACAAGCTTACGGCCATATTCCCGGGTTTCTGTGTATGGAAGAGTTTCCAGAAATAAGTCTTCAGGGATATTCTTAAGACCGAAACCAAAAGCAGAACTCTGTTTCCATTTTCTGACGCGGGAAATTCCTGCATTGTATGAATAGAAAGCATCAAGATAATTTCCATCCAGGCGGCTGATCAGATTTCCAAGATACCATGCCCCGAATTCAATATTTGTTTCAGGATCAGTTAAATCATAGTCTGATTTTTTCAGGCGCTTCGCCACGTCTTCGGCAGTAAATGTCATAAGCTGGCTTAATCCCACCGCGCCTGCCGAACTTGTCACATCGGAATCAAAAAAGCTTTCACTGCGAATCAAAGCGAAAAGAACCTCAGGCTCAATATCATATTTTTCTGCATACTTTGTAATGAACTCGTTGTAACATTTCGGAAAGCAGTAAGAAAGAATCTCGCGGCTCGAGCCTACAGGACTATAGTTTGCATAACGGGAAGCAATGCGAAGACTTTGAGGATAATAATCATCACGTCCGTCGGAACATTTCTGAAGAAGCCTGCAGATATTTATTACAGTCTCTTCTGAAACAAGGCACTGTCCAAGACTTACCCACTCACTGTAAATTTTTTCAGGAAAACCAAAAGCTGCATAGCCGCTCAAAAGTCTGTCTGCATCGGGATTCATTCTGAAAGCACTTTCTTTTATAAAACCTTTTTCAAAATCTTTTCGCGGAGCGCAGAGTTCTTTTTCTATCTGATAATCCGAAAGACCAAGATGTTCTGCAGCCTGAACTTTATAGTACAGATCTGTGGCACTGTTCAGTGCAGTTTTTAAAGCGGCATCAATTTCTTCTTCAAGAGAAAGCTCGCCTAAAATTGAATCATCAGGAATACAGATTTTTTCTTGAAGAAGGCGCCCGTAAATATATGCAAATTTTGCTGTGGCTTCACGAGACGCGTGACCTTTCATGATTTTATAAAGTTCACCGATTTCTTCATATTCACCTTCGGATATTAATCTGTTGGCAAGAAGATCAAAAAAATCATCATAATAAGCAGGATCACCAATTTCAGAAAGATTCTCTTTTACTATCTTTATACACCTGGCAGAGGATTCAGTCAGACTGTCTTTTAAAAGATACCAGCGTGCATTGTCTTTTTTCTGAATATCATCAGTCGATTCGACAGCATTTTTATATGCCGCAGATGCACGGGAACCATAGCCTGTCACTTTGTCATAAAGGCGTCCTGCGTAAAACCAGCAGTAAAACTCCATTGGTTGCCCGCTAAACGCTTCGGCTTTCTCCTGAAACCAGCGTGCGCTTCCTGCAATATCACGTGTTCCGTAAAGATGAGTTTTCCCGATATCTGACATTAACTGTTCTGTATAATATTCAGAATGTTCCCCACAGATTTCTTCAAGTGCATCAAGTTTCGAGTAAGCAGATACATAATTCCGTTTATAAACATCTGCACGAAAACCTGCAACAAAAGAAAGTGGCTCTTCAAAATCACCAAGATATTCCAGATATTTATAATGACTTTGAGTAAACGGTTTCTCAAGGTACCACTTTTTCAAATCATCATCATAACCTTGAATACTACGCTTGTTCATGGCTTCAAGTTTCAGCGCAATTAAAGCATCATTACTTTCTGTTATGGAAACATCTTTTGCCGCCGAAAGAACATATCCTGATTCTCTGCTTTCAGAAAAAATCCGACATGCAAGAAGAAGAGCATCATCATCTGAATAAAGTGAAATCAATTTTTTTGCCGCAGCTACTCTTTCCTGAACATCTCCAAAAGAGCAGAGAGTTTCCGCACTGCGCCGTGCAACAAGAGGGGTTCCTTTTTTTACAGCTTTATTTAATTTCTGACGGGCATCTTTATAATCATTTTTTGAAAGGGACCTGAGTGCAATAAAATAATTACTGTCATCACCAAAATCCTTTACGCTTTTAGTAGCGGAACTGGAACACGAACAAAAAATAAGAGAAATTAAAAATGCAAGGCAGAACTTTTTAAGCTGAACTTTATTCATAGAGAAAAAAAGGCGGCCTTTTTATGACCGCCTTCCATACAATTTTATTCCTGTGGAATCTTAATTCTTGTTCCTGAAACAATATAATCAGGATCTTTGATTCCATTGTATCTGGCGATTTTCTTATAACGCCATGGATTTTTATAGTAAGTATCAGCAATATCCCAAAGGGTATCGCCCCACTTGATTTTATAAATGATATCCGGTTTTGGTTCTTCTTTTGGAGGAGCCGGTGGCTCAGGTTTTACTTCTTCGGCTTCTTCAATAATTACAATTTCATCTTCTTTTGCAGAAGTTTCAATTACAGGCTCAGGTTCAGGTTCTTCTTCCGGAACAAGTTCTTCCTCTGGTTCTTCTACAGGAGCTTCAACTGCAACCGGTTCTTCAGTCTGATGTCCACGTTTCAAAACATTTAGCTTTGAAGGAATTACAAACAGAATAAGAAGAACTGCGATGATACAAATGATTGCACAGATTACGCAGATAACAACTGAAGTTTTTCTTTTTTTGCTGTCACCTTCATCTTCGTATTCTGATTCGCCAAGTTCTGTTTCTTTATCATAAAGCCCTGTAAAGCTAAGACCATTACTTGATGAACTTTCATATGAAGTACTGTTTTCTGCACGTGTAAGTTCATCATCAAAATCCCAGTCCATTTCTGTATCGGTGGCAGTAACCGGAACCTGCTGTTCTTCAAAATCAGGCAGGTCGAAAAGTGAAGAGTTATCTTCTACGGGTTCATCCCACATGGCAGCTTCAGCTGCGGCTGTAATGCCTTCTGTAGTTTCTTCGGTAAAGTCCGGAAGGTCCAGATCATCTGTGGTGAATGAATCTTCAACTGTTGTTTCTTCTGGAACTGCTTCTTCAGAAATTGTTTCTTCTGGGAATGTAAAATCTGCAAGCGGATCTTCTTCCGGAACTGATTCTTCAGAAATTGTTTCTTCTGGAACGGTATCTTCCAGGACTGTAAAATCTGTAAGCGGATCTTCTTCCGGAACTGATTCTTCAGAAATTGTTTCTTCGGAAACAGAGTCTTCTGGGAATGTAAAGTCTGCAAGTGAATCGTCCTCCGGAACCGATTCTTCGGAAACGGCCTCTTCTGAAATTGTTTCTTCAGAAACGGTCTCTTCTTCGGAAACTTCACTTGAAAAATCCGGAAGATCAAATTCATCTTCTTCCGTTGGAACATTCTGAGTTTCTTCAAGATCGAAATCAACCGGAAGTCCTTCAGCCGCTGGTTCTTCAACCAGAGTATCTTCGACTACAGGTTCTTCTTCTGCAACCTCTTCTGTTTCAGTTTCTTCGCTTTCGTTCAGAACCATTGCGGCGGCAAGAAGTCCACCACCTGCGGCTGCACCAGCTGCTGCCCCAGCGACCAGAGCGTCTGTTTCATCAGATTCAACCGGTTCATCTGTTTCAACTGGTTCATCAGTTTCAACCGGTTCATCTGTAGTTTCTTCTGTTTCTTCAACTGTAGTTTCAACAACCGGAGTTTCTTCAATAATATCATCCAAAGGCATTTCTGGAGGCAGCATAACTTCATCTTCAGAAACTGAAGTTTCAGCAATATCATAATCCGAAACTTCATCTGCCATGCGTTCTTCAAGGGTACGATTTACCAGTTCAATTGTTGTCTTACTTTCAATACCAGTTTCTTCATCAATAATGTTAGCAGAAAGCTCATTGTTTTCATCGATTGCCACATTAAAAGCGATGCTGGCATCCCCTCTTGGATGTTCATTAATATTATCAATCTGAAGAGTATCAACATATTCAGCATCGTCCATAGATCCTTCTTCGGAACGATACAAGTCAACCATAACACGAGTCTGATTATTATGTGCGGTTGTCAGCTCCAGTTTTTTCTGATCTGGCTGACCTTCCTGCAATACAGGAAAAAACGAACCGTCTGCGAGTTTAATTCCAATAGTCTTCATGGCATTCCTCTAATTTCTTTAATTTTAACTTATTTTACCTATTGGAACAATATTTATTTCTCTAATATAGTAGAAGATATGAAAACCCGCATAGAAAGATTTTTTTTCAAACAGGCTAAGAAACACTGGCGCTTTATGCGAAGTTTTATTTACAATCGTATTCTTCTCTATATTCTGCTTATTCTTGTTCAGATTATGGCTTTTTCCACCATATTTATCTGGGGACTGAAATCATTAAGCATTTACCTTGGTGGAAGCCTTGTACTTGCCACAGCATTCTTTATTTACCTTGTTAATTGCCCCGGAAAAATGGAATTCAAGGTAACATGGCTTCTTCCTGTAGTAATTGCCCCGCTTTTTGGCATTGTTCTTTACGTAATTTTCCACACAAATACAGGCGGAAAAGCATTAAATAAAACCCTTCAAAAAACAAAAAAAGATTCAAACCCGGTTCTTCTGGAAAACACAAAAAAACTCCGTGCCTTTGAAGAAAAAAATCCAATAAGTGATTTTTCTGCCTATATGAGGAACATTGGAGCTTATCCGTCTTATTCGGAAAGCCATTTGGAATATTATCCGGGCGGAGAGTTTTTTGTAAAAGATCTGATTAAAGAACTGAAAAAAGCAAAACATTTTATTTTTATAGAATTTTTCATTATCAGTGCCGATGAATCCTGGCTTGAAATTGTTGATATTCTGAAGGAAAAAGCTGCACAGGGAGTTGAAGTCCGCATTCTTTATGATGCCGTTGGTTCTGTTTTTTCTGCCACAAAAGCACATCAGGAATTCCTGCAGGACGCCGGCATAAAATCAAAAATCTTTCTCCCACTGGCTCCAGTTTTTGCCACACACCAGAATAATCGTGATCATAGAAAAATAGTTGTGATTGACGGCAAAACTGCGTTTACTGGCGGCGTTAATATTTCTTCAGAATATTTCAACCGCGTTCAGAAACGATTCAAATACTGGAAAGATACAGCCATAAAAATTCAGGGGGAAGCAGTAAAAACTTTTACTGCGATGTTCCTTCAAGGATGGAATATTTTTTCTAAGGAAACTGAAGATTATGCAAAATATATTTGTATGACAAAAAACAGCCGGATTCCACAAAATAAAACTTCAAACCGCAAGGGCATCATAATCCCATACGGCGACGATGCATATAACAATGAAGACATTGCTGAAAACACCTACTCATATATTCTGAGCCATTCAAAAAAATATGTTCACATTACTACACCTTATGTAATGATTGATACAGTCCTTATGAATGAGCTTTTATTTGCCGCGCACCGCGACGTTGAAGTTTCGATCATAGTTCCATCAAAACCTGATCATTTCATTTCTTTCTGCATCGGAAAAACATTTCTTAAAGATTTAATTGATGGAGGCGTGAAAGTTTTCACTTACAATGATGGCTTTATTCACGCAAAGAATTTTACAAGCGATGATATCATGGCGACTGTAGGTTCGGTGAACCTTGATTACCGAAGTTTCTTTCATCATTTTGAATGCGGTCTGTTTATGTATGATTGTGAAGTGATTAAAAAGATTGAGGACGACTTCCAGGAAACGCTGCAGCATTCTACTGAAATGACCGGGGAGACATATAAAAAACTCTCACCATTCATCCGCTTTGTCGGAAGAATAATGAGAGTTTTTGCACCGATTATGTAATCTGCTTAATACAGAAAACTTAGAATGTGTATGTGTATTCAGCCATGTAAACAAGTTCGTTTACAGTGCCACCAAATTTTTCAGCAATGTTATAGTCCGATACTTTTGAAATACATTCTTTATCATCATATTTAATGATAATACGTTCACAAACTTTATTTCCGCCTTCAAGAACGTTATATAAGGTAATTTCTGTAAGAAGGCCTGCAGCTGAATAACGGAACACGCATTGCTTTGCTCCTTCAAGTGTGTCTAAAGTTGTAATAGTGTCGATTTTTCCGTCATCTTTATAAGTGTAGATTGTTTCAGAATCCAGAGCGCCGTCGGCAAGATAATTGCATTCTTTTGAAATACGACCATTTTCATCATATTTGTTGATTGTTTTCCATGCCAGTGCACCGCGTGCATCATAGCCTGTTTCATCAACCAGAAGATTATTGTCATATTTGTAAATTGTTTTATTTTTCAGATTTCCATCGGCATCATAGTCGTTGGCTTCTGTCTTTGCCCCCTTCTTGTAAACAAAATCTGTTTTCCAGATAAGTTCATTATTGGCACCATAAAGAGTCTGATTCAGAATATTTCCCATTGAATCGTATGTTGTCTTTACTGTATTTTCCAGACTTCCGCGTGGTGAATACTGAACTGATTCTGCATCATTACCTGCAGCATCAATTGTATGAGTAACTTTGCCTGTAATTGTTTTAAAATAATCACCGAATTTTGTTGCGATTGAATATTCTGTGCATGTGTACGATTTTACGCCGTTTTTAAGCGGAACATAATCCATAACATCAAGACCGAAAACTGATAAACTCAAAGATGCTGCAAAGACTACAGCCAGGATTCTTTTCATATCAAACCTCCAGAGTAATTCTAAAAATTATCTATTATCTCTAATTATAATATCGAATGCTTTATTCTGATAGTTAATTTATTTCTGCGGGAAAAACTAAAATCTGTTATACTTCCCAATATGACACCGGAACAGTTCAAGGCATTTTCATCCTTCAGAGATGATTTCAAAAGAAAGATTTCAGAATGGTCGCGTTTTAACGCCGATCTGATTTCCCTCCAGGAAGCAGCTGCCGCAAAAGGAAGCAAATCGGGAACTGCTGATTACAAAATAGAAACTCCTGTGTGCTACAACACTACTCTAGATGAAGTGACAGAAAATGATGACATCAAACTGATTGTTATTGGTGATAATCCCGGGAAAAATGAACAGCTGGAAAAGAACCGCCGTTACCTTGTTGGGCTTGCGGGAAAACTTGGAGAAAAATTCTTTGCTGAAAACCCTGAACTTGCCACAGATTTCCGTAAAAATGTGATTATTCTGAACAAAACTCCGGTACATTCCGCCAGAACCGAACACCTTCATTATATAATCAAAAACGGAAGCCCCGAAATTGCAGAGCTGATTCAGGAAAGTCAGCTGTGGATGGCAGAAGCCACTGCCCGCCTGCACATGGCATTGTGTCAGGGCGCTGCCACGGCGTCACAGTCCGCTACCACGGCGTCACAATCCGCCCCGCAAAATAATCTTTCCTTATCACAAGGCGGCCTGCCCCAGCTCTGGCTCGTCGGCTATGCGGAGCTTAAAGGAAAAGGCCTTTTTCTGCCCTACCGGGACACCCTGCTGGAAACGTACCAGAAAGCAGGCCGCCAGGACCTGTTCACACAGACCGTTTTCACTTACCAGCACTTTTCCATGAACCGCTTCACAATAGACCTTGCTGCTTTCCGAAAATCCTCCATAGAAAAGGACCTTTCTGATTTAGGCTCACTTCACCGAAAAGAGATTTTTGGAGTATAATAGAAACATTATGGAAGTATTTCTTGGTATATCTGCCGCCGACGGTGTCGGAATCGGTACAGCTTTTGTTATTCCGGAGCCGGTAAAACGCGCAATCCCACATCACAGAATAAAGATTGACCAGCTGAATAAAGGCTGGACCCGCTTTGAACAGGCAGTTCAGGCTGTTACCCTTGATCTTGGCGACCATCTGGAAACACTTTCCAAAACTGATGAACAGGACAAAATCCAGCGGGAAGTTTTTGAAACTTACATTCTTATGCTGGGAGACCCTGTCTTCCTTAAAGAAGTAAAACAATTCTACGAAAAAGAACAATTCAATATTGAATACGCAGTTCAGTTTAAAGCAGAAGAATATGCCGCCCGCCTGCGCAATGCCGGTAACGATTACCTGGCAGAACGCGCAAAAGACATTACTGATGTCTTCGGCATGGTTCTGGACGAAATGCTGGACATTCATCCTTTTGATATCAGCAGTGTACCTGACGGATCTGTAATTGTTGCAAAATCTTTAAGTTCTGCTGACACAATTATTCTTTCAAAAAGAAAAATCTGCGGACTTGCCCTGACAGAAGGCGGCGTTTCAAGCCACGTAGTTATTCTTGCAAGAAACTACGGCATTCCAACTGTTGTAGGCCTTGAAGATATCAGTAAAAAAATCACAACTGGAGAAACCCTTATTGTTGATGGCGGTGGCGCTGAAATTCTCCAGAGCCCTGACAAAAGTACAATCGCCGACTACAAAGCAAAAATCCGCGCGGAACAGCAGCATAAGCTGTCCCTGCGTGCATTTCTGGACAAACCTGCCGTTACAAAAGACGGAACTCTTTTCAAGCTCATGGCAAACATCGGTACTCCGGAAGAAGCTGAAATTGCCAAGGCCGAAGGTGCCGACGGCATCGGACTTTTCCGTACAGAATTCCTTTATATGAGCACCCAGGGCGTTTCCATGAATGCTGCCGCCAGAACCTTTAGCGAAGAAACTCAGTTCAAAGCTTACAAACAGGTTCTGGAAACTATGGAAGGAAAACCTGTTACAATCCGCACTCTGGACGCCGGTGGTGACAAAATCATCAACGCAGTTGATATTCCGCTTACAGAAGAAAAGAATCCTCTTATGGGACTTCGCGCCGTGCGTCTGAGCCTGGCTTATCCTCAGGTTTTCAAGACACAGCTCCGCGCCCTTTTCCGTTCCAGCGTTTACGGAAACCTGCGCATCATGCTGCCACTTATTTCAAGTCAGACTCAGGTAAAACAGTGTCTGGATATTATAGAAGAAGTAAAAGCACAGCTTAGGGAAGAAGGCATTCCTTTCAAAGAAGACGTTCCTGTAGGAATCATGGTAGAAACCGCTTCTGCCGCCATTACTTCTGACTGTCTGGCTCAGGTCAGCGATTTCTTCAGCCTTGGAACAAACGACCTGACTCAGTACACTCTGGGCATTGACCGTGAAAATCAGCACGTTGCCGATTTATACAATGAATTCAATCTGGCCGTTCTGCGCCTTATCAACCTGACTTACTCAAATGCTACTGCCGCAGGAAAACCTGTTTCAGTCTGTGGTGAAATGGCAGGACGCCGTGACAGCATCATGGTTCTTGGCGGTATGGGAATCCGAAACCTTTCCATGAGTCCAAAAATGATTTCCCAGACAAAAGAACTTCTGTCCCGTTTTACCATTCAGGAACTTGAATCAATTTCTGCAAAGCACCTGAGCAATGTGTGGGATCAGCTGAACACCTAGGGGATTTCCCCAAATTTTCAGAACATTCAAAAGCTTTTATTGACACATATCCTCTCCATAAAACATAATTTTATATATACGTAATAGTATAAGGAGAGAATCATGATAAAATTTAAAACTCTTTTATTAACACTTGCTGCATCATCAGTATTACTGTTCTCAGCATGTGTTAATAACCCGAACGCACCGTTAGGACCTTCAGACTCTGCTGAAGGTGCAACTTCAGGAAACACAAATCAGCAGGAAAATACCACCTCATCAAATTCCGATACAGAAAAACCTTCTAACGAAAATCCAACTAAACAAACGGAGCACCTCAAGGAAATTAGAAAAACTAAATATTATAGTTTTTCAAGGTTTTCACAGAAAATCTCCATTTTTCTATATTGATAGTATATCTATCACATCGCTATAATTTCTCAATACTTTTTTTTAAGGAGACTATTTTGAAAAGAGTAAAATCTTTACTTTTCGCACTTACTGCTGCTTCCACATTAGTGTTCTCAGCATGTGTTTTTGATCCATACGGACGTTTACCTGAAAACAAACCTCAGTCAGATACTCCATCATCGGGACTTACTGATAATAAACCAACTGGAAATCCAGACGAAACTCCAGACGCTGTTGCAGATTATGTAGGAACCTGGGTTACAGAAGACGGATATGACAAAATCCAGTTCACTTCAGACGGTGAATTCAAAATGGCCGAAATAGAACAGGACAATGACGGCAACTGTTCTGCCATTTATTTCAAAGGAACTTACACTGTAAAAGACAATGTAATTACAGGAAACGGTAACGCTGTTAGTTTTGATAATGAAGGCTGGTTTACAAAAGCAGACCTTCCTTCAGATTTTTCACCAGACGCAGAACTTACAGACTTAGGCAATCTCTTTTATTTAATGTTCTATCAGATGCTGGAATCAGTTAAAGAACTCAAATGGAACTACACTGTTTCAGAAAATACACTGGTTCTTTCCATGCCAGATGAAAACAGCAATCCAGTTTCTGTAACATATACAAAATCTGCCAGCGACGACATGACCATAGAAGTTCCAGAAGGTCCAGCCCCAGAGGGCCCAACTCCAAATGCGCCTAACGACTCAGAAGATCCAGACAATGACACAACTGGTTCAGATGACGATTCAGATAATGATGCAGATGCCTCAGATCCAATCAATCCAGATGAAGACACAACAGAAGACAATCCAGAAGACTCATCTGATGCAGACAACGATTCAAATGATGATGCAGATGAACCAGGAGATACAGAAGGTCCAGACGCAGGTAACGGCGATTCAGACAATGACTCAGGAGATACAGACGAACCTGCTGACTCTCCAGCTGATGGACAAAATCCACTTAAAGACTACAGCTTCAAGCCAATCCCTGCCCCAGTTCTTCCAGCAACAACTGGAACTACAGATTTTCCATTTGAAACAGGAGTAATATATAATTTTTCCAGAAATGGAGAGAGTATAATATTCGATAACAACGGTCGTGCTTTTTATCATGAATCCGAACATTCTGTATATGAATTAAGCTACACTGTAGATGCCGCAAACAACTGTTTCTATACAAAAATAACAAAAGTGCCATTTAGTTCTAGTATGGACAGCCGTCCAGAAATGCGCACATATGAAGATATCATTTCTTACTTCAAAGATATTCTTTCAAGTAAAACTGTTTTCAGAGAAAACATAATTACAGATGAAACTAGAGATATGTTAATTGCTTCTATGTATTTTCTTGATACAGGAAATGAAAAACCTTCTGAAGCTGAGTTAGAAGAATATGCTAAAACTAAAACTGATAATGATTGTCTTAACTTCTTTATTCAGATGATGAGCATGGAAATGGGACTTGAAAATTCCCTGGAATTCGAAGAGTTCGCAAAAGCCCTCGTTAAAAACATGGAAGATACATACTATTATGAATTTAATCAGGTTTATAAATTCTCCTATTCTTATAACGAACAGGATGAACTTATCATAGCAAAAGAATTCATTGAAGATTTCTCTTTTGAAAACCTTATTCCTTATGCATCTGTTGAATTAGTATCAGAAACAATAAATGGAGTATCCTTCTCAATGCATAACGGTAGTTTATCAATTAATATTCGCCACGACAGCTCTAATAGCTCTGGTCATAACTTTGAATACAAAAATATTGACGAAACTACACTTCACGTAGTTCATAATGGAAACTCAGAGCATAACGAACCTAGCTATGATTTATATCTTCCATACACCTTCACAGCACCAGTAAACAAAGACGACACAGTACTTACAATTACTTACAAAGGTAATGACTACCACTTAAAGTATTATGACGATGTTTATAACAGTCCGAATTACAGAGAAGTAATTTCTAACTAAGATTTACTGATTCTATAAACAGGAAACAGGGCTGTCCCGCAAATACAATTTGTAGGACAGCTTTTTTTATTAGAATCTCATGTTTATTACGGTAATATCGTCTGGAAGCAGAGCGCGGCCTACCCACTCCGAAACTTTTGATTCCATATATTTCACTGATGTATAAGGATTCTGATCGTAAAGATCTTTAAAGAACTCTTTAGTATTTTCTTCTTCAAATCTTACGCCTTCATCATTTACCATGTCTGTAAGTCCATCTGAATAGAAATCAATCTGAAGACCAGCTGATATAGATACTTTGTAAACAGCCTTAACTTTTTCATTCAAAGCTTTTGTAACAGCGCCCATTCCAAACGGAGGCAATGTTGGTTTGATTGAAGCAATCTTTTTATTTCCATTCTGATCCTGTTTTACAAGGAACGCATTTGTGTGGCCGCAGTTGAAAAGCTGAACATATCCTGCTGAATAATCCACAAAACAGATTGCACCTGTAATAAAGTTTCCCAAAGGAACAATTTCCTGAAGATATTTATCGAGCATTGAAATAATTTTTGCTGATGAAATATTGGTTCTATCCAGCTGCTTAAGCAATGTGAAGAAAGAACCTAAAGTAACTGTAAGAAGAGCTGCCGAAAAGTTTTTTCCTGAAACATCAAAACAACCTATAAAGAAACGGCCTTCCGAAAGTTTCTGAGAAACATAAAAATCTCCGCCCACACTGTTTGCCATCTGATTATAAATGAGAACATCGAAAGGAAATTTGTTTTCAGTATTTTTTTCAAGAATATTCTTCTGAATTGAAGCGGCTTTATCAAAATCCTGCTTTTTCAGTTCTTCAATTTTTTTATTAATTGCTTCCGCAGAAACAATGCCGTAAAAGGAACGATTATTATGAAGGACTACAAAATTCTTTACATTTTTATTGATTGCAATTTCCAGAGCTTCTGCAGATATTTTTTCAAGGTAATCACCACAGTCAAGAATCAAAGGCGATTCAACAACATATTCTCCACAGGTTTTTGAAACGAAACGCTTCAATGCGTTACTTGTAACCTGTTCAACAACATCCTTTTCAATTACACCGATTACATGATCATTTGATTCAACCGGAAGTGCTGTAAGTTCTGGCTGCTTACTGAATAATTCCAGGACATAATCCAGACCTGAATTAAAGGCAACAGGTTCAATCGATACGGCAATTGAACCGACCTGTCTGTCAGTAAAAGTATTTTCAAGTCCTGTCTTTCTTACATCTGCATCACTTTTTTTTGAATTCCCCTCGTCTAAGAAGAACGATTCATCGAGTATTTCCTCGTCCATTTTTTACTCCATTAACTTTTGTTGTGTAAAGTAAAATAGAGTTTTCCTTCACTTAATATTGTAGTACGAAAACTAAAAAAAGTGTTAAAAATTTTCATCCTTCGTAATGTACTTATGGCAGGTGGCGTCCATGCCGATGGCGCCTAAAGGAGCTGTAATTACAATGGAAATAACTGCCATAGTCAGAACAATATTCCCGCAGCCCAGTCCCATAGCTAAAGGAATACCGCCAATAGCAGCCTGAACAGTGGCCTTAGGCACCTGGGAAATCAGACAGAAAATCTTTTCCTTAGTATTCAGACCGGTTCCCACAATAGAAATATAAGTTCCCGCCTCACGGAAAATCAATCCTATAAACAGCATTGCAACCATGCCAAGTCCGGCTTCAGAAACATAGGAAATATTTACCGTAGAACCAACCAGCACAAAAAGGAAGATTTCTGCGGCCACCCACAGCTTTGTGAATTTCTGTGAAAGCCGTTTTGAAACTTCCGGCATTTTCATGTTGATAGCAATGCCCATAGACATTACGGCTAAAAGTCCGGAAACCGGCGCAATTCCTTCAAACCAGTAAAGCAGCATATTCACTGCCATAATAATCGTAACCTTTAATGAATCCCTCATATGAACTTTTTTGAAATATAAAGCCATAAAGATTCCAATCACTGTACCAAACACCGCCCCGGAAACAATTTCCATAGGGATTCTTAAAAAGTTCAGAACACTTACAGAGCCACCCGCTTCCAGTCCTACAAGAGTAGAAAAAAGAACAATAACATAAATATCGTCTGCGCTGGCGCCGGCAATAAGCATCTGAGGGATTCCCTTCTTTACGCCGTAACCGTCATCAATCATTTTGGTAAGGCGGGGAACAGTAACAGCCGGAGACACGGCTCCCATAACGGCGCCCAGGATGGCGGCCTGCAGAACAGTAACATCCATAATCAGGGGAGCGAATAGAACAAAGGCCAGCAGTTCAAAAGTAGCAGGAATAAAACAAAGCATGACTGCAGGCCGCCCGATACGGCGCAGATCAGAAATGTTCAGGGAAAGCCCCGCCTTTGCAATAATTATAATCAGGGCAATTTTCCGCAGATCTCCGCTCATACTGATAACCGATGTATCCAAGACATTCAGAACCTGAGGCCCCAGAATAATTCCTGCAATCAGCATTCCTATAATTCGCGGCAGATGAAGTTTTGAAAACACCCACCCCATCAAAAGCCCCGTAAGAATAATCAGTCCAATACTAAGTAACATAAAAACTCCGTTATTACAGATTTATTATTTTTTTCTAAATGTGGTGATATGATAGTTTTCCCCAATGTCTGTAATTATAAAAAAAAACGCGAATGACAAAAAGTCATTCGCGTTCTCATTTAACGGTTACTTAGTTATCTTATTAAATTAGAACCAGAAACGGAAACCGAAGTTTGCTGGGATTACGAAGGGTTTAAATCCAACATGGAGAGAATCGCCAACAGCGATATTAAGTGTTGGCTGCCATGCAACCTGAAGGAACAGTTCGAATACTTTTGCAAGGCGAACGTTTGTACCAATCAGAAGACGTGGTGCAACACCAAGACCAATTGCATCACCACCAATAGCTACAGAACCTGCAACACCCCAACCATAGTACCATCCCCAAGTACCTTCGATTTTAGGATTTTTGAGCCAGTTGTCAGCAGTAAGTCCAACAGCGAGACCACCGTTTCCAATTCCATCAAGAGTTACAGCAAAGTACCATGGATCTGATACAGAGAAAGTAAGAGCAGCACCAATGTTATTTGTTCCTGCACTGAATCCACCCTGAGCACCAATACCTGTTTTTGCGAAAACACTTGATGTTCCTGCGATTACGAAAGCTGCGAGTACAGCCAAAAGCTTCTTTTTCATTTATTACTCCTTTTATTTCTGACAAAATGTCAAAAATGTCTAATATGAAAAAAATTATATAGAATGACATCAAATAATGCAATACGGTATAATAAAAAATATGGCAAAGAAAAAGAAATCAAAACCGGATTTTTCAAAACCGAAACCAGGTATGAATGCAGAATCTTCAGAAATGGAAAATGAAGGTCTGTCTCTTGAAAATTATGATTCTATGGGAAATCCTCTTACAGAAGATGATTCATCTGATGATTACGAAAGAGACGCAGTAGAAGCTGAATCTTTTGAAGATGAAAACAACGAAAATCTCATCACTCTTCCGGAAATAAAATCAAATGATTATGTACGGCCTGAAGATTTTGAGTACGAAGGATTGCCTACTCTGGTAATTGCAGGGCGCCCTAACGTTGGTAAATCAACTCTTTTCAACCGCTTCCTGCACCGCCGCATTGCAATTGTAAACGATCAGCCGGGCGTAACCCGCGATCCTGTTGAAGCCGTTGCCATGATGAAGGGAAAACCTGTTCATCTTATTGATACAGGCGGATACAAACTGGAACGTGAAATCGGAACCATGGAAGCCGCTCTGGACGAACAGGTTGTAGAAAAATCACTTCTGGAAATTGAAAAAGCCGATGTAATTCTTATCCTTCTTGAAGCCGGTTCCATCACCGGCGAAGACGAAGAATTCATTCTGAAAATGCGCCCATACTGGGACAAAGTTGTTGCTGCCGTAAACAAAACTGAAGGCGGAAAAAACGAAGCCGAAGCATGGAACTACGCACGCTTTGGTTTTAAAAATCTTTTCTTCATTTCGGCAAGCCACGGTGACCGCATCGGCGAACTGACAGACTGTCTTGTTTCAAAAATGGATTTCTCTAAGGTTAAAGTTCTTTCAAACAAGCGTCCTATTAAAATCGCAATCCTTGGAAAACCAAACACAGGAAAATCAACTCTTTCAAACAGACTGACTCACTCTGAAAAATCAATCGTATGTGATTACGCAGGTACAACCCGCGATGTTGTTGAAGGCGAGTTTGAATACCGCGACCAGCGCTTCAAAGTTCTGGACACAGCAGGTATCCGCCGCAAGGCAAAAGTTACTGAAGACGTTGAATACTATTCTGTAAACCGTGCCATTAAAACTCTGGACCAGTGCGACATCGTTTATCTGATGATTGATGCCGAAGAAGGTCTTGCAGAACAGGATAAAAAGATCTGTTCCCTGGCTTACGAACAAGGCCGCGGAATTATTTTCATCCTGAACAAATGGGACAAAATGCCTCAGGATTCCAAAACCTTCAAGGCTACAAAAGAATGGATTAACATTATGTTCGGTCAGATGGAATACGCTCCAATCCTGCCGCTTTCAGCTCTGGAAGGAAAAGGCGTAAAAGATCTTTTGGATAAGACTCTGGAAATTTACGGACAGCTTACAAAGAAGATTGGTACCTCTGCCCTGAACATGGCTCTCAAAGACTGGCTGGACCGTTATCCGCCTCCAGCAAGCCGCACAGCACATTTCAAGATCCGCTACATGACTCAGAAAGAAGCAAATCCTGTACGTTTCATGATTTTCGCAACTCGTCCTGAAGTTGTGCCAGAAACTTACGTTGCCTACCTGAAAAACCGAATCCGCGAAGATCTGGGCTTTGACCAGATTCCGGTACAACTGGAAATGAAGGCTAGTAGATCGAAGTGGGAAGAGCGTAACAAAGAATAAGGAATAAATAAAAATGTCATTAATCAAAATTTCAAAATGCCGTATTGAAAATTCAACGGGAACTATTGTTCCTGAAATCTCCTGGGAAATGAATGAGGGAGAAGCCTGGCTGGTAATAGGCCCTAACGGCGGCGGCAAAGCAGATTTTGTTAATGCACTTTCGGGTGCAGCCGGCATGAAGTTTTCGGTAAACGGAACTGAACAGTCTGCACCTTTTTTCTGCAACACTTTTGAAAACTCCGTGGAACTGGTTTCCCTGGAACGGGCCGCCCGCCTTATTCAGGAAGAACGGGAAAACGACGAAAGTGATTACGTTGAAGGCGGCGTAGATATTGGCCGCACCGGACGCGTTTTCATTGCAGAAAGTCTTCCAAATATTACAATCAAAAAAAATCAGCCACTGCCGCCGGAAGCTTTTTCCATTGATGAAAGCGATGCTGTAAAACTCTGCGGCATCCAGAAAATTCTGGACCGTGGTCTTAAATACATGTCTACCGGAGAAATCCGCAGAACACTTTTAGCCCGTGGACTTATCAGCGGAAAAAAACTTCTGGTTTTAAGCGATCCTTTTGCAGGTCTTGATGCAGAAAGCCGCAAAATCCTTCTGGACTTTTTTACAGACGCCGTAAAAAAACAGAATCCTGCCGTTATCCTTGGTATGGAACGCTGGCATGAAATTCCAGACAGCATCACACACGTTCTGGAATTCACAGATAAAAAAATCTCTTTCTGCGGAAAACGTTCTGATTACGAAAAAATCCTTTCAGAACGTCATGAAGAAAAAAATGCCGCTGCAGAAGAAACCCGCAAAACTTTCGAAGACGAGCTGAGCAAAACTTATGCAGACACTGCCGTTCTTCAGAACGAAGAGGACAGCGAAAGTGAAGTCCTCATTCAGATGAATGATGTAAACGTTGGCTGGGGTGACCATCACGTATTACGCAATCTGAACTGGACACTTCACAAAAATGAACACTGGTTAATCCGCGGCCCCAACGGTTCGGGGAAAACCACGTTCCTTGAACTGATAACCGGCGACAACGGCCAGGTATATGCTAACGATGTATGGCTCTTCGGACGCAAACGCGGAACTGGCGAAAGCATCTGGGAGATTAAAGAAAAACTTGGAATCGTTTCTTACCGCATGCATGTTGAATATCGCATGGTTGGAAACACAAGCCTTCGCGATGTAATCGTTTCAGGCTTCCGGGATTCTATTGGCCTTTACGGAGGCGCAACCGATATGGAAAGCGCCGCCGCTATTAAATGGCTCAAGCTTGGTGGATTTGGCGGACGTGAGCACGAAACTTTCGGATCTTTAAGTTACGGCGAGCAGCGCGCAATCCTCATTCTGCGCTCTGCTGTAAAATGTCCTGAAATCCTGATTCTTGATGAACCGTGTCACGGTCTTGATGAAGACTACCGTGAAAAAATCCTGCATCTTCTTGAAATCATCGGACAGAACGGAACTTCCACAATGCTTCACGTAACTCATGATCCTGCAGAAAAACTTTCCTGCGAGAAGCATATTCTGGAACTTCATCCCGATGAAGAACCTATGTATAAAATAATAGAAGAATAACAGCTCAAACAACAGGAAGGCGTACACCGCCTTTCCTGTTCTATGCTGATTTCAGATTTATCAAACTGGCAGTTTCAACTTCAACTTCGACACGGTTTGTGGCAATCAGAGATTCGATTGTTACATCAAAAACCTGTGCCAGAACAATCAGATTATCAATAGACGGCATATTCTTGCCTGATTCCCAATTGTAAATAGCCTGCGGATTTGCCATACCAAAGACTTCCTGCAGTGCGCTTACTGATATTTTGTTGAATTTTCTAAGTGATTTTATTTTTTCGCCTGTACCCTGCATGTCCAGGACTGGTTTATTAATTTTTGTCATTTTTTTGCTCCGTAGTTTTTTTAATAACTTTAGGTGGGAAGCTACGGGCAGTTCATCTTTGAACTAATTAATGACTACTCGATGCTTCTCACAGAATAATTCGACTGTGCATGTTTATTTAGACGTTTAAGCCAGCTACGCTGTTTTCGCTGCTGATGCACGGCAATTCCCAGATTAATGTGTGTCACTGTCACTGATGAATCCATGATTATTCTGTCCTCCGCATTAAGATGCCGGAACATGCGTCCCGGTGAATATGTTCAAACCTTATCACATTCACATAAAATTATTCAACCCTTTTTATTAATTTTCTCCATAATTAAAGCACCGCTTTAAAAAATTACATAAAAATCCCCATACCGTTTAAAACGTTTTACTTTAAAATTAATTATATGAAAAAGTTTATTATGGTTCTTGCCGCATCCCTTATGTGCATTGCGGCCTTTGCAAAAGACTATCCGGACAATACTTATGAAGATATACCAAAAGACGGATATCAGTTCACTGAAAATGCCGGAAAAGTAATCCGCTACATGTACAATATGGAAGTGACAAGAGCAGGTCAGAAAACAAATCAAAAAAGAAGTGCCCTTGTTTATCTGCCATACGGCTTTGATGAGAATGCCACAGAAGACCAGTACAATGTTCTGTATCTGCATCACGGCGGCGGTCAGAGCCCCGAATGGTTTTTCACTGGTGAATACTCAGGATCCCTTCTTAAAAGCATGCTGGATCGCATGACCGATCAGGGGAAAATTCACAATCTGATTGTATGTGCTGTAAGCCTGAGCGGCAGCTACTACAAGGAACTTCAGGAAAACCTGATGCCGGGTTTTGAAGAAAAATACCACATCATAAAAGACCGTGAACACAGAGCCTTCGGCGGTTTTTCAATGGGAGCAATGGCAACCTGGTCTGTCTTTGAACACTGTCTTAATGATTTTGCATATTTTATTCCTGTAAGCGGAGACAGCTGGGCTTTAGGCGGAAACCAGGGTGGCGTAATGTCACAGCAGACGGCAAAATATCTGGAACGTCTTGTTGCCCTTCAGGGAAAAACAAAAGATGATTTTAAAATTTACGCTGGATGCGGTGAACACGAAATTGCAACGCCAAATCTTGTTCCGCAAATTGAAGAAATGAAAAAGCTGACTGATACATTTGTTTACAGCGAAAACTTCGCTACGGGAAATCTGTACTTTATTCTGTGTCAGGGAAGCGGTCACGACCAGACAACTGTGCTCCGCACTTTATACAACGCCCTTCCAAAATTTTTCTAACCGTGAATAGTAATTCCACTTTTTCCGCGCTTCTTTGTTGTATACAAAGCTTCGTCGGCGCGGTTAAACAATTCTTTACTGTAGCCGTTCTTTGAAAATGCCACACCAACACTTACTGTAACAGCAGGAATGCTTCTTTTTGGATTCTGTAATCTTTGATTCAGATACTTTGCCTTAAGCTCAATAACCTGTTTTGATTCTTCTGCAAGACCATACATCATGAGCAGGAATTCATCGCCGCCATAACGGATAATCTTGTCATTGGCGCGTACAGAATGAGCAAGTTCTTCCGCAACAAATTTCAGAACCTTGTCCCCTGCTTCATGCCCGTATGTATCATTAATGTTTTTAAAATCATCAATATCGACAATCGCAAAACACATTTCTTTCTTTTCTTCATCTTTTGAAGCTGAAATCCTATAGAAACCTGTACGATTATAAACCCCTGTCAGTCCATCATGTTCTGAAGCAAACTTCAGATATTTTTTCTGCATGGAATTTCTCTGAATAATATGACCTACAATCAGGAGAACAAAAATTAAGAAGGCTGCAAGAATAGAAACAAAAGCAGTATTGTGCCTGAAGAAATCCTTAATGGAATACACATAATCCAGCTGGCTATACTTGTTTAATGATTCATTTATAATACTTTTATCCATACGATCGAGAAGATTATTCAGAATCGAAAGCAATATAAAATTATCCTTGCTTACAGCAAAACTAAAACCGACAGTTCCATCCAGGACTACAGTTTCCAGATTATTGAATTCAGGATAATTCTTTTTTATGTATCCCCACCCGCTGTTATTGATGACTATACAATCAATATAACCGTTTTTAATTGCTTTAAGAGAGTCTTCAATTCTATCAAAAACAATCATATCCTCGGCTAACCGATGCTCAATCATATAAACTTTCTGAAAAGGACTTCCATATGTGTAACCGAAACGTTTGTAATTGCTTAGGCCTTTGTATTCACCCTGAAATACCAGAGCCATTTTTTCTGTTCCAAGTGAGTGAGTCTGTTTATATCCAAGCTGTTCCGAAAGCCAGATATTATCCATGACCGGGAACATACAATCTATGTCGCCTCTGCGAAGTGCATTTGCCATGGCATTGTTATTTTCATACTGAACAGGAACAAGCATTATATTTTCACTGTTTTTTGATCTGTCTATCAGATCTTTCAGAAGACCGTCTACAGAATTAGTATGTCTGTTGTAATCCGAAAAAGGCATAGATTCTGCACGGTAACCGATTTTTATTATATTATGCTGTGCCAGCCATTCACTTTGTTCCGGTGAAAAATCATTATTAATTGAAATGTCAGAAAAATATTTTCCTTTCAGGCTGTTATTGAATCCCGGATTTTTTTCCAGAATATTCATCATGGCATAATCAAGATCTTCAAGAAGGCCTGGTTTATTTTTATTTACTGCAAAATTAAAATCACTTGAACCAATAAGAATCACCGGCTTTAATCCGCCTGAAGACAAACCATCAGTACTGATAATTCCGTCGGCCTCGCCCCACTTTAATTTCGAAACCTTTTCTGCAATTCCGGAACATGGAATTATTTCACAATTTATTTTATTCTCTTTTATGTATTGATCAAAAATACTCACTTCCAGAGAATTTTTGTCAACACAAAATCTTTTTCCATTAAGACCTTTATTCTTCCCCGTTTCAACAAAATCAGTTCCGTGAGGAACAAAAACATAATAATGTTCTTCGCCCATAGGAAGCGCAGAAAAAAGCATATGACTTTTTCTTTCCTCCGTAACGGACACATCGGCAACAATATCTACTTCGCCAGCAAGGAGTTTTTCATAAATTTCCTCCCAGGGCCCATAAACATATTCATAATCCCATGGAACGTAATCGGAAACTGCCTGATAATAATCATAACCGTACCCGCTTTTCATACGCAGATCACTTTGTCCGGCATGAAAACCATCATCATAAAAATATCCGACACGAACAGTCTTTCTATAAGTGAACGTTTTTATTTGGGCATAAGAAACTACTGCTGTCATAAAAAACAACAAAACGCCCATTATTTTTTTCATAACATCTTCAGTATATATAGATATTTTGGAGAAAACAACATTTATTTATATCAAATCTCTAAATTTAGTTTTAAAAATCTTTAAAATCAGTTTATAATGATTGATATAATAGATATTTTGCACATTTTTGAGATTTATCTAAAAACAGGAGAAAAAATGAGAAGTTTAAGATTCCGCCTGATTCACTTTGTTGCAATCGCAATCTTCCTTTCAGTTGGCGTTGTAGGTATGACAGCCTACTTAAGTTCAAAAAAAAATCAGACCCTTACTGTAAATGAACTCCTTCATCAGACAGCTGCCAAAGCTGCAGAAGACATTTACAATGCAAATGAAAAGGAATTTGTTTTCCTCAACACAATCGCTCGTGCCCCTCTTTTCAGAGACCGTAATGTTCCTCTGGAGCAGAAACTCCAGCAGCTTTTAGCCTACATGATGGACAATCCAAAAAAATACCAGAGTATTGCACTTCTGGATGAAAACGGAATGGCCCATTTTGCAAACGGCTACTCATTCGACTTTTCACAGGGACTTTACTATAAAGAGGCAAAAGCCGGACGCAATTTCATCTCAAACCCTCAGTATGATCCGCAGCTGAAAATTGTAAGTATGTTCTACGCTGTTCCGCTCTACGATATGGACAATAAATTTGCAGGTGCAATCATGTCGGTTATTATGGGAGACTGGATTACTCAGATTTCCAATTCCATTACAGTCGGAAAAGGAAGCCACCCTATTATCATCAGTCAGCGAACAAAAGAAACTATTTCAGGAATTTCTGATCGTATTGCCGCAGGCAAAGAAGCAATGCCTGTTCCTGCCGACGACGGTTCTCCATACAGCCTTCTTATTAATGATGTTATTTCGGGAAACACAAGTGAATGTACTTACATTGACCCTGAAACAAATCTTCAGATGTGTGGTGCATATCGTCCTGTCGGAACAAACTGTGACTGGGTAGTTCTTGCATCAGCACCTTATGATGATTACTACAAACACCTGAACCAGCTTCTTACACAGATTGTTGTTTTCGTAATAATTGCCCTGACCGTTGCCGGACTTGCCAGCGGATTCCTTATCACCCGTATGGTCCGCCCGCTTATCGTTCTTAAAGAAAAGATTTTCGAAATCGCAACTGGTAACGCCGACCTTCGCCGTCGCCTTAAAGTAATGTCACAGGACGAAGTCGGAAAAGTTGTTGACTCATTCAACACCTTCACAGAAAAACTTCAGAACATTATTTTTGGTATCAAAGAATCAAAAGATGAACTGATTATGGCCGGAGACGACTTGAACGCAAGTACACAGGATACTTCAGCCGCAATTACACAGATTATTGCAAACATTGAATCTGTTCACCGCCAGATTAACTCTCAGAGTGATTCAGTTCACGAAACAGCCGGTGCTGTAAACGAAATTGCTTCAAATATTGAAAGCCTTGAAAAGATGATTGAAAACCAGAGTACTGGTGTTCATCAGGCTTCAGCCGCTGTTGAAGAAATGATTGGAAACATCGACTCGGTAAACAAATCAGTTTCAAAAATGTCTACATCTTTCGAACACCTTACTTCAAGCGCACAGGAAGGTTCAAACCTGCAGACTGCTGTAAATGACAAAATCGAAATGATCCGTACACAGTCAGAAACACTGCAGCAGGCCAACCTTGCTATCAGCTCAATTGCTGAACAGACAAACCTGCTGGCCATGAACGCCGCCATCGAAGCCGCTCACGCCGGCGAAGCTGGTAAAGGATTCTCGGTTGTTGCCGATGAAATCCGCAAGCTTTCAGAAACATCTTCTGAACAAAGTAAAACAATCGGTGAACAGCTTACACAGATTCAGGCTTCTATTATTTCTGTTGTTGAAGCTTCACAGAAATCTTCAGAAGCATTCCTTTCTGTTATTACAGAAATCAATGACACAGATGAAATGGTTCAGCTTATTAAATCGGCAATGGACGAACAGACAGAAGGTTCACGTCAGATCAGCATCGCCCTTCGGGACATGACAGACAGCACTCTGGAAGTTCGTACAGCTTCTCAGGAAATGGCCGAAGGTAACAAGCAGATTCTGAACGAAGTTCGCAACCTGCAGGATGCAACAGGTGTTATGCTCCGCAGCATGGAAGAAATGAGTGTTGGTGCAACAAAGATCAACGAAACAGGTGTTGTGCTTACAGAAATTTCAGGAAAGATTCAGAACTCTATCGGCGAAATCGGCGAACGCATCGACGAATTCGAAGTTTAAGTTTTTTATATGCGTTTGGGTTTTCTTTGTAGAAAATCCAAAAATGCACGCTTCAGTTGCATATAAGTCAAAAGTCAGACAGAATATGCATTATGAAGCGTGCATTTTTTTTATTCCTTTCTATTTTATTATTAAATGTTTACTCGCCACTTTCCCTTGCCGCCAGACAACTGAAAGTCGGACTTTTGAACGGACCTTCCGCAGTTCCTGCAGCTTACCTGATTGAACATAAGTCTAATTTCAAATCTGCAGAATTGGATTTTCAGATTTTTTCCGGTGCAGACCTGGAACTTCCGAAACTTCTTAAAGGCGAACTGGACATTGCAGTTCTTCCTCCAAATGCCGCAGCAAAAGTCTGGAACAAGTCAAACAGCGATATAGTTACTTTGGCCGTAATTGGCGAAGGAAACATTTCACTTCTTACAACAGACCAGAATTATAACGGGCTAAAAACCCTTGCAGGAAAAAAAGTCTATTGCGCAGGTCGCGGGGCAACGCCCGAGTACGTTTTCAGACATATTATTAATGAAATGGGAATTCAAAATATTAATCTTGATTTTTCAATTCCGAATCCGGAACTGGCAGGAAGCCTTATTTCTGGGAAAGCACAATACATTGTTGTACCGGAACCTTTTGCAACTGTTGCATTGACAAAAGGTAAAGAAGCCGGCGTAAGAAAAATATGTGACCTTTCAGATTTCTTTGAAGAAAATTTTCCAGTCACAGTTTTAGTCTGCAATAAAAAATCGCTTGATAATCCTAAAGTAAAAAAATCCATTAACGAATATCTTTCTCTTTATAAAAAAGCAGTTAAGTGGACAAATGAAAATCCTAAAGAAGCCGGCGCCCTTGTTGAAAAACATACACTTGGACTTAATGCTTCAATTGCAGCGACCTCCATTCCAAACGGACACTACGTTTTTGTTCCGGCAAAAGACGCCCGAAAAAAAATAGAAAATCTTCTTTCATTATTTATGAAAGAAAACCCGGAATCTATTGGCGGCAAAATGCCAGATGAAAATTTTTACTACAACGGAAAATAAATGAAAAATCTGAAGCCGCATTTTTTTTTCATACTTTCAATTTTACTTTTTATAGCCGCCTGGGAGATAACCGCAAAAATCATTTCATCTCCACTTGTGCTTCCTACCCTTGAAGATATTTTTGTCCGACTTCTTAAACTTTCTTCCGAAAAAAAATTCTGGCTTTCAGTCCTTATCACTTTTTCTCGTGTTCTTCTTTCATTTTTTCTGACCGTAATTCTTGGCACCATTATCGGCTTTGCTTCGGGCCTTTCCGAAAATGTCAGAGCCTTTTTGATTTTTCCATTTGCTTTAATCCGCTCAACGCCTGTAGTTGCCCTGATTATGGTCATGCTTTTCTGGTTTCCGTCAGAAAGACTTCCCCTTATCTGCGGTATTCTTATGGCACTGCCTGTTATGAGCGATACAGTTTCCAAAGCCGTTCAAAGCACTGAAAAAAATATTCTTGAAATGGCACAGGTTTTTAAGCTGAAGCTGTCTTCCCGCATAAGCGGCATTTACGTTCCTTATGTGAAACCATATTTCGGCGGCGCCTGCCGCACAGTTTTTTCTTTAAGCTGGAAAGTTGTGGCTGCCGGCGAGATTCTTTCTCTTCCTCGTCTTGCCCTTGGCACTTTGATTCAGGACAACCGCATTCTTCTGGAACCGGCTTCAGTTTTTGCCCTTGTTTTTGTCCTCACTTTTCTTTGTGTAATTTCTGAAAAAATTCTTTTCAAGATTTTTATATTTATGGGCGTCACCCTCGGCCGCCTGTGCCGGCCTCGGGTCGTGCCTTCCGCAGTTCCGGCTTCCGCCTCCATTCCCGAAAGCGATGCCGCTTTCGGGAACGCGTCCCGCGCTGCTCCAGCCACTGACGCAGTCCGCATAACAAACTTAAGTTTTTCCTACGGCGAAAAAAATCTTTTCACAAATTTCTCACAGGATTTTTCTTCAGGAAAAATCACAGCGCTGACCGCACCTACCGGAAGCGGGAAAACCACCTTACTGAAAATCCTGTCCGGCCTGATTCCGGCTTCAGATTATCAAGGCCAGATTGAATGCCCGGACGTTTCATTTATTTTTCAGGATGACAGACTTGTTCCCGAACTTTCTGTTCTTAAAAATGTGGCCCTTCCGCTTTTTTCAACTTATTCCAGAAAAACCGCTTACAGCATTGCTTACCGCTTTTTGCAGAAAGTTGGGCTTGAAGACAAAGCCTTTGAAAAAGCGGCCGTTTTAAGCGGCGGCGAAAAACAAAAAGTTCAGGCGGCCAGAGCCTTTGCCTTTCCTGCACCTGTTCTTCTTATGGATGAAGGCACCAGCAGCCTGGATGAAAAATCAAAGGCTGAACTTTGGGAAAACATAACAGAGCTGCTTCAGGAATCTCCACGCACTTTAATTTTTGTCACTCATGACCAGGCGGAAGCCAAAAGATACGGCTCAAACATGCTTATTACTTTTTCCGGGCGGTAAATCCTTCAGGAGGCATGCCTGACACCCTCGCATAATCGCCTGATTTGCCGTCCAAAAGAGACCTCGCTGCGCAAGGGATAGGAGCCCCCGCGAAGCGGTCCAACCTGTGAAACAGGTTGGATGAGCCGGATGAGGCGAAGGGCGCATAGCCCGGCCCGAAGGGGGCGCCCCTATGATTTAAATCTTCTCGATTTTACTTTATAATCAGTCATAACTTTTCTCGGAGGGCGCCATGCTCAATATCAACAACAATACAAATCAGATAAAAACAGAAATCCTTGTACGCATTATCAAACTGCAGCTGGAAGAAAACCTTGTAAAAGGCGTTCATTATATTCCAAAGCAGATGGCGCCTAAAGACAGGGAACCTTTTACCTGCTGTATTTATCACGACCGTGAAATTCTGCGCCAGCGCGTTATTGCAAGACTTGGCTGTTCAGTTGAAGGCCTTGATGAAGAAGCTGCCCTTGCCGATTTTGCTCAGGAAGCATTGTGGCGCGAAAAACCAACCTGGCCTATGCTGACTGTTCTTCATGAAGCCTGCAACGCCTGTGTTCACACAAAATACATGGTAACAAACGCCTGCCAGGGTTGTCTTGCCCGCCCGTGTACAATGAACTGTCCTAAAAAAGCGATCACAGTTCAGAACCATCACGCTAAAATTGACGAAAATATGTGTTCAAACTGCGGACTTTGTATGCAGAACTGTCCGTACCACGCAATCATTAAAATTCCTGTTCCTTGTGAAGAAGCCTGTCCTGTTGGAGCAATTTCAAAGGACGAAACCGGACGCGAAGTAATCGACTTCCACAAATGTATTTTCTGCGGAAACTGTATGAGAAGCTGCCCTTTCGGCGCCATGATGGACAAAAGCCAGATTGTGGATGTTCTGAAAAGAATAATGAACGGCGAAAAAGTTGTAGCGCTTTATGCACCAAGTATTGCAGCTCAGTTCAAAGCTCCGGCCGCTAATCTTGAACAGGCACTTAAAACTTCAGGTTTCTCAAAAGTGCTGGAAGTTGCTCTGGGTGCTGATATTTGTGCCGACAAGGAAGCCCGCGAATTTACAGAGCGCATGGAACGGGGTGACAAGCTTATGACAACTTCCTGCTGTTCAGCTTATGTACGTGCCGTACGAAAACATGTTCCTGACCTTGTTCCATGTATTTCTGAAACAAGAAGTCCTATGCACTACACAGCCGAAATTGCAAAAAAGGAAAATCCTGACTGCATTACAGTTTTCATCGGGCCATGTATTGCAAAACGCCGCGAAGGTATGGACGACCCGATGGTAGACTACGTTCTGAGCATTGAAGAAATAAAAGCTCTGTTCACTGCAAAAGAAATTGATCCGGTAACAATTGAAGTTACTGATGAAGAAATCCTCAATAAGAAACATATTCCTACAGCCAGTGCAAGAAACTTTGCACAGAGCGGTGGTGTTGCTGCCAGTATCAAGGCTCGTCTTTCTGATCCTGATATTCTGCGCCCAACCGTCATCAACGGGCTGAACAAAAAAGGTATGGCACAGCTTATGATGTATGGAAAAATCAACGCTGGAAAAATGACACCGCCGCCTAACTGTCCGAACCTGGTTGAAGTTATGGCCTGTGAAGGCGGCTGTATTGCAGGCCCTGGAGCCATTGTAAGCTCAAACATTGCAACAGCACAGCTTGGAAAATATGTTGCAGATGGAAATCAGGAGGAACCTGAAAAGGTATAAATCATAAAATATTTGGAATAGGAACAGAATGGGTGTGGCAGGCCGCAAGGTCCGTACAAGGCACAGTATTCTTAAAACTTTTATTCCTCGAAGAATGTCACACCGATTCGGTTTTGCTAACGCAAAACCTTTGTAAAAGTGATATAACCGGTTTAGTCGTATATGTTCGTGTATTAACAGGAACTATTTGATTTAATCCTACCATAAATATTTATTATTTTTTGGTGGAAAAGTTGATTTCCAAAGTGAAAGTTAGTACCCTTTAACTATGAAGCTTGAAGAAGTTGATTTCATTTCACAAAATATTGTTACCACCGAATTATTCGGATGTGACACTTCTGTTACAAATGTTTTTTTGTATCAGGACCGTTATAAAATTTCATCCTTTGTGAAATCCGAGATTTTCTTCAGATATTACAATACAACTCCAAACCATACAGGTTTTTGTTTTCCAATTCCTTTCAAATCGGCTCCGGAAGACTATCTTAAAACGGCGCTGGAAGAAATCATCAGCAATGAAAATCCTCGTTTTTGTTATATCAGCAAAAATCAGAAAGATTTAATTGATGCCTGCCTTGAAAAAGATTTTCCTGAATATAAAGTGAACTGGGAAACTTTTCGAGGCGATTCAGATTATATTTACCTTCAAAATGATCTTGCTGACTTACCTGGAAAAGATTATCAGAAAAAGAGAAACCACATTTCCCGTTTCAACAGAATCTACAAAGACAACTGGCAGTTCAAAACTTTTCCTGAAGAAAATATAAAAAACGATATTCTTGCTGTTGAAGAAAAATGGTTCAATGAAAACGGTGGAGATGAAAATCCTGATCTTCAGTCAGAATACAACATCATAAAAAATGCAGTACAGAATGCAGAAGAACTTAACATCATTGGTGCAGTTTTATACATAAATGGAGAACCTTCTGCCATGTGTCTTGCGGCCCCTGTTTCAAGTGACACGCTGGATGTTCTCTTTGAAAAATCAGTTTCTGAAACTGCGGAAAACGGTTCATATGCTGTAATCAATAAAATGTTTGCCGCTCACTGTTATGCTTACAAATATTTAAACCGTGAAGAAGACCTTGGAATTGAAGGACTTAGAAAAGCAAAACTTTCCTACAAGCCCGAAATCATTTTAGACAAATATTTCGGAAACATTGTAAGAAAGTAAATCCGGAAAACTACCAGAGCAGTTCTGCTTCAAAGCTTACGGCTTCTGAAGTTTTTCCTACGACTGTAATCTTTTTTTCATCATCACAAATATCACCATAAATCTGAAGTGTTTCATCAATCATGGCTTCTTTTGAAAAATTGATTCTGAAATCTGTGAATTGTTTTACACGGTATTCAGGGGGCAGAGCGTCTACAGCAAATGCAGCATAACGGGAATTATTTGTATGTCCGTTTGCATCAATATCTGAGTAACAGATTTTCCTTTCTGCAAAAAGTTTTGCATTTTCTGATAGAGTGATTTTTCCGCATGGAAGACAGTCATGTTCCAACTTCAACTCACTTGGAGTTCTAAGTCCCATTTCATCAAACTTTTTGATTGGCATAAGTCTTCTGTTATTCAGGTCTACAAGAAGCCAGGTGGAAAGTCCTGAAACAAGCTTTTCTCCATCTTCAGATTTGATTTCGTAGTCACGAACAAATTGCAAGGCTTCAGATTTTTCTTCCCAGGTTGTAAGAACTACATGCTGATTTTCGGTCGGGTATTTGTGAATTTTGAATGAACAGCGAGAAACCAGAATAGCAATGCCTTTCTCAGTAAGGACGTCGCGGCTCATATTTCTGACATTAAAATCTTCTACTGCTACATCTGAAGTAAGTTTAAGAAGCTGGTCCAATGCAAATTTTTTGTCGGCATTGCACTGTGAAAAATAAATCATTGTTTCATAAAAAAATTTATTATTTTCGTCATGATATTGTTTGTAAGTATTCATTACGCATCCTCAAAACTTTTTTTGTTACAGTTATTTTATTCGTCCAAATTAAGTGTTTCAACTGGTCTATAAAAACTATTATTTATAAACTGTATTTTATTTTTCTGTTATAATTAAGGAGTAAGGATAAAAAATGAAACATCATATAATCGTAAAATTCAAAAAAGAAGCACCAGCTCTGAACGAAATACTTCCTGATATCGAAAAAATTTTTGAAGGCGTTCTGGAAGTGCCGGGAGTAAAATCTTACAACCTGATTTTGAACTGCATCGATCGTTCAAACCGTTACAACCTGATGATTGTAATTGATATGGAAAAATCTGCCCTTGAAGCATATGACAACTGTAAGGCACATCATATATGGAAAGATAATTACAGTAAGTACATTGAATCAAAGGCTATTTTTGACAGCGAGTAAAATTATTTTTTCTCCAGGCTTTTTTCGTATTCATCCATTTTGAAAATAGTATAACCTGCATTATTGGCATCATACATTTTTTTTATGGACAGGTTTTCAGGGCTAAGTGCCAAAGCCTGATCCATCAGTTTTAGAGCTTCATCATTTTCTTTCTTTTCAAGAAGAAGCTGAGCATATAAAACAAGGGCATTGGCTTTTTCATAATCGCAGGCTGAAACTTCAACCGCTTTTTTGATTTTTTCTTCAGCAAGTTTTTTACTTCCTCCAAAAGCGGCAGGCATAAAATATAAAACTCCACCGTACATATTCAAAGTCTCAGCAAGATTCGGATTCAATTCTTCAAGCTTCTTATAATCGTCCGGCATTGAAGTCATTGCCTTCATCTGCTCCCCTTTTTTCAAATAAGGAAGAGTTGCATATTTTGTTTCGTTAAAGTGAAAATAAAAATACGATGAAAGATCCTCATGCTTTTCAGCATAAGCTACATATTTTTCATAGCAGTCAAAAATAACTGTCTTTGCATCAGGATTTAATTCTTCCTGATTAACTTTCTTTTTGCTTTTCTTCCCGTTCTCACTTTCTTTCAGAAGTCTCATTTCTTCCGCTGTCTTTACACTTTCAATTTCAATCTTCAAGAGAGTTTCAGAAATCAGTCTTGCTTCTTCACTGATATCTGTATTTTCAATTTCTGAAAGTTCCGATTTTAAGAATGAAATTTTATCTTCAGCTTTTTCATAACAGCCATCAATAAGTTTTGCATTCAGTGCTTTATGAACGCAAGCAAGATTTGCTCCGTCCAGTTCTTTTGCAAATGTGCTTAGAGAAAATACACTGATAATTAAATATGTAAAAAATCGTTTATTCATAAATATAAGGTTCTCATAAAAGACTGATAAAAGCAACCTGCAAAATTTCAAGTCATCTATTGCTCATCAACCACCTTTGAAATCACCGTAAGCGTATTGTGTTAAACAGATTTCGAGGGATAAATCTCAATGTCATACAAACATGACTTACATCCGTGGAAAAGAAAATTATTAATATGTTGAAAACGCCTCATGCTCATGGGCTCAATTGACGACGCCACCTCATCTACAACAGTAGAAATTATTTATAAGTTGAAAACTTCTGAATTGAGGAAGAAACTGTCTGAATCTACAACAGTAGAAATTCTTTATAAGTTGAAAACACAAGATGACTCACGTTCAGATTGCGATCTACAACAGTAGAAATTCTTTATAAGTTGAAAACCAAAATGCAATGAGTAATCTTTTGATATCTACAACAGTAGAAATTATTTATAAGTTGAAAACATAAATTAAAGGTGGAAGCTGATGAATCTACAACAGTAGAAATTCTTTATAAGTTGAAAACCCCAAAATGGCTTATGCCGGTATGACAAGATCTACAACAGTAGAAATTCTTTATAAGTTGAACCCCGAATCTGCCGAAAAACGCCATTCAAAATCTACAACAGTAGAAATTATTTATAAGTTGAAAACTCTGAATAAAAGTCCGCTTTATGACATATCTACAACAGTAGAAATTATTTATAAGTTGAAAACAAACTGAATCATGACTTAACCCCTTATATCTACAACAGTAGAAATTATTTATAAGTTGAAAACCAATAAAACCGACTGGCGGTGATATAATCTACAACAGTAGAAATTATTTATAAGTTGAAAACATTTTTCAGATCATGCAAAAGCAATTAATCTACAACAGTAGAAATTATTTATAAGTTGAAAACAGTAAAGATGAGGATGTTCAGGCGGTCAATCTACAACAGTAGAAATTATTTATAAGTTGAAAACATATCTTGGGTCTGCTTCTAAATGGAATCTACAACAGTAGAAATTATTTATAAGTTGAAAACTTATTATGGTATGGGCAAGGGATTCTAATCTACAACAGTAGAAATTCTTTATAAGTTGAAAACCTGCACCTGCAGCTTTACGACTCTGTCATCTACAACAGTAGAAATTCTTTATAAGTTGAAACCCTGCAGAAATGTACGATGGTCTTAACAATCTACAACAGTAGAAATTCTTTATAAGTTGAAACCCCGATACATACATAGTTAGTATCTCTCAATCTACAACAGTAGAAATTCTTTATAAGTTGACCCCCCCCTACAGATGTACAACGGTACTGTTCTTTACTGTTTTTCGCATTTGTTACAACAAAAATAACGAAATTTGGCATTTTTAACTCCTAAATTTACAGTAAGACATGGGGTTTGCAAATTTTCAGGTTATGATAAAAACATCTTTTTCTTCATTTTTTGCATAACCGTAACAAGTTTTTTTACAACTCGCTGATAGGTTAAATATTATCACAGAATCTTCTTCTGTAAAAGTTTTCATATAAACATTTTTTATTTCGTTTTCAATATTTGCCAAAACTGTATCACTATTTGTAATTTCAAAAACAGAATATTGTAAACGAAATCCAAATTTGGAAAGAAACTTTGCAAACTTTGTTCTGACCTTATCATTGCTTATATCGTAGCTGATTAGCAGCATATCTATGATTCATCTCCTTCTAATTCAAAAATTGGAAATTCTTCGGATGCTTTTTCTCTCATGAAAGCCCTATAGTAACTTTGGATATAAATGAAAATCTCATTCTTATATTCCATAATTGCTTTTATAAAGATTTCCACATATTTTGCAGAATATTTCCAGGTCAAAACATACTGATTTTGATTTTTCCAGAAATCCTTTTCGTTTACTTGCCCAAGATTCAAAGCTTTTAGCAAGGCTGCATCTATAATCGGTCGGAAAGGTTCTTCTATATCGCAAACCAAAGATTTTCGATGAAAGAATTCCCTATGCAAGATTCCAACATAAACATCAAAACCATACATTTCCAAAAGAGCATTTATAACGTTAAACAAAATTGTATATCCCACATCTAAAAGACAATTTGTTATATCATTTTTTACTCTAGGTCTTCTGGCCTCCCAATTGTGTTCTTTAAAAAGGGTTTTAAAATATAATTTTGCACTAATGCCTTCAATTCCCATTATTTCCTGAACCGTTAAATCTGGTTTAAGCACTTCTTTTTCATAAGATTTGAGTTTTTTAATCACTTCTTTTTCTTCATCAGATTTACTTCGCCTTTGTTTTAAGAGGTAATTTTGATTGTGGATTTTGTTGGCAATAACATGCGCAGCAATATCAGTTTTTTCAAGAGCATATTGTTTTCTTCTAAGCAAAGTATTACCTTCAGCTTTTGACGGAATAATTTTTGTAATACGAAGACTAGGAGACATCAAAACAATATTAAAACCAAACTTAGAAGCTCTATCCAGCAAACCGGATGTAATAGAATAATCTCCACAAATGAAAAGAAGAAATATACGATAACAAGTTGATTGATGTTTTGTATTACCATCCTGATCTGAAATAACAATATTATCATTTTTAAAACTGATTTTTTCACCTTTTGAAGTAAATACAAAAGCTATTTGTTTACATTCAAAATCCCTTGTACTCATCATGTTATGTAATCCTCCTAAAAACCACCGTTGTATGATTTGGAAGAAAGTGGACGGTCACAAAATTCGTTATAAATACAATGTTTGCATTTTTCTTCTGATGCAGGTTCATAAGTATCTACATCAAAATGCTGCATAGCTTCATTTGTTTTTTTGAATTTCCCAAACATTTCTGGATTATTTTCAGGCAAATCAACTTTGTAAACTTTATTGTCATCACTGGAATAAAAGCGAATCTCATTTACTGTGTAACCCATTTCCCGCAGGCACAAACATTGCGCATACAACTGGAAGAGGTAACCATCATAAATTGTTTCAATATGTTTCTTTCGTTCTGTCAAAAGTCCTTTTTCTGCATCAAAAATATCAATTTTTCCACACAATTTATATTCATCAGAATAAACATCTATTCCCTGAAGAATATTTTTGTGTGTGGAATAATGCTGATTATCAATGGCTTCGTGAGCGGCTTTTCCGTCAAGTTGCGCATCGTTGTAATAAAGCCGCTCCGTTAAATCTCCGTAAAGCTGGTGATAATAAATTGAAAGAGGACAGTAAATAAAATCATTCAGGTAAGTTATCTTCAGATAAAGTTCCATTTGATTTTATTTCCAGATTTAAAAAGTTTTCCGAGGAAATTACGGAATGTCCTAATTCTTTTTCTGTTTCTTTTCTGGCAACTCCTGCAACATTTCCGCCACGACGAGCTACATCTTTATTGCCTTCAAAATCCTCAGGTTTTTCTTGCTGACTGATTTCTGTAGTAACCCGTTCACCAAGCATAGTAAAAATCAGTTCTAAATCTGTCATGTGATCCCGCAGATTCTGATTTTTCTTTGTAAGACCTTTTACATTTTTATATTCTGAAGGAGTAAGCCCAAAAGTTGCCTTTGAAATCTCTGCGGTAAGAATTGCAAAATCTTTTTCTTTTGTAATCCCCCGTTCTTTCCATTCATCTGTAAGATTCTGACGGATTGCAATTCCACGCAAGCGTTTATCAATCCAGTCTTTTGGGTAACCTTTCTTTTCGTAAAGTTCCTTCATGCGTTCTTGTGCCAGTTCCGGATTTTCAATTTCCTGCATTCGTTCGTAGCCAACCTGAGCCAACCACTGTTTAAATGGTTCTGCCTTTGGTGAAGGAATGGACTGAATAATTCGGAGAAGAGATTTTACGTTGGCGCAGTTTATTCTTTGAGTTCCACCTGCAGTTTGGACACCAAGGGGGGTGACAAGTTGTCCCCACCCTTCGGAAAGTACAGGGTCTCTTTTTCTCATCTTTTTGATGTAATCAGTAGGATTTTTTGAATCTGTTAATATTTCAATTACATCAACTACAACAAAATACCACTGCTGTTCTTCTTCATTCCAAACCGAGCGGACTTTTTTTTCTTCAAAAAGCTTAATCTGTGTGTTTTCTGACATTGAAACTCCTACTGTCTGTATTCTTTTTCCTGAACAAAACGGAACCAATCGGCGTTAGATATGTTCTGAATGACACCTTTTTCGTTCCTATTGAAATCATTTTGCAAAAGATACAAACCTTTTAAAGCAATGTGATAAGCACCGTTTGCATCGGCATCAATTGGGAGAGTGGCTTTTTCACCAAGAGCCAGCTGTTCACGACTGTCAAAGAAAGTTCCATCATCTACTTTTACAGGAGAAATCAGATAGTCAATTTCGCTATTTGGAATTGAATTTCGCATTTGGAGAGTAGAGTTGAAGGTCCGCAACAATTCGTCAAAAAATGAAGCGTTGCATTTTTCTGCCTGAACAGTTTGAAGTGAATCAATAAAGTTTTCTTCGTCATGCCAGTTTACTCCAAATTCATCAAATTTCTTTTTGAGGTTTTCAGTTGGATTTACAGTAATAGTTTTATTTTCTTTTCTGCTGTAAACAATTCTTTCTCCGCGAGTATAGATTTCCCATTTTTTTAGGTAATCTGTGTTGTTTCCAAGTTTTGAATAATCTACAGAGAATACAAAACAATCTTCTTTTGAGTCATATCGAATGCCATCAAACTTATCAAAGAATTCTTTTTTCTTTTCAACATTTGTAAGGCCTGCAGTATTGAACAAATTTGCAAATCCAGTTTTTGGATCAATTTTAGAAGTATAAGCTGCTGGAATATAGAAAAGCCATCCGCATTGTTTGTAAACATCGCTTACTGTAGTTGCTTTATCCGTTAATTGATAAGCATTCAAAACTCCGCCTGGTTCTGTAACTGCCTTATCTTTGAAAACAAGATAATTCAGTTTTTCAATAAGCATATTTTCAAACTTTTGATAAACCTGTCGTTCAACCGCGAAGCGTCCTCGTTTAAAGCCGAAATTCAAATCTTCCATAACTACAATGGCATTATTTTTTACCATAAGTTCTGCAATTTCGTGAACAATGTTAGAAAGATAACCTTCTTTTAATTCTTTAATATTGCCGATTGTCTGCCAGTTTTTGCGGGCTTTATCTCTATCGCCCTCTTTCTGAACAAGCTTTTCCTGATAATTTACTTTTACAGTTTTATCGTTTCTAACTTGTTCTACAAGATTCAAAGTTTTTTGTAATTCAATTTCACCTTTCTGGTTAATAAGTGAAAGATAAATTAGATGACGTTCACCACGGTCAAGACCAATGATTTTTACATCTGGATTTGCTTTTAGAACTTCCAAAACACGATCATTAAATTTTCTTCCTGTAATTTCGGGAGCCTTAAAATTCATTGTAATTGGACAATGGAAAAGATAAGTTGCTTCTGTAAAATGTTTGTCTTTTGTAATTTCATGTTTTGCTTCTTTTAAAACAACTGTTCCAGAATCAAGTAATTCTTTTGCCTCTTTAGAAATTTCAGAAATCATATTGTTCTTGAACTGATAGATTTCCTGGTAAATTTCTTCTGGAATTGATTTTTCATCTGTTGTTGTTCGGTTTACAAGGACAGAACCTTTTTCGTGTTTTACAATTTTAATATTTACGTTTGCAGGACGATAGAAGAGTTCTGCTTCGCCATTTAGTTTTAGGCAGATATCTTTAAGATTTTCTTCACTAAAAAGATTTTCCCAATACAATGTATGAAGATTTTTCTTTCCTGATGATTTTTCTGCAAAGTCTTTGTTGTAAATTTGGAAAAGGAAAAGCTTGCCAGAATCTACAAGAGAGTCGATTTTGGAAGATGGAATTTTCTGGAATGTGATTTTATATCCCTGTAATTCTACTTCTTTGTAGAAATCACTCATATCTTTATAGCTTTCTGTTGGGGAGAATTTGAAACCAAAATTTTTCCAGTCTTCATGAATGTTTAGAGCAGACTTATCCCAATCTATAAGTTTTTTCATGAAGTCTTTATCAAAAGAATCACCTTTTTTGTGTTTACCTTCTTCATAACCTAATAACAAATCCTTTGGAGGAAGGAAAGTTTCCTGACCTTTTGCTGAAAAGAAAACTTTTGGAAGCATTTTATTTGGACCAGGAAGTAATTTGTAAATCATTTTTTCATAACAATCATCTTCATTGCATTCTTCTTTTTGAAATTTTGGTTTGTCTTTAGGATTATAAATACCTAGATAATATTTGTTTTCTTTGCGTAACAAAATTGCATCATTGGCTGATTCTTTATTTTCATCCCACCCATTAGCAAGTGTTGGACAATCAAAATTCAACTTAAATTTCTTAACTTCACCAGGTTTCTTTGTAACAAAATTTCTAACCTTGTTATAAAGTGCAGTAATTCCTTCCAGTTTTTCAATAATTTCATCAAGTTTAGAATAAAACGCAGAATCTTTTTCTTCTTCACCGCGATAATCAACAAGTTTCAGGTAATGATAAAGATTCTGAACTTCATCCAGGAATTCTTTTATAGGTGTTGCTGCATTTTTTTCCTGCTGAAGATTCTTCATTTCTGCAAAATCAATTGCCGCATATGTAGTATTTATTCTTGAAAGCAGCATGACATCTGTTTTTTCTTTTGTGTTTTCAATTTGCTGAAGTTCCATTAATGAAAAATATTTTTTTACAGTAATGCAGACCTGCTCATTGTTTCGTTCACAGTATTTTTCATAAGCTTCCTGTAATTCAGAAAGATTGTAATCTTTTTTTGCAATTTCTTTTCTGATTTTTTCGGATTGAGCTTCAGTTAAAGCCTTTTTACTTTTTTCTTCTTCAATATAGAATAAGCCATCATTCAGGATAGACCAATGACCAAAAATGCTTAATGAAAATGCCGTAAGTTTTTTTGCTGGGACATAGATTTCTGAAATATTATAATCATTTGGAGAAACAAAAGTTTCTTTTGAAAGGTTAATTACTTCATCAACAACTTCATTTTTGAAAGTCCTGATAGAAGTATAAACTTCTTCATTATTTTCAAATCCTACAGGAATAAAAGAAGCAGTTTCTCTATCACTTAAAATCTGCTTAAACAAAACTACCATTTTCCCACGAAGTTTATTTTTTTCTGTGTCAGGTAATTGCTGTCTTGCAAGGTTGATTTTTTCATTAAATCCCTGGATTTTTTGAGTTCCGGCTTCTTCTGCAATACCACCAATTATTGTGTTGTAAAAATCAATGCCAGTTTGTGTAAGAACCTCATTAAAAGACTCTGGATTAAAAATATCTTTTAATTTTTTACCATTAAGAATGCTTTTGAGAGATTCTTCTGTATCAGAAATAATTGCGGGAAATTCTTTTTCCAATTTCTCAAAAAGTTTTACATTTGAATAAAATTTCGGGAAATTTTCATTTACAATGCGATAACTAATTGCAGTTGATTTTTCTTCTTCGCTATATAAATTTTTTCTGTTTTCGTGAAAACCTGTAAAATAAGTGCTGAATTTATCAAATGCTTTAAGAGCTTCTTCTTTATCAGAAATAGTAGCTGGATCAGCCGATTTTATTATTTCTGGCAGAAGTTCAGAAAGTAACTCTTTTGCAAATAGCTTTTTAAATCGGTCATCACCTGTAAATTTCTTTACAATTTTTGAACGCATTACTGCCTGAAGTTTCTGTAAATCTGGTTTTATTTTTGCTTTTTCATTTTTATCTGCTTTACTTTGATATAAATCAAATTCATCGTATAAAGGGCCCCACTCAAAATCTACATTTGATAATACATCTTGAATAAATGAGCGATGAAAATCATCTATTAGATTTTTTACTTCCTGATAAGAAGCTGCTCTTTTTTTATCATTTTCCAAAATCCTGATTTTCTCAAGATTTTCCTGAGTCTTTCCAACAGGTATTAACTTGTTCCTTAAAGTTATAGAACGAGAATACCCCTTCCCTTGTCCACAAAATTCATCAACTGTTTTCATGCCACCTATCTCCTTATTAATTAAATTTCTCAATATTATCCAGCATTTTTATGCATTCATCTTTTATTTTTTCTCTGAGCCATTCAGGTTTTAAAACTGTGACTTTATGACCAAAACTCATTATCCAGGAAGTAATCATTTCTTTTTGATTGGTTTCAAATTTTAAGAGGATTGTTCCATCTGATCGTTGTTCAAATTCCTGCGTTTTATGCCATTGTCGTTCTGTAATATAATTTGCTACATCAGCTGCAAACAGTAATTCATATAAGTCGGGAGGATTTGTGTTATTCCAGATTCCAACATCTAAATCTACATGATCTTCAAGCTTAAAATCTTCTGGAATTTTAAAAAAATTAGAAGTAAGACAAATATTCCGAATGCGCGCCATTGAATATAGTCGAATTGCTGATTCAGTATGTTCGTATCCAATTACATACCAGTTTCCTTTTTGGCAAAGAACGTGATAGGCATCAAATTCTTTATATTTATAATCTTGATTTTTTGAACTTCTATGTTCGAAAGTTAATGTTTTTTGACTTTTAATAGATTGAAAAATAAGATTAAACACATCTTCCTGAATTGAAGGAATAGAATCTTTTAGAAAAGTGATGTCTTTATTAAGAAATGAACTATCAACCGTTATTGTATCAGGCAGCATATCTGTAATTTTATGCATAATATGTCTGAATGAATTTTCCAGCGGCGTATTTTTGTATTGTTCCATAAGAGGCAAAATTGTTGAAACGGTGAATAAATCCCCTTCTGTTAGAACAATATTTGGAATTGAAAAGGTAGGGTCTGAATAATGATATTTATTGAGATTTTTATCGTACTCTAACGGCGCATCCATTTCATCACGAAGCCGCTCAAAATCCCTTTCAATCGTACGCTGTGATACACCAAACTTAAATATCAAATCATCAATGCCAACAAAATTCCCGCCTTGGAGCATTTTATCTAACTGAATGATTCGTGTTGTTTTTCTGATAGAATCCCTTGTATGTATCATTTTCACTTTTTCTTCTTTTATTTGTTTATCACGATATTTATATGAATAAATGTTCTTGTGAAAATTTATTCATATATTATTATAAACCATAAGTCCGCCATATTGTGACGGAGAAGAAAAAATGTGAGAATCCCGCCTCCCTTGTTCGACTGCCCTTTTTAATTCGCCAGTTCGCAAATTCTTATGCCAAAGTTTTCATCTGCCACTATAATTTCGCCATAGGCAACTGTCTGTCCGTTTTTAATAATAGCACAAAACTTGCAGGCTAAATATAGTGATGTTACAATTATTTGGAGGGCTTTATGGAACTTATTCTTGTCGGTAAATTCAACTCAATCATCGCATCCAAAAATTTTGAAGAAATGCTTAATGAAAAAAGTATTCCTTTTATTCGCAAAGCCGAAGATATGGGGATGGTTGTTCATCCAAGTTTTACTGACGGGGTAAAATTTTATATAAGCAAAAAGGATTGGGAAAAATTTCTTAAGCTCTGCAATGAAATAAGTGCTACGCCTGAAGATTTTCTTGGTCCGGGCACTGCGGAAGAAATGACTTCCGAAAAAGAAATGCGGGCTCACAAGACTTCGCGCATTTTGACATGGATTGCCGTCTGTTCCTTCTTTGGAATTTTGATTACTAATATGATTGAAATTCCTGATATTCCGCGAATGATTCTTTCCATTCTTTTCGGCTTAGGCATGATCGCTTTTGAATTCGCAGCTCATATCCTTCGCGGAAGATAACGATTTTTCAATTTCCAGTAAAATCAGTTATCTGCTGGATTCCAAAAAAATCTGAAAAAGTCCACTGATTCCACATATCACGTGCCATCAGTTCTTCCATAATTCTGATACTCAGTCTGTCCGCAACAAGCATATCAATCAATTAGCCGCAAACGCCGTCATTATCTGAATGGTTCTGCAGAATTATAAACATGTCGCCTTTATGCGCATCTTCCCATTGATCAATCTGTCAGGAAAGTCCAACCTCATCGTAATTTTCATGAAGGTCATCCAGATGTTTTGAATAAACTTCTTTTGTCATATGAGACTTTTCCTGATTCCATCTTAAAATATAACATTTCATATTTTGTCCTCCATAAAATTATATATCACAATTATAAAAGCCATTGAATTAAACCACAACTTTACACCCTAATTCCTAATCATCCTATATAATGGAACAAATGAATAAAACAGAACTTCACGAATCCATTCTGAATAATTCTCAAATGACCTTTGCCCGTAGCGGCGGGAACGGCGGCCAGAATGTGAACAAGGTGAATACCAAAGTTCATCTTGTGCTGCCCCTTACTGCTGTTGGTGGGATTACAGAAGTGGAACGCGAGCGGTTAAGAGTGAAACTTTCTTCTATATTAAATAAAGATGATTGTCTTTTTTTGGATGTAGATGACGAGAGATATCAGGAAAGAAACAGAGAAATTGCACTAGCACGATTGGAAAATAGAATCGTTCAGGCTCTGGTGATACCGAAGAAGAGAAAGCCTACTAAGCCAACTAAAGCCAGTAAGGAAAGAAAATTGAAATTGAAGAAGATTAGATCGGAAGTGAAGAAAAATAGACAGAAGGTTTGGTAATATAGAATTATGAACTACAATCCAACTGATGAAGAAATCAATTTTGTAAATCATGCTCTTGAAGAATTCAACAATAAAGCTGTTGGTCCTGATAATCATGAACTTTTGAATATTGTTGAATATGATGATGACGGAAATGTGATTGCGGGAATCCTTGGAGGAACTTACTGGGGATGGATGCACCTGGATATTCTCTGGGTTGATGAAAAATATCGAAAAACAGGTATTGGTTCAAAACTCCTGAAGGCTGCCGAAGAAGAAGCAATCCGCCGGGGATGTCATTCAGTGCATGTGGATACAATGAGCTGGCAGGCACCGGAGTTTTACAAGAAACACGGATATAGAATTATTGGCGAACTGGATAACATTCCAACCGAAAACAAGAAATATCATTTGATTAAGGATTTATAATTGGTTGAATATAAGTAACAAAAATGCAACCCCAGGTTTATGGAGTTTACGGGCAGCGTGGAATAAGATTGAAAATCAGAGAGGTTA
>JAKSTN010000010.1 GCA_024402535.1 Treponema sp.
TTTTATCCGACCAGTCTTTGTCCATGTGGGAATCCTTTACTTTAATTTTATTATATATACATCTCGATATTGTACATACCTGCAATTTCATAATATGCTTTTTTATCATTTCAATATAGGCGTTTCCATAGCGTGACAAAGAAGAAAAGTCAAAAGAATTTCTTGAAAAGAATATCTTCTTTTTCAGGCTGAAGCAGTATAGCTCTACCTGTAATGAGCAGACAAAAAGCGGGAAATATATCGGTACAATTCTATAACGAATATTATCGCTTTTTATTTCCCCTGACAGATAAAATCGACCTGCCAGAGGAAAAGCATTTTAATATTCGTACACGTCCATTGTGGTATCCTGATTCAGGACACAGATTTCGTTGCGCTGATTTACAGTGAATGATTTAGGTTCCTTTTTCAGAACATAATCAAATTCTTTTGTAAAAGTTTTTCCGCCGTCAGTGCTCAGCTTCATTACAAAATGATATTCAGTGCCATCTTTTTTACCAAGATATGCAAGGCGGATTCCTGTCTCATCCTGCCATATTGAATTCATTGAAAGAAGATTTTTCACAATCGGTTTTATATTTTCTTCTGTAAACATCTCTCCATTTTGTTTCCAGTTTTTTCCATAATCAGAAGTTTCAAAAAGGCGGCCTTTTACATCAAGCATCAAGCCTTTTCCTTTTCCAAGAATAAGAGCACTTTCACAATAACTTGATCCTTCAGGGAGCGGGATTTTTTCAAATTCTTTTTTTACATCGTCATATTCATAAAGTCCGCCAAGAACAGTTTCTTTCCCCCAGACCCATCCAACATTTTCATCAAGCATATTAACGCCTTTACCGATGGCAAAATTGGTTTTAGGAAGAATCTCTTTTGTTTTTCCGCCGTCAGTAGTTTTCATAAAGATTCTGGTGTCCCCGTTCATGTAAACCACATTTTCATTTACAGCATACATACCTGCAATAAACGGTGCGATGATTTTATCTTTTGCCCAGGTCTGTCCTCCGTCTTCAGAACAAAGAACAAGACCTTTTTCACCGGTCACAATTCCTTTGCTTTCAGAAGTCATAACGCCAACATAAGCATTTCCTTCTGTCATAGATGTAGAATGAACAAGATTCAATCCTTTACCGGAACAGCCGGAAAGAGAAAGACAGCCTGCAAGAAAAAAGCATCCTGCAAGTGACGAAAGTTTTATCAGTGTGTTGATTTTTGATTTAAGCATAATCACCTTCCTTTTTTGATTTTTCAAAATCATAAAATAGGAAGGAAAATAACTTAATGTAAAATCTGCAATGAGATTTGCATAATCTGCAATTTATTCAAAACAGTATTGAGCCCATTCTTTCCCATAAGGATGCAGAAGAGCCCGGCGAAAATCACTTGGAGATTTTCCCGTTGCCTTTTTAAAAGCTCTTGAAAAATATGCTTCATCAGAAAAGCCGGTACGTTCTGCAACAGTTGCAATAGGAAGCCCGGTATTAGAAAGCATAAAAGATGCATTCTGGATTCTTATGTTATTCAGATAATCCATTGCACTGGTTCCGTATTCCTTCTTGAAAAGTGCATTCAGTGTGGTTCTGTTGGTTGCAAACTTTCCCGCAATTTCATCCAGCGTAAGTTTCTTAGGAAAAGCGAAGTTGAAATATTCCACCACATGCAAGGCTGTGTTTTCTTTATTCCGTGTGGCCTGCAGAAGCCAGCTGTTACGGGCAATCATAAGAATCAATTCAAGCACATAGCTTTTTGCGATGCATGGCCAGAATTCACCCTGATTGTGGTTCAAATGTGAATCAATCATGGCAAAATGGTTCACAAAAGTTTCAAAAATCTTAGGATCCAGAGACATGTAACGGTAACCGCTTTCAATTTCATTCAAAGCCTGATATTCAAATGTGTCAGGGAATTTTTCAAAATTTGAGTTGATTCCGTTTGGTGAGAAAATCAGTGTTGAGACACTTCCACAAGGTCCCTGTTCAAGAATCTTTGCTTCCCTGATATGGTGATTTGGAGAAAGAACCAGTATTCCAGATCCTGAAAAAACTTCGGCACTTTCCGCAGTAACAGAAAGAAGAGTGTCTCTAAAAAGAATGATACTGTAATATCCTTCTCCTTCCTGAGAAACAATCAATTCCGGACGAATAAAAATCTCGAAGGAAAAACCGTTGTAATAAGTAATCTCTTTTGTCTCGTATTTCATGCTGAAAACCCTTTGATATAAGTTTAGCACAAAATCGCCAATATGTTATAAATACAGAATAAAAAAATCTTAATTCACTTCGTAAAGGAAGCGTTTTATTTTTTGAGTTGCGGTTTTCTCAAATTCTGTAATAAAATCAATTTCTTCGATACGACTTGAACGACTTACTCTTTCGTTAATATAAGTTTTAATCTGTGTTCTTAGTTCTTCCCTTCTGGTATGAACATTATCATGAAGTTTAATGATTGCCCGAAGCCCTTTTTTGCCCATAACCACCAGAGATTCTGTAATATTTGAGTTTTGATTCAGAACAAATTCAATATCTTCCGGGTAAATATTTTCACCACTTGGTCCTAAAATCATATTTTTGTTGCGGCCTTTAAGACTCAGTCTTACAACTCCTTTCTTTTCTGCCAGGCATCCAAGATCGCCGGTTTTGAAATAACCTTCTCCACAGCTGTCTTCTTTTGTTGTAAAAGCAGCCTTTGTCATTTCTTCGTCTTTGTAATAACCGGCCATAACGTTATCACCTTTTACTACTACTTCTCCAAATCCCATTTCATTAGGATTTAAAATCTTCATGTCTACGCCAGGAAGAGTAAGTCCAATAGTTCCGCATACAGTCTGCTGTGGATTTGAAACTGAAATCAAAGGGGAAGTTTCTGTAAGACCGTATCCAATAGCATAAGGAAATTTTGCTTCTTTAAGAAAACGTTCTACAACAGGATCCAGTCTGGCGCCGCCAATTCCAAAAAACTTGAATCTGCCACCCATAGTTTTCATAAGCTTCTTTCCGGCAATACGGTGAAGAAGCTTTCTGAATAATGAAATTTCATAAAGGAACTTTATTACTTTGTTTTTTTCGAAATTTGGTTTGATTGCATTTTTGTAGATTTTTTCCATTACAAGAGGAACCGACATTCCGCAGGTAGGACGAACATCCTTAAACGCTTTAAGAAGTGCAGAAACTACAGGAGGTTTTGCAAGGTAATAAATACATGCACCATAAGAAAGAATATAAGTAAAGCCCGCTGTAAATTCATAAACATGGCTTAAAGGCAGGAAAGAAAGAGAAACATCCTTTTCTGTAATTGGGAAAATTGTCTGAGCCTGAAGCAGATTGGAAATAAGATTTTTATGTGTAAGTACAACGCCTTTTGACCGGCCGGTTGTGCCTGATGTATAAATGATTGAAGCAATGTCATCTTCTTTTGCTGTAGCTTCAGAAATTTTATTTTCCTTTACAGATTCAAGAGTTATATTCTTGTTCCCTTTAATTAAAGAAAAGTCCGAAATATTAATAACCAGTTCAGGAAGATTTTCAGGACATTTTTCAAAACGCTGCAGAAGGCTTTCTTCCGCAATAAGGGCTTTAACTTCGCAATGCTTAAAGATTGTAGATAATTCATTTGCAGAAAAATCTGGAAGAAGTGGGACTGCTGTAAAGCCATGATTTACAGCAGCAAAATAAGATGCTCCCCAGTTAGGACAGCCTGCAGACCAGATTGCAATTTTTTCACCAGCGCCAATTCCAAGTGCGGTAAAGAGTTTTGCAACATTCAGCTGAAGATCATCAAGCTGTCTGTATGTCAGAAACTTTTCCATATCCAGCGCAAAAGCCACAGCTTTATTGTCTGCATATTTTGAAACTGTCAGATTCCAGAATTCAGGGAAAGTCTTTGATTTTAAATCTTTTTCTGTAAGCATCAATTTTCTCCATTTCAAAATGACATTTTTACAATATTTGTCATTTTGTTAAATGTTATGATGTTTTTTGAATTTAATCAACAGAAATTTCTGAGCTATCAGACGGTGAAGTAAAGTTTTCTATCTGGAAACCATTGTCATAGGACCATTTAAAACATTCTGCTTTAATATCCAGTTCCTTAATTAATGCCGATATATCATCATATTGATTTACTGATTTATCATCATAGTATACTAACGGAGCTATTACCAATTCATTATTTTCAAGTGGCAGTTCAAAATCCCTAAATAACTTTTCTTTGTCTACAATTTTTGCATAAGTATATGATTCAAGAATACACCGCAACAGAGTTTCTGTTGATTCATCTTTTTTTAATTCTATTACATAAGTCTTATATTTTACTTCACCATTTTCTTCATACTTCAAATGGCTTAATAAATCTATCTTACCAACCCCTTTGTCTGACCGTTTATTTTTAAGCGGAATTTGATAATCCAAAACTCTGCCGAAAATGCTGTCTGAATCCTTGAATTGAGAATGCATTGCATAAGCAATATTTTCTTCTCTTCTTTCTCCTGTTTTTTTATCTGTAAAAACAAAATTACAGCAGCCATCATGACCTTCAGTTTTATATGATTTTCCATCTCCTCTTGTAATTGTTTTATTACTCAACTCTGCTAATAACTCATCTTTATGTTCAGTTAAATAATCTGCAATGATCTTAATATAAAGTTCATGAGTATCTTTTGTCTTACCTGTATAATTAATAAAATTTGCTTTGTATAACTCAGAAACAGTATTCATTGAAAAATATTCTTCAACTTTTTCAATTATTTCAAATTTAGTGTAAGATGCTGCCATTTTTTTTCTCCATATTATTCAAATCTATAAATTTCTTTTCTTTTCATTCGGATAAACAAATCTCCTTTAATTCCATCATATCTTTCTTTTACTTCATTAAAATTTGTAACAGGTGTCAGTTCAATAATCAGTTTTATTTTATCTGAATTAAAACCAAGTAATTCTGCAGATTCTTCTATTTTTTTTGCAACATATTCCTGATCTCTTTTAGACCGTTCATTATCTTTATCATAAAACAAATGATATAAAACTACAGGTATTTTCGAATCTCTTTTACTGCAGTAACAAGCCGAAGCCGTTCTATGTAAAAACTGATAGACCACTTTACTCTCTATTTTGGTTTTATCCGTCTCTTTGTAATTACAGTAAGGTTCTATATATTTATACCAGCTTTCTAAAACTTCTGGCTTTTCTGACTTCTCTGATTTTTTTAACAGCCATTTTTCAATTGTTTCATACAAAGGTTCTGTAAATTTCCCTTCCACTGCAACAGCATATTTTTCAGTAAAAAGCATAAGGTCTGTCATGGAAGGCAGTCCTATTCTTTTTTCTTTTCCATTATCATTTTTAGTAGCATATACAGGATACTCAAAACATTTTACAGCGGAATCGAAATCAATTGCCGGGTCTATTTTATCCAGTAATTGTCTGCTGATTTTTTTATTTCTGGATAACCAGAATTCTGTTAATGGAATGGAGGAAGTCTTAAAAGATTTTACATCAGTTTTACTAAGAATATCCAGCAGAAATTCTTCATCTCCCTCTGGAGTACCATAAAAATATCTTTTTCTGTCAAAATTATTTTCCTGTTCACTTTTATTCATTATTAATCTTCTCCACCATTTTCATCATATTTATTACATTATCTGTCCAATCATCTACCAGCTTTTGTGGTGCAAGTGGTTTTACATACTTCCCCTGCTCCAAAACCCAGTCCAGAACAGGGTAATACTGATTACTTGTAAAAGTCATTATTTCAGTTCCGTCTGGTTGTTCTTCGAAACTTTGATCCGGAGCCCAACTATAAGTTTTAAGATAATCAGCTTTCCAGTTTACCAGAATCTTTATTTTAAACTCATAATTTTCTTCGCCAACATATCGTCCGAAATTTCCAGCAACATGTTTTTCGTAGGAAAAATCTTCCGGTAAATCAAAGCTTTCTTCCCTAATAATGATGTTACATATAGAAGGAAGATTAAAAAATTTATTTCCTTCATAACCTGGATTTGTTCTGTAGCCGTACAAAGTCCACATACCGTTAGAATAAATAAGCTGGTATGGTTTCAGACAAATATTGTAAGTGTGGTCTTCTTTTTTGTAATCGAAAGTAATGTACCGATTTTTACTCATTGCTTCTTCCAGAAAACTCCAGGTTTCATCTTTTATTTCAACCGGATTCATTCCCAAAAACAGAATCCTGTTTGAAAGCTTTTTTGCATTAAGTTTTGAATCCTGTTCAATATTTGAAGAAAGAGTTGTGAATACTTCAACACCCTGCTTATAAAGTGGAGTTCCTTTAATCGTATCAAGGAGATTAGATACAAGCTGGGCGGCAATAATCTGCTTTTCTGTTGTAATTAAAGCTGGAATTCTGAAAGTAGGATTTGAATAATAATAACCACCTTTGAAGCGGTCATATTTCAGATATTTTTTTGCTCCAAAATCATTACGAAGTGCCTCAAGATCACGGTGAACAGTTGCTTCTGAAGTTTCAAATTCAGCAATCAGTTTTTTTACACTTGGATAAGTTCCTGAAGCAATCATCTGATCATAGCGCGTAATTCTTCTGAAAGTAGCAAGGCTTTCTTTTTCAAGTTTCTTCTTTCCTGCCATATCTAATTCCTCATTAAATTATGATAACACCTACTCTCATAGAATGACAGTGTAAAAACTTAATTAAGCGTTCTTAAAATTTCGAGTACTTTTTTCCGCGCCAATAAAACTTCCTCTAAAGGAACAGAACCCAAAAACTCCATATCTTCTTTCAGCATCGCAACGTCAAGAGATCTGAGATTGTGAAAAAACTTTTCCTGCACTTCGGATCCAGTTCCAATTAATGCTTTAGCCAATAATGGAGAATCAATTTCCTTAAGCAGCTCCTTTATTTTACAGTCATCCAGTAAAAGTACATCGTTAAATTCTTCTGTCTGATCTTTCATAAGCACTCCTTATATATTGTTTTCAAAACTAATATATAACCCCAGGCTCTCATGGAATAAGAGCCTGGAAATGAAACTTATATTTTTCTTAAAAAGTACTCCATAATTCTTGTATCTTCATCAAGTTCCGGATGAAATGAAAGGCCTATCTGATTTTTATATTCAACGGCAACAATCCTGCCATCTACAACAGAAAGAATATTTACATCTTTTTCAACTTCAGTAATCACAGGAGCCCTTATGAATGTCATTTCTACATCCTGCATCTGGCCAAAAGTTGAAAGGGTTTTAAAACTTCCAAGCTGACGGCCATAAGCATTTCGCTGAACTATTACAGGAAGAGTCTGAAAATAACGGGCATTGTCATTATTTATTTTTTCACTTAGAAGAATTAAACCGGCGCATGTTCCAAAAACCGGAAGCCCATCATTTATAAGATTCTTTAATTGAGTAAACATATCAAGTTCCCGTAAAAGTTTCCCCTGCACTGTACTTTCGCCGCCTGGAAGAATAAGCCCGTCCAGGTTTGAAATATCTTCTTTTGCCCGTAATTCAACAGTCTGACATCCCAGTTTTTGAAGCATTTTTTCATGTTCAATAAAAGCGCCCTGAACCGCAAGAACTCCAATCTTCATTATCTGCCTCTTTCTTCCATAATGAGCTTGATTTCATTTTCGTTGATGCCTACCATTGCTTCACCAAGATCTTCAGAAAGCTCTGCAATAAGTTTTGCATCTTTATAATTTGTTACAGCCTTTACAATAGCGGCGGCTCGTTTTTCCGGATTTCCTGATTTAAAGATTCCAGAACCAACGAATACACCTTCGGCTCCAAGCTGCATCATGAGAGCTGCATCGGCTGGAGTTGCAACTCCGCCTGCGGCAAAATTTACAACAGGAAGCTTTCCGTTTTTATGAACGTACTGAACAAGCTCGTAAGGAACCTGAAGCTGCTTTGCAGCTTCAAAAAGTTCATCTTCCCGCATGGAAGTAAGTTTTGCTATTTCAGAATTCATCTTTCTCATATGGCGCACAGCCTGAACAATATCTCCGGTGCCCGGTTCACCCTTTGTTCTTATCATAGAAGCACCTTCGTTTATGCGGCGGAGCGCTTCCCCTAAATCTCTTGCTCCACAGACAAAAGGAACTTTAAAATCACGTTTATTGATATGATATACATCATCAGCCGGTGAAAGAACTTCCGACTCGTCAATGTAGTCAATTTCAATTGCTTCAAGAATCTGAGCTTCTACAAAGTGCCCGATACGGCATTTTGCCATAACAGGAATAGAAACTGCATCCTGAATGCCCTTAATCATTTTCGGATCGCTCATTCTGGAAATTCCACCTGCGGCACGAATGTCTGCCGGAATTCTTTCCAGTGCCATAACAGCACATGCACCTGCAGCTTCCGCGATTTTTGCCTGTTCGGGAGTTGTAACATCCATAATCACACCGCCTTTAAGCATCTGGGCAAGACCTTTATTCAATTCATACTGATTATCTTTCATTTTTCTTCATCTCCTTTGATAATTGATATTGCAATAATGATTAATAACTGATATTAAATAAATGTCCAAAATAAAATATTTTTAGATGCCAGAGGTTTTCGCTGAATATGCTTACTTATGACTTTTCAAACATTTCCCAGCCCATTTACAAGGAACTTTACCAGAATATCAGGCGTGATATCCTGAATGGAACCATAAAAAACGGGGAAAAGCTTCCTTCAAAACGAACTCTTGCACAGAACCTTGGAATTAGTACCATTACAGTTGAAAACGCATATGACCAGCTTATAAGTGAAGGCTATTTATATAGTGAACTTAAAAAAGGCTATTTTGTAAGCGATATAAAAAATCTTTCAAAACCAAATCCTAAAGCAGTGCAGAAAACAGAACTGAATATAAATGTAAGCCTAAAACCTTCTTATTATTTTGATTTTTCATCCAATAATGTTGAAACCAAAAACTTCCCTTTTTCCATCTGGGCAAAATTAAGCCGCGAAGTTTTATCAGAAATGCAGGATCAGGTTCTGCAGGTTTCTCCAAGTTCGGGAATTGAAGCTTTAAGAAATGCCATAGCAAAACATCTTTATTCTTTCCGCGGTATGGCCGTTGACCCCAACCAGATTATTATAGGGGCTGGAACAGAAAATCTTTATGAGATTCTGATTAAGCTTTTTGGAAAAAACAAAACTTTCTGTATAGAAAATCCGGGATACACAAAAATCAGAAAAGTTTACGAAATAAATAAAGTAGACTGTGTTTTCGCAAATCTTGATGAAAACGGCATTAATATCCAGGAACTGAGAAACTCAAACGCCCAGATTGCTCATATAAGCCCAAACCATCACTTTCCCACAGGCATTACGATGCCGGCATCCCGCCGTTATGAAATTTTAGGCTGGGCAAATGAGAAAAGCGACAGGTATATCATTGAAGATGATTATGACAGCGAGTTCCGCCAGAACGGCAATCCGATTCCCACTTTGCAGAGTATTGATGCCTTTGAAAAGGTTATTTATATGAACACTTTTTCAAAATCCATTGCCTCTACAATCCGTATAAGCTACATGGTTTTACCTGAACATCTTGCAAACCTTTACTACCAGACCCTGGATTTTTACTCCTGCCCGGTTCCTACTTTTGAACAGTACACACTTGCAAAATTTATTGATGAAGGCTATTTTGAAAAACACATAAACAGAATGCGCCTTTACTATAGAAGAAAGCGTGTAACAGTTCTGAATATTCTTCATAAGAATCTTTCAGATAATGAATGTTCCATTCTGGAAAGTGATTCCGGTCTTCATCTGATTCTGAATCTGAAAACTTCAGTCAGTGACACTGAACTAAAAAAATACCTTCTGGAAAAAGGCATCAATATCAACATGCTTTCTGAATACTACGAATCAGAAAAGGAAAATCTCCAGCACATGTACATCCTGAATTACTCAAATATCAACCTTGAGAAATTTGAAGAAGCCATAAAGATTATTAAAATGATAATCGGTACCTAAAATCTTAAAATACAATAAAATAAGAAAAAACTTGCTTGACTTACACCAAAAAAGTGGTAACATAATATTACAGAGAATCATGAGAACGATTTTCTTGATGAAAACAATAAATTCTATCAGAAAAGGCGGTTAATCCTTAAACCGCCTTTTCCTTTTTAACCCAGAAATAATATTTGCAACAACTTCATATTTCCTATATAGTCTTTTTCTACGTAGTGATTTTGGGTTCCAATAATCACTGCCAAGTGAACATACACTTGCGAAAAAAGGGTGCCGTTTCTCCCGAAACGACATCGGACGACTGGCTCCCCGCTGAGTTCGTCTTCAAAAGAAAAAAAGTTTCGCTTTTTTAGAATGATCGTCTGCCGAACCTCTTTTCAACTGGTTGCGGGACTACGACTTCTGAGGTTCTCCTCACAACATTCTTTTTTTTAGGTGGGCACTTATGTTCAATCGTAGTGACTACATCTCCGATTCCCAATGGAATCGATTTTTGGAGTTCTCAAAGGACTTAGAAACTCCAAACCTGGTAATTAATCTTAATCAGATTAAATTTAATTTTCTTAAGCTCAAAGATGCGTTCCCTTATGCACACATCTACTACGCCATTAAGTCAAACCCTGGCGAACCGGTATTGAAGATGCTTGCAGAATTAGGGTCCAACTTTGATGTTGCTTCAAGATATGAACTTGATAAAATCATGTCTCTTGGAGTAACCGGCGAACGTCTTTCTTATGGAAATACCATAAAGAAAGCAAAAGACATCAAGTATTTTTACGAAAACGGTGTAAGAATGTTTGCAACCGACAGTAAAGATGATCTTCGTGCCATCGCCGAAAATGCACCTGGAAGCCGTATTTATGTAAGAATCCTTGTTGAATCTTCAGATACTGCTGACTGGCCTCTTTCAAGAAAATTCGGCTGCCATCCTGATATGGCTTATGATCTTCTTGTTATGGCCCGCGACCTTGGACTTACTCCTTACGGAGTTTCATTCCATGTTGGTTCCCAGCAGCGTGATATTGGATCATGGAATGATGCAATTGCAAAAGTAACTTACCTTTATAACTCCCTTGAGGAAGAAGAAGGAATCAAACTTACAATGATTAATATGGGTGGCGGATTCCCTGCCCATTATATCCAGCCAACAAATGAACTTGATGTTTATGCATCGGAAATTACCCGTTACCTTCATGAAGACTTTGGAGATGAACTTCCAATGATTGTTCTTGAACCTGGACGTTCCCTTGTAGGAGACTGTGGAATTCTCACAAGCGAAGTAATTCTTGTAAGCCGGAAAAACAACACTGCCCTTCAGCGCTGGGTTTATCAGGATTCAGGAAAATTCAACGGACTTATCGAAACCATGGATGAAGCCATGAAATATCCTGTAATCAGTTCCAAGGATGCACCTGGTGAAAAGGAAGGCGAAGTCATTCTTGCAGGTCCAACCTGTGACTCTGCAGATATTATGTATGAAGATTATAAATATAAGCTGCCAGTCAGCTTAAAAGCCGGTGATAAATTGTACTGGCTCAGTACTGGAGCTTATACTTCTACATATGCCAGTGTAGAATTCAACGGCTTTCCACCAATAAAAACTTATTTTATGAAATAAAAAAAGGGGCTGTCCCAGAATGAAGTTCATAGTGTCATTCCGAACTAGTTTCGGAATCTCTTCACAATAGGCAGTGTAGATGCTGAATCAAGTTCAGCATGACAGAACTTATTGGACAGCCCCTTTTTATTTGCAAAACAGGAATTACAAAACTCCTAAAAACCGCGATATAAATATAAATCCAAAAAGTGTAAAAACCGAAACTAATGACGTCCAAACCACAAGTTGTGAAGCAAGCTGCCCGTCATTATCCATTTCTTCTGCCATAATAGCAGAAGCTACTGCAACCGGTGTGGCAAAAAGGGAAAGCAAGGCTGCAAATACAGCCGGAGTAAAAATCAATATTTCTTTCAATGTCAAAAAAGCAGCAATACCAAGACCAATAACCGGAGCAACAATTGTTCTTCCCAAAGTTCCTGCAATTATCTGTTTTCTGAATCCTTTTATTTTACTGAATTCAAACTGCCCGCCTAAAACAAGAAGAGAAAGCGGCGTTGCAGATCTGGCAACATAATCAAGACTTGTCTTTACAAAACGGAAATCTTGAAACAATTTTTCAGGCATATAAGGCACAACTACCATTTTCAGAAGCAGAACAACAATTCCTGACAGAACTCCTATAATCAAAGGGTTATGAATAATCCCCTTAATCTGATTTTTTACTGAAGAAAAAGATTTTTCGCCCTTAAAACCTGTAAGAACCAGAACTGCAAGTACATTGTAAATTGGAATTGTAAAAGCCGATAAAATTGCAGCAGCCGTTACCCCTTCATTTCCGCCAATCAAATCCGCTAAAGGAACTCCGATCAGCGCGAAGTTTGAACGGAAAATGCACTGCATCATAACCCCTTTCTGATTCACATCCGGCGTTAATCTTGCAGTTATATAACCCAGTATAACAAATACTGCTATTATGCAAAGAACATAAACAACTGCATTCCAGGGAATATTCTTTATATTTTCAAGCTCAGCAATATTGCAGAACAGCAAAACCGGAAGACATACCCTGAAAACAAGTTTATTTCCGATTTTCAGGAAATCTTTTGTAAAAAATCCTTTGGATTTTAAAAAATATCCTAAAAGAATAATCAAAATAAGAGGCAGAATTGCATTTAACGAAAAAACAAAAACATCAATCAGACTCATTTCTTTCTATGAACATTTCGGCATCTTCATGACCGTATTTTTTTTCCAGTTCTTTATATGTACCTGGAGTTTTTGACACAATTTGGGAAGAAACTTCGGTTTTTGATTTATTCTTTTTCAGGATGCTGTCGGTATGAGAATACTGACGGCGCATCATTGCATAATATTCGTTATCGTCCATTTTGCCACCGTCAGTATTATATTACTAATTTACAGATATGGTAATATCTACAGAGCAAGCTTATCTTCTTCCTTTCCGCCAACTTCTGCCAGTGTTGAAGGCATACCGATTGAGTTCAAAAAGCTTCTGAATGCTGCAATTCCCTGATAAACCAGAGTATCCAGAGGATTTGGATGAACACCACCAAGTTCTACAAACGAAATATTTTCAGCTTTAAGGCTGTCACGTACTCTTCCAATTTATTGTATTTTTTGTATATACTAAAAATATACATTTCTACTTTTCAGAACAAGAATGTTTCGAACATTGTCCGCTATATGGACAGCCTGTGCATTTACCTTTTGCTTTATCTTTTACGATTTTAATTATGGCTATAATAACTGCTATAAAAATTAACAAAAGAACAATTGCAGTTGCCATAAAAACTCCTTTTTCAGATTATACACCACCTTAAAACCTTTGTTTAGCCATATTTTTACTAAAACTTTTCTTAGCTTGTATACAAAAGTGTACGAAAATCGTTATCTGATAAACGGATTTACGATTTTTGTACCTTCGATTTCCTTCGATTTATAGATAAACCAATAAATTCGAATCCAAAAAACATTTATCTTTCATGCATTTCCTCCCTAGTCCATTTTTACTCTTTTCTTATAGTAAAAACCTATAACTAATCATAAAAACATAGTATTTCACTAGGTTTATCTTTGCCGCTATATTAATGTCATAACCTACTTACTTGGTAGGGATAAAAAACAAATCACCATCACAAGGCTTTCATCCTTGAACGAACCGATGGCAAGTGAGGTAAAATTATGGCAAATTACAAATTCGAAACTCTTCAGTTACACGTTGGACAGGAATCTGCAGACCCGGCAACAGACAGCCGCGCAGTACCAATTTATCAGACAACAAGTTACGTTTTCCGTAACTCACAGCATGCAGCAGACCGCTTCGGCCTTGCAGATGCAGGTAACATTTACGGACGTCTTACAAACTCAACACAGGACGTTTTTGAAAAACGTATCGCAGCCCTTGAAGGCGGTGTTGCAGCTCTGGCAGTTGCTTCCGGTGCTGCAGCAATTACATATGCAATTCAGGCTCTGGCTCAGGCAGGAGATCACATTGTAGCACAGAAAACAATCTACGGCGGTTCATATAACCTGCTGGCTCATACACTCAAAGATTTCGGTGTTGAAACAACATTCGTAGATGCTCACAACCTTTCAGAAGTTGAAGCAGCAATCAGACCAAATACAAAAGCACTTTATCTTGAAACTCTTGGAAATCCAAACTCAGATATTCCTGACCTTGATGCTCTTTCAGCAATCGCAAAAAAACACGGACTCCCGGTTGTAGTAGACAACACTTTCGGAACTCCATATCTTTTCCGTCCTTTTGAACACGGAGCAAACGTTGTTGTTCACTCTGCTACAAAGTTCATCGGTGGTCACGGATCTTCTCTTGGTGGTATTATTGTTGACGGTGGAAACTTTAACTGGAAGGCTTCCGGAAAATACAAGAACATTGCAGAAGCAAACCCAAGTTACCATGGAATCAGCTTTGCAGACGCTGTAGGACCTGCAGCCTTTGTAACATACATCCGCGCTATTCTTCTTCGCGACCAGGGGGCATGTATCTCTCCATTCAACGCATGGATTCTTCTTCAGGGAACAGAAACATTGAGCCTGCGCCTTGACCGTCATGTTGAAAACACAAAGAAAGTTGTTGAGTTCCTGAAAAACCATCCAAAAGTAGAAAAGGTTAATCACCCTTCACTTTCAGATCATCCGGATCACGCCCTTTACGAAAAATATTTCCCTAACGGCGGTGCTTCAATCTTCACTTTCAATATTAAAGGCGGAAAAGAAGCTGCATGGAAGTTTATCGACAACCTTAAGATTTTCAGCCTGCTTGCAAACGTTGCAGATGTAAAATCACTTGTAATCCATCCGGCTTCTACAACTCACAGCCAGATGACTGACGAAGAACTTGCAAATGTTGGAATCGCCCAGAGCACAATCCGTCTGTCTATAGGAACTGAGCATATTGATGACATTATCGAAGATATTAGTCAGGCTTTAGCACAAATCTAATTCGACGAGTTTTTCTGTTTTTTCCAAAGGAAAAATGGGAGCCTCTTGCGACCAAAGAAAAACTCGCTAAGCAAACCGAAGGTTTGCGACGCATATTGACGACATCATTGCAGATTTGGAAAATGGATTTGCAGCTGTATAAGTTGTGAGGGGAAAGTCTTCCCCTACGCGCACACATGGTTGTGCGCTACCCCTTCCAGCGGGGACACCCCGCAACGCCCCAATTAAGGAGAAATAAAAAATGGCAAAAATCGCAGAAAGCGCAACAGAACTTATTGGTGGAACACCAATTCTTAAATTAAATAATTACGCAAAGGATTCACAGGCAACAATCCTTGCAAAACTTGAACTTTTCAATCCTGCAGGTTCGGTAAAAGACCGTGTTGCTTACCGCATGATTATCGATGCAGAAGAAAAAGGAACACTTAAACCTGGAGCAACAATCATCGAACCAACTTCAGGAAACACAGGTATTGGTCTAGCATTTGTAGCAGCAAGCCGCGGTTACAAAGCAATCCTTACTCTGCCGGACACAATGAGTGTTGAACGCAGAAACCTTCTTAAAGCTTACGGTGCAGAACTTGTTCTGACAGAAGGCGCAAAAGGAATGAAAGGTGCAATTGCAAAGGCTGAAGAACTGAAAAACGAAATCCCGGGATCAGTAATTCTTGGTCAGTTCACAAACCAGGCAAACCCTGCCGCTCACTTTGATACAACAGGTCCTGAAATCTGGGAACAGACAGACGGAAAAGTTGACATCTTTGTAGCCGGTGTTGGAACTGGGGGAACTGTAACAGGTGTTGGAAAATACCTGAAGTCAAAAAATCCGAACGTAAAAATCGTTGCTGTTGAACCTGCAACTTCACCTGTCCTTTCAAAAGGAACAGCAGGTGCACATAAAATCCAGGGAATCGGAGCAGGCTTCGTTCCTGAAACACTTGATACTTCAATTTATGACGAAGTACTTGCAATTGAAAACGAAGACGCCTTTACAGAAGGACGTGCCTTTGCTCACAGCGAAGGAGTTCTGGTAGGTATTTCAAGCGGTGCTGCCCTTAAAGGCGCCAAGATTCTTGCAGAACGTCCTGAAAACAAAGGAAAAGTAATCGTAGCCCTCTTACCGGACAACGGAGACCGCTATCTTAGTACAGCATTATTTTCAGACTAAAATCTGAACGTAATTTATAATTTGCCTGGGGCACTTCAGTTTGAAGTGCCCCATTTTTTTTCCCGAAATTAACTATACCAGTTCTGCCTGATCGCGGGTTATGTTTTTCATCCACTTATATTTGAAAAAATGGATAAAGATAAAAGGCATTTTTTCAAGCTCATCAAGAGTCATTGCAAAATAAACCCATATTGGCGAAAGCTTCAGAACATAGGCTGCAAGTGCCATCACTGGAATTGCCACACCCCACATCATTATGGTGTCCATTATGAAGCCGTAACGGGAATCGCCGCCTCCTCTGAAGCATCCGCAGATAAGACAGGTATTTATACCTTCGCCAATCATGCGGTAGGTAGTCATGAACATCATCATGCTTAAGTAAGACAAGGCTGTAGAAGAAAGCTTATCGGCATAGAAACTTAAAATCAGCGGACGGATTGCAACAATAATCAGGCTTCCAATCGCCCCAACAATAATTGTCAGAATCAAAAGCTTCTTTGAATATTCCTTTGTTGCTTCAATCTGGTTTGCGCCTAAAGTCTGCCCAACAACAACTGTAGTTGCATTTGCAAAGGCGCGCATGGCAATAGCCCCGATATTTACAACCATAATTGCAACCGCATTTGCGGCAATAATATCGTTTCCCATGTGTCCCATAATGGAAGCAAAAACCGAAGTTGCAAGACTCCAGATCAGGTCATTACCCATTGCCGGAAAACTGATTTTTATAAAATCTCTTGTAAGAACAGCCGGAGTTGAAAAAAAGTATTTCACGCGAAATTTAATTTCACATCTGAATGAATAAATCACACAAAGAAGAACCTCAGAGAAACGTGCTAAAACTGTTCCAAGAGCAACACCAATTACTCCAAGCTTTGGAAGTCCGAAAAGACCGAAAATGAAGGATGCATTAAAAAATACATTTACACATAAAGAAACAACAAATACTACTGACGGAAATACAATCTTTCCTATACTTCTTAATGCACTGAAATAAGTCTGGGCAATTCCCATAAAAATAAATGAAACAGAAACGATGCGAAGGTACTGAGCACCAATTTCTATGGTTTCAAGATCTGATGAGAAAAGCTTCATTACTGCACGCGGGAACAGAATGGAAATACTTGTGAAAATTGCGGCTGAAATAAGGGAGAACCGTGTCGAAATGCCTATAATTTTTTCAACTGTATTTACATCTTTCTTACCCCAGTACTGTGCAACCATTACAGAAGTTCCTGTTGCAAGACCGAAGAAAATACAAAAAATTACGAATGTATATTGATTTGCCAGGGATGATGCAGCCATGGCGGTCTGCCCTACATACCCCAGCATGATTGTATCGGCTGTTCCAACTAATGTACTGATAAGATTCTGAACCATCAAAGGGATGGCCAGAGTCAATGTCCATTTATAAAGCTGTTTTGTTGATAACACTTTGTCTGTCATAATTTGATTTTAATATATTATTTCAAAAAATTCTTGACAAGTTTACTTGGCAAAGTTATATTATTGTTAATGCCAAGTTTACTTGGCAAATAAAAATTATATGTTATAAGGTTTTAATAAAATGACAAAAGAAGAAATCCTTGAAAAAAGCCGGAATGAAAATAAAAACCGGGATTTATATGATATGGAAGTTCAGAAACTTGCTTTCACTATTTCACACCTGGCTTTCATGTTTTTATGTGCACTTGCCCTTGTCCTTGAATATGTATTTACCAGAAGAATAAACATGGCATACTGTATGATTTATTTCGGCGTTATTTCAGTTATATTTTTTGTAAAATATATAAAAATGCATAAGCTTCATGAACTTTTTGTTTTATTAAGCCAGTTTGCCTTATTCGCCGCATCTACCATAATTTTCATTTTCCAGCTTTTAGGACGTTAATTATGGACGAAAGCTTAACCTTAAAAAATCATCTGAAAGAATTCCGGACTGAAAAAAAGATTTCACAGGAACAGCTTGCCAAAATGGTAGGTGTTTCAAGAAATACAATCAGTTCTATAGAAACCTGCCAGTTCTGTCCCACAGCAAAACTAGCACTGATTATCTGCATTGCCCTGGAGAAAAATTTTGAAGAAGTATTTTATCTTGAATAAAAAAGGAAAAAGTTTATCAGGAAAATATATATTTTTTAGTGCAATCTTTTTTTGCCTGAGCCTGTTTTCCTGTTCAAGCACAGTTGAACTTGAAATTGCCGAAAAAGAAAAAGATCCTGTAAAAGTAGAGATTACTTCAGATTCAACAATTGTCTGTTTTGGAGACAGCCTTACCCACGGTCACGGTGCGGATATTGAAACTGAATCCTGGCCTGCTCTTCTGCAAAAACGGATAAATATCCCGGTAATAAACGCCGGAATTGATGACAACACAACAGAAGACGCCGTGAAAAGATTTAATGAAGACGTTCTTTCCCATAATCCTGCAATGATTATTTTCGACTTCGGCGGAAATGATAAATTTCTTATGAATAAACATCAGACTAATAAAGAAATTGAAGAAAACTTCCGTACGATGCTTGATAAAATTGATTATTCAAAAACTCAAGTATATATAATGCGGTTCTTTAATGATGAAATGCGTTTTTTTGATTTATGGGGAAACTTTGACAGAATCCTTAAACGTCTGGAAAAAGATTATAATGTGATTATTATCTGGGACGCCTGGAAAAATGCATGGGGTAAAAGCGATTGTAAGGCCGATATGACCCACTGCAATGCAAAAGGTTATGAGGTAATGGAACAAAACATTTTTGAAGTCATTGAACCATTCCTCATTAAAAATAACCTTCTGATTGAATAGATTATTTATTTTTTTTGCGTAAAAGATTCAGAATGCAGAGGTAAAGAGCTCCCACTGCAATAAGGAAAAGGAGAAGAGCAAGAATCCACCAGGCACAACCCATAAATGGGAATTCAGAAGTGAATTTAAAAGCTCCTGCAGGACTTCCCCAGTTCAGGAAGAAATAAGGATAATTTATTCCAGGTCCAAACTGCCAGTTCTGTACATAACCAATTCCTGCATAAATTGCATAAAGAATTGGAGGAATAATTACAAACAATACATTCCTGTATTTTAAACTGCTTTCTGTTCCTGTCACAAAAAAATCAACCACACAGGCAATTGGAACAATTACATGTGTCAGTATATTCTGAAAATTCCATGCAGCAGCTCCCATTGTTGGAGCCAGTACAAAAGAGAAAACCATTCCTGTCAGTGTGATTGAAACAGTTCCTATGAATTTCACAAGATACCATAAATTTGAAACAGGCTTATTTCTCAAAAGAAGAACAAATCCGATTCCACAGATAACTGCAAGACTGATATTTGACTGAATTGTAAAATACATGAAAACGGCTTTTCCGCCCATAAATGACTGGGCTCCAGCCCACGCACTGAGAATTGTTCCAACTACTGCCGAAACAAAAACGATCCACTTAAGAACAAGTGAAAGAAACTTCTTTGCTGGTGATAATGTGTCCATGAATTACTCCTATCCTAGAGTTTAATAATTTGACAGGAGTGTGTGCAATAAATAATTGTTAGTCTTATATAACTTATTTTATATGTTTATAATTATTTACTTCATCCCACTTAACAACAAAGCCTGCCCCATGAGAGCAGAACACACTTGAAGCAGGATTTGCAAGATCTGCATCAGGATTATAATTGATTTCTTCCAGAACTTCTTTTTCGTTGTGACATAAATCATAGCCGCTGACAGTAAGGCTCAAAGTCCCCTGTCCTTTTGTGTAAGCACGAAGTTCATTCATGTAATTTTTCATTGTAGAAACAGGCACTTTTCCCCGTAGAATGGAAAAACCTCCGGCACTTTCTTCAAGGGAAAAGTTTCCATGCATTTTATCCATATCACTCATAAAGCGCCCAACTGAAGTTTCGGGAATAACGGCTTCATAACTGTAAATTGGTTCAAGAAGAACTGATTTAGAATACATAAGGCCGTGACGAATTGCCCTGTAAGTTGACTGTCGGAAGTCTCCGCCTTCCGTATGCTTAAGATGAGCCCGCCCTGCTACGATTTCAATTTCCATATCAGTTATAGGACTTCCTGTCAGAACGCCTGCATGTTTTTTTTCTTTCAGGTGTGTCATAATCAGGCGCTGCCAGTTTGTATCAAGTTCATCAACACTTATATTGGAAACAAAACGCATGCCGCTTCCGCGTGGTAACGGCTTTAGCCGAAGATGAACTTCCGCATAATGGCGAAGTGGTTCGTAATGTCCAACGCCTGTAACCGGTTCAAGAATAGTCTCTTTATATGCAATGCGGCCTTCACCAAATTCAATATTGATTTTATAACGCTCAAAAAGAAGCTGCTTTATAACTTCCGTCTGAACCTGTCCCATAAGCATTACAAATATTTCTTCGGACTGTTCTGAGTATTCCACTTTTATTTCCGGAAGCTCTTCTTCAATTTCCCGAAGTATATAAAGCATTTTTGGAACATCAATTCCTTCCGGAATCACAACGGAGTAAATTAATGCCGGTTCAAGTTTGTAATTGTTTACAGACTTTCCGCTTCCATAAGCTTTTCCCGCAAAGGAATTTTTCAGTCCCGTTACAGTACAGATTTTTCCCGCGCCAAGCTCTTTTACCTGTTCATACTTTTCACCTGAATACACGCGGATTTCATTTATCTTTTCCTCTTCCAGAAAATCTTTTACCTTCAAAGTACCGCCAGTAATTTTCAAATGAGTAAGACGGTTTCCCATTTTATCCTTTGAAATTTTATAAGCCACACAGCCAGACTCATCTGAATATTCAGGAATTTTAAAATATTTATTAAGGATTTCAAGTAATTCATCAACGCCCTGAAGTTTTAAGGCAGAACCGAAAAGGCATGGAAACAGATGACGCTCAGAAACAAGGCGTGAAATATCATCTGCGTTCGGAGTTTCCTCGTTCAGATATTTTTCCATAAGGGCGTCATCAAGGCCCGAAACCTGTTCATTAAAATCAGGAGAAAAAAGATTATCTTTTGAAAAATCTGTGACCGCCGGTGAAAGTCCTTTTTTAAGCTTTTCAAGAAGGACTTCTTTATTTGTGTCCGGCATGTCCATTTTATTCACAAAAATTACTGTGGGAATTTCATAACTTTGTAAAAGCGACCAAAGTGTTTTTGTGTGGCTCTGGATTCCGTCTGACGCGTTGATAAGAAGAATTGCTGCATCAAGAACAGAAAGTGTCCGCTCCATTTCGGCGCTGAAATCCACATGACCCGGAGTATCAATCAAAGTGATTTTTCCGTTCAGGTTTGCCTGCTTTGAAAAAATAGTAATTCCCCGCTGGCGTTCAATGGAATTGTTATCAAGAAAAGCATTTTTCGTATCTACACGACCAAGGCTTCGTATTGCACCGGTTGTATAAAGGAGACTTTCCGATAATGTAGTTTTTCCCGCATCAACGTGAGCAAGAATTCCCGTAACAAGCTGCAATTTCAGACTCCCTTTTCTGCCAGGTAATTTACCGCTGAAAGAGCTGCAACATTGCCTTCGCCTGCAGCTTTAATATACTGGTACGGCGTTCCTGTTATGTCGCCGGCTGCAAAAAGACCCGGAATATTTGTTTTAAGGCTCCGGTCAACTTTTACGTGATTTTCTTCTATAAATAAACCTGGTACCAGCTGTGAAGGCGCAACACTTTCCCGAAGCACAAATATTCCATTTGCTGAAAGTTTTCCTGTTTCCAGGTTCAGAATCATCTGTCCGTCTCCCTTTTCTATGGAAACGGGTTTTACCTTTGTCAGAACTTCAATATTATCTTTATTGATTTTGCAGTCAGGATACATGGCAACATAAGTTACTTTATCTGCTATTTCAGAAAGAAACTCAGCTTCCTTTTCTTCTTTGGGCGCATAGCCGATTACCACAGCAGTTTTTCCTTTGTATAGCGAAGCATCGCAGGTTGCACAATAGCTTACTCCCCGGCCAAGATTCATAAGTTCGCCTGGGAATTCATGAACCTGAGACATGCCGCACGCAAGAATTACACTTTTTGCTTCATAATTGGTTCCCTGTCCCTGCAGGGCGAAATAATCTCCCATGGCATAAACAGCATTTATTTTATCTTCAGTGATTTCAATATTATTTCTGGAAAGGTGTTCAAGAAAATCCTTCTGCATGACTTCGCCGGAAACTTCAGGAAGTCCAAGGTAATTTTTTATGAGATGTGCTTTCTGAACTTTTTCGCTTAAAGCTTTACTGCCCAAAAAAAGAATGCTTTTGTTTCTGGCGCGGGCTGTAAGAGCCGCTTCACATCCTGCAGGCCCTGTCCCGATAATTGCTATATCAAATCTTTCCATAAAAAAAAACCTATCCTGTTTAAAGGATAGGTATATTATATCAGAAATTCAAGATTAAAAGCGTACCATTAATAAGCAGAATCATGAACACCGGAAATGGCGCGTCCAGAAGGTTCGTCCATTTTTTTCCAGGCTTCATCCCATTCCAGAGCTTTGGCAGTTGAACAGGCAACACCGGCTTCGTGTGGAACACAAAGAGCAGCACTGTCACTTGGGAACAGACGGCTGTAGATTTCGCGGTAGAAATATTCTTCCTTTGTTTTTGGTGTGTTTACAGGGAAGCGTTTTTCTCTCTGTGCGAATTCTGCATCGCTTACTTTCTGGTTTGTCATTTCTTTAAGAGTATCAATCCAGCTGTAACCTACACCATCACTGAACTGTTCCTTCTGGCGCCAGCAAACATCTGGAGGGAGGATATCTTCAAATGCTTTGCGGACAATCCATTTTTCAATGCGCTGCTTTCCGTCCGGCAGCTTGATGCTCATTTTATCTTTTGGGTTCAGACCCATTGCAATGTCGATAAATTCTTTATGCAGGAATGGAACACGACCTTCAATACCCCATGCCATAAGCGATTTGTTTGCACGGTTACAGTCGTAAAGATGAAGTTTTTCCATTTTGCGTACAAGTTCTTCGTGGAATTCCTGGGCGTTTGGAGCTTTGTGGAAGTAAAGGTAACCACCGAAAAGTTCGTCTGAACCTTCTCCCGAAAGAACCATTTTAATTCCCATAGCTTTGATTGCACGGGCAAGCAGATACATTGGAGTTGAAGCACGGACTGTTGTGATGTCATATGTTTCAATGTGATAGATAACGTCTTCAAGGGCGTCCAGAGCTTCCTGAATTGTAAAGTGAATTTCGTGATGAACAGTTCCGATATATTCTGCGGCTTTACGTGCAGCGGCAAGGTCAGGTGAACCTTCAAGACCAACTGCAAATGAGTGAAGCTGTGGCCACCATGCGTCTTTCAAAGAACCTGTTTCAACACGTTTTTTTGCAAATTTCTGTGTAATTGCTGCGATTACAGTTGAGTCCAATCCACCGGAAAGAAGAACACCGTAAGGAACGTCCGACATAAGCTGTGCTTTAACTGCACTTTCAAGGCCATCACGGACTTTTGCAATTACAGAAGGATCAATGATTTCGCCTTTATCATCTGTTGCACAAGGTGCATCTTTTACTGCATCAAAACTTTCCCAGTCACGTTTGTACCATTTTGTTGGTTTTTCATCTCCTGACCAGAAATAACAGCCGTTAGGGAATTCTTCAATTGTCATACAGTAGCCTTCCAGAGCTTTAAGTTCCGAAGCTACATAGTAACGGCCGTTTTTATCCCAACCCTGATAAAGCGGTACAACACCAATTTCATCACGGGCGATAAGGTACATATCCTTTTCTGAATCGTACAGAGCGAATGCAAAAATACCGGAAAGTTTTTCAATCATTTCCTTAAAGTTTCCGCTGTCACGATACTTTTTGTACAAAGGAAGAATTGCTTCACAGTCTGAACCTGTCTGGAAAGCATATTTTCCGGCAAATTCACTACGGATTTCTTTATGGTTATAAATTTCACCGTTTGCTGCAAGAACGATTTTTCCGTCATCACTTACAAGCGGCTGTTTTCCGCTGAATGGGTCAACAATAGCAAGACGTTCATGAGAAAGAATTGCATTACCACCAGTATAAACACCGCTCCAGTCCGGACCACGATGACGAATTTTCTTAGACATTTCCAGAACCTGCTGGCGGATTTCTTCTTTAATACCATCGCTTACAAATTCTGATCCTGTGCTTAAATCAAAAGCACCTACAAATCCACACATATATACCCCCTTGTGTCACAAAAAAAAGGCGACAAAGACAATGTCACAAGTGCATCCAAAGCCTGCTGGCTTAAACACTTATAACGACACCTTTGTCGCCTTAAAAATTAGATCCAAAACACAAAAAAAAGACGCCTGGCTTAAAAAGACGGAAATCCATCTGCTTAAACCAAGCGTCTTTGCTTGTTTCTATTAATATATATGTTAAAACTTTTTATTTCAAGTAGGTTATTAAAAATTGATTAACGAAAATCCTTATATCTAAAAGAATATTACTGTAATACTATAATTATAGAGGTAAAATATGAAATTAGACCGTATTTTCTGGAGACGTGTTTTCATGTCTCTTTTTGGTGTAATCATCTGTTCTATCAGCGTTGGACTTTTCAAGCTTGCTGCTCTTGGTGTTGATCCGTTCCAGAGCTTTATGGCTGGTATGGATGCTCTTATTCCAATCAGTTTTGGAAACCTTTACACAATAGTAAATGTTATTCTTCTTGCTTTCAGCCTGATTTTCTACAGAAAGAACATTGGTCTTGCAACATTCATCAATATGTTCCTCCTGGGATACATCACACAGTTCTCTTATGAAACATTTATGAGATGGTTCCCTGAACCTTCAATGGTTTTCCGCTTCGCCTCTCTCATTATTGCTGTAGTTGTAATCTGTTTTGGTTCTGCCTTCTACATGACAGCAAATCTTGGTGTTTCAACTTATGATGCCGTAGCAATCACTATGGTAGAAAAATGGCACATCTGGAAATTCAAGTACATCAGAATCTGTACTGACCTGGTTTGTGTTATTGTTGGTGTAGTAATTTTCGTAATCGCAGGTCACGAAATCAGAGAAATCCCAACAATCGCGGGAATTGGTACAATCATTACCGCTTTCTTCATGGGACCTCTCATCGATTTCTTCAATAACAAGATCGCAATTCCGTTCCTGAATAAAGGAAAGAAAAACGACCTCTAGAACTTAATTACTTTTGGTGCTGCTGCAAAACTTGAAATTGTTGCAACAGAATTCTTAAAGTAAAGAACTTCTGTATTGTCATCTGAAGCAGAATACATTGCCTTAAGGTTTGGATAGCTTTCAAGCATTGCCTCTTTTGCTTCAATTCTGTCGTCACGAACCAGTTCCCCGGCAAGACGGAGCCATTCCTGTCCGTTAAAACAACAAAGTTCAACTTTTGGATTAGCCTGGATTTGTTTTGAAACATCCTTTACTTTGCCTGTCTGAATATAAAGCTTATCTTCAAAAATATTAATTGTTCCGAAAGGACGTACACGAGGCTGTCCGTCAGCCTCTACTGTAGCAAGATAATAAGTACCGCATTTTTTGATGAATTCACAAATTTCTTTCATATTTAATCTCCTGAAAAATTATTTTATTCTGTAATAGTACGTGCCAGACGGAAGCCCATAGCTGAGTTTTTTTCAGAACTTTTAAGGCCGGGACCTGAAAAATCTCTTGAAGTTACCATAAGATTACACAGGTACGGCATTTGATAAGAAACTTTCATCCATTGCCATGCGCCACATCTGGATACTCTACTTTTTAAATTACATGGCAAATTCTGAAAAGTAAGGTCTGTTGCTCCATATGGATTCACTACGGCATCCGGATCATCAGCATCAGTTTTATAATAAGCATCATAAAAATCAGCAAGACTTGAATAATAATCCTGACACCATTCAAAAATATTTCCAGACATATCATAAAGTCCAAGAGAGTTCGGTTTTTTCATACCAACCTGATGAGTAATACCTTTATTATTGCTCACGTTCCAGGCATATTCATTAATTAAAGGAGCATTATTACTTGAGGTAACTTTTGACTGAGGTGTCATAATTCCGTTATAATCACAGCCGGCAAATGCATAATTCCACTCAACAGAATTCTGATTTCCACCTCTTGCTGAGAATTCCCATTCTGCTTCAGTTGGGAGTCTCCAGCCATTTTTAGTAATATCAAAATCAACTTTAGAGCCGTCGATTTTGTAACAAGGTTCAAGGTTCATAAGTTCAGAAAGTTTATTACAGAAAGTCACCGCTTCAGTCCATGAAACATTGTCTGCCGGTTTATAAGCCTGAATCTCTCCGGCTGCAGCATTTTTTACCTGATTACTTCCTGGTTCACCCATAACAGCTTCATACAGTTCCTGAGTAACTGCATATTTTCCAAGCTGGAATGAACCAAGTTTTACTTTTCTTCCAGGATAAAATACTCCGGTATAACTCCATTCAGTCATATCACCGGCAAACTGTTTTTCTGAAGGTCTTCTTACAGAAGTACTAATATGTTTGTAAAAATCTTTTGTAGTCTGCTGAACAACTGCCCATTCTCCACTTTCTACAACAGCAACTGAAGAAGTAAAGTCAAAAACTTTTCCATCTATTTCAATGTTTTCAAGAAGATTCTTTCTTATTGATTCAAGATAGTCTTTTACAATTGTTGGAAGTGATAATTCAAAATATCCTTTATAAACTTCTTCTTTATATTCAGTTTTAAGATAATAAGTCCCTGCACTCAGACAATCTGCAAAGCTGCAAGGAACTCCCCACTGATCTTCTACTGAAGAAAACATAGTAAGATAAAGAGAATCATTTTCAAATTTTACAAGCTGTGCATCACCACGCCAAAATTCACAAGCAGGATTTTCATTCCACTGCTCTCCATCCCATGAACCAAGATAAAGAACTGTTTCGCCACTCTGAATGGCATTCATTACTTCACCTGGAAGTCTGGAACTTACAAAATGATTTATAAAATGACCACGCGATTCTTCAAGAATATCCATCTTTACATCAAAATTGGCATCATCAGCAATTTCAGGAGCTTTTTTAATTTTTAAAAGTGAAGCAGCCTTTGCTGCAATCTCAGCAGAGATTTCCGCATCATTAACTTCATCAAATTGAGCAGCTATTTCTTCAGCCTTCTCAGTAATCAAAGCATCTGTTTCTTCTGTAAGATCCTGACAACCAGAAAACAACAAAGTTCCAGCCAATAGAATCAAAGGTAACTTTTTCATATAATCCCCACTTTTTATCAGTCTTTTATAATTCCTTACATTTTACACCAGTTAAAACAATAATTCCATCAGAAAATGAAAAACTAATCAAAAGAAAATACGTTCTTCAGTTCATCTTACATAAAACGGAAATTACACATTGAAGTAGTACAGAGATTCCATTAAAATTCACCTATGAATAATAAAATAAAACTTGCCATTCTTGATGCTAACGCAGTAAACCCAGGCGATTTAAGCTGGGATCAATTCAAAAACTTTGCGGATATTTCCGTATACGAAAGAACTTCACAGGAAGAATTAATTGACAGAATAAAAGATTCAGATGCAATCTTTATCAATAAAGTTCAGATTACTGAAAAGATTCTGGAAAACCTTCCAAAACTGAAATATATCGGAGTTTGCGCTACAGGATACAATGTTGTAGATACTGAAGCCTGCCATAAACGAAACATTATTGTAACAAATGTTCCTGCATATTCAACAGATGCAGTTGCCCAGCATGTATTTGCTATGATTACTCATTTTTCAAACCATGTTTCTCTTCACAGCCAGTCTGTTCACAATGGTGGATGGATAAAATCAAAAGATTTCGTTTACTGGGAAAAACCACTTATGGAACTTTCAGGAAAAACTCTTGGCATTTTTGGTTACGGTAACATCGGGAAAAAAGTTGCCGAAATCGGGAAAGCTTTCGGAATGAAAGTTATCTGTTGTACACGTACTCCTAAACCTGACATGCCGGAAGCTGTAACACGGGAAGAATTATTCCGCCGTTCAGATTTTATTACTCTCCATGCGCCGCTCACACCTGAAACAAATGAAATGATAAACAAAGATTCTCTTTCTCTCATGAAAAAAGAAGCTTATCTGATTAATACAGCCAGAGGCGGCTTTGTTAATGAAAAAGAACTTGCAGACGCATTGAAAACAGACATTATTGCAGGCTATGCAGCTGATGTTATTTCTGTAGAACCGATGAAAGAAAATAATCCTTTATTCGGATGTCCAAACTGCATTCTTACGCCTCACATTGCATGGGCTCCTCATGAAACAAGAGAAAGACTTATGAATGTTTGTCTCGAAAACTTAAAAGCCTGGCTGAATAATTCGCCAATCAATGTAGTATATTAATTACACTAAATACGGCGAGACAAGGCACACAACCTTCTGTGCCTTGTCTTCGGCGTTTTTGGGGGTGTATAAAACCCTGAATTAAAGACTTAAACTGAAATTAAAATTCAACCCTTCCTGATTAAATCCAATATTCAGATTTGTATTTCCATTTATATTTTCAGAAACCACATCGGCAGTTTGTCCACCGGTTAACAAATACTGAGAGACAAAAGTAATTGTATTAAACCACATATGGAAAGCAATAGAACTTTTCAATCCGCCTATGTCGTAAATCCATTCAAGAAATAATGCTATGGTTGCTCTTACGGCAAAGTTTGTTGCGATTGTAGAAAAATTCATTTTATTGTTAATTTCCTGTGGAATATGCACCGCAGAAAAAATAACTGCATCCAAAAGAGTTGCAGGAATCTTCCCATAAGAAACTTTGAATTCTTCATAGCCGATTCCACGGAATAAAGCTTCTTCACCTATTCCTGTAAAAGTCATGCTGGCAACAGTAAGTAAAGTTGTTGCTGTAACACCTAAAGCAACAGGAACTTCTTTTCCACACAGATATGCCTTTCCCGTATTCCATACAGCATTATCTTTATTTCCTAGAAACTGTGATCCTGCACTGACTGCTGTCCCTGCCAGAATTGGAATCCATACTTCTTTTCGTTTTAATACATCAGGATTGAATGAAGAAAACAAAGCATCCTTAAAAGTGATTTTTTCATAATCAGGATAGAAATCACATTTACTTCTGGCATTTGCATAAGCGTCATACTGAGTCCACCAGGTAGATTTCCAGCCTATGTTAAACGCAGCATCTGAAAATTCAGGAAATTTATAAAGAGCATAACCGGTTGCTATAGTTCCAGCTTCTATTGCGGTTTCAGAAAGTGCCCGTGGAGTTATATCCTTTTTTAAATTTTATTTGATTCCAAGATGAGCCTGGCTGTTAATATAAACCAGTTGGGCAGGTTCCACTTCATCTTTTCCACCGTGGAAACGCATTTTTGTTACGGCAGTCAGGTCTACACCCATGTGTGAGATATACTGAAAGAATGGAACATTTGTAAGATAAGAAACCAGAGCTGAAATTACGCCGCCGTGACACACAATCACAACTGTTTTATCATTTGGTTCTACAGCTTTATAAAGCTGGCCCTGGCGGACATATCCCTGTTCTGCAAGAAAGGCATCTATAGCTTTGCAGTGGGCATCGTAATCTTCTACAAGACTGTCCCCTTTTAGTTCCGGTAAAGTTTTCCAGCTGTCGCCTTCCGGATAAGCCTTTTCCGCCTGAATAATACGGTCCTTTACTTCCCAGGGACTCATGTTGTCTGCAGCGTCCCCATTACCTTTACCCCATTTTAATTCACGGGCCCAGTCTATAGGTTTTGCTTCAAGGTTCCATTTTTCTGCCAGATAACTTGCAGTAACTCCGGCCCGGCCCATACTTGAATGATAAAGTTCATCAACCTTAACATCCTCATAATACTCTGCCAAAGCCGCTGCCTGTAAATGCCCCATATCGGTTATGGTGTCATGTTCGTAATCAGGCTGGGCGTGTCGGATAAAATACAAATTCATTTTATAACTCCCCCTTTAATTTATAGAAGAATTATAACATCCACAAGTTTTTTACTGAAGTGATTAAATTACAAGAACATAAACCAGGAATGCAACAATTAATGCCATAACAGTCATAAAAATAGTGTTTCCAAGATTTTTTCTTGTTTTCTTTCCATACCAGATTAACGGAATACGCATTTCTTCTTTTCGTAAACCTGCATGGTGAGATTTGAACTGTGAACAATTTTTATTCCATAAAATAGTTTTATATGAAATAGCTGTCGCAACAAAATCCCCGATTCCGGTTATATTTTCATGAAGTTTTCCAGGACCAAAAAGTTTCTTTTCAAGAACTTCTTCCTTTGTAAAAAGAAGATAATCCCTACTGAACTTATCATTAAACTCTCTGGCAAAAGAATCCTTATATTCATCCTTTACATAGAAACTTATGGCACGAGGTTCAAGACTGCAAGGGCGTTTCAACATTTTTGCAATCTCTGGATAATCTTCCTGAAAGAAAACATTCTGAATATCTTCATGCCCATGATCTGCTGTAATAAGAAACAAAGTATCTTTTGTTGTTTCACAAAGATATGCCATTTCTGCATTCAGCTCAGTTACAATCTTCATTACATCGTTACTGCGGTTTCCCTGTAAATGAAGTTCGTAATCCGGGCTTTCCCAGTAAGCATAAGTAAATGTTTTTTTAGGGGTATTAACAGAATCTTTTATAGCCTGAATCCAGTTCCGTAATTTCGGATGCCCGTTTTCCCCAAAAGGAAAAATAATATTTGCTTTTGCATTCCCGCTTTCATTTATTAAATCGGCAATGTTTTTATAAGGAAAATATTTTTGAGCCAGACTGTAGTCTGCTGCCTGTTCTTTTGTTCCCTGAAGAGTATTTAAAAAGCAGCAGACAGTTTTATCTTCCTGCTCAAAATAAACATCCCAGCCAAGCCAGCCATGTTCCGCAGGACTTAAGCCCGAAAGAGCAGTTGTTGTGCTTGCTGTAGTTGTTGGTGGAAAAACTGAAGAATAATCTGAATACAAATTACGGCGTAAAAAATCACGGTAAGACAGATTTCGTTCCAGAATATTCATTCCAAGCCCGTCAAGAACAATAAGAACTACATGGGGAAAATTTTTAGAAAGAAGATAATCTGCCCCAGGTAAAGTTTCATGAAAAGGCTGTACTCCATAAAATTTAAGAATGGAATTGGAAAGATTTAAAATACTATCACTATAATCTGGAAAACATGGTTCGTTATTTATTTCCTGCTTCATTATTAACCTCAATTTTTACTTCAGCGTAATCCGACGGTTTAAATCTTTTGTCTTTAATCCATTAGCCTTAATTGTTTTTCTCCACATTCCCTGCCCTGCAAAAAAATATGCAATCCGAGGGAATTTTATGGTTGTAAATACATCTCCATTGTCTGCGCATTTTACTGCATTTTCCCGTAAAGCAAGAAGCGATGTATCTATCTCAATCATAGGTCCTTTAAAGACTGGAATATTTTTCATCATATCAAAGGCACCGGTTCCACCAACTCCAAGTCCGCCACAATATTGAGCACCTGTTTTATTACAGAAATTTGAAATTACTCTAAGTGCCCAGCGGGTCTGCTCTCCTTCAAAAAAGCCCATAGGTGTTACGGCATATACCTTTTTTCCCTGGGGAATTTTCAATGCCGAAAGCTGATGAAGGCATTCCAAAAAATGACCTGGAACAGAATCTACATACAGTGGGAAAATAAAAATCCAGGTGCCTGCGGCAGAAAGAACCGAAAGCTGATCTTCGGTAACCGAACAGGCATGCAGCTGTACCTGTATAAATTCATCATTTATAACTGGTTCATATGAAAGCATTCGGTCTATTAAAACCTGGCTTGCACTGCCAGTTTTCTTTGGACTTCCATTTATAACTGCAATCATAATGTCACCTCTCTAAGAAAATCCGCCTGACTGGCATACACATGAACCCCTGCCGATTTTGCATGATAGTTCAAAACATTTGCTTCAAGAATTCCATTCATTGTTTCCTTTTCTGCATCTGAAATGACATCATTTTCTGCAGCATAGATATGCCAGGAAATCTTAGGTTTATTATGGTAACGTGCTTTATGGTGCAGTTCACCATTAATTATTTTAAAATCAGGGTGAACGCAGGCTAAGGCCCGGTCAAGATTTTTCTTTATAAATGGACTTACACTCCCAAAACAATTTTCACTTATAAGAATAATTTCGTCAGCAGCGCCAAACCGGGCACCCTGGAATTCAAAACCGTCATTAATAAGACATTTTCCAGGATCTTTAAGCCAGCATCCAAAACATCCAATACAATGATGAATGTCTTTCCCTTCTTCCGGGCAAATAAGATAATAGTCCCCAGTTACATTAGGTTCAAAACTTTTTATATCAGAAATAATCAACTTCATACCAAATCCAACTATTTATCAATATTTTTTACATAAAAAAAAACAAAACTGATTATCATCCGTATTTTCTATTATACCATAAGAATATAGCATAGGAAAAAAGATTTAACATTGTAATAAAATTATATTATATATAGAACATATAACCGTTGTTTTCCCGGCTTTTTTCAAGAATATGTTCCAGAGTTATGGAATCAACATAATTCTGAACTGCAAGATCAAATCCGTTCCAGAAATCATCATTTCCAAGAGTTTTAACGGCTTTTACGTCCCCATTACCTCTTGGAGAAAGATCACCTTCCATAGCACGAAGGATTTCCCCGGCAGTATATTCAGAAGGCTTTTTTATAAGCCGGTAACCACCGTTATTACCACGAAGTCCTTCTACAAGTCCTGCTTTACTAAGCTGAATAAGAATCTGTTCCAGGTACTTTACCGAAAGATTCTGCCTGTGGGAAATTTTTTTCATTGGTACAAAGGAATGGTCTGACTGTTCTGCAAGTACTTCCATTGTCATTAAAGCATACTGGCCTCGGGTACTGATTTTAAGCATTATCCTGCCTCCCCTGTTATTTCAGATAATCCAGAACATACTGCACCGCAAGAGCTGCCGCATAAGAGTAAGAATCTTCTGCCAGATCAAAATACTCGTTGTGATGTGCAACGCTTGTTGCAGGACCATCGCTGGAACCAACATGAACATAAGTTCCCGAAGCCTTACGACTGTAATCAGCAAAGTTATCAGAGCCAAAACGCTTATCCAGGCTTGTAATAATATTTTCTTCTGAAACCAGTTTACGTGCAGATTCCACAACCTCACCAGCTGTTTCTGCTGGATTTGTACATGGATCACAAATATCTTCTATGTCTACATCCACAGTTCCACCGTATTCATCTGCCACATTCTGAGCAATTTTGCGCACAGCATCTGCCATTTTCTTACGGCTTTCTGGAGAAAATGCCCGGATTGTTCCTTCAAGCTCAGCTTCTCCCGGAATAATATTGTAAGTAGTTCCGGCTTCAAAACGGCCAACTCCAATCAATCCTCCTTCAACAGGCGAAATCAAACGGCTTACAACTGTCTGAAGCTGAGTTGCAATCAAAGCTCCAATAAAAAGAGAATCTGAACCTGCCTGTGGAGTTGTAATGTGGGCAGCCTTTCCGTGAATTTTAATTCTCCATCGGTCACAGCTTGCCATGTCCGGACCTGACTTAATTCCATATTTACCCACAGAAATTCCAGAACTGAAGTGGATTCCAAAAGTGCGGTCTACATTGTCCAAAACACCAGCCGCTAAAATATCACGGGCACCTTTACCTATTTCTTCTGCGGCCTGAAAAGCAAGAATCACTTTTCCAGAAAATTCTTCCTTGTGCTGCAAAATAATCTTAGCCGCACCAAGAAGATATGCTGCGTGGCCATCGTGACCGCAGGCATGCATAACCCCTGGCACCTGGCTTTTATATGGAACATCTTTTGCATCCTGAATAGGAAGCGCATCAATATCAGCACGAAGAAACAAAGTTTTTCCAGGGCGGCCACTGTCAATTTCTGCAATAACATTTACATCAGCAACACGACGGTAAGACACTCCAATTTTACTAAGTTCTTCTTCTATATGATTACAGGTATTAAATTCCTGAAGTCCCAATTCCGGATGAGAATGAAAATAATTTCTCTGATTCACCATATAATCTTTAAGTTCAAAAGCTTCGTTCAAAATACTCATGCTGCCTCCATATGTAGTAATTACCTACTGTGTTTATAGGGAATAAAATAACACTGTTTACCTACTGAGTCAATAGGTAATAATAAGAAACACCTATTTTCCAAGTCTGTTTTTGGAATTGGAGAAGTTGGAGGCTATGTTGTAGAAGCCCTGGTTCGCTCTGGAATTCAGCATCTATTTCAAGGTTTCATTCATGCTTCCAGTGCGGAATCCCTGAAGATCCATGGAAACATAATTAAAACCAATTTCTTTAAGAGTTTTTACAATCTGTTCCTTATGCTTCATGATTTTTGAAAATTCATCAGCATTAACTTCTATGCGGGCAATAGTACCGGCATTTTCTTCTGTTCCAAAGCTGTGAATTCTGACCCGCTCCTGGGTAAAACCTAAATCTAAAAGAAACTCTTCTGCTTTTTCAACCATAGCAAGTTTTTCAACTGTAATTGTTTCGCCGTAAACAAAGCGGCTGGCAAGACAGGCAAAACTCTGTTTTTTCCAGGTAGCTAATCCCAGGTCTTTAGAAATTGCCCTTATTTCACTCTTCCAAAGTTCACATTCTCTAAGAGGACTTTTTACACCAAGTTCACTGACCGCCTGTAAGCCAGGTCTGTAATCGCCGTTATCATCAAGATTACTTCCTTCGCAAACGTAATCAATATTATTCTGTTTTGCAACTTCAATAATCTTTTCAAATATTTCATGCTTACACAGATAACAGCGGTTCTTAGGATTTTTATATATTTCAGGATGACTCATTCCATCTGAATCAACAAAAAAATGCTTTATGCCTTCCTTTTTGCAAAACTCAACCGTTTCGTCTTTTTCTCTTACAGGAAAAAAATGTGATCTGGCAGTTACAGCAATAGCCTTATCTCCCAAAGTATCATGAGCAACTTTAAGCATAAAAGTAGAATCTACTCCGCTTGAAAACGCAATAGCTGCACTTCCTAACTGCTGAAAATAATTTTTAAGATTCTCATATTTATGGTTTAATTCTTCAGTCATAATTTTTCCCTAAACAAAATAGTAACATTCTTTTCCCTATTTACACAGTAGATAAACAAATTTTTATAAAAAAATATAAGCTCCTGAAAATTTTTTTTATAACCTATTGACATAGTAGGTTAATGTTTTGTATAACAACCTTAGTCAAACCTACTAACTTGGTAGGGAATTAAAAACAAAAAGCGCATCCCTGGTGATGCCACTAGTTTCACAGGAGGTTATATTATGAAACGAGTTACAAAATCATTCTTAGTTGCATTAGCAATCACATCTTCTTTAGTGGCATTTATGGGCTGCTCAAAGAAATCAAACAACTCTGCTGGCGGCGAAAAGAAAGTATTAAAATACAGCCGCTCTCAGGGACCTTACACAGTTCTTTTTGAATCCGGTGTAAAACCAATTCTTGAAGCAAAAGGCTACACACTCAAAGGAATCGACTACTCAGAGCTTTCCACAGCAGACGACGCAGTAAACGGAAAAGATGTAGACTTCAATGTAGAACAGCACACAGCCTACGCAGAAAACTGGAACAAAGGAAACAACGGTAAACTGGTTCCAATCACACCAATTCCAACAGTTCCTGCAAGTATGTTCAGTTCTCACTATAAATCTGTAGAAGACATTAAGAACCTTTCAAAGCCTACTGTTGCAGTTCCAAACGATCCTGCCAACACAGCCCGCGCCTACGTTCTGCTTCAGAAAATCGGCTGGATTACTTTGAAAGACGGAGTAAATCTTTCTACAGTTACAAGCGATGATATTGCCACAAACCCATACAACATTAAGTTCACAGAAATGAAGAGTCTGAACATTCCACAGGTTCAGGACGACTTTGACTTTGTAGTAATTACTGGTTCTATCGTATACAACGCCGGAATTGATGCTTCAACAGCTCTTGCCAAAGAATCGGTTCTTCCACACCTTGTTTTACAGCTGGTAGTTCACGAAGACAATGTGGATTCTCAGTGGGCAAAGGACATTGTAGCCGCTTACCATTCTGCAGATTTCAAGGCTTATCTTGAAAAGACAAATTACGAAAACGGCCTGTTCTGGATTCCTGAAGATTATAGATTCAATTAGGAAGTAAAAGGGAAAGTGGGGAAGATAAAAAAGAAGAAGGGGAAAGCCTTCCCCTCGCTGCAAAACCGGTAGTTTCGACAAGCTCAACAACCGGCTTTTCCGCTACCCCTTCGCCTAGGGGCTCTGCCCCTAAAACCCCGTTTACACAGGAGTTTACCATGATCGAGTTTAAAAACATATATAAAACCTTCAAAACAAAAAACAGCGAAGTTCATGCCCTTGAAGATGTTTCCCTTACCGTAGACAAAGGTGACATTTTTGGTGTAATCGGGTTTTCGGGAGCTGGAAAATCTACTCTGGTTCGCATGGTAAATGCACTGGAAACTCCAACGAGCGGAACAGTTCTTGTAAACGACAAAGATGTCGCAACACTTAAGGGAACAGAACTCCGCAGTTTCCGCAAAAATATCGGAATGATTTTCCAGCACTTCAATCTGCTTGAAAGCAAAACCGTATTCCAAAACATTGCAATTCCGCTTCAGCTGGAAAACTGGCCGAAAGCAAAAATTGAAGAACGTGTAACAGAACTTCTCCACTTTGTTGAACTGGACGATAAAGCAAAGGCGCTTCCAGGTCAGCTTAGTGGCGGTCAGAAACAGAGAGTTGGAATTGCCCGTGCCCTGGCTTTGAATCCGGAAATCCTTCTTTGTGATGAAGCAACTTCTGCATTAGATCCTCGCACAACCGATTCAATTCTGGAACTGCTTCGCAAAATCAACAAAGACCTGAACGTTACAATTTTAATGATTACACATCAGATGAACGTAATTCAGCAGATCTGTAACAAGGTTGCGGTTCTTGAAAAAGGCCAGCTTGTAGAAAGCGGTTCTGTTATAGATGTTTTTGGAAATCCACAGAAAGAAACTACAAAAGGCTTTATCCGTACTGTTATAAATGACCAATTACCAGAAAGTGTAAAATCTTATTTGAAAGGCTACTCTGCCCCACAAAAAGTTGTGCGCCTGCGCTTCGACGGTAAAAATGCCGATGACCCGATTATGTCACTGGCAATTAAAGAAACCGGGGTAAATATTTCCATTTTGTACGGAACAGTTACAGAACTGGAAGGCACAGTTGTTGGTTTCCAGACTGTTCAGATTACAGGAACCCAGGAACAGCTGGAAGCCGCAGATAAATTCTTTGAAGCCCACAAAGTTCCAGTTTACCCAGTGTCATGCTGATAAGAGGACTATGTCATGCTGAACTCGTTTCAGCATCCATTACAAAAAAGATCCCGAAACAAGTTCGGGATGACAATTTAAGGAGGCACACACATGATTTTTGGAGTCAGCGCAGCTAAAATATGGTTATCAATCGGACAGACAATTTACATGGTAGGTCTGTCTCTGTTATTCGGCTTAATCATTGCCTTTCCACTGGCAATCCTGCTTTTTACAACCCGCAAAGGCGGAATCAAACAGAATCTGGTGGTTTATAACATTGCAGGAACTATTATCAATATAATCCGCAGTGTGCCATTCATCATTCTGATTGTGTATATCATGCCGGTAACAAAAGCCATTGTTGGAACCCGCGTAGGTTCAACTGCAGCCCTTGTTCCGCTTACAGCCTACATTGCCCCTTACCTTGCCCGCTTGATTGAAACTGCCCTTCTGGACGTTGACGGCGGCATTATCGAAGCAGCCCAGGCTATGGGAGCAAACACCTTCCAGACAATCTTCAAGTTTGTTCTGCCTGAATCAAAAGGCGGAATAATTCTTGGTCTTACAACTGGAACTGTAGGTTTGCTTGGTGCTACTGCCATGGCCGGTGCAGTTGGTGGCGGCGGTGTTGGAGACTTAGCCCTTACCTACGGTTACCAGAGATTCAACACACCTCTTATGACCAGCACAGTAATCATTCTGATTTTGTTCGTTCAGGTTATTCAGGTTGTGGGATTAAAACTTGCAAAGAAAAAATAAACACCGGCGCCTCTGACGGGGCGCTTTACACAGGAGGCCGTTATGAGCAACTTAAAGTTACAGTACTTATTTGAAGATGCAGAAGAACTGGATCCAACTGCTTTACCAGACTACACTACCCTGGATTTTGTAAGTAACGGTTCCCATATCTACGGCGAAATAATGTGGCCTTCTGCAAATCATGAAAAGCCTCATCCTTGTGTAATCATGCTCCACGGCTTCCCGGGTACCGCCCGTAATGATGATATTTCTCACGCCCTTTGCAGAATCGGATGTGTAGTTATTGTTCCTCACAACCGTGGCGCCTGGGGAAGCCAGGGAAAATATTTAATCACTCACTGTATCGAAGATGCCCAGAACCTAGCCGAATACGCCCATACAAAAGAATTTGCCGAAAAATACGATGTAGATCCAAACCAGATTTTCCTTCTTGGACACAGCATGGGGGCAAACTCTGCATTAAACGCCGGCCGTAAGCTGGACTGGATCCGTGGAATAATTATGCTTACTCCTTACGACCCTACCCGTTACCTGAACCGTGCAAAAGAAAGTTATTTCCGTTCTCTTCTGGAAGAAGGCAAGATTTTACAGTCCGACGGCATTGATGCTATTTATGAAGATGTAGTGATTAACAAAGACGAAATCTCTCATCCAAAAGCTTTCGAACAGGTAAAGGACAAAAACCTTATTGTTTTCTGCGGAACTTATGATTCAGTTTCACCAGTCAATGAAATGATTTTACCTTTGTGGAAACTTCTGGAAGCTCATGAAACTAAAGCCGTTCAAAAACGAGTGGAATACCCGACTGAACACGGCCTTATTGGAAGGCGCATTTCTGTAATAAAGGAAATTGCAGCATTTATTGATTCAGTTATTTAAGTATTTCCTTAATAATTCCGCCGCCTGCCACTGCTCCTTCATAATACAGAACTGCCGACTGTCCTGGAGCAATGGCACGCTGAGCTTCGCTAAAAGTAATTTTCCAGTTGTTATCTTCGGTTTTTTCAATCTCACAAAGAACAGGTTTACTGGCAAGGCGGATTTTCACCAGAGCAGAAATTTTTTCTTCAGGCTCCACATCCCCTGCCCATACAAAATCTTCTGCAATAAATCCTTTTGCAAATAAATCTTCATCTCTTGAAACAATAACAAGATTATTTTTTGCATCAATTGAATGAACATAAATCGGATATGGCGCACTGATCCCAAGCCCTTTTCGCTGCCCAACTGTATAATGTTCAATTCCGTTATGACGTCCAAGCTTGTGACCGTCAATATCAATAATATCGCCTGGAATTCCAGGTTTATCTGCAAACAGCTGAGGCAAAAGTTCTGGGCTTATAAAATCCTGACTTTCCTTTTTCTCTGCCGCTTTAAGTCCAAACTTGCGGGCCAGTTCAAACACTTCCGATTTATTCATGGTTGCTAAAGGAAAGCGAACCTTTTCAAGAATTGAAGAAGGTAATCTGTACAAGAAATATGTCTGATCTTTAGAAACATCTGTCGCTCCGCTTATCATAAAAGGCTTTACATTAGTTCCCCAAAGTCCTTCTTCAGGTTTTACCACCGCAGCATAATGCCCGGTACAGAAATAATCATATTCAATACCAATATCTTTTGCGGCTTCCAGCATAGCTCCAAACTTCAGATTACGGTTACACATAATACATGGGTTCGGAGTACGCCCGCTTCTATATTCAGATTTAAAATATTCCAGAACTTTTTTTTCGTAGATTTCATGCAGGTCCACAACGTGATATTCAATTCCCTGTTCAGCACAGAAAACCTTACACTCTTCAATGTCTGCATATTCATCAGGACCGTAACAGGCATCTTTATGAGCTTTTCTGGATTCAGTTTCAGGGACTGAAAGTTTACCAGACCACAAACTCATGGTAATTCCAATAACCTTACAACCTTTCTGCTTTAACATAAGAGCAACAAGTGTGGAATCAACTCCACCACTCATTCCCACTAAAACTGTATCTCCAGCCTTTGGCATTTCCTGCAAATTATATTTCATAAAATTTCTTCCAGTTATTAGAATTACCTAGTTGTTTAATAGGTGTTTGTATTAAATGCTTCTTTAGCTGATTTGTCAATGGCATTTTCATTTATATCTTATTTCCCTATTGACTTACTAGGTTTATTGGTATATAAATAACCTATCAACTTACTAGGTATTTACAGTTGAGAGGTTGTTATGGCAGAAATAATTGAACTAAAAAACATCTACAAAACCTTTTCTGATAACGGAAAGCTTTTTAATGCAGTTGAAGATGCTACCGTTTCCATTCAGAAAGGTGAAATTTACGGAATCATCGGATTTTCCGGAGCCGGAAAATCTACCTTAGTGCGCACCATTAATCTTCTTGGTCGCCCTACAGCAGGCACTGTTACTGTTCGCGGAAAAGATATGCTTTCTCTGTCTCCTGCAGAACTACGCCAGGAACGTAAAACCATAGGAATGATTTTCCAGTATTTCAACCTCATGAAAAGCCGCACAGTATTTGATAACGTAGCATTTCCATTAAAAAGAAGCGGCCTTTCAAAAGCACAAATTGCAGACAAAGTTCACCAACTTTTAGCCCTGGTTGAAATCAGCGATAAAGAAAAGCACTACCCTTCACAGCTTAGTGGCGGTCAGAAACAGCGTGTGGCAATTGCCCGTGCTCTGGCAAATAATCCTGATATTCTTTTGTGTGATGAAGCAACTTCTGCCCTGGATCCAACTACAACCCGGGCAATCCTAAAGCTTTTGAAAAAACTGAATGAGCAGCTGGGACTTACAATTGTAATCATCACTCACCAGATGGAAGTTATAAAAGAAATCTGTGACAAAGTTGCTGTAATGGAAAACGGTAAGATTGTGGAACAGGGCGAAGTTTTCAACATTTTTGCTAATCCACAGAATGAAGTTACCAAGCGATTTATTCGCGCAACTTCAAATCTTACAAAAATAGAAGAATTGATAGCCGAAGACTCTCCTGTTGTTCACTTAGAGCCGGGAGAAAAACTTGTTCGCTTCAGCTATATTCAGAAAGATGTTTCGGAGCCGCTGATTTCTGCTACAAGCCGTTTATACGACATAACCATGAACATTATTTTTGCAGAAATCTACTTTGTTCAGAACGCCCCAATCGGTGGAACAGTAGCAATTATCAGCGGACAGACTGAAGCAATTGATCGGGCCTTAGAACATATCCGCAGCGAAGGCGTCGGTGTAGAACTTTTAAAGGAGGGAAACTAACATGGAATTTTTAGAAACATTATTACCAAACGTATCAAAACATCCGGAACGATTTTTCAACGGATTCGTAGAAACTTTTATAATGACTGCCTGGGCCGGCGGAATCAGTTTTGTAATCGGCCTGATTTTTGGAATCACCCTTACAGTAACAAAGAAGAATGCCATTTTGCAGAACAAGGTGATTTATCAGATTCTGGATAAAGCAATCAACCTTTTCCGCTCAATTCCTTTCATCATTCTGCTTACCGGTGTTATGCCACTTAGCCGCCTTTTAATGGGCACTGCCATTGGGGTTCGGGGGGCAATTGTTCCACTGATTTTTGGCTGTGTTCCTTTTTTCAGCCGTCAGGTAGAAACTGCCCTTGCAGAAGTTGACGGGGGCCTTGTAGAAGCCGCAGAAAGCATGGGCCTCTCCCCTTTTGATATTATCTTCCGTGTATATCTTAAGGAAAGCGTTGGACCACTGGTTCGCGGCACAACAATCACTTTGGTAAGTTTAATCGGACTTACAGCAATGGCCGGAGCTGTTGGTGCCGGCGGACTTGGAAACTACGCCATCATGTACGGTCACGACCGAAATCAGCTGGACGTAACCTGGGTAACAATCATCGTTCTGGTAATTGTTGTAAACCTGATTCAGCTTGCTGGAAATAAAATTATTAAGCGCAACACACATTAACGGGGCGTTGCGGGGTGCCCCCGCTAGAAGGGGGAGCGAACAATGAAATGTGAGCGAGGGGAAGGCTTTCCCCTCCTAAAGAGGAATAATATGTCATTAAACAGAAGAAAAATAGGAATCATTGGAGCCGGACACGTTGGTAGTCACGGCGGATACGCTCTTATCAGTCAGGGACTGGCAGAAGAAATAGTTTACATTGATATTGATAAAGAAAAGGCAGTTGCTCAGGCATTGGACTTACAGGATTCTTCCACATATCTTGGCCGCCACGTTACAGTATACGCCGGCAACTACAACAACATAAAAGATGCAGACATTCTGATTGTAGCAGCCGGTCCTCTTCCAGACATGGCTGCAGGTCAGACAGACCGTCAGCAGACTTTAGGCGCAACAGTTGCAATCCTTAAAGACATTATTCCGCAGATTAAAGCCAGCGGATTTAGTGGAATTATTGTAAACATTTCTAATCCTGCAGACGTAGTAACTCACTATTTGCAGGAAAAACTTGACTGGGATCCAAAACGCATTCTTTCAACTTCAACAACTTTGGACAGTTCTCGTGTACGCCGTGCCATTGCAGAAGAAACCGGCTACGACCAGCATTCAATTTATGCTTACGCTTTAGGTGAACACGGCGAAAGTCAGTTTGTCCCATGGAGTAACGTTACAGTTGGCGGAAAACCAATTCTTGAATTGATTAAAGAACAGCCGGAACGCTTTGGAAAACTTGACCTTGAAGGTATTGCAGCCCGTGCAAAAAAAGCCGGCTGGATTATTCTTGGGGGAAAAGGTTCTACAGAGTTTGGAATCGGGGCTTCCATTGCAAACGTAGTTCAGGCAATTTTTGGAGATGAAAACCGCATTCTCCCGGTTTCAACTCTGCTTCAGGGCGAATACGGTCAGAGCGGAGTTTATGCCTCAGTTCCTTGCCGTGTAAACAATTCTGGCATTGCAGAAGTAATCCAGCTTAATCTTACTGATGAAGAAAAAGCCCGTTTTGCCCAAAGCTGCCAGACAATGGATGGAAACTATCAGAAGGCATTAAGCCTGTAATACTTCTGGTCAAAGCTTGGTTTGCTTATTTCATTAAATCCTGTATAGATACAGAATCAAGATAATCGTTAATGAGTGAATCAAGTTTTGACCACATACCTATAGTGCGGCACTGGTCTTTTATTGCACATGGTTCTGCGCCCGCTTCAAGACATGCAACTGGAGCCAAAGTACCTTCAGTAAGGCGAAGAATTTCCCCAATCTTATAATCAGCAGGGGCTCTGTTTAATTTGTACCCTCCACTTTTCCCGTGTACAGCCTGCACAAATCCATTTTTAGAAAGCAGAGTCATAATGCTTTCCATATATTTCTGAGAAATATTCTGTCTTTCAGCAATAGCTTTTAAAGGAATAAAATTTTCATTGCTGTGTTCTGCCAGATCAATCATTACTCTGAGAGCGTATCTTCCGCGTGTTGAAACTATCATATCATTTACCCTTACCCTAGTATAATAGTAGGTTTATTTGATTTCAATGTTTATTTCTCATAAAAAGACTTCAAAAAAATAAAAAAAATATACCAACCTATTGACACAGTAGGTAATAAAAATGTATAACATGCATATAAACCTACTAAATAAATAGGTAAATGTATTTCTTCATAGGAGGCACATGATGAAGTTATTTAAAACATACTTTGAAAAATTAGTGCGCGAAAACTTCCGCAACGGAGTCATGTGCATGTGTTGTTGTTAAAACTCAGACCGGGTTTTTAAGAGTTTATCAAAATAATCAAAACAACAACGCCGGCAAAAAGGTCGGCTCACTTAAAGGAGAAATAATTATGAAATCAATTAATACAAAAAAAATCATCGCAACAGTAGTATTTGGAACCGTAGCTCTTTCATCAGTTTTTGCAGCACCTAAAAAATCAAAAAAAGCAAAAGCCACAGAAGTAAAAATTGGGGTTGTAGGATCCCTTTACGAAGACCTTTGGGCACCGGCACAGAAAGCTCTTAAAGCAGAAGGCATCAATCTTAAAATCGTTCAGTTCTCAGATTACGTTACACCAAATAATGCCCTTTCAAACGGCGAAATCGACCTGAACGCTTTCCAGCACCGCATCTTCCTTGAAAACGATGCAGGAAGCCACAAATACGATGTAAAACTTATTGGTAACACTTTCATCATTCCGCTGAACCTGTATTCAACAAAAGTAAAATCTGTGAGTGAACTTAAAAAAGGCGCAGTTGTAGCAATTCCAAACGATGTTACAAACGGTGGCCGTGCATACAAAGTTCTGGCAGCTGCAGGGCTCATCACACTTAAAGCAAGTGCAGGTTTCAATCCAAACTCAGACGACATTGAATCAAATCCAAGCGGCATCGTAATTAAAGAACTTGCTGCCAACACAATTCCTTCTGCCCTGGCAGACGTAGATGCTGCCATCGTAAACGGAAACTACGCTCTGGACTTTGGAATCAAAACAGAATCTGCAATTTTCAAAGATACTTCAGTTGATGAAAAAGCTTACTGGAACCTGATTGCAGCCCGTGGCGCAGACCTTAAAGATCCTGCAAAAGTTGAAATCTTCAAAAAGGTTGTAAAAGCCTTCCAGACTCCAGAAACAGAAAAAGTATTCAACGAAACTTTCGGCGGCTACTTCATCAAAGAAGGCTGGGACATCGACGAGTTCTAATATTAAAAAGGGGCGCCTGCCCCTCGACCGCAACGCCCCGATTTGTTCATTTTTATTAAAGATTTTGCGTTAGCAAAATCGAATCAGTGTGACTTTTTTATGGAGTTCCCACAATGGCTAACATCAAACAACTTATCAAAATAATTCCTGATGCAAACCGCATTATTTTTTCAGAAAACATTGAACATAAATATTTAAGCGACACTCTTGGCCGCAAAACAGGCAAAGCTTCTGCACTGGTTTTTCCGTCTACTACAGAAGAAGTTTCTGCCGTTCTCCGCTTTGCACATAAAAACAATATTCCAGTTACACCTCGCGGAGCCGGTACAAACTTAGTTGGAAGCACAATTCCTCACGACGGCTCAATAATTCTTGATCTTTCCTTAATGAATCACATTCTGGAAATTGATAAAGAAAACTTTACAGCTTTAGTAGAACCTGGAGTTATTCTTGAAGATTTCCAGAAGCATGTAGAAAGCTTAGGACTTTTTTATCCCCCTGATCCTGGTGAAAAACGGGCAAGCATTGGTGGAAACATCAGCACTAACGCCGGTGGAATGAGAGCCGTAAAATACGGCGTTACCCGTGATTATGTTATGGGGCTGGAACTGGTTTTAGCAGACGGCACTATCATTCAGACAGGAAGCAAAAACCGTAAAGATACAACCGGCCTGGATTTAAAAGACATAGTAATTGGTTCAGAAGGTACTCTGGCAGTAATTACAAAATGCCTTTTAAAACTTATAGGAAAACCTGAAAAATCTTTAAGCCTTCTGCTCAGTTTTGACAGTCTGAAATCTGGCATTGAAACTGTTCCGGTTATCTTAAAAGCAAATCTGAATCCTACTGCCGTAGAATTCATTGAACGTAAAGTTGTAAAACTTGGGGAAGATTTTTTACATCTTCAGTTCCCTGACCCGGACGCTGCAGCATATCTTCTGCTTACTTTTGACGGCAGTGCAGATGAAATTGAAAGTGCCATCGGCCGGCTGAAAAAAGTTGTGTCAGACAGAGCTAAAAAAATTACAGTTCTTGATAACACTGAACTAAGCCAGAATGTATGGCGCATCCGCGGCTGCCTTGTAAAAGCAGTAGAAGCTGTAAGTGAACAGGAACCTTTGGACATTGTAGTTCCAATCAGTAAAGTTGATGCTTTCGTAAATTATGTAAACCAGCTGGAATCAGAAAGCAAAATGCAGATGATAAGCTTTGGCCACGCAGGCGACGGAAACGTTCACCTGTGTGTAGTACGCGGAGACCGCAGCGAAGAAACCTGGGAAAAAGAACTTCATGAAAATCTTGAAAAATTATATGCAGAAGCACATAATTTAGGCGGTTTAATTTCCGGTGAACACGGACTTGGAATAAGCAAACGGGATTTCTTTTTCAGAGAAACCGCTCCGGAAAATGTTCAGCTTATGAATCAGATTAAACTGGCCTTTGACCCGAAAAAACTTTTGAATACAAATATCAGCTATGTAAAATAAGAGGAACTATCATACGTCCTCAGGAGGATATAAATACTATGCCAACACTTTCAAACCGCACTTCAACCTTTACAGACAGCGTTATCCGCCGTATGACCCGCATTTCAAATCAGTATGGAGCTGTAAACCTTTCTCAGGGCTTCCCAGATTTTGAACCACCTCGTCCAATTCTTGACCGCCTTGCAGAAGTCACAAGAGAAGACTTTCATCAATATTCCACAACCTGGGGTTCACAGAACTTCCGTGATGCTCTGGCTGCAAAAATCCAGCACTTCAGTGGAGTAGCAGTTAATCCAAATGCAGAACTGGTTGTAACCTGCGGTTCTACCGAAGCCATGATGGCCGCCATGATGAGCGTTACAAATCCTGGTGACAAAGTTATTGTATTCTCCCCTTTTTATGAAAACTATGGTGCCGACACAATTTTAAGCGGTGCAGAACCTATTTACGTACCACTTGTCCCACCAGAGTTCAACTTTGACCCTGTAGTTCTGGAAGAAGCTTTCAAGCAGAAACCAAAGGCAATCATCATCTGTAACCCTTCTAATCCATGCGGTAAAGTTTTTACCCGTCAGGAACTGGAATTTATTGCGGACCTGGCAAAAAAATACGATACCTTTGTAATCACAGATGAAGTTTATGAACACATTCTTTATAAACCTAATGAACATGTCTATATGGCAAGTCTTCCCGGCATGAAAGACCGTACCATCACCTGTAACTCTCTTTCAAAAACTTATTCCATTACAGGCTGGCGCTTAGGCTATACACAGGCAAATCCTGAAATTACTGAACGCATTAAAAAGGTTCACGACTTTTTAACTGTTGGTGCTGCTCATCCATTGCAGGAAGCCGCAGTAGTGGGACTGAAATTCGGTGATGATTACTACAAAGAGCTGCAGGACCACTACACCCACATGAGAAATCTGTTTTTAGACGGGCTGGACCGCATAGGACTTAAACACACTGTCCCACAGGGCGCTTATTATATCCTTATTGATATAAGTGAATTCGGTTTTGAATCAGACCTGGAATTTGCAGAAGTTCTTGCCCGTGATGTTGGGGTTGGTTCGGTTCCAGGTTCTTCTTTCTTTAAGGAACCTGAAAACCGCTATGTACGCCTTCACTTTGCAAAAAAAGATGAAACCTTAAACGAAGCCCTGAACAGACTGGAATCTATCAGGGAAAAAATTAGAAGATAGAATATTTCCTTTTACACAACCATACCCCCACAAAAGATTATAAGTCGGAATAAAATTTTAGAGAATTATTTATCTTCAAAGTAAAATCATCCATTCTTTCGATATTCTTTTGAAAAGGAATATGTATAAAAATTATTTTACAATCAATATTATTTTCATATACGTATTCCAATGCTTTATAATACAGCTCATTGCAAAAAGAATTCCCGGGGTTAAAACTTTCAATAAAGGAAACACCATTTCTTAGAAATTCAGTCTCAAGTTTACTTATATCAAAATTTGTTCCTACAGATTTTTTATCCTTCTTAGCGATCACTTCAATACAGACTTTATTTTTAATATTCGGTTTCTGTCCGAAGCAAAAAATAAAATTTGAATTCGCTATGTAAGATTTTAATTTTTCGAAGTCTTTAATTTTATCATTTGGCAGTAATACTTTTGTGTAACTATACTCTCTAATCAGTAATTCACTTGAAGTATTCTGAAAGGCTGAAACTATTATCATTACCTCCAATTATCTATAATATAATTGATTTTAACCGCTTTACTTTACCTGCAAAACTAATCCGCCCTTCACTTCCGGTAGTCCGATTCTGTACTTTTCTGCCAGCATCGGACCGCAGGAATTTGAACCTACTCCAGCCATTTTGTAATCAATACAGATTATATTGTCTTCACATTTTTCCAGCTCAAAGTTGTGGCGCTTTATATAGAGTTCTTCCTGTGTATATTCAGACGCATTAAAGCTGATATTTGTTCCATCCACACTTGTAAACAGAAGTTCCTTTTCCTGCCCAAAAACTTTTACATAGCGGCAGCCGTAATGAGAACTGTTTTCCTGTGGCCGGATATAAGGTTCATACAATCTGCTGATTTTCGACTCAAACTTTCCAACATAGCAGGACTGATGTTTATCTATATAACTTTCATTTGGCCCGTAACCCAGGTACTCAACTGAATCAAAAGTCTTGTCTACAAAAAGCCTGATTCCGATTCTTGGCAGAAGCAGCACTTTATTTGAAGCCGTAAAATCAAAATTAATGGAAAGTTTTCCTTCAGGTGAAATTACATAAATTACAGTTCCGTACATAAACGGACTATGAATATTCCATACAAAACCCTGCTTTACTGTAATACGAGTTTCCCCTTCCACAGCTTCAAACTTTGTACTGAAAACTTTCACATCATAGTCATGCAGATGAGCCCTGAACCAGTCTCCTTTCATGGAATCATTATCTGTAGGAGCCCTCATAAAATTAAACTTCAAAGGCTTCTGTAAAATTTCAATTCCGTCTGCTTGAATAGAATCGAAACTTCCTATTCTGCGGTTAAAAGTATAAGTAATGTTTCCCGCAGTGATTTTTTCACTCAATGAAATCTTTTCACTTTGAACATTTGAATCTTCATAAAAATCAATCAGCCTTGCAATTTCTGCCCGGGCATTTTCCTGTCTGCCGTTTGCATCTCTTTTTCCAGGTTCATTTACAGGAACATCCACAGCCTTAGCGGACCAGTTGGCAAACTTTAAGATTTCAGCTTCGTCATTTTTTCTTATGTCTTCCGAACTAATATTTACCTGATCAAAAGCTACAGGAAAACCTTTCTTACACCAGAGCTCATCTTTCTTTGCAGTGAAAATAAAACGAATAAAAATTTCACTTTCACTATAAGCTGAAATATCTAGGAAATCTGGAATGCTGATTTCAGCATGACAAAGTGGAGCCACAGAAAAATCAATTCCTCCTGCTTTCTTCAAGACTGAAAAGTTATGATTTTTATCTACCGCAGTAATTTCATAAGACAAATCCAGAATTTTTCCTGCATCAGTAAACGCAAGCAGATTCCAGAAATCAAAAACTCCAGGCTTTTCAGTTCGGCTTACACGTACAGGACGGTAAACCTGTTTTGCTTCCTTAAGGCCTGTGTGAGGAATACGGTTCGGGTAAACAAGACCGTCACAGCAAAAGTTTCCGTCATTATGTTTTTCGCCCCAGTCTCCGCCGTACCCAAACCGGTCTGTGCCATCATCATTTTTTCCCACAGGCACTGAATGATCGCACCACTCCCATATGAATCCCCCGGCGAAACGTTCATTACTGTGAAAAACTTTATGATAATCTTCCAGATCCCCAGGACCGTTTCCCATGGCATGACAGTATTCGCAAAGAATATATGGCCGTTTATCATCTTCATTTTTTATAAAATCATTCATGCTGTCAGGGGACGGATACATTCTGGAAACTACATCAAAAATGTCATCACTGGTGTCATCCTGTTTATGAATACTTTCATAATGTAAAAGACGTGTATCATCCCAGGTTTTCATTTCTTCTGCAATTTTACGAATTACTGATCCCAATCCACTTTCATTTCCCATAGACCAGAAAATTACGCAAGGACGATTTATGTCCCGGCTTACCAGAAGCTGTTCCCGGTCCCGAATGGCTTTATAAAAAAGTTCATTTCCAGACAAAAGTGCAATTCCGCTGTAATCTGACCAGTCCCACTTAAAGTTATTGTTTACGTCAGTACAGCCGTGCATTTCCAGGTCTGCTTCATCAATTACATAAAAACCGTAACGGTCGCAGAGTTTATAAAATTCCGGCGCATTAGGATAATGTGAAGTACGGATTCCGTTCACGTTATGCTGCTTCATAAGTTGCAGGTCTTTTTCCATCTGTTCAAGACTTGCCGCATAGCCTGTATCCGGATAACTGTCATGGCGGTTTACACCACGAAACTTAATGGCTTTTCCGTTGATTTTAATAACGCCATTTTCCACGCAGATTTTCCGGATTCCGATTTCTTCTCCAATAATTTCTTCTTCAGTCTCCAAAGTCAGGCGATACAGGAATGGTGTTTCAGCTGACCACAAGAAAGGATTTTCAATTTCAAAAATTACCTGTTCATCAGGTGCCGCAATTTTCTCTTCCAGCAAAGTCCCGTCGGGCGAACAGAGTTTCAGTTTTGCTCCGCTTCCTTTCAATGTAATTTTTACCTGGGCTTTCTTATAATAAGATGAAATATCAGTACGGATTTTATAATTTTCAATTCTTGAAACAGGCCGGCTTAAAACATAAACATCACGGAAAATTCCTGAAAGCCGGATTTTATCCTGGTCTTCCATATAAGTTCCGGTACACCATTTCAGAACAGCAACAACTATCTGATTTTCTCCTTCAAAAAGAAAATCCGTAATATCAAATTCACTTGTATGATGAGAAACTTCTGAATAACCTAAAAACTTTCCATTCACATAAAGGTAAAGACAGCTGTCCACTCCTTCAAAACAAAGGATTTTCCGGTTCCCGTCTTTTTTATAATTATAAGTTTTTTTATAAACTCCTACAGGAATATCATCCGGCACAAAAGGCGGTGCAAAAGGGATTGGATAACAAACATTGGTATACTGAATCCTGTCATTTTCAGAAGTAAAACCCTGAAGCTGCCAGTTTGAAGGAACTGTGATTTTGCTTTTAAAATCCACTGAAACAAAATCATCTTCCATATCGATTATGCTTGGATAATAATCAAAATCCCAATGACCGTTCAAAAGTTCAAAACGTTCTGATTTCTCACGGTTCTCAAAAGGATTCTGATTCTTCCCGAATGGAATAAAATAAGCATGATTTTGCATGGTTCCCACATGAAGATTTTCAGCATCCTCATGGAAAACCATAAAACTTCTAGGTGAGGCAGTTTTAGCAATATTCTTAATGTTCATTCCTAGATTATATCATAGGATTTCGTAAGAGTAAGTTCAGTATTTACTACTATTTTACAGAATAAAGTGCACCAAAACGGAAACCTAAATAATGAACTGCAGTCCCTGATTCAGGACACAGAGTGTATGTTGGAGTCAGGTCAAATTCCAGTTTACGATTCAGAACTTTTTCATGAGCGAATCTTACGCCACAACCAATCTGAAGCATCTGGTCTGCATAGGCTTTTTTCACAAGGGAAGCCCCTTCTCCTCTTACTTTAGGCAGGTTTACTGCAAGTCCATAGTCCAGGTTTGGTACAACTGCAAACATGTCTCCAATGTTTATTCTTGTATATGCCCCAACTGAATAACGCATGCTGAAAATAGAATCAACATGAGTTTCCTTCATAAGATAGCCGTCAAAAACCGCTCTGAAACTTACCCCAAAATTCTGAAGCAGTGAAAATGGGAAAATAGCATCTTTTTTAACAAGCAGAGGAATGCCGGCTTCAACAGAAAGCCCTCCCCCAATAGTAGAAGAAACAAATTCTCTTAAAGGACCTACGGCCGGTTCAAAATTGAAAAATCCCCCAACCTTTACATTAGAAATGAAGCTGAATAATGGTGCTTTTTCTGTTTCGTCTTCGTCAGCTTCACTTTCAGAAACTTCCGCTGGCTGTGCTTCAGCTTCCGAAAGTTCCACAGAAGTTTCGGAAGTTTCTGCAGGGGCGCCTTCGCCCTCCGATGCGGCTTCCTGAGCAAAAGCCACGCCACATATTAAAATCATACTAAAAAATATTGATGTAAATTTTTTCATGTTGGGACTCCTTAGTAAGATACGGTAGTTTTAATTGAAGGATAGTTAGCCTTCTGTGGATATTTTGCTGGAATATCGTAAGCTTTAGTTTCATTATTCCAGGTGTATTCGTATGGAGTAAATTCTACTATATAACCTTGCTGAGCTTTTGTAGTACCATCTTTATGCTTATATGAAAAATCATTCCATTTATGAGCATACCATGTAATTGAATTCAATATTCCAGTTTTAATATTATCAGGTCCAATAATATGAAGACAATTTTCAGAAACTTTACTATCAGTTGAAGCATTAGGCTCACCTTCCATCCAGTTTGTATATTCACCTTCAATAGCACCACTAGAAGAACCTGTACCATTATAGAATTTTCTACCTGCATCTGGACCACACTGCCAGGTCCAATAACTATCGCCACCAGTCATATTATTACATACAAATTCAGGTTCATCATAACCATTTGTTGGGTGCATACGGCTACCACCTGTCCAGGCAACTCCAACTCCCATTTTACCTGTTATGTATTGGTTTTCAACCTCTGAAGTAATTGAAACCAAATAACCATTTAATCCATTAAATACAATCTTTTTTGCTTCGTTATATGATATATCCCATTGAACCTCATTTCTTCCACTAATTCCTAAATAGAAACTACCATTATAATAGTCAAAAGCTTTTCCATAAGTTTTTTTCAGTTCTTTTATATCATCATAAGGAACACTTTCCAGGTTTACTGTAATTTCAATATCTTTTCCTTCTTCTGCTTTTATAAAAGTTACATTCTTTAAGAATTCTGTAGCGCGAAGGGCTGTAATCATATCATCATCAGAGAACATATGAAGGTATATATATTCTGTAGAAGTACTTAAAGTATTCTCATCAAAAGCAGTTGCACTTTTTTGTCCAAGATTAATAGTAGATAATGGGGCTCCGTTTTCTTTATACATTTTTGTATCTTTCAATTTGAATGTTCCATTTTTAACTGAAAGCGAAAATACTGAACAAGATTCTGAAATAGAAGTAGCATCTCCCAGGGAGAATTGTTTTACTTCTCCATTTTCCTGGTTACCAAAGCGTTCTATAACATGAATACCACCATTCTTTTCCGAAAGCTCTTTTCCAGGAAGAGAAATAGGACTTGGATCTTTAAGATAAATAATAATTTTATCTTGTCCACTTTCACTGATATTTGAGAAACCTAAACCTAAAATATCTCTGGAAGTTTTATTAATACAAGTAAACTTAGAAGTCTGAGCAAATTTTGACTCCTGAATATAAGCAACTTTATGAGTAGGTTCATCACGATTAAATACATACTTAGTTTCCATAGTAATGTAATAATCCCCTTCCATTTGACCTTCAATATTTATCCATTCATTTGAAAGAGATGACAAATCTACACCGATAATATCCTCTTTTGTTATTCCATCAACCTGAGCATTTCCTATAACAATATTTTTACTGACTTCTATATTACTTTCATCTTTAGGTTTGCGACCGATATTTACTACAGACTGGTTCGGTGCATCACAGCCAAGTCCTGTAAGAGAAGCTAATTTTCCACCAAGAATAGTAAACTTAAAGTCAGAAGCTGGTAATGTTCCGTCTTTATTCTTTGCTTCAAGTTTATAACCTGAGAAGTCTGTACCTGTATAAGCACCTGTTGACTTTACATAAGCCCCAGTTACTTGTTCATCACCATCATCGATTTCACTATTACCATTGTAGTCAATATAAATATTTGTTTCTCCTTTACCGTTTGTCATGTCACTCCACTTAACAATAAGTGAATAACCACAGGCAAATACTGATGGAGCTACAGTAAAGTTTTTAGGATCAGAAAGGTCTTTGTTTTCCCATGCTGGAGTTTCACCATTTTCTGGCTCATCAACTTTTACACCATCTTTCCAAACAGGAGTAAAGGTATAGTTTCCTGTTGTTCCTTTGGTAATTCTTACAATACGACCTAAAACTTCATTTTCCCAACCGTCCAGCATTGCACCATCTTTATGAAGGTCATTTGAACTTGGTAATAAAACTTCATCTTCTACAGTGTATGTTTTAATTGCTTGATTTTCTGCATTTCCAACCCAGCTTTCGTCAGAACTAAGAGAATATGTAATTGTATATGTAATTGTAGTAACTCCGCCTGCTGTAATATTTTCCTTGTTAGCTGCACTAACAGTAATATTACCTGGTACAGTAACTGTATTACCATCAACTGTCACAGTGTTTCCACCGCCAGGTATTTCGTAACCTGGTTTTAATACAACATCAGCAGTAAAACTTTCGTCTGTTTCTGGAACCAGAACAACAGATCCATCATCAGAAACCAAACCATTTTTAATATTATCTAAAGAAATACCGCTTTCAGGTAAACCAATTTCTTTAAATCTTATTACATTGGAAGATGTTGGAGATGTAAATGCTACACCTGTATTTTTATCGTTATAAATTACAGTATATTTCTGCTCTGTAAGAGTACCTTCATAAGAACCATCTGCCTGTTTTACTAAAGTGTATTCCTTACCATCTTCACCTATAACTTTTAAAATTCTTGAAGTGAAAATATTTTCTGCTTCCCCATCTTCTTTTTCAATAATAAACTTAACGCTTACATCATAACGATGGTAATTATTTGCAGTAATTGTTCTTGATGAATAAGAAGTTTTTCCTGCAACAATAATCAGGCTTTCTACAAGGTTTGTAATGCAGCCGCCGTTTTCATCGTAAAAATAAATAAGAGCATACTGAGTTTTTCCTGCAGGAATATTTTCAGGTTTATAAATCAGTGTATTTGTTGCAGCATCTAAAGAAGAAGTTAAATCAACCAGATCTCCTTCTGAAACAGAACGACTGTTTTTTACACAGGCTTTAATAGTTTTTATAACTCCGTCATTAGGAAGTGTAATTGTAATTTCTGCTTTGCCGTATAAGTCATCTCCACTTAAAGCATACATTCTGAACACAACTTCCTTTGCTCCTTCATTCAAATCAATTTCATCAGAAACCCCTTGAATAACAGAAACTGCCGAAGCTTCGTTTGAAGTCATATAACCTGTCAGAACAAACTTATATTTTGCTTTTTCAATTGTAAGCTTATGTTCTGCAAATGCAGTGTAAGGTTTCTGAGACACAAGGGTTGTTAATTCACTACTTCCATTTATATAAGCGGAAAGAGTATATTCAAAATCATTCCATTCAAAAGAAGGAAGTGCTGTTCTACCTGAATTATAACCATCCAGAAGATTAACTGTAATGTAAGACTCTTCTGGTGGAAGCTCAATCTTTTCTTCAGGTATAATTTCTTTATTATCTATGCTGATTTTATCTTTCAGCTGAAATCTACAAGCACTAAAAGAGACAATTAAAAATACTGATAAAATAATATTAATCTTTTTCATAACAGTCCTCCTTATTTCACATTTACTTCAAATTCAATCTGCTGGTTCAGCGTAATAGAACTTGGTCCGGTTTTTTCTGTTGCTTCAACTTCGATTGTATATTTTTTATTTGGAGGATTTGTAAGAGTTAATGTAGTTCCTGTTTCACTATTCTGTACTCCGTTTACATACCAGATATAAATCCAGCTAGCACTGTATGGTGGAGTTGCTGTTACAGTAATTGTTTTTCCACTTACATTTACTTCTAATGCAATATCTTGAAGCATAGGATTCTGTCCGTTACCAGAAACCTGAGTATACCAGATAGCTTCAAAAGATCGATCAGAAGATCCAAAGGTTGCAGGAACTGTAGTACTCAAGCCCTGGAAACCCCATCCCTGGAATACAAACTGATCGACTCCATTTTCATATTTATACGAAGGAACTGGAGATGTTACAGCTGTTCCATACTTGCCTTTTACAATTACATCTTCAGTAGAACCATTAACTTTACCGCCGTCAAGCTTAAAGGTGTAAGTTATTTCTTTACGAGTATATCTTACTTCCTGTACAACCATTGTATCAGCTGAAACTACAGTTTTTACTATAGTTGGTGTTTGAACGAAACCGGCATCAACACCATCTGGTTTTTCTGCAGGAAGAATATCGTCGTCAGCAGGTTCCTGACCAATTATTCCTGTCTGTTCTTTAGAAGATACCAGCTGATTATTTCCATATACATCTTCTACGAAAACTTTTACTAAGTATTTGGCACCAGTCTGCTGCCATACAGCCTGATAAATTGAATTTTCTGCAGGGAATACTGTTGGCAGAGTTCCTCCAACTTTATTCCATCCCATAAATTCATAACCTTCTCTTACAGGAGCTGGCGCTTCAGGTGTACGAGTTCCATATTTTCCTACAATAGGAGCAGGATTTGTTTCCCCATTCAATTTATCCCCATTCAATTTACCATTCATTAAATCCAATGTAAGAGTAATAAGTTTACGACTGTATTTTACAATTACTTCAGCATCGCCATCAGCAGTTACTGTTGTACCTATAATAGCTGGTTCATTAAAACCTGTAACCAGATCTGCAGTAGCAGTTACTGAAGTTCCAATCTTTGCCTTTTTCTCCTGCGCTGGGTATGCAGTAAGTTCTTCATAATTTGCATCCAAAGATGCATCTGTTGAATCTACCTTTTCAAACAAGTACTTAACTGTATATTTAGCATATTCCTGGGAATACTGAGCTGTATAAGTATTTTCATTTATATTAGATTTAAATGTCTGTGGAAGATCATTTTCCCAACCTGTAAACACATAATTTTCAGGAGGTGTAATTTCTGGAATAGAAACTGCAGCTTCAAACTTACCTTCAATTTCTTTGTTTCCAGTTGTTCCGTCAGCCCAGGTACCTGCACCTGGATTTGCAGTGAATGAATAATGCTTACGTTTAAATTTTGTTTTCAAAACAGTTGAACCATCAGATTTGATTACCTGTGTATCTGTAGTTGCAATATAGTCTTCCCATCCGCTATGAACTTTTGATGTAATTTCTGTACCAGGGATTGCATATTCTACAAAGCTCCAAACCATGGTGTAATTATCATCATTAATATTTTCTACCCAGATTTCAGTTGTATATTTTACATTGCCAGTTACAACTTCAAAAGGAACAAGTGTAAGATTTCCTGTTTGTGTACCAGCTTTAATTTTTGTAAGTGCAACAGTTGATTCCTGTGCAATTCCATTTATTTCAGTTATTTTCCAACCTACAGCAGAATTACCCTCTTCACTACATGAAATATGATCATAATCGTTTGGCAGTTCAACATCCCTTTCAACAGTATATGTAGTTGGAAGATGATTCAAATCTGAATTAACATTACTTGAATCATTAAAACCATCAACAGTAGCAAATACAAATGTAAGAGTATATTCAATAGCATTCAGTGAATTATCTGGAATTTCCTGTCCAGTACTATCCTTATTAATAACAGGATTTAATGCACCACCATTACCAGCATTAAATTCAACACCTATAATAGTTCTATTATCATCACCTGCAGGAAATATATATTCTTCACCATCAATTGTAATTTTTCCTGATTCAGGTTTGTTATAACCGTCTGCAATAGAAACATCCAGTAAGAAATCCTGTCCTTTAGGAACTATAACAGAATCGTTTCCGCTGGAAATAATTCCAGAGTTTGTAGAAGAAGATGGAGTAAAATTAAGACCTGGATATGTTGGAAGTGTAATAGTTACAACTTCTACACTTGCTATTTCTTCACCTGAAGAATTTAAAATGCTTTCAGTTGAAGGATTAAACTTGCTGCCTGTATCAATATCATCTGATGTACCAGTTCCTTTTATGAAGATTTCATAATTGGTATTATCATCTTCTGGCATGAAGCCTGTATATTCCCCGTTTGTGCCGGTAAGAATATATTCTTTTGTTGGATCAGTTTTATCTTTTAAGACAATTGTAGTTGGCGCGTCAGTCCAGGCTTCACCATCTTTTTTAATTGTTATAGAAACAGCTTTTCTGTAATAATCTTCAGCCTTTAATTCAATTGTAGAAGCTGAAGTTAACCCCCGAACTACATAAGCACTTTCTGCAAAATCAAAAACAAGTTTTCCATTTGCATCAAAACAATTAATGTTTATATAGTTAGTTTTTCCGGCAGGCACATTCTCTGTAAAAATTACTTTTGCACTTTTTTTCCCGTCTTCATTCTGAATAGTAATTTCTGTTTCAGGAGCTGTTCCTCTGATACTAGAAAGATCTGCCTTTACTTTTGTAATTACACCATCATCAGGGAAAATAAGATTTAAGAATACACTTCCGTTTCCTTCTGCTACCGGATACATCTTAAAAGGAATAGTCTGACTGTCTTCTGTAAGATTAATTACAGTTTCTCCAACAATAATTTTATTGCTGTCATTAGCATTACTATCGTAACCAGTGAGCTTGAATTTATAATTTCCTTTAGGCAACGGTAAAGAACCGTTTTCAAAATTTGAAAAAGCTTTCTTTTCTACTGCCAATTTATAATCTTCTTCCGTCTTAGATGAATCATAAGCTGGAATATAATAAAGATCATAAAAATAATTTCCCCAGCTATATACAGGAAGTGCGGTTTTAGCAGAACCTAAACCTGCTGTAAGAACAAAACTTACATTTGAAATATCAGAAATTTCAGATGCTTCTGAAATTTCATTTACCTTTACAGGCTGTAATTCAGGCATAGAAAGCTGATTTGAACATCCAGCAAAAGAAAGAGCTAATACAACAAATAAATTACGAACAAAATTAAATCTTTTCATTTTTCTCCCCCTTTCCTTAGTTAATAACTACAGTCACAAACTTAGTTTTTTCTGTTCCGGCAATTCCATTTTCTTTTGCCAGAACATCCAGTTTGTGTCGTCCCTTAGTTAATGAAACTGTAATTTCAACTCCATCTGTAACTACATTTTTCTGAGCATCATCTCTTTGATTTCCATTATCATAAAGATCAATCAACCAGTCACCATTATAAGGAATGACAACTTTAAGTTTTGCAGGACTTGAATCCTGACTTAACACTGTAAGAGTAATATCGCCATTTGTATAAGTTCCCGCACCACTGATAGTTGTCAAAGGTATTTGTGTCCAGACTGCAGTAAAGGTTTCATCTGAAGCACCAAAGGTTTCAGGCACTGTTTTATCCCAACCTGCAAAAATATTATAAGTAAGACTTGGGTTTGAAACGGTTGAAACAGCACTTCCATATCTTCCTTCAATAGTCAGCATTAATTTGTTATCACTGAATTTTCCACGGTTAGCATCAAATGTGTAAGTAATTGTTTTTCTGTCATAGTAAACATTTACAACTGTAGAACCGTCAGCCTTTATGTAATTCTGTCCGCCCTTTATTTCGAGATTTTCAAAACTTACATGATCATCTTCAACTTTTTTAAAGCCAGCAAATTCTGGAGCTACATAAGTAAATGGATTCAATGCAGATCCAATTTCTTTTTTTGGAGCAAAAGTTCCAGTTCCTAAATCATACTCACCAGGAGTTGAAAGCTTTTCAAAGTAATAATTAACTGTGTACGTAGAACCAACCAATTTCCACTTGGCTTTAAATGTTTTATTTTCTATTCCAAAGTTTTTAGGAATTTCAGGATCCCAGCCTTGATATTCATAATCAGGTCTTGAAACATCTTTTGGCGCCTGTACTACCGATTCGTATTTACCTTCAACCGTATAAGTAGTTGATGAAGAATTATCTGTCCATACACCACCGTCAGGGTCATAAGTATAAACAATAGTATTTCTGTCAAACTTAAGTGTTACTACAGTTGAATCATCAAATCTTGCTAAATTATTGCCGTCTGCAATGTCTACGTTTGCATATTCAACACTTACATAGTTATATCCGGTAAATGATTTTGGACTTACAGAAAGTGGTTCATTACTTTTAATCTTTAATGATTCAGCTTCCTGAAGTTCAGAATTTTCTTCATAACCTGTTCCATCAAGTTTTTCGAAAACATATTTTAATTTGTAATTAACTTCTACAGCCTTCCATACAGCAACATATTCTTTGTCAGTAGAACCAAATGTAAAATCTCCGTCAGAAGGAATTTCTGTAGGAACATCTCTTACAGTCCATCCGCAAAATTTGTATCCTATACGACTTAAACTCTGTGGCTTATCAGCATTTGTTTCATAACGACCACTTACAGTAACTTTTGTATTAGTCTTGTCTGTCCAAGTACCACCCCATATACCGCCGTTTGGATTGTAAGTGTATTTTATGGTTTTACGAGGGTATTCAACTTTTACAACTGCAGAATGATCCGCTGCAATTTCAGCCTGTGTAACAACAGCACTAAAGAAACCTTCAATAAATGAACCAGAAACATTTGTCATTTCACCAACTGTTCCCGCTTCAGTTACAGATTTATTTTTATCTTCTACGTAAACGCCCTCTTTGTCTTCAAAATAATATTCAATCTTATACAAAGCACCGGTCTGATTCCATTTTGCAGTAAGGAAAAGATCTGCTTCAGGGTAAGTTTCAGGTACCACACCATCATCTTCATTCCATCCTTTAAATTCAGAACGTACTGCAGAAGGTATTTCATTATTAAAGCCTACAGCAGTTCCATATTTTGCAGGTCCAAGAACCTTTTCAATGTCACCATCATTAAACTTACCGATTCCAGCATTTAATAAAATTCTTACTGATTTACGTTTGTAATAAACATCAACTACAGTATCATCATTTTCTGATAATACTTTCTGTGTAATTTCAAAGGCTTCAAAACCCGGAACATTTAATGCACTGGCTGCAGTGTAATGTCCAACTCCTCCATTAAGAGTTTCTTCTCTTGAAGCATCTACCGTGTAATTTGCAAAATTATTTTCATCTGTTGAATCAACTTTTTCGAACCAGTGACGTACTTTATAACTTGCATAAGGTTTTGCCCAAACTGCAGAATAAGTTACATCTTCAGATGGGAATATTACTGGCAATCTTCCACCTTCTTCATTCCATCCAACAAATCCCCATCCGCTGTCACGAACAGGATTTTCTACAGAAGGAACTGAAGCGCCGTATAATCCTGTTAATGGATTTGCAGGTGCTTCTCCAGAATTCCAGCTTCCTTCATTTACATCAAGAGTAATTTTGATTGTTTTTCTATTGTAAGTAACAGTAGCAATTGAAGGGAAACCATCTGCTTCTGGAGCAAGAACTGTGGTCTGTTCAATTACTGGAGTCAGGTAACCTGCAACTGCATCAGCTGTAACTGCTGTCTGTACTCCAATAGCTGCACCATTAATTTCTTCAGAAACGTCATAATTATCACCACCGGCAGCAGTCTGATACTTATACTTAATCTTAAAATATGAATTTTCAGTAGACCATAAAGCTTTATATACTTGATTCTCTGCTGGGAAAGTTTCAGGTAATTTCAAAACTTTATTTTCAGGATTTAATTCTTCATCATCCAGCGCCCAGCCCTGAAAGTACCATTCAAGTCTTACAGGATCAATAACCACACGAGTCGGATTCTGAATATTTGGAACTGATTCACCGTAACGGCCATATAAAATATAAGGCTGAGAGCTTAAATCTATAACTCCACCATTTGGAAAAAATGCCAGACCAATTTCTTTTCTTTTATAATAAATATGAACTTCAGTTGAAGAGTCTTCCTTTACAGTTTTCTGATTAAATTCTTCAGAAGTAAAACCTGATTTATCAAAAGCAACTGCTTCAGTTACAGTTCCAGGAATTGCTTCTATGATCTGTTTTTCAATTACTTCAGGTTCAACATCTACCGGTTCAAAGTGATGAACAACTTTATATGTAATTGGAAGTATCTCCTCTTCCGGTTCCTCAGGAGCTTCTTCTTCTGGAACATCCTGTTCAGCCTGTATGGAAAGATCTTCAGCTTTTTTTAAATCATCAATCATGTTTGATCAGGCTGCAAGAATCAGCAGCAACAGGATTGAAATAAAGACTGATATTTTTTTCATTACTTGCCTCTCTTTTATAAATTGGACAAAATTATTATTTAAGTATTGATACCTTTCTATTTTACCCCTTCACAAACATAAAATCAACTAAAATGTCTATTTTCTCCAATTTGTATAATATCTCTAAAAACACTTTCTTGACACTCTAACACTTGTTAGGTAATATTCTAACGAGTGTTAGAATTATGAATAATACAAAACAGGAAATATTAGACACCGCACTGGATTTATTCTCAAAAAAAGGCTTTTCTGCCGTTTCCATTCGGGATATTTGTGCCGTAGTAAAAATAAAAGAAAGCACCATTTACTATCACGTTAAAAATAAAGAAGCCATTCTTGATGAACTTCTGACTGAATTCGAAACCAGGTCCGAAGCACTTATTGCGAAAATGTATTCCGGTCTTTCAAATCTTTCTTCAGCTAAAAACGCCGGCGAAGACCTGTTTTCGAAAATCATAGATAACTATGTAGACAATTATCTGGCTGATTCTTTCTGCAACAAAGTAATCCGCATTTTATTTATTGATCAGCTGAATAATCCAAAAGTGGAAAAACTTTATTCATATTGGCTTTTCGAAAAACCGCTGGAAATTCAGACTTTTGCAGTAACAATGTTCAAAGACAAAGGATTGATTCCCTGCGAAGATCCGTCCTTTATTGCAGAAAAATTTTACGCCCCAATATTCTTCTTGATGACCCGCTGGCTTCTTTCCGGGGAACTTACAGAAGAAAAAATAGAAAACTTTAAAAAATCAGTTTACAGACATTGTGGAGAGTTTATTAAATGAAAAGAATCATTTTTACAGCAGGAGTGATTATGTCATTTCTCAGTTTGTTCAGCTGCAGCAGTATTCCTGAGAAAGAAGTGACTGTTGAAACCCGTACATTAATCATCAATGCTGATGACTTATGCCAAGACAGACAAACCAATGAAGCCATAATCAAATGCTACAAAGCAGGCTTAGTCACTTCAACTACAGCTTATGTAAATCAGCCGGAATCAATCAAATTATTAAAAGAAGTTCATGAAGAATATCCGGACTTCCCAATTGGCATTCATCTGAATATGACATTCGGAAAACCTGTCCTTCCTCCAGAAGAAGTTCCTACCCTTGTAAACAAAAAAAACGGCGAGTTCTGGAATGAAGACCAGATTCTTACTCATATTGCTGATATAAAATATGAAGATGTAGAAAAAGAAATCCGGGCTCAGGTAAACCTTTTTCTGGAATCCGGAGTTCCTCTGGATCATCTGGATTACCACCAGCACATGCTGGCTCTTTATACCCCATATCATCAGATTGTCCGGGACATTGCAGTTGAGCTGAATGTTCCAATCCGGAACCCTGTACCTGAAAGTGTATACAAAAAAATAAAAGTCAGCTCAGGCGGTGGTGATTCTGCTGCCATGTCCAAACTGATTATTTATGGAATGCTCCATCCTTTTAAATCCATTCCTATGATGAAAAAAGTTGGAATTCCTGCTTTCATCGAACAGGAAAGAAAAACTCAGGAATGCGGCATAAAAACCCCTGACTGGTTTGTAGATGTATTCTATGAAAACTCAACACCTGAAACCTTCCTTTCTATAATTGATCAATTACCAGGCGGTGTGTCAGAAATCATGTGCCACCCAGGCTCTTCTGAAAATGAAATCCAGATTCTTACAGATCCAGAGATAAAGACAAAAGTCCTGGAAACCGGAATCCAGCTTACAAACTTCAAATCCTTGTAAAAAAAGAACCCCCTGATATTGATATGTACCCTTTTTACTTTTGTCCAGTAAAAGGGTACATATCAATATCAGGGGGTATTTCTATATTATTTTGCTACCTTACTATTCAATTATATGAATAACTCTAACATAAGCTGAATGCCCATTATTTCCTTTATTTGCTTTTGAACAGTATGTATAATTTGAAGAAAATTTTACAACCCAGTTATATTCATAATCCTGTGCCGAATAAGGAAGCTCACCACCAGATATATATTGAGACGAAGACCAATATTCTTTATCGTTAGCAGATGCATATTTCATCTGAGTTTTACCAAGTGAAGCGAGAGACGCATTTACAGCTTCTACATTCTTACAAAGAATAATTAATTCATCAATCGATGGCATATACCACTTGTTATCATCAAGCATTGTTCCAGTGATTTCTGCTTTCTCTGCATAATGATTTGCCCAATAATATGCAGGCATAGCTGTTTCATAGGAATCATTTTTAGCCCAGCTCTCTACTCCCATTGCTTTAATCCATTCTAAGAAGTTATCACTTCCATCTTTATCACCTGTAGTTTCAGGATTTTCATCAATATTTCTTGATTGAGGAGTACAAATAAGATTATTAAATCTTCTCTTAGCTAAATCTTGAGTTAAGCTCAGAGAAGTATAATCGATTCCAACCCAGAATCTTAGCAATGGACTTTCTTCAATTCCAACCGCAAGTGGAACTCCATACTCATTTGTTCCAAAGATAACTGCACAGGCAGCGTTACCTGCTGTAAAATCATAACTTCCAACGTCATCCTTAGAAACTTTTGTTACACCATCAGCAGCAATTACATCACCTGGAACATAAGACCCATAATTCTTAACGGAAAAGTCTTTCTCAAAAGAATTTTCCTTATAAGAAATAATCAGTTTATAAGTACCTTCCCCAGGAGATGTCATAGAAACAGTGATTGTAGAATCATCTGTAATACTAATAGTTGCTGTAGAACTTTCTGGAATTTCTGTACTTCCCGATTTACATACAAATTTAAAATCTGCAATGCGTAAACCTGGTGCCAAAAAATTCACACCAGTAACTGTAAATGGAATTTCTTTTCCAACATAAGTTGAACTAACTGCTGGGAAAGTAATATTTCTGAATTCCGGGCTGCCAAAAATATGAACTGTAGCAGAATAAGAAGTTAATTTATTATTTAAATAACACTTAAGTTTAAAATAACCGCTTTCAATAACCAGAGGAACATCAACAGAAAAAGAAGTTGATGAAGAAATAGCCGAAACATCAACATCTATTTTTGTTGCTTCTATAGCATTGTTATCGTTATCAAAAAACTGTAAATAAATCGAATCTGCTAAATCAAGATTTGTTCCTCTTACAGTAACATTTACAGACGCATCACTTTCAAGAGCAGCTTCTGAGATTTCAGAAATTGAAGTTTCAACTGAAGTCACAGCTGGATTTGAATAAACTGTAACATCTCTTTTAATAAGTGCACTACTTAATGAAGAAGAAACAGCATCATAAAGATAAAGAGAAAAAGTTGTTTCACTACCATTAGTTGGTGCATACAGTTTTGATGGCAATGTTACTGTTGCTCTGGCAGTATTATTTGAATAATTGACAGAAAACTCACTTACTGTAGGATTCTGAGTTGAATATTCAGAAATATGCATACTTGCGCTCAAGCGGAATTTCTGTGAAGTTGTCATACAATCAAAATTCTTTCCGGATACTGTAACATCAAAAGTTTTTCCTGCATCATTTGCTGTAAATCTTGATTTAGAAAAAATCATTTCAGTTATAATAACCTGAGGAGTATATGTCAGAATTACTTCTTCCCCTTCATCAGAATTTATATTTAGTGGAATCAAGGTCACAGAAAGTTCACTTTCCCCATCAAAACTAAAGGAATAAGAAGTTCCTGTCACAGTTTCACTTTTCTGAACGCCATTTTCTTCATAACTGATTTCAACTTTATCAACACTTAAAGAATTATTCCAAGACAAAACAAGTTCAGAATTGACTGCATCATATTCAATTTTTTCGTTAGAAATAGAAGGAACCGCTTCAATTGAAGCAACGCTAATTGTCTTTAAATATTCATAACCATCAGAATCTGTAACAATAAAAATATATGAACCATTTTTATTTACTGTTACTTCATATTCTGAGGAATCAATAACCTCGATTTCTTCATCTTCAAACCCGTCAAGGCGATATTTTATAGAAGAAATTCCAGCATTTTCCCCTGAACCAACGGATACATGAATTGTTGTTTCCAGGCCTGTATATTTTTCAAAATCCTCGTACAAAGAAATTGGTATAGTATCGTCCAATGAAGAATTGTAAGCTATCTGTACAGATTCTTCTGAACTATAGTTATTATAAACATCATGTGCAGAAACCGTAAAAGTATAAAGTACATTATCTATCAAATTTTTATCTAATAAGAATGATTCCGTATCTGATGTAAGATTAATTGAATCTCTATTAGATCTGCCTTTATACATAAAATAATAAGATAATTTAAGACCAGAGAAATCTTTGTCATTAGGATTTGTCCAGAAAACACGAATTCCGTCTCTCTTCTGAACTGCCTTTAGATCTGTTACATTGGCAGGAGGAGTTTTATCTTCTGGAAACGCGAAATTACTAGTAGCTTCACTTTTTCTTCCACCGGAATACAATACGGTAATAGAAATTAAATAGCTACGCCCATTCTCAAGTCCGGTTATTGAAAAAAAACTGTTTGAGGTATCTAATGTTTTTGTTCCAATTAATTCATTCTCATTGTTATCATAAGAATAAAACCATTCAATTAATGTACCGGTAAAATCTTTAGAATCTGGATTTTCCCAAGAAAGATTAACTTCTGAATCACCGGATTCAACACGAAAATGAGCTATTTTTTTTAATTCTTCTTTTACTTCATCTTCCACAGGTTTACACCCAGAAAACAGAAAAGAAACCAACAATAAAGGAAAAAATAATTTTTTTAAATACTTCATAAACTCCCCAAGTTTTATAAATTAATTAATATTGGCACGAATTATAGCAAAATAAGAAAAATTTTCATATAAGAATAATTCTCAAAAATTCTAGCTCAAAAGCTTTCGCTTTTTCCAGATTCCGCTGTAGTAATAAATCATAGCTGGAATTGTAGTGAAGTAAGGAGCAAGGAAATAACCAAGGAAGAAACCTTTCAGACCAAGCCCTGCTACAATACCAATTAAGTAACTCAAAGTGATTCGTGCTACAAAGCCGTCTAAAATAGAAAAAATCAAAGACATTTTTGAGTTCCCGATTCCCTGAATAAATCCGTTATAAGGAGTCATACAGGCAAGAGCCGGAGCACCGACTGCCATACACATCATATAAAGAGGTGCCATACTAAGAACTTCTGGATCTTTCGAGAACAGACTGAAACAGCCTGCAGGGAATAAAACAAAGACAGCTGTAAGAAGTCCCCAGAAAATAATTGAACTTACAAGCCCCAGATGAATTCCTTTTCGAACACGATCCATTTTTCCAGCCGCAATATTCTGGCCAACCATGCTGCTTACAAAAGCACCTACTGCACCGGACATTACAAAACCAAGACTCTGAAGGCGGCTTCCAACACCGAATGTTGCAGAAGCAATAACACCGAAAGAGTTTACCAGGGCGCATACAAACATCATGCTTATATCAATACTGCTGCTCTGAAGAGCAAAAGGAACTCCAAGCTTTACAAGTTTTGCTGCAGTTCCATTTTCTGGAATAAAACTTTTCAGACGGAAATCAAAATGGAAAGATTCTTTACGGCATACAAGGAAAATAAGTGCAATTACAAAGCTTACTGCCTGACCAAGAATTGTGGCCCAGGCGGCACCGGCAGCACCCATTTTGAAATATCCAACCAGAAGAAGGTCACCTGTAAGATTTACAATTGTTGAAATCAGAATAAAGAACAATGGACGTTTTGAATCCCCCATACCGCGAAGAACTGCCGAAACCATATTGTAACCGTAAGTAAAAATAACTCCACCTGAACAAACCCGCATGTAAGCCATTGCCATAGGAAAACTTTCTTCAGGAGTATTCATAAGATTAAGCACAAATTCAGAACAGAAAAATCCTATAAAAGTCATCAAAACTCCAAGGATTCCTACCAGAGTAAAAACAGTTCCGATTGTCTGGTTCAGTTTTTTATATTCTTTTGCACCAATCAACTGGCTTATAAAAACCTGTCCTCCAACAGAAAAACCGATACACAGTGTTGCCATAAGATTGAAAACCTGGCTTCCAATTGTAATTGCAGAAAGTCCTGCACTGCCTACAAACTTTCCTACAATGATCATATCAATAAGGCCGTAACAAAGCTGAAGCGCATTGGCCATCATTACAGGAAGTGTAAAAACTACCATCTTTTTAAAGACAGAACCCTGTGTCATGTCATTAATAATTGCTTTTGAAGAATCACTCATAATTGCACGATTATAACAAAATACATAATTTTTTTCCGTAATATAATTTTTTATTTTAAGATTTCAATCTGATTGTTACTCCTTTTATAAAATGATACAACTTTCAAAGATGAAAACTGGTCTTATTAATAGAAAAAACAATCCTAATTTCTTGTTTTCAAATCGCCAGCTCTGGCAGATTATCTGGCCTTTAATTGTGGAACAGATTCTGCAGATTTCTCTTGGAATTGCCGACGTTTTTATGGTTTCTTCACTTGGAGAAGAAGCCGTTGGCGGAGTTTCCCTTGTAGACCAGATAAACGTTCTTTTGACTGCAGTTTTTACCGCTTTAGCAACTGGTGGCGCTGTAGTCTGTTCCCAGTATATAGGAAGAAAAGACAGCGGAAAGTCTCAGGAAACTTCAAGACAGCTTCTTTTAGTTGTCACTGCAGTCGCTCTTTTTGTAATGATTCTGGGCTTTTTCATTTATAAACCTTTACTCCGCCTTCTTTTCGGAACCATTGAGCCCGGCGTTATGGATGCAAGTCAAAGGTATTTTCTCATTTCTTTATATGCCATTCCGGGAATCGCCGTTTATAATGCAGCAGCCGCCCTTTTCAGGGCAAACGGAAATTCCAGAATCAGCATGTACATTGCCCTTTTTATAAATGCCCTGAATATCGGTGGAAATGCCCTTTTAATTTACGCTTTCCATTTTGATGTAGAAGGAGTTGCCTGGCCAACCTTTATTTCCCGCACTTTAGCAGCCTTGATTCTGGTCCTTCTTCTTTATTATGAAAAGGGATATAAAAAAGAAGAAAAAGAAAAAAGCCGTTTTATTTCCATAAAAGGTATTTCAAAAACACGACCGGAACCAATCCTTATCGGAAAAATCCTAAAAATCGGAATTCCCAATATGCTGGAAAATTCTTCCTTTCAGTTTGGAAAAGTTATTGTCCTGAATCTGGTTACCTTGTTTGGAACCGGCGCCATTGCGGCCAATGCTGCAGGCAATACTCTTTCCGGAGTTGAAGTTATTCCTGGCAGCGCCCTTGGAATCTGTATGCTTACTGTAATCGGACAGTGTTTAGGAGCCGGAAAAAAAGATCAGGCCATTTATTACACAAAAAAACTTATGATCTGGGCTTACGTCGGTTTTGCCGCATTGAACATTCCGTTCTTGCTTTCTTCCCACTGGATTTTAAGTTTTCTTGGGCTTGAAGCAGATACTATAAACGCAGCCTGGGCTATAGTTCTTACCCATGGAATAATGGGTATGCTTTTCTGGTGTGCGTCTTTCTGTCTGCCGAATGCACTGCGTGCTGCAGGAGATGCAAACTATCCTATGGTGGTTTCCATGGCCAGCATGTGGATTGTCAGAGTAGGATTTTCTTTTATCTTCCAGAGAACAAGATTATGCGGACTTATGGATTATTTCAATCTTCCTGACTGCTACGGCGCCCTTTGTGTCTGGTTCGCCATGATCTGTGACTGGCTTGTAAGAATAGCCTTCTTCCTTGCAAGACTTGCCAGCGGAAAGTGGATAAATAAAAAAGTGATTTAAAAGAAAAAAATCCCGGCAGAGATTTCTCCACCGGGACTGTCGCAAACCTTTGGTTTGCTAACAAGTTTTAAGTTTATTCAGCGTCCTGAAGAGCATCGAATCCTGATTCACCTGTACGAACTTTTACTACGTTTTCTACAGGGTATACGAAGATCTTACCGTCACCAATGTGACCAGTGTAAAGAGCCTTCTTAGCAGCTTCAATAACTTCTTCAACAGGAACCTTGCTTACAACGATTTCTACCTTTACCTTTGGCAGCAGGTTAATGTCCATCTGAACACCACGATAGTATTCTGATGCACCTTTCTGCATACCACAACCCATTACGTTGATTACAGTCATACCTGTTACACCAATCTGGCTCATAGCTTCCTTAAGAGCATTGAACTTGTTCTGGCGTGTAACAATAACAACCTTGTGGGCTGGAACATCTTTTGAACTTGGAGCTGTTGTTGGAACAGCCATAACTTCAACTGTCTGATCAGCTGTAAGTGAAACACCTGCTTCCTTAGCTGTTGAAACTTCTTCAGCAGAGTAAGGCATAACGAATCCGGCATAACCTGAATCAAGACCATGTTCAAGCTTATCAAGACCAACGATTTCTTCTTCAGCTGTAACACGAAGACCAAGAATCTTCTTGATTACAAGGAATGTAATTGTAATCATTACTACAGTCCAAAGGATGATTGAACCCATACCAAGGAACTGAATACCAAGACATTTGAATCCACCGCCGTAGAAGAGACCTGCAAGGAGGTCACCGTTCTTGTCAGCAAGTGAATATCCTGGAACTGCAGGGTTTGCAAAGAAACCAACAGCGATTGTACCCCAGATACCGTTGAAACAGTGAACTGCAACAGCACCAACTGGATCATCAATATGGAGTTTGTAATCCATAAGCCAAACACCAAATACAACCAGAAGACCGGCTACGATACCGATTACGATTGCTCCGCCTGCATCAGCAACATCACAAGGAGCTGTGATTGCTACAAGACCTGCCAGTGAAGCGTTCAAACACATTGAAACGTCTGGCTTACCATATTTGATCCATGTAAAGATCATTGTTGTAACAGTTGCAAAAGCAGGAGCAATTGTTGTTGTTACGAAAATTGAACCGAGCTGACCAAGTGAAGTTGCTGCAGCACCGTTGAATCCGTACCAACCCAACCAAAGAATGAATACACCAAGGGCACCGATTGGAATGTTATGTCCAGGGAAAGCATTTACTTTTACAACTTTTCCAGAATCATCTCTTTCAAACTTACCGATACGTGGACCAACCATCATGGCACCAATGAGAGCTGAAATACCACCTACCATGTGGATACATGCAGATCCGGCAAAGTCGTGGAATCCGATAGCAGCAAGCCATCCGCCACCCCATGTCCAGTGTGCTTCAATCGGGTAAATGATTGCAGAAATGATTGCTGAATATACACAGTATGAAAGGAACTTTGTACGTTCAGCCATAGCACCTGATACGATTGTTGCTGTTGTTGCACAGAATACCAGGTTGAAAATGAAGTTTGACCAGTCAAAATCTGCATAGCTTGTAAAAACCTGAAGATTAGGTTTACCAATTAATCCGAAGAAAGCGTTTTCTCCAAGTAAAAGACCAAAACCGATTGCAATGAAAACTACTGTACCGATACAGAAGTCCATCAGGTTTTTCATGATGATGTTACCTGTGTTTTTGGCACGAGTAAAACCAGTTTCTACCATTGCAAATCCACACTGCATCCAGAATACCAGTGCGGCACCAATCAGGAACCATACGCCCCACAGATCTCCATTAAGAGATTCAACGGCGCTCATAATTTCTTCCATTTTATTCTCCTTAAAAAAAAGCGTGCTGCAAATTCCGCCAGGGGGTAACCGGAACGGGTTTCATTTGCAGCACGCCATTGTGCTAATTAAAAATAACTTTTTTTATACGCGGTACAGCAGATCTTCGTAGCTTGGGAATGGTTTGTAGCTTTCGCCAATCAAAGGTTCCATTTCATCATATACTGCACGAGCTGCATCCATTGCAGGTTTAACAACATCTGCATATGCTTTTGCTACTGCAAGAACATCACCAGCTGATTCTGCTTTTCCATGTGCTTCTTCAAGAGCTGCAGCTTTAGAAGAAAGATCACAAGCAAGTGAATCAAGTTTTGTAAGAAGTTCGCTCTGAGCACTTGCTTTTGCACCTGGAACAACAGTTTTAAGATCAATAACTGTCTTAGAAACTGAATCCATGTAGCTGAATGCTGCAGGAAGAATATCTTTGTAAATCATTTCAAGCATTGTATTTACTTCAATGTTCAAAATCTGGCTGTATTTTACAAGTTTTGTTTCATAATGAGCTTCCATTTCTTCTTTTGTGTAAACGCCCATTTCTGTAAACAATTTAACGTTCTTAGCATCCATGTAGTGAGCCATAGCATCTGGAGTTGTTTTCAGTTCCATCAGACCACGTTTTGCAGCTTCAACTTTCCATGAATCATCATAACCGTTACCGTTGAATACAATTCTCCAGTGAGCTTTAACTTCTCTGTCGATCAAAGTATTCAGAGCAGCTTCGAAGTCTTTTGCACCTTCAAGTTCATCAGCAAATGTTTTAAGAACTGAAGCAACAATTGCGTTCAAAGTTGTGTTTGGTCCAGAAATTGAAAGTGAAGAACCACAAGAACGGAACTCAAACTTGTTACCAGTAAATGCAAATGGTGAAGTTCTGTTACGGTCTGTAGAATCTTTTGGAATAGAAGGAAGAAGGTCTACACCAATCTTCATTGTATCTTTTTTGTCTGCAGAGTAAGGTTTTCCTTCAACAATTGCTTCAAGAACTTTATAAAGTTCATCTCCAAGGTAAACAGAAATAATTGCTGGAGGAGCTTCGTTTGCTCCAAGACGGTGATCGTTTCCGGCAGATGCTACAGACATACGGAGCAGATCCTGGCTTTCATCAACTGCTTTAAGAATTGCAGTTAAGAACAGAAGGAACTGAGCGTTGCTTTCTGGAGTTTTTCCAGGTTCAAGCAAGTTTTCACCAGAGTTTGTAGACATAGACCAGTTGTTATGTTTACCAGATCCGTTTACTCCGGCAAATGGTTTTTCATGAAGAAGACATTCAAGTCCGTGACGTTTTGCAACTTTCTTCATAACTTCCATAGTCAGCTGGTTCTGGTCTACAGCAAGGTTTGTTGTACTGAAGATTGGAGCCATTTCGTGCTGAGCTGGAGCAACTTCGTTATGTTCTGTCTTTGAAAGAATTCCATACTTCCAGAGTGTTTCGTTCAGATCTTCCATGTATTTTACGATACGTGGGTTCAGAGCTGCGAAGTACTGGTCTTCCATTTCCTGACCTTTTGAAGGTTTTGCACCAAACAGTGTGCGTCCTGTCATGCGAAGGTCTTTACGCTGTGACCATAATTCGTGGTCAACAATAAAGTATTCCTGTTCAGGTCCTACAGTTGTTGCAACGTGACTAACTTCTTTTCCAAAAAGTTTAAGAATACGTTTAGCCTGTTTATCCAGAGATTCCATTGAGCGAAGTAATGGAGTTTTCTTATCAAGAGCTTCACCTGTGTAAGAACAGAAAGCTGTTGGAATACAAAGTGTATGTTCCTTAATGAAAGGATATGATGTTGGATCCCAAACTGTATAACCGCGAGCTTCGAATGTAGCACGGTGACCACCGTTAGGGAAAGAAGAAGCATCAGGTTCACCTTTTACCAGTTCTTTTCCACTGAAAGTCATAATTACTGTTCCATCATCCTGAGGGTTGATGAATGAGTCATGTTTTTCAGCTGTAATACCTGTTAAAGGCTGGAACCAGTGTGCAAAGTGAGTTGCACCGTTTTCAATGGCCCATTCTTTCATAGCGTGTGCTACAACGTTAGCAACATCCAGCTGAAGTGGTGCGCCATCATCTAATGTCTTTTTAAGAGCTTTGAATGTTTCTTTTGGGAGACGATCTTTCATTGTTTTCTGATTGAAAACCATGCTTCCAAACAGTTCTGGTACATTTGTCATAATAGTTAACCCCCTTATCATTGACAAAAAAAAAGGCGACGATGAAGACACTCCCGCCACGTCTGACAGGAATGCGACCTCATCGTCGCCTTCTAAAATTACAAATTAATTTCGGCAAAAAAAAAGCCGTCGACTCCACTACTGGAATCAACGGCGTCTTTGTCGTTCGATGTTTTATTTATACTACTCTGAAAAAAAATAGTCAATTAGTTTTTATTTATTTTTAAGATTTTTTCAAGAAGCTTAACTTTTGAACCGTCTTTTTCAAAATGATAGAAATACATTCCATCCAAAGGAGTTCTTTCTCCAGTTTCGAAATCAGTTTTTACATACCAGTAATAAATTGCAGCCCAGTCATCACAGATAATCATATTCTGGAAATCACCCATATCAATATGCATTTTTTTGAAATTTGCACTCATTGATTTCTGATATTCAGCCAGAGTAAGATGAGCTCCGTGAACATTGTAAATTGATTCCGGAGTATAAAGGATGTTTCCCCATGCAAATTTGTATTGATGTGGATAAATCCCCACAAAAAAAGGAACTTTCCCATTTGGTAAAAGTTCCTTCTCTGTTATTTCATCATTGCTGAATAACTTAAATGATGCTCTCTGGCATATGCAATAAAATCTTTCTCTTCCTGAGTAACACGGATTTGAAATTTCAATGGTGAGCCAAACTTTTGTTTTCTTCCTGCATTCTCGCGGGCTCCTCCATGACCAAACTGTTTTTCATATCCAGCAAGACCTGACTTCTTCATGTATTCTTTTTCTGTAATAATCTTTTCATCTGCAGTAACTTCGGAAGCCAACTTCTTAAAAACATAACCTTCTGAATCTTTTACATATACATATTCCATATCAGACCTCCTGCTTATTTATCCTTTAATCTTTTCTTCGCCAATTTTATTTTTTCCGGGGGAGTTTTTTGTGTCTTCTTTACAAAAACAACACCAATCACAATAATCCTTCCTTCCTGATATTTGAATAAAGATCTTAGTTCATTTGACTTGATTTCAAATATTTTGGACTGAAGTGGTTTTACCCGTACAAATTCAATTCCCTGTTGTTCAATTTTTGCATATTCAGATTTAAGCAATTCTTGTTGAGCTTGCTCTAATGCTGAAATCTCTTCATCTGCAGCAGGTAATTTTTCAACTTTGAAAGTCATATATTAAATATAAAATAAGCATTTGATTATGTCAACAAATTCAAAATAATTCCAAAAAAATCATTATTGATTGGGGTAAGGTTGATAACTCTTGTTATGAATATTATTCGTTGCAATTAATATGTTCAAAATAACGCTCATATAATTGAAGTTCATTTTTTAACTCAACTCCAATGATTGTAATATCCTGTCTATCTGGTCCATAAACCCGGATGCCTAGGATTATTAGCTAAAAGCAACAACGTTTTTCCTAACT
>JAKSTN010000100.1 GCA_024402535.1 Treponema sp.
AAAGACATAAAAATCGTTAATCCTATGAAATTTCAAAAAAGTATCTCCCGTTAATTTTGTTTATACGTTTGTATAAACAATGTTTATAGGTTGTTAATATCGAAAATGACTTGTAAAAGTTGCTTTCGATATTTTACTTTTCTACATTTTATCTATTTATATGTATATTTAGAAACTTATTGACTTTATCCGCCATTTGGCGGTATTCTAATTTCAGTACTTGCCTGCCCGGGAGGTACTAGATTTTGAGTTCCAAATCTTATAATCCAAAAGGAACTAATGACACACCTTTTAATCCTCAGCTTCAGCATTTCGATTTTATTTGCGGCCAGATTATTAACGAAAACCGTATTCTAAAATTTGTTGTTGTAGCAGCCGTTCTCTCTTTTTTTCTTTCCATTGGAATCTGTATCTATGCAGTCTCTCAACCAGACTCAATTCCTGTTCTTGTAACAATGAATGACTTTGGTGAAACACAGTATATTGGTCCAGTTTCAAAGAAAAATTATCAGAACTTCAATGTACCGGAAGTTGCAATTCAGGCTCAGGTTAAAGAATTCATAAACCTTATGAACACTCTTTCAACTGACAAGATTGTAATGAAAAAGTCGGTAAACAAAACTTATCATCTTCTTACATCAACCACTGCTTCAAAATATTCCACACTTGTAAGAGAAGATAATCCGTTTAAAGATTTTGGATCACGTACAAAAGAAGTCTTATTCCAGACAGAACCATTAAAAATTTCCAGCGATACATATCAGGTAGATTATCAGATTGTAACCCGCCAGCTTTCAGGACAGCTTATGACCAATGAATCTTATAGAGCTGTCATCACAGTAAAAATGCTTCAACCATCTGAAGAAGATATAAAGGACAATCCACTTGGAATTTATATCACTGCTTTTGACATGAAGCCTATCGACACAAAAGCGATTAACACAAAATAAAGGAGTACTTAATTAAATGAAAAAATCACTTTTTTTTATGCCGATTGCAGCAATGCTTTTTGCTGCATGTTCAACAACTCAGAGTCTTGAAATGCCAAATGACTTTGAACCAGAATCAAAATACGATTCCATCGAAGAAGAAGAACAGTTCAACGAACAGGATGAAAAGAACTTTCTTATTCAGGAAGAACTCAAAGTTCAGGACATCGAAGAAACAGTAGTTTATGTAGAACGCCCGGTTTATGTTCCTGAAGAAAAGAAATCAGATACAGACATCAAAAAACTTACAGGCGTAGATGCCGTTGCTGACAGCCAGAAGAAAGCAACTCAGAAACCTGAAAACTATAAAAGCGGAACATTCTTCTATCAGTTCAATGATAACTTTGTATATGAAGTTTATGCTCAGCCATATCATTTAACAGACATTGTTTTACAGGCAGGTGAAGTTGTTATTGGAACACCTCTTCTTTCTGAAGATGAATCAGTTTGGGAACTTACAGCAGGAGTTGCAAAAGATCCAGAAACAGGAGCAGATATTCAGCACTTGTTTGTTAAGCCAACTTATTCAAAGCAGGATTCAACTTTAATCATTATCACTGACAGACGTGTTTATCATTTCAGACTTAAATCTTTCTCTGATACTCACATGGCAATGGTTAAGTTCACCTACCCTCTTGAAAGAAATATGTGGGCAAAAAACACAAACAAAAATAATGGCCGCTCAATTGAAAATGATTACTTGAGAACATCAAATCCAGAACTTTTAAGTTTTGACTACACAATCAAATATTCAAAATTTAAAAAGCCAGAATTCCTTCCATCACGTATTTATGATGACGGACAGTGCACTTACATTCAGGTTGCAGATATTGTTCTGCAGAAGAAGCTTCCTGTTCTCTTTAATGAGAAAAATGAAATTATGAATTACAGCGTACATGGAAATGTATTTGTAGTTCCTCGCCTTATCAACAAAGTAACTTTGCGACTTGGAAAAGAAAAAGTCACAATCGAAAAGAAGATAACAAAAGCTGCAGAGCTTGAGGAGAGTATCAGTGAGTGATGAATCTAATTCTACTATTAATATAGAAGAAACTGATGTAAACGACGAATCATTAGTTGATGTTCCAGCAGACGGAGAAGAAGAACTTCCTCCTCCTGAAGAAGAAAATGAAGCTCGTGAAGTAAATGTTGGAAACATCATTGGTTTGATTGTTATTGGAGTCCTGGTTGTTTTTTTAATCGCCTTTATTGCTGTAAGTGCAAGCGGTAAGAAAAAAAATAAAAACGAAGCAACAGAACTGGATAAAGCAGGAACTAAAACAATTATCGAATTTAAAGATAAATCCTCTGTTGATTTTAGTTCTTCAAATTTTGATGACGACAAACCAAGTGTTGAAAAATCTGAAGACCAGATGAATGAAGTGATTGAATCACTTCCACCAGAGTTTCAGTTACCAATTCAGACAGAAGTTGGAAAGGCACCAGTTACTTCGGTGGGAAGCACTGGAGGAAGCTATAAGTCAGACAGACCTGATACAAAAGGATCTAAATCACCAAGAAAAATTGAAGGTCTTGCAGCCCTTGATTATTC
>JAKSTN010000101.1 GCA_024402535.1 Treponema sp.
TGTAGAATCACCTTATACACAAAAATGAGGTGATTTTTTTATGTCTGAAGAATTTAACATCTTTGAAGATGAGAAAGCTCAGGAGATAGTCTGGAATCAGATAATTCAGGATTTTGCAGAAACAAAAATGCCAATAGATACATTCTGCAAGATAAAGGATATAGGAGAGGCAGATCTTCGGGAACATCTGAACATACGAATTGAGGAATTCAAGGAAAAAGAGTTTCAAGACAGTCTGATATTTGAAAAGAAAGATATCGTAGAATTAAATCCAGAAAAGGAAGAAAAAATCAGTGAAAATTATCAACTAGAACAATTTGTAACAATCCGACATTTGCAAATGGAAATACAGATTCCATTAAACGCCAGAGAGGAAGTATACAGATGCATCATAAAGGCGGTAAATGAACTATGAACTTTGACTTCAAAGATACAAAAATATATATAAAGCCTGGAACTCTGGATTTCAGAACGAGCAAGGACAGTCTGATCAACTCGATAGATAATATAATGAATAAAGATCCGATGAGTGGAGCAGTATTTATTTTTTGTAACGGCAGCAGGACCATACTGAAACTTGTGTGGTGGGAACGAAACGGTTTCTGGATAGCACACAAAAAACTTGAAAAGGGCAGGTGGCCATGGCCGGCAACAAAAAAGGAAGTTCAGTCATTAACGGAAGAAGAAATAAAACTGTTTCTAAGGGGAGTAGATGTATTCCACCGTCATGAAGAAATACTGCTAAAAAAATTATAAAAACCTCTTTTTAAATTCCATGATAAATGTTAACATCTTAATCGTGGGAATAGAAAAGGGAATTACGCTGGAACAGGCATTAAAGCTGCTTGTTGCAGCACAGGCAAAAATAGAAGAACAGGAACTCAAAATCAAGGCACAGGCCGTTTCCCTTAGAGAAAAAGATATAAAACTGCAGGAAGCTGAGATTGAAAATACAGCATTAAAAGAAAAACTGGCAATCCAGCTCAGAGCAAGATTTTGTGCAAAATCAGAAAAATACAATGAAAAGCAGCCTCTGCTGTTTGATTTCGAAGATGAGAATCTCATTCCGAATGAATCAGAAATAGAAGCTTCAGTGAAAGACGAAGGTCCGTTCAAGGAAGTCATTGTAAAGGAATATATAAGACGAAAATGTGGTCGAAAAAAGCTGTCTGACGAACTTCCTAGAAAAGAAATTATCATTGATATTCCTGAAGAAGAAAAGGTATGTGCATGCGGAGCCAGACTTGTAAAAGTAGGTGAAGACAGAAGCGAAAGACTTCAGATAATCCCAGCACAGATTTATGTGGAAGTTACAGTCCGTCCAAAATATGCCTGCAGAAACTGTGAAGGAAGCAGCGATGAAGATAAACCTGTTTTCCGTCAGATGCCAGCTCCAAAACACATAATTCAAAAATCAATTGCAACATCAGGTCTTTTAAGCTTTGTTTTCATAAATAAATATTGCAATCACATGCCATATTACAGGCAGGAAAAAGCATTTGAACGCCGTTTAATTGATATCTCCAGAGCCGACATGGATAACTGGCAGCTTATGGTTTATAAAAAGCTGAAACCTATGGAAAAAATCCTTCTGCGGCATATAAAAAAAGGAAAACTGCTTAACATGGACGAAACCACAGTTCGAGTACTTCATTATGATGATGCATATCGGAACTTGAACCGTCAGAAATCATATATATGGGTAGGAATCGGAGGCCCTGAAAATCAGAAAGCTTGTGTTTACCGCTATTATGAAAGCCGGAATTCTGATTTTATTAAACTGTTCATAAATGGATTTAAGGGACATATTCAGACAGATGACTATCCAGGTTATGAAACAGCTTTAAAAGAACATCAGATTGAATTTCCCGATGACAAGATTACTCATATTGCATGTATGGCCCATATCCGTCGACGCTTTAATGATGCATTGAAATGCGGAGAAAAAAGGGCTGCTACAGCAATGAAATTCATACAGTGGATGTACAGATTCGAAAACCAGATACAGAAAATGAATCTGAAAGACAGTGATAAGATTGCTGAAAGGAAAAAGAAAATTCTTCCTCTGATGAACGGATTTTATGAATGGATGACTGATTTACAGCCATATGTTCTTCCGCAATTAAAATTTGGAGAAGCTATTTCATATGGTATAAAAGTCATGGATTTCATGAAAAATTATATTGAATGTCCAGATGCGTATATCGACAACTCGATTTCGGAACGTGCCGTTAAGCCGTTTGTTATGTCCCGCAAGAATTTTCTTTTCTGTGGTTCTGAAGATGGTGCTCGAAGTTCCTGTCTGTTGTTTTCTTTGATAGAATGTGCTAAACTTAATTCAATAAATCCTGAGGATTATCTCAGGTGTCTTTTCGATGCAGCTTCTGACTGTGTCACCGAATCTGATTTTGAACGCCTGCTTCCGTGGAATCTTAAAATTGATTCCGCTGTTCCTAATGGCTCCTGGCTTTAAAAGGGCCGAAAATTGACGCTTAC
>JAKSTN010000102.1 GCA_024402535.1 Treponema sp.
GTTTGATAAATTCATCAGGACCAAGATTTGATTCCCATACAGTCAATGTGATTTTTTCAGCTGCTGATGCTTTCTTTTCTGATTTATTACATCCACTGAGACAAAGAGCGGCAGCCATTACAACTGCTGCTGTACCGATAACATGTTTCTTCATAAAATCCTCCTATGATTTAATAAACTGGTCGTTACATTTTTAGTTTACACGTGTTGATTACACCCGTCAACAAAATTCGACAAAATCACCTGAAATTCATGAAAAATCTTCGAAATTTTAGGGGAAATTTTGTGGAAGGCGGTTAAAATAAAAAAGCTTGCCTATAAAAGACAAGCTTTAAGTGAGACTGACACGATTCGAACGTGCGACCCCCACCTCCGCAGGGTGGTGCTCTAATCCAGCTGAGCTACAATCTCATACTCGCTTTTGGAAAAGCGAAAGCGGAGAAGACAAGAGTTGAACTTGCTAGGCGCTTGCGCAACCGACAGATTAGCAATCTGTTGCCTTACCGTTCGGCCACTTCTCCAAAAAACAAAAAAAAAGCGGAGCGAGAGGGATTCGAACCCCCGTACTCTTGCGAGTAAACGGTTTTCAAGACCGCCCCAGTACGACCGCTTTGGTATCGCTCCAATTGACGTTATATTATTCTTTTTAAGAAAAAGTGTCAATAGCTGAAAATCTTTTTTTTTAATATTTTTCACTCCAAAGGGATGACGTTAGTCAGCCCCAATCGGCGTGGCTTTCCTTGAATTAAGTCTCGGAATTTGATATTATGTTTTCATTGGTCAGGTGCTTTGCAAGTCACCTACTCAAAACCCCGCCAGAGGAGGAATCCAGCAACGGTATGAGTAGTGGGCTGTGCAGAGATTACCTGGCCTTTTTTGTTATCTGCAATTATCCTTCAAACCAGTCTTCCATTCTTAAAAAGCAGCGTTCTGCCAAAGGTTCAAAATCGGAAGTATTGTGAGTTACTAAAACCATTCCTTTAGAAATGGCAGTAGCGGCAATCTGAGTGTCGCACATAGGAAGAGGCTGCCCAGATTTTTCAAAAGTTCCTAAAGCTTTTCCGCAAATATCCGCAGAAAAATCATCATAAGGAAGAATTTCAACATTATTTTTTATTCCTTCTATAAACCCTAGAATACTCTTTTTCTTCTTTCCTTCAGGCATTTTAGTAACCCCATAAACCATTTCCTGAAAAGTAATTGAACTTATTGCACATAGATTTTTCCTTGCTTCATACAAAGCAAGGACAGTCTGATTTGGTCGTTCTTTTGAAAATTCCGAAACAATATTTGTATCCAGTAAATACACCTTATTCATAACTCATCTCCTTTAATCTTCAAAAATCTTTCTGTTTGGATCCAGATACACTTTTGGGGGAAGCGGAATTCCTTCATCATCCAATACATCAGCATATTTTTCACGCCACTTCTTCAACCAGGTTACTTCCATTGGCTTTGTCTCCTCGTATTCCTCGTAGCTGATAATCACCGCAACGGGCTTATTGTAACGGGTCAATTCCACAGGCTCCCCTCTTTCCGCCATTTTCACATAATCAGACAAATTATTTCTTGCCTCGTAAATTGATGCTGTACACATATTCACCTCCTGAAAATTATTAATCTTACCCATATAAAATATAATCAGCTCAAATAATATAGTCAACTTTAAAAAAAGTTAGCCAACTTTTCACACACAAAAAAAAGCCGGCACATACAGAAGTATTTCCATACATACCGGCTTTCTTACACAATATAGATGCTGAAACTAGTTCAGCATGACAGATTTTTTTAGACAGCCCTTCTAGCTTTATTACCTACTCTCCAAGGCTCATCATCATGTTGCTGATTGGTTTTCCTGGTGGAATCATTGGGAATACCATTTCATCAATGTAGATCTGTGCATCGATTACGGCAGGTTTTCCAGATTTGAAAGCTTCTTCGAAAACTTTCTGGAATTCTGCTTCTGTTGTTGCACGGTAACCTGCAATGCCGTAAGCATCAGCAAGTTTTACAAAGTCTGGTCCAAAGTCCAGAGTTGTATTTGAGTAGCGTTTTCCGTAGAACAGAGTCTGCCACATGCGAACGTTTCCAAGAGCACCATTGTTTACTACAACAAATACGATTGGAAGCTGGTAGTGCCCAACAGTTGCAAGTTCGTTACAGTTCATGCGGAATGAACCGTCACCTGCAAAGGCAACAACGCGCTTGTCTGGATTTCCGAACTGAGCACCCATAGCAGCACCTGTTCCGTAACCCATTGTTCCAAGACCTCCCGAAGAAAGGAATGTTCTTGGTTTTTCAAAGTTGTAGAACTGAGCTGTCCACATCTGATGCTGTCCAACTTCTGTTGTACAGATTGTATCTTCACCGGCAACTTCACGAACAATTTCGTAAATGCGTTTTGGATTCAGATCTTCTTTTTTGTTGTAGCATTCAGGAACTTCTGTTTTCCACTGTGCTACTTTTGCCTGCCAGTC
>JAKSTN010000103.1 GCA_024402535.1 Treponema sp.
GGCGGGATAATTCATCATAAAGATGAATATGGAATTTTTGTAAGAATAAAAATTACGGTTAAAAAGTAAAAGCCAGATCATTGAGATTTCTCAAAGGTCTGGCTTTTTTTTGATATTAAAATTAAAGTGTGAAGAAGTGATTATTCAGCAGCTGGGGCTTCAACCAGGTCTTTAAGGTCTTTGTTTGTCATAGCACAAACACAAGAGTCTGAGTAAATGTTTACGGCTGTTTCAATCATGTCGATTACAGCGTAGATTGGGAGGATAACACCCATAACACCGATAGGCATTCCTTTACCTGCCATAAGAGAAAGTGTCAGGAAGAAACATCCCATTGGAACACCTGCGTTTCCAACAGCAGAAATAACTGAAATTAGAATCCATGAAATTACTGTGATAATGTTCAGGTCAGCACCGCCGTTTTTCATAACGAAAAGGGAAGTAACAAGAATGAATGCTGCACATCCGTTCATGTTGATTGTTGTACACATTGGCAGGATGAAGCGTGAGAATTTTTTGTCACATTTTACGCGGTTTTCAACACAGTCCATAGTTACTGGCAGAGTTGCTGCAGAAGACTTTGTGAAAAGAGCTGTAAGAATTGCAGGAATCATGTTTTTGAAATGTTTTACAGGGTTGATTCCGCGGCAAAGCAGGAAGATTGAAAGTACGATGAAGAACTGAATCAGGTTTCCTGAAAGAACAACTGCTGTGTATTTTCCGATTGATTCCATTGCAATGTCAGCGCTCATTTCTTTAATCAACTGTGCTGTGAAAGCGATGATACCGATTGGCAGGATTGTGATGATCCATCCGATGATCTTGAAAACCAGTTCCTGGAAACCAAGAACAACGTTCAGGATTGTTGTTTTCTTTTCAGATTCTTCCATTTTTGAAATACCAATACCAAAAGCGAAAGATACGATAAGGATTGAAAGTACGTTACCTGAAACAAACGGATAAAGAATGTTGTCAGGAATAGCGCTTGTGAAGTAGCTGAGGAATGAAGCAGAACTCATGCTGTTCAGTTTGTCAGCAGCAACACCTTCGTAAACTGAAGCAGAAAGAACTTCAGGTTTGATGATGAAGAACAGGATTGCAGCGATTGTAGAAGCGGCAACTGTTGTCAGAAGTGTGTACATGATTGTTCTTCTGAAGATTTTTCCTGTTTCTTTGTTTCCGCCAAGTGTAGCGAGAGTAGAGAGAACAGAAACAGCGATTGCAGGAACTGCACAGAATTTGAAAAGTCTTGTGAAGACTGTTGCAACAAAGTCACATACACTGTCGATTGCACCAACGTGCAGTGAACCAAGGATGGCACCAATTACGAGAGCGCCGACCCATAAAATCAATTGTTTTACTGGTTTTTTCATTTTAAAAATTACTCCGTATAGAAACATTGTATATGATAATTACCAAGTGAACAATTAGTAATTATTTTTTATAGAATTATCATCATTCAGAAGAACAACATTCGGCTTCCAGGAATCAGCCTGGGCTTCTTCAATCTGTGTGTAAGTAACGATGATTACTTTGTCTCCCGGGCAGGCTTTTCGGGCAGCCGCACCGTTCAGACAGATTTCGCCTTTTTTGCCCGGGATTATGTAGGTGGAAAAGCGTTCACCGTTATTTACATTAAGGATGTCAACTTTTTCCCAGGTGTGCATTCCGGCTTTTTTGCAGAGTTCTGTATCAATGCTTATAGAGCCTTCGTAGTTCAGGTTTGCGTCTGTAACTGTGGCTCTGTGTAATTTTGCTTTTAAAACTGTAATTTCCATTTTTATTCCTTATTTAATTCAAGTGCTTTTTTAATTCCAAGAAGAACCAGCTCAGGGCAAAGTTCATCAAAAATCTTTGTGTCTTCAAAGATTCTTGAAAATCCTCCTGTTCCGATTATGTAGGGTTTTCTGCCGGCAAAAACTGTTTTTTCGTACTGGCTTATAAGTTCCTTAATGCCGCCAAGGTTTCCGTAATAGAGTCCCGACTGGATTGCTTCCACTGTATTTGTTCCAAGTGAGTGTTCAGGTTTTGCAATTTCTACAACAGGAAGTTTTGCAGTTCCGTTTGCAAGAGCGTCTACGCTGATTCTCAAGCCCGGAAGGATTGCGCCGCCAAGGTATTCCTTACCGGAACTGACTACATCTACAGTAGTGGCAGTTCCCATATCAATAATGATAAGGTCTGTTTCCGGGTGAAGGGAAGTTGCTCCTACAGCACCGGCAATACGGTCGGCCCCAATTTCCTTTGGATTTGCGTATTTCAGTTTAAGGCCTGTTTTGATTCCCGCCTGGATGAAAAGGGCAC
>JAKSTN010000104.1 GCA_024402535.1 Treponema sp.
TGCGTCGATGATACTGCCCTTTGGCGGGAAAGTAGATAGTTGCCGGCTTTTTTTTATTTAACTGCGACAATTTCTGGCGCAGTTATAAACGGGTCTGTCACAGGGCTTTGAGGGAGCTTTGCGACCGTCCCTTGACTGACCCGTATGAATTGAAAATTTGTTAATTTAAAAGGACTGGCATCCAGATATCTTTATCGCTTCGCTGTCGGAGTATTTTTTTTGTGTGAAGACGGGTCTTATTTATTCTTTTTTTCCTGATTTTTATTTTCTTTGTCTTTATCGTCTTTAGGGGTTGGTTTTGCAGGGTTAATTGTATAAATATTTTTTGTGTTCAGCCATATTCTTCTTATTTTGAAAGAAGATGCAAGCTTTTTTAATTCAGAATTTTCATTTTCAAAATTGGCCATTATTAAACGGACTGTTTCTGCTCTGTAAATATCTGTCATATAACACCTCTCGTAAGTTGTTTTATACTATACTTATAGGTGTTTTTTTTGCAAAACAGGAAAGAAGTTTTTAAATTTTTATAAAATTTAGGGAAAATCTCTTAGTTGTTAGCAGCTTTTTATAACAAAACCAGCCATTACTGTGAAGTTGCCAGTACCTTTTGAGGCAGTTTCTCGTCTGTTAGATCCAAATATATCTCCCGTTGTACAGGCTGTGCAATCTTCGCAGACTGTTATATTTTGGGATGGAACACCAGCTTTTTCAAGAACCGTAAGGTTTGCTTTTTCCAGGGAAAGTCTGAAGAGTGGACCGTTGCCGTTGTTCCATACGAAAGAAGGAAGTTTTTTTGATTCTGCTGTGTCTTTTGAAAGTGAGTCTAGTTCAAGAGGTTCAATGCATTCCGGAGTAAACTCAGCAGAAAAATAATCAGCACGCTCTTTATTTACTATATAACAACAGTCGTGTATATGAGGTCCTAGAACTACCAGAAAGTTTTCGGCTTTTGCTCCATAATTTTTTTGTGCAAGTTTAATTGCTTCGCTGATGATTCCGGTTCCTTTCCAGCCTGAGTGAACTATTCCAAAAACTTCTGTTATAGGATCATAAAGAAAAATAGGCATGCAGTCTGCAATTGTGATTGTTGGAATCAGAAGCGGATTTTTTGTAATGATTCCATCTCCAATTTTGTCTTTTGTGTCTGCTGCAGTTTTTATGTCATATACGATTTTTGTATGGTCCAGCTGAACAGGGACAATTTTATGTTCAGCATCAGAAATGATTTTTGAGAAATTGTGCAGCCTGTTTAGATTTTCTTCATTCCAGCGGAAACGCATTGATCCTGCTTTGAAGAGAGTCATGCCCCAGCGAGTTTCAGAGCGACCAGTACCATGTTGCCCGTTAAGGTTTGTTTCAGACGTGTCGCCGCAGTTCCCCCCGTTGAGATCTGACTCAAATGGCAGGGTGAAAAAATCATCTTCAGGATTTATTAAATCAGCAATGCGGATTCTTTTCATGAAGCTTAATCCTGAGATCCGTTATATTCTGTATATGCGTAGGCGTTGTGATTGTGAATACTTTCTTCGTTTTCGGCTTCTACGCTGAACCATTCAAATGGTTTTTCAAGAGGAAAGTTACGGAGTGCAAGATAAACTTCACGGACCACATCTTCTACAAAACGCGGATTATCGTAAGCGTGTTCTGTTACAAACTTTTCATCCTGACGCTTCAAAACAGAGTAAAGTGGACCGGATGCAGATTCTTCAATCACACAGATAATATCTTCCATCCAGAAAAAGCTTGAATAAAGAAGTTTTACACGGACTGTACCTCTCTGGTTATGAGCACCGTATTCGCTGATTGCCTTTGAACAAGGGCAGAGTGTTGTTACAGGAACTTCTATATAAATGTAGAATTTTGAATCATTTTCAGAAACCTGTGCCTCATAACGGCACTGGTAACTCATAAAACCTTTGCTTTGTGTTACGGGAGATTCTTTTTCAATGAAATAAGGAAAAGAAATTGAACCGAAAGATTTTTCTGCTTCAAGTTTTGTACGGATTTCTTCCAGCATGGCAAGAAAGTGTTTGATTGAAATATCTGTGTGATATTTATGGAACACTTCAATAAATCGGCTCATGTGGGTTCCTTTGAAGTGGTGGGGCAGGTTTACAAAAAGATCCACTTTTGCAGTGGTGTGCTGAATCTTGTTCTGCTTGTCCAGAACCTGAACAGGGT
>JAKSTN010000105.1 GCA_024402535.1 Treponema sp.
ATACAATCGTAAGTGATGAAATCATCCAGAAACTTGCAGCTCTGGACACAGTTATCAAAGTACGTGCAATTCACGGCTAATGAATAAGGCAGGACCGGGGCATTCCGGCTCGCCTGACGGCTCGCCGTCGGGTGCTGCGTGGCTCCGGCTTTCGCCTCCGACCAAAAAAGGAACTGTTTCTTTTGAAACAGTTCCTTTTTTGTTTGTGCTTCGCACACCACTACGCCCCCTAATGCGAAAGAAAAGATTCCAGACTTAAAGATGCAAATCTTCTTTTTTCGTGCTAAAATTAGGCAGGTAAAAAAGTTATGCGTATTGCAATTTGTGAAGATGACAGGCCTTCCCGAGATTTTGAAACAAATTTAATTCGGGGCTGGGCCCAGCGAAAAAATATAAAAATCACACTGGATTCTTTTTCAAGTTCCGAAAATTTTTTATTCGAAACAGAAGATCGCCTGGAATACGACCTTTTAATTTTAGATATTCAAATGGGCAAGATGAATGGTTTTGAACTTGCCAAAGACTTAAGGGCAAAAGGTTACACTGGGCAGCTTGCGTTTCTTACAGGCATTATGGATTATGCCCTTGAAGGTTACGAGGTTGGTGCAATTCGTTATATTCTAAAACCTGTCAAAGAACAAAACCTTTTCGAAGTTCTGGACCGGGCTTACGAAGAATTTTCAAAAACAGAAGATAAATTTTTTGTTCTTAAGCAAGGATCAGAAATTTTAAAAATCCCCTTTAACAAAATAATTTATGTTGAGGCCAGGGGGCATTATATTCATCTGACAGGAATTCAAAAAACTTTGTCAGACATCTTTGAAACTGAATGGAAGGGAACCTTCAGTTCAATAACTCAAGATTTTGAAAATCAGAATTTTTTCTGCCTTAGAAGAGGTCTTTTGGTAAACCTGCTTCATATCCAGAAAATTACCCGTACCGAATGTATCCTTGATACAGGTGAAAGCCTTCCTGTGGCTCGCGGAAATTATGAAGAACTAAATCAGGCTTTTATTTCGTTTTACATGGAGAAAAATATATGAGTCTGTGGCTGATTATTTTATGCATTTTTCTTCCTTTGATTATTCTTACTGCTTTATTAACTTTTTTTCTTACAAAACATTCTGACGAAAAATGGCTTTATGAGTTCCAGGATTCAATCCTGAAAAAGCAGCGGGATGAAGTAGAAAATGTTTACAACACTATGCGGGGCTGGCGGCACGATTATCACAATCATATGCAGACTTTAAAAGCTTACCTTGCAATGAATCATATAGAAGAAATCGGAAAATATCTGGACCATCTGGAAGAAGACTTAGACAGTATTGATATTGCAATTCGCACAGGAAACACCAGTGTTAATGCTATTTTAAGCAGTAAGATTTCTATTGCAAAGAAAAATCTAATAAACGTAAGTTGTAAAGCAACTGTTCCCCAGGATTTAAAAATATCTGATGTACATCTTTGTGCTGTTATAGGAAACCTGCTGGACAATGCCATAGAAGCCTGCGAAAAAGTTCCTGAGCAAAGCAGATTTATCAGGGTTTACATCGGAATTTTTAAACAGCAATTGTATATTTCTGTAACCAATGCTACAGAATCCACCCGCCGTAAAAAACTTTCAGAGTTAATTACATCCAAAAAAGGTGAACATGGCCTTGGGCTTCGTCGTGTAGATAAAATTGTGGCACAGTACGACGGCTATGTGAATCGCAAAAATGAACCAGGTGTTTTTGCTACCGAAATCATGTTGGGAATGTAGAAAACATGCATTTCGTGCACTAAATTCTGCATTTGGTGAACTGTTCAGAAAAATCCCTTTTTCTGTATTACAATTCAGACATAACTTATACAGGAGTTAAGTATGGAAACTAAAGTAGTACAGAACACAGTAAAA
>JAKSTN010000106.1 GCA_024402535.1 Treponema sp.
GGTAAGGCTCATGAATCAAAAGCAAATCCACATAATCAAGGCCAAGATTTTTAAGAGAATCTTCAATAGCTGCCTTTGCTTTAGAATAACTGTTGCAAGGCTCATTCAGTTTTGTGGTAATAAAAAGTTTCTCTCGGCTGATTCCGCATTTTCTGATTGCTTCACCAACTTCTGCTTCATTTCCATACATTCTGGCTGTATCAATCATTCTGTAACCAACTGAAATTGCGGTCAGAATCACTTCAATTCCTTCTTTTCCTTTTAAGCCAACAGTTCCAAAACCTATTGCCGGCATTTTTACACCATTATTCAAAACAACACAATTTTCCATAATAACTCCTTTTATTCTACATTGATAATAATAATAAATTATTTTATAAAATATAGAAAATACTTATTTCAAATGGTTTTCTATGCCTTTTTTCTATATTTATGCTATAATCACTTTATGAGATTGAATTTTCAAGTTTTGACCTATTTCCTGGCCATTGCAAATGAAGAATCCATAACTGCAGCCTGCGAAGTGCTTCATGTGACCCAGCCAACCGTAAGCCGTCAGATTTCTGATCTGGAAAAAGATTTGGGTGTAATCCTTTTTGAACGTGGACCACGAAAAATAACTCTGACAAAAGAAGGCATTTTATTCAAAAGACGGGCGGAAGAAATTCTTTCTCTTATAAACATTACCGAAGAAGAAATTTCACAGGATTCTCAGGAGCTGGAAGGAACTGTGACCATTGGGGGCGGCGAACTGAAGTCGGTGGATTACGTCTGTGAAAAAATGGCGGAATTCCAGAAGCTGCATCCAAAAGTCTTCTTTGACTTCAACACAACAACAAGCGATCTCATTAAAGACCAGATGGATAAAGGTTTGCTTGATATCGGCATTCTTCTGGAGCCCATAGAAATTGAACGATACGATTATTTCAGACTGCCTGTAACGGAAAACTGGGTCGTTCTTACACATCCGGATTCCAATCTTGCAAAAAAGAAATTTTTAAAGCCTTCAGATTTACTGAACGAAAAAATAATTCTTCCACGAAGAACAAACATAAAAAATGAACTTTCTGCCTGGTTTGGAAAAGACATTACAAAGCTTAATACAGTGGCAACCCACAACCTTAATTCCAATACAGCCGTAATGGTTTCAAAAAACGTTGGGACTGCTCTTACCATTGAAACCGAACTTATAAATAGTTTTTATGGAATAAAAGTCCAGAAACTAAAACCCGAACTAACAGCCAGAACCGTTGTTGTCTGGAAGAAAAATATTCCTATGAATACGGCAACAACAAGGTTTATAGAATTCTTAAGGGAATAGTTGATTCAGATTTGCTACAGATAAATTGCCGATAGAGTTTATTTAATGTTTACGCTAGTTGTCCTGGAATCTTGAGCTTTTATTTAGCAGGAAATTGAGCGTACGTCTGGTCAAGGGACACTTCGTTCTCCGCCTTCCATTACAGTAACGCCGGCATCACTCTCCTTTGCAAATTGCTGAATTGTTTCCATCGACTGAAGATTATCCAGACTTCCATAAAGAATTTCTGTTGGAACCTTCCAGTGAATTTTATTGTTTCGAACATACTGCAGGTATTCCCAGGAAAGATCATGAAAATCCGCAGTAAGCGATTGGATCCACACCTTTTCGAGCTATTTTACAAAGTTTGTATTTAATTCGTCTCATTGCTTCAATGTGCATTATCCAGTGGCGGCTGAAAGGCATT
>JAKSTN010000107.1 GCA_024402535.1 Treponema sp.
TTGAAATTCAGACCGTTCATGGACTTGGTTACAAAGCTGTAATTTTTTAATAGGAATATGGTATGAAAAGAAAATCGGTGAACAGAAAAATAAACACAGTTTCAATAATTTTTTTTATAATCTTTTTCTTGGGAATATGTTTTGTTACTACTGCAAATACAATTCTGTTCTTACAGGGTTCTGATTTACCAGAATATTACATCCGCGACAGAGCTCCGAAAGTTTTTCTTAATGTTTTTGTTCTAAGTTTTCTTTTTACCATTGTTACTTTCTGGTTTGGCTATTTTACCAGTTCAAGACATGTCCGAGAAATCTTAAGATTTTCAGACAAGGTTTCTAAAGGAGATTATAAAGTCAGACTAGATACAAATGAAACAAACTTTGATCCTCATGGTTATAAGGCAATTAAAAAAAATCTGAATAAAATGGCAGAAGAATTATGTAGTGTAGAAACGTTGAGAACGGATTTTATTTCCAATGTCTCCCACGAATTAAAAACTCCTTTGGCAGCTATTCAAAACTATGCAACTTTAATTCAAGGTTCAAATCTTTCTGATGAAGAAAAGTCGGATTATTCAAAGCAGATTGTTCAGAATGTGACAAATCTTTCTTCCTTAATCACGAATATTCTGAAACTGAACAAGCTTGAAAATCAGAAAATTTTTCCGACAGTAAAGGAGATCAACATAAGTGAACTGGTCTGTGAATGTATGATTGGCTTTGAACAGATTTGGGAAGAAAAAAACATTCAGATTGAAGCGGATATTGGAGAAGAAGTTTCTGTTTATACAGACAGTGAATTATTAAAGATTGTAGTTAATAATCTTATTTCAAATGCTTTAAAGTTTACTGAAAAAGGTGGAAAGGTTGGAATAAAGGTTGAAGGCTTTAATAAGAATGGAGCTGTAATTTCTGTTTCTGACACCGGTTGCGGAATAGACAGTAAGACTGGAAATCATATCTTTGAAAAATTTTACCAGGGGGATACTTCTCATAACGGGCAGGGAAATGGTTTAGGACTTGCTCTGGTAAAACAGATTGTTGATATTTTGGGATATGAAATAAATGTGGAAAGTGAAGTTGGAGTTGGTTCAATTTTTACCTTGATATGTAAATAAGTTCAGGAAGGAAGAATTATGGAAGAAAAATTCAGTTACAATTATTCGGCAGATAGAAACGAAGAGCTACGTAAAATTCGTGAAAAGTATGAAATTAAAACTGATGAAGAACAGGATAAATTAAAACTGATTCGGGCTATGGATAAGAAAATTGAAATGCCTGGAAAAATTTTTGGAACTTTATTCGGACTGTTTTTTACATTTGTTTTTGGCGGTGGACTTGGCCTTTGTATTAAGGCTGAAGGAATGGGCTTTGTGTTAGGACTGTTTTTAGGAATCCTCGGTCTTTTGGGTATGGCATTTGCTCCAAAGATTACAAAAATCATTTTTGAAAAACAGAAAGAAAAACATGGTGCAGAAATCCTTAGAGTTATTGATGAATCCATGGGAAGA
>JAKSTN010000011.1 GCA_024402535.1 Treponema sp.
CGTAAGTTGGAACGTATTCTGTGATTTTTGGATTATAAAGAATATCTTTTGCAATTGGGCGCAGACGGCATTCAATGTAACGAGGAGCAGATGCACTGTCACCTGTATACATGTTACCGAAGTTTCCCTGTTTGTCGATAAAGATTTCCTTGTTTGCGAGGTTTACAAGAGCTGTGTAAATAGAAGCATCACCGTGAGGATGGTAAGCCATTACCTTACCAACTACGTTTGCAACTTTTACCATGCGGCCGTCATCAGTTTTAAGCATTGTGTGAAGGATGCGGCGCTGTACAGGCTTAAGCCCGTCAACAATATCAGGAATAGCACGGTCACGGATAACGTATGAAGCGTACTGAATAAAGTTCTGATCAAAGAGATTTTTTACATATGCCATGAATTTTCCACCCTAATTTATAGTATACAAGAAATACTTTAAAAAAAACAGTGGAAAATACCGGGCAAAAATTGTTAAACTATAGGTATGGAAAAGGCAGTATTTAAAAGTGATGTTACAAAGCCTGATGAACTTCTGGCTGAGTTTCTGGAATCATTCGGATATTTTTCAGATTCTGATAAAAGTCGCATTTCGGATGCATGGAATTATTATGTAGAACTCTGCGGGAAAAATCCCGAAAACTATGTTCATGTTCTCCGTGTTGCTTTTATTCTTGCCGGTAACAAGCTTGATGCCGACACAATTATTGCCGCTATTCTCCATAATTCACTTTCAGACCAGGTTACTGTCGAAGAACTTAAGAACAGGTTCGGCGAAGTTCCTGCAAAACTTGTAGAAGGTGCTGCAAAAATTGCTTTCTTCTCAAAGGCTTCGAATACAAGTTTCCAGGCTGATGCAATCCGTAAGATGATGTTTGCTCTGTCTGATGATGTACGCATTATTCTTTTGAAACTTGCAGACCGTCTGGACAAAATGCGGAACTTGAAAAAATATGCCGACGAAAATCAGAGAGCCGTTGCTCAGGAAGTTATTGAAATCTGGGCACCTTTAGCAGATCGTCTTGGTATGCAGGCAGAAAAAAATGAGCTTGAAGATTTGAGCCTTAAATATACGAATCCTGATGTTTTCCAGCAGATAAAGGCTATTGTTGCACAGAAGCAGGATGAACGTGCGGCTTACCTGAATTCTGCTGTAGAAAAAATTACGAGTCAGGCTGCAAAATTAAATATTCACGTTACAATTTCAAGCCGCGCAAAACACTTCTATTCGATTTATCAGAAAATGCGTAAGCGCAATGTTGAAGCCGGAGAATTGTATGACCTTCTGGCTCTCCGCATAATCTGTAACACCACAACTGAATGTTATACGCTTATAGGCATTGTTCACGAGATGTGGACGCCAATGGACGGTCGTTTCAAAGATTATATTGCCATGCCAAAGGCAAACGGATATCAATCTCTTCACACAACTGTTATGTGCCAGGGCAGACCCCTTGAAATTCAGGTGCGTACAAAAGAAATGCACAATATGGCTGAGCACGGTGTTGCCAGTCACTGGCTTTATAAAAAAGGAACCAACAAAGACAATGTAACAGAAAGCCAGCTTGGCATTTTCAATCAGCTCCAGGAATTGAAGAAAAATAATTTTGCTGATGAAGGCTTTTTCAATGAACTGAAGAACGATCTTTTAAAAGATGAGATTTATGTTTTTACTCCAAAAGGTGATGTAATCCGCTTACCTCAGGGAGCAAACGCCATAGACTTTGCATACGCCATCCATTCGGGAGTTGGCGAAAAGATTGTTGGTGCCAAGGCTAACGGTAAAATCATCAGCCTTGATGAACCTTTGCAGAATACCCAGATTATCGAAGTATTCACAAATCCTCAGGCTCATCCTACAGAAAGTCAGTATAAAATTGCAAAAACTTCAAAGGCAAGACAGAAAATCCATTCATGGCTTACTCAGAATCATGTTGATTTTCTTGATGAGCGTAAGGAAGAAAAACCTGTAGAAGAAAACAAACGGATTCACCATAGACCAAAAGCAAAGAAAAAGGAAGGTGAAGAAGAAAATCTTCCTAAAGTTGAAAAAATAAAAATAGGGGATACTTCAAACTTTATCTTCACTTTTGCAAAGTGCTGTAGTCCGAAATATCCCCAGCCTATTGTGGCATATCTGTCACGCATGAAAGGAATGGTAATTCATAGTGCTGATTGTTACGTTTACCAGAGAATCCGTAACAAGGACGAGCGCAGCCTTGCAGTAGACTGGGCTCCACCTAAAAATTAGTTTGCCTTCTTCATGTATGCTGCTTTTACAGCTTCGGCAAAAAGTTTATTCTGGTCGTTTCTTTCAGGAACGCTGAACATTGGTTTTCCGTCGTCTGTAGAAACGCGGTAAATATGCATTGGGTCTGTGTCGTAAGCCGGGCTGTCTGGATTGTTGATCCACCAGTCAAGGACTGCGACAAAGCACAGTGTGTATTTCAGCAGGTTCGCATTTGTAGCATTTGTACTTGGGCTGTGATTCTGACCGCCAAGGAGAACATCCAGTCGTTTTGAAACTTCATTCTGAATGTCGAAGCGATAATGTTCCCATGGGTTTGAAAGAAGTTTTACCTCGCTCTTTGTCTTAACCATTTTGTCACATTCATTTACAACCAGAGTTAAATACTTTCGTGTAAAATCAGATCTAGTGAAAAGAGGTTTATATTTACTTTCATCACTTGGGTGTTCAAGAAGAAGCTGTTCAAACTTGAAGGATGGCATAAAGTGATAAGTTGTCTGCCACAGAAGGGAAGTAAAGAGTTTCTTTCCGTACTGGGAAACAGGGAAATCTGCCTGAGAATAAGTTGAGTTTACAAGGCTGATAAGCGGTTCACAGTAAAGACGGCCAAAGACATCTTCGCGGTAAGCTGACCATTCATCAAGAACATCATGAATAGTTTCTGATCCCTGTTTTGTGTTGTCAGGGATAACAAAGTGCACGTTTCGGAGTCCCTGGAAACAGTCTTCAATAATTCTTACAAGAACAATAGTCACCATTATCGGATTTTCTGGTGAAAGCATATTGAATCCTTCCGGGAATTTGTATAACGGCTGGAAGTATGGGAACATGTCAGGATGACTTTCCAGATTTGAGAACCCTGCCTGTGGGAAAAACTGTTCCAGAAGTTTAAGTCCTGTATTTACAGTTGCATCTTTTAATCCTTTTGTTGGAGGAGGAGGAGCTTTCTTTTCTTCCTTGATTGGTTCAACTTTTGGTTTTTCCGGAAGAAGAAGATCGAATTTATGAAGCCCTTCAAATTTAAGAATTTCTGCAATCTGGGCACGGAAGAAGTCGTCTCTTGTGTAGAACGCTTCAGAACACATTCTCAAAAGGAGAGGGTAACACTTCTTGATGATTTCATTGTCGATGTAGAGCCACTGAGTAATTGCCTGTTTTGCCATATCTGAAAGCTTCTGCTTTGGAGCTTCAGGATAAGCACATTCATCATTATAAATTTCTTTCAGCAGTTTTGGGATTTTAGTGTCTCCGTAGTAATAAACTGTGATAAGTGGTTTATAAAGAGTACGAATAAAAGGAATTAAGTCCTGAACAATAAGAGGTTCAGTTATTTCTTCAAGGGCTGCATATTCGTTCTTAATTGGAGCAATCTGCCAGGCTGCGACCATACGTAAAAATTTGAATTTTGGGTCTGGATCATTAACAATCTTTGCTTTATAAGTTGCCGGTGAAATCTGAATCAAAGTCTTGATGATTGTTATGAAAGTTTCCATAGATGTAATATGGTTTTTCAGATTTGATTCAAAGAAAGCCGGAATAATTCTTTCAGAACCGTTTTTCTGGAGATTCAGGAAAAAGTTGAAAATTCCATAGTTTGGTTTAATCTGATATTCATAGCTCATCATGGTTTTATTGATGAGACTTGCAGTTTTTTTAGAGATTGCAGGAAGAGTTTCCTGGTTACGGCGTCTTCCCCCTGTAGGAACTCCTGAACCGGTACTTGAAGATTTATTCACTGTAGAGCCTCCTGCGCTTGATGTTGAATTTCTTATGATTCGGCCTGTTCCCTGTTTTGAAGGTCGTGATGCTGAAGAGTTAGGAGAAGATTTTTCATAAAGAACCTGACCTCCAAGCTTCTGAGACATTTCTCTTGCTTCGGAATCACTAAGTTCACCGATATTTTTTCTGGTTTTTTCCAGAGTTCCCGGTTCCCAGTCTGCAGTCATAGATTTAAAATCATCAGACATCTCTCACCTCACTTATACCCGTACTCTATTTCTGTTTATAAAGCCAGGGAAGTTTTTCAGCACAATTTTTTCGCCGTCTTTTGAAAGAAGAATGCCTTCAAATGTGCCGTATATGTTTGTTGCGTGACTACGCATTAAAATTACATTTACTGTTCTTGTAGAAACTGATACAGGAGTAAATGTCAGGTCAATCATTCCTTCTGTGTCCTGAATAATCCAGTTTTGACTTACACCGAAAGGATGTGTAATAACGACTGGTGGAAGAGCTGTAGAGTTTCCGTCAATAATAAGGGCATTGTTGTTGTATTTATCGTCATCGGCTGCGCCAATATTTCCCACCGAAATTGAAAAGAGAATGTCTTTTCCCCGAACCTGGCCAAGCCCTGTACAGATAATTGTATTTGTATGGAATTTGAAGTAGGAACGGTTCATACAAAGAAGGGCAATGCCTTCTTCAACTTTGTGTTCCTGAACATAATCTTTATTAAAAGTGTGAAGTGTTCCACGGATTTTCATTGATGATAACCAGCAGGCGGCTACCCGTGATGAAGTAGGGGCAGGATTAACAAACAGCATGTCTGTGTGAAGAGAGTCGTTTCTCATGGAAATCATTTTCCCTTTTGCCGAAGGCCGCACATCATCTCCTTTAAGGCGGAATTCACATTTGAAAAAATCGTGAGAATCTTCCCAGAAAAGCCTGATTTTACGTTTTCTCTGGTAACAGGCACAAAGTCCCTGTGTTGTTTTTATAGGAACAAATCGGCGTCGTGCCGGCATAATAGAATGATATGAGTTACGTTTGCCTGTTTCCTTGTTCCAGAACGTTACTTCAGAAAGTCCGAAAATCTTGAAATCAATGAACTCTGTATATCCGATGTAATCTCCCAGATTGAAACCGAAAGAAACACGGCTTTTTATTCTGAAATTTGATATGAAGGCTGGTACAGGAATTCCCGCATAAGGGGCGTGCATACCTTTTATGTCAATTCGAGAAGAAACGGGTGAAAATGTCCCAAAGTGAGCTTTTCCGTGTTCAACAATATTCTTCGGAGGCTCACTAAACAGCCTTTTATACATCTTTACTATTATATATCAAATAAATCAATTCTGTAAACTTTCATTTTCTTTTGTAAAATAGAGATTTTGGAGTTATAATATGTGAAACGAGTGTTTTCCACGAGGAGGCTACTATGTCTATAAAAGTTTTTTCACTGGGTGCAGCACAGGAAGTTACAGGATCAAAGCATGTAATTGATGTGAATGGCAGAAGAATTATGATTGACTGCGGTGCTTTTCAGGGTAAACGAAAAGAGTCTGACCGAAAGAACCGCGATTTTGATTTTGACATGAATTCTCTTGATGGAGTAATTCTGACTCACGGCCATTTTGACCATTGCGGCCTTCTTCCAGTTCTTACAAAAAAAGGCTACGAGGGGAATATTTATGCAACTCCTGCAACCCGAGACATTGCAAACCTTGTTATGATGGACAGTGCCCGTATTCAGGCCCGGGATGCAGAATTCCTTGCAAAGCAGGCTGCAAAGAAAAAGGAAAAATTTCACTGGAAGCCACTTTTTGATGAAGTAGACTGTGTAAAGACTGCAAATCAGATTATTTCTGTTTCATATAACCGAAAAATGATGCTTTCCCGAAATGCAGAATTCCAGTTTTTTGATGCCGGTCATATTCTTGGATCTGCTTTTGTTTCTCTGGATGTTTACGATGGAGACCGCAAGGTAAATATTCTTTATACAGGTGACATCGGTCGTAAGCAGAAACCTATTATCAGAAATCCGGCTACAGATGTTCCATCTCCTGATTATATTTTCCTCGAATCTACTTATGGTGACAGAAAACATGAAGACAGCGATTCTGCTATGAAAGAACTTGTAAGAATTGTGCGTGACACTTGTGCCAAGAAAGGAAAAATTATTATTCCGTCTTTTGCAATTGAACGAGCTCAGGAACTGGTTTTCTATTTACACCTTCTTACAGATCAGAAAAAAATTCCTGTGGTTCCGATTTACGTGGATTCGCCAATGGCCTCAAATGCAACATCGGTTTTCCGTGTACACCCTGAATGTTATGACGCTTCTGTAAATGAAGCATTTTTGAAACATCACAAAAATCCTTTTGGTTTCAGTTCTCTTTCATATACCACAAGTGTTGAAGAATCAAAGCGCCTGAACAAAATGGAAGGCCCTATGATTATTATTTCGGCTGACGGAATGTGCGAAGCAGGGCGGGTACTTTATCATCTGGCAAATGAAATCAGTAATCCAAAAAATACAATTCTTGTTGTTGGATACATGGCTGAAAATACTTTGGGACGAAAAATCCGTGACGGCCAGAAAGAAGTAATGATTCTTGGTGACAAGTATGAAGTAAAAGCAAATGTTGAACAGATCAACGCCTTTAGCGCCCATGCTGACTATACAGAAATGCTGGACTGGCTTAAGGCAATTGATACTTCAAATCTGAAAAAGATTTTCCTTGTTCACGGCGAAAAGGAAACCGTTGCTTTCTTCCAGAAGTTCCTGAACGAAAACGGCTTCCCTAATGTTGAAGTGGTTGAAGCTGAAAAAGAATATGAAATTTAATTCTTTGAAGAAAGTCCCATGTTGCGGTTGAATTCTTCAGCCGCAGCTTTCTGGCGGGCAAGTTCCAGCTCAAAGGCTTTCTGGTCTGGAAGCCATGGATATGTGTTTCGCAGAACGCGGACTGCAGCCTGTGAATCATTATCACAAAGTTCAAGAACGCTGAAGTAATCTTTGAAGAATGCCATTGAGTTTACTTTTACAGGAGTTACAGACTGAGAAATGTCTGTGATAATCCAGCGGTCTTTCATAAATGTAAGTGTAATGATTTCAGTCTGTTCTTCTACAAAAAGTTCTTCTGCTTCTGTGTGGATTATATAGTAATGCGCACGCTGAACAGAATTCATTTTGTTGTAAACTGAAACGCCTTTGTCCTCTGTAATGGCAGGAATCTTTTCCTTTTTTACAGGAATTTTCACATCCATATTTTTTACGGTGTCATTGAGTGTCAGATTTGTAACGCCGTAAAGTCCGCCTTCGTTTATCTGTGTGTCTTTTTTGAGTGAAAGGAAAAAGGCTGCAGGATTCTGAATACCGCGGTCACGGGAGTAAGCCTGACGGTTTTTTCCTATTACATACATCTGGCTTACAATATTTGCTACTGCGTTCGGGGCTCTTCCTTTCCCGGCGTCTGAAACATAAACAGTATCCAGAGCGTTTATCTGCTGGTACCAGGACTCAACAACCTGTTCAGCAGTAAGACCTTTTGTTGTTTTATCAAGACCGTTTGTTTTAATTGTGTTTGCAATAAGGATTGCAAGAACGATTGTGATAATTGAAGCTGTAACGATAACTCCTGTGTTTCTGCGGATTTTTCTTTTTGCGGCAACACGTGCGCTTTTCTTAGCCATATATTCAGATGCTTTTTTTGAAAATTCTTCGTCTGAAACAGAATTGATTTTTCCTTTACATGCTTCAAGAAGATCTGTAGGGTATGCAGAAACAGCTTTTATATATTCTGCCTGAAGGCGGGCAGCTCTCTGGGCATCAGATTCGTTTCTTGGTCTGTCATCATTGAGTTTTGCAGCAAGAGTTTTCTTTTCCTTTTTACCTGGAATATTAACTTTTGCAGAATTCAGTTCAAGCTCTGAGTTGATTTTCTGTGCGAGTTTTTCATCAATACCAGGAATGCAGAGTTCAAGTGGCAGATATTTTTTATCCAAAATATCAGCATTGCGTTCTATTGTATTGGTTGCAGGGAAAGGGAGTCTTCCTGTAAGAATTTTGTATGCAAGATTTGAACGTGCAAAACGCAGAGCCTGATTTCCGTAAAGTGTTGGATTCATCCATGAATTTATCTGGCGGGCTTTTTCTTCTTCGGAAAGACCTGCAGTAGCATTTGTAAATAAAGTTCCTGGAAGAATAAGGGTTGAATATTTTTCTGGACTTTCCATATTCAAAAGGATGCCGCCGGCCCCGGTGTAGCAGAGCTCCGACTTTGTTAAGGCGGCATCTGTCAGAATGCGGATAACTGCAAGACCTGCTTCAAAGGCTTGGTCGCCTTCCAGGAGGTCCAGAAGGCTAGAAGGTGTTTTTTCGAAAGGACATTCCCCAAGGAAGAAAACACGGCGTCCGGAGTCTGTGTCAAAACTCTGGACGTCCTGGAAAGTCCAGTAAGAGTAATCGAATGAATATTCATCTCCAGATTTTTCCACATTTACCAGAACCCCTTTTTCGGTAATGATGGATGAAAAACTCATTTTTCCGAAGTTTTCTTCCAGAATACCAGAGTCCAGTTTCAGAGTGTTTTTATCAAAAGATATAATATTCATTTCAGATTCCTTTATTCAGTTTAATTATCTTTTTCCGTCAGGAGAGTACAGGTAATCAAAATAATCCATGCCTGTAGAGTATGTGGCGCTGTTTGCTTTCATTGTCTTTTTATATGATTCCATGCTCTTCCAGAATGTGTAGAATTCAGGATCTTTGTTGTAGGAGTCAGCATAGATGCGGGCAGCTTCAGCGTCAGCATTACCTTTAATCTCTTCTGACTTTTTATAAGCTTCAGAAGAAATTGTCTGTTTTTTGTTTTCAAGTTTACCAAGCCATTCAGCTTTTTTACCTTCACCGTTTGAGCGGTAAGCCTGTGCAATCTGGTTTCTTTCCTTAATCATTTTTGAGTAAACAGAATCTGTAAGTTCATCTGAGTATTTTACCTGGCGAGGCAGAATGTCGATGATCTTGATTCCGTATTCAGGAACAAGACGGTTTGCTGCTTCTGTCATCTGGCGTGAAAGTTCACGGCGTCCTTTTGTAACAACTTCGTTTACTGTATTTACGTTTACAAGTTCAGCAATTTCTCTTGTGTCTTCATCAGTTGCTGAGTCTGTTTCATTTTTTTCGTCATTAATGATGTTTGAACTGCGGACAATTTCACTCAGTCTGTTCTGAGTAATAACTGTACGTGTTGAAGAATCAACAATGTCTGAAAGCTTGTTGTAAGCGTTGTTCAGTGTTGTAAAGTTCTGATAGAACAGGGCAGGGTTTTCAATAACCCAGCGGGATGTTGTATCTACGATAATGTACTGGTTTTCTTTTGTAGGAATACGCTGTGGGTCTCCGTCCAGAGAAAGAACCAGTTTTGGATAAGTTGTAACCTGATCCACAAAAGGTGCTTTAAGGTAAAGACCGGCTTCTGTGTGTGTGTTTACAATGCTTCCGAAGCGGGTAACAACAACCTGTTCACCTTCGTTTACAATGTAGAGAGGTCCCAGGAAAAGGAAAATCACCAGAAGAACTACGATTGTAACTATTGTGGAAATGAATTTTCTCATTGCTTTAGCCATTAGTTTGTACCTCCCAAAGTTTTTACAGGAAGAACGTTTTTAAGTTCACTGTCGATAATGTCAGATTTCTGTTCACCGTTCAGGATTTCTTCCATTGTTTCAAGGTAGATACGTTCACGTGTTACTTTTGGTGAACGTTTGTATTCTTCGTAAACAGCGTTGAAACGTGCAACATCACCTTTTGCCATGTTTACGCGTTCTGCAGCATAACCTTCAGCCTGCTGGATAAGTCTGTCGGCTTCACCCTGTGCTTTAGGAACCTGTGCATTGTAAGATTCTTTACCTTCGTTGATGAAGCGGTTCATGTCCTGAATAGCTTTGTTTACGTCTTCAAAGGCAGCCTGAACTCCTTCAGGAGGAACAATGTTCTGGAGCTGAACAGTATTTACTTTGATACCAAGACCAAGGTTTTTGAAGTTTTCGTTCATCATGTCCATGGCCAGTGTCTGGATTTCTTCGCGGTCAGGTCCCATTACGCTTAAAATAGCGCGGTCACCAACAAGTTCATTGATTACTGAACGGGAAATGTCGCGGATTGTTGTGTTTTTTTCGTAAACTCCGAAGAGCCATTGTTTAGGATCAACAATGCGGTACTGAATAATCCATTCTACATCAACAATGTTCAGGTCACCTGTAAGCATTGAAGATTCATCTGTAACGTTGTTTCTGTATTCGTTGTTACGACCGGCTTTTACAGTTGTGAAACCGAACTGTTCTGTCTGAACGATTTTTACAGGAACATTGTAATTCTTGTCGATTCCGAAAGGAAGTTTGAACTGAAGGCCTGCATCAGTTGTTTTCTGATATTTTCCAAGTCTTGTAACAACAGCCTGTTCTGTTTCATCAACTACGTAGAAACAGGAAAAACTTGCTGCAACTGCAACAACCAGAATGATGAGAACCATCCATGTTGATGGTTTGGAGAGAAATGATTTCTTTCTGGCTTTTTTAGTGTTTTCGTCGTCTGCCATAATAAAATCTCCTTTTATATTTTGTATATATTTAAAAGATAGAAAAAAAACGAGTGAAATACAAGTTAAAACAAAAAAAACGGGCTGTCTTTTGACATCCCGTTTATATGTTGAAATTACAATTTGCTTACTGTAACAAGCTCGAAATTTTCATCAAGAAGTGTGTTTATAAGAAGATCAATATGTTCCCACAGGTTTTCAGGTCTTCCACCCTGAGGAATTCCTATTGTAACTGGAATAATGCCACCACGGGTAGCTTTTATAAGATCAACATATTCTTCTATTAATTCTTCCGGATTCAAATAAGTTTTTCCTTCCTGCATCTGACGCAAAGTGACATTATCAGAATGAATGTGACGGGAATTGATATATTCGTATCCGGCATTTTTTCCGGCTTCTTCAATCAGATTATTGCTTTCATAAAAAGGTGCGTGCCAGTAAAGTGAAAGTTCATTGCCTGTACACTGGAAAAATTCGTCTTCGTTACGTCCAAGTCCACGGGCAATGAAGTTTGCATCTACTATAAAGGCGTTTTCTGTAAGGTCAGTTGTAGTAAAGAACATAGATGCACATTCGTATCCATTTAATGAAATTTGGCGTACCTGAGAAGGGTAGCGGCGGATAAATTCTCCGTTCAAAAAGAAAGTTCCTGGAATATTGAATTTGCTTAATGATGAGATGATTTTTGGAAGTCCGTCAGCGTTGTCATAAGCATCAAATATTAAAGCTACTTTCTGCTTTTCAGCCATCTTTGCGATGCTTGATTCATAAAGAGGTTTTGTAACGGCTTTCTTACTTAAAGTTCGTACATAAACAGCATTCTCAAAAAGAGGATTTGGGGTTGTTCCGCAGTAAATACGGTAACGCCCGTTCTGTGCCGAAGGTTTTATTTCCTGAATGTTTGCAGAAGACTTCCATTTGCCATTTAAGGGACTGTAGAAAAATCTTTTTCCTGGTTCTGTTTCAGCAACAATTGCATTTGAAATTGTGTCAAAGAAAACAGATTCAGCGGATGAAACTGTAATTGTATCAGCAGATGTGCTTCCTACTTTCCATCTTCTGATTGTTTTATCACCACCAATAAAAATTGAAGAATTGTTTTCCCAGACTATGCTGATTATTTTTTCTCCAGAAATCTGGGCAACTCTGTCCCAGGTGTTGATGTCATAAATGTAAAGGGTGTTGCCTGCAAAGAAGGCAACTTTTTTGCCGTCAGGAGAAATTGATGGAAGTCCTGAATCTTCAATTTCAAGAACAGCGCGGGAATTTTCTCCAAGCTTGAGAACAGACCCCTGTACTTTTGTTGAATCGAAAGGAAGTTTTTCAAGCCAGAGAATTGGTTCTCCTCTTTTGTCCCAGAAAACCGAATAGTTGGCAAGAGAAGCTTTTGAGTCTGTATACGGCTTTGAGAAAAGGATATCCATGTAATCACAAGAATTAACAAGAGTCTTGAAATATGTAAAGTTTTTTCTGTCCTGAGCAATTACAAGAGAAGTTGCATCGTTTGAAACAGAAAAGTTATCATGGTTTGAATTGAACTGGAATGGCAGTCGACCAATGGCAGTTCCTTGTCCGATAATTCCTGCGTACAGGCTTGTTGTGTAAAGTTCACGGGAGTTTATGCGGTAAACCATGTAGTCATCAATGTAAACGATGTAGCGTTCTGAAGCCCATTCCACAGAATTGATGGAACCGCGGCCTATTTTTCTGTAGCGTTCTTCGGCTTCTACACCGCGGCTTAATGCATCTGGAGAACAGAAATAAACGTTACCTTTCTTTTCGTAAACAAGAATTGATCCGTCAGGAGACCATTTTACAGGTACTCTGTCATAAGAAAAAAGAATGTCATCACAAAGTTCAATTTTTTTGTCAGTTGCTGTTGATTCCAGAATCAGTTTTCCTTTTGCAATTCCGCTTTTGGAAATGTAGCAGATCCATTTTCCGTCAGAACTTGAAGTGTAAGGAGTGGTAATGCTTGCAGAAAGAGGAATGTCAGAAAGCTGTTTTACCCAGGAAATAGAATCTGTTGAAACGTAATAACGGGCAATGCCATAACGGTTACGAATCTGTAGAACAGGTTTATTCAGAAGGGACAAAAGTTCCATCTGCTCTGGAAAGCAGGAAAGAATTTGTTTCTTTGAATCAGGTGTATTCTCATTAAGCTTAGAATAGAATACAGATTTATAAGACCATGAACCTGTTGTTTCATAATCAACAATATAAACTATTTCATCCTTACTGTTGATGTCAGGGGTTCCGAATGAGATTTTTGCAAATGCAGGAAGCACACAAAAAAGTGCTGAAGCAAGAGCTATAAGTTTTTTCATTTAGCCATCTCCGCGCTTAAAACAAGAACAGAAAGTTCTTTTTCCAGTTCATCAATCTGGCGGCCGATTTCTTCCATGTGTTCAAACTGTTCTGCATGTTTTTTGTCTGCCAGATTCTGAGCCATTACTTCACGGTCATTTTTAGAATCTGATGTAACTTTTGAGTTTCCACACCATGGACAGAATGGGAAAACCTTGTCTGTTGTTCTTCCGCAGCATCCGCAAATTGACATGTTTGACATTTTATATTTCCGCCTTTTGATTTTATATTCTTCTTCTTATTTAGTTTTTTATTACTGACATTGGGTTTATAGGATTTCCATTCTTATAAACTGTAAAGTGCAGGTGAGGACCTGTTGAATAACCTGTGTTTCCTACAAGTCCGATTCTTGTTCCCTGTGTTACATAAGTGCCTTTAGTTGCAATTGTTTTTGACATATGTGCATATAAAGTCTGGTAACCGTTTCCGTGATCAATAATAATGTGCTTTCCGTAAAGCCATGATTCACCTGAGAAAATAACTTTTCCGCCCATTGATGAATAAATAGGAGTTCCTGTAGGACATGCAAAATCCTGCCCTTTGTGATAGCTCTTTTTCCCTGTTATTGGATCCAGGCGAGGACCGAATGCTGAACTCATGCGGTAACTTGCCTTGATAGGACAGATGAACTGATCACCCATAGCAAGATTCAGTGTCTTCTGGTCAAGTTTAGCACCAGGCAGGAACAGTATTTGTCCAGCCTGAAGAATTTCATTGCTGAGATCGTTTACATCAAGAATTGCATCCTGGGAAATGTTGTTTTTTGCAGCGATTGAAGCAAGACTTTCACCAGCTTTTACTTTATAGGTAATACCGTCAATTGAAGGAATTTTAAGTTTCTGACCGGCGCCAAGGGAACGTACATTTCCAATATCATTTACTGAAATAAGAGTTGATATGTTTGTAAGTCCGAATTTCTTTGCGATACCTGAAATGGTGTCACCTTTCTGTACTTTGTAATTCTGGAAAGTTACAGGCTGACTGAAAATAATGTTTACGTTGATGGCGTCTGTAATGTCACCGTTTTCGCTGATATTGCCATAGTTTTCCATGGCAAAATCGGCCATAAGTTTATCAAGACGTGCGATTTCATTTTCTGGATCTGCTTCGAGTTTTAGAGGTGAAGCATGGTTTTCATTCCATGAAGCGAATGCAAAAATCCCGAAAACTGCGGAAAAAGTCAGGATAAATGCAAGTGAACTTAAGAGTATAACTTTTATGTATTTTCTGAAATTTTCTCCTGATCTTGTAAGTCCGTTGCCCAATGTAATAAGGAAAGATTTGAATGAAAAAACTCGGGGTACATTAATATCAAAAGAATTTCTGTGATTTAACGATGGTCTTGCCGGTTTTTTAGGGAAATTCAGGTTCAGAGAAGGTATTTTTCTTGTTTTCTGCTGATAATTCACATAATTGTATACTTGCATATTCTGAATATCGGTAACTTAATATCTTGAAATTAGGATAAAATACGGAGTATTATTTATATGTGGCAGGGGATAACGACTCATTTTTCAAAACAATCAGATGTAGAATTCTTCTCGGTATTTCATTAGTTCTGGTGCTTGTTGTTCTGGTACAGTTCGGGCGCCTTGCTTTTATCCCCGTAAAAAATATCAATTATACAAAAACAGAAGCTGAACGTGGAGCTATTGTTGACCGTAACGGAGCCCCGCTTGCCGTTCAAACTGTTTTTTATGATATCGGTTATACTCCTTCCAAAGTAAAAAATCCTGATGAATTTGCCGGACGAATGGCGCCGGTTCTTGGACTTTCAAAAGAGGCCGTTCTTTCAAACTTGGCCGAACACGATGGAAAGAAATTTGCATATTTAAAGAAGAAAGTTGATCAGAGCGTGTATCAGGATGTAAAAGCCGTAACTGATGAGTTTGGCTATAATTACGTTTCTTTTGATAAAGTTCCTGGTCGTATTTACCCTAATCATTCGCTTGCTTCTCATTTGATTGGTTATATGGGAAATGAAGGAAAGGGAATGAGCGGCATTGAATATTCCCAGCAGGATATTCTTGCTTCAAGTGAAAAAGACGGAATTTTTGAAAGCGGAAAAAATGTTTATCTTACAATTGATTCAGATCTTCAGTACCGTCTTGAGCAGATTGCTTTTGAAACTGTAAATGAAACTCAGTGCCAGAGCATGATGATGATTGCAGCAAACGCAACAACTGGAGAAATCCTTTCATATATAAGCCTTCCAGAAGCAGATCTTAATGAATACGGAAATGCCAGCCGTGAACAGCAGTTTGACCATTTACGTATGGAAGCTTATGAGCCGGGATCTGTTTTCAAAATTTTTATAGTTTCCATTCTTTATGATGAAGGTCGTATTGCACAGACAGACAGTTTCTTTTGCGACGGAATGTATGAATACAGAAAACCTGGAAGCGAAGCAATCCGAATCAAATGTCTTGAAAGACATGGATGGCTTACCCCTCGGGATGCCATCAGCTATTCCTGTAACGATGCCATCGGTCAGATTTCAGACCGTATTACTGAAGATGATTTTGTTGCCCGTATCCGTCGTCTTGGATTTGGTCAGAAAACAGGAATTGAACTTTCCGGTGAAAGTGCAGCTCTTGTAAAAGATACAAGTTCTCCTTCCTGGTCAGGACGTTCAAAACCTACAATCGCAATCGGCCAGGAAATTACAGTTTCAGCTCTTCAGATGGTTCAGGCTGCAACAGCAATTGCAAACGGCGGAGTTCCTGTAAAGCTTTCAGTTATCAGTCGTGTAACAAATAAAGATGGAACTATTTTCTACGAGCATAAACCGGAATATAAAGAAAGAGTTTTTAAACCTGAAACGGCCAGTTATGTTCTTAGCTGTATGGAAACAACTTCTCTCCGTGGTAACGGAACCCGTGCAAATATTTCAGATATTTCAATTGGTACAAAAACCGGTACTGCCCAGATGGCAGACAAAGAGAAGGGCGGTTATTCTGATACAGACTTTATTTCCAGCTGTATTGGTATTTTCCCAACAGAAGCTCCAGAGATAATTCTTTACGTTGTTATTGAAAAAGCAAAAGGTGAAGTTTATGGTGGTCGTATTGCGGCTCCTGTAATTCAGAAGGCTGCAAATACAATTATAGATCACCTTGGGATGAGTCGAGGTGGCGCTGCTTCTCTTGAACACAACGGTATGATTTCTGTTCCAAGAAGTGCCCGTGTGGAAGTAGGGGAAACAGTACCAGATTTTACCGGACTCAATAAGCGGGAGCTTTCTCCTTTACTTGATAAGAAAAACTTGAACATAAATATAAACGGAAGCGGCTGGGTTACAAGCCAGAATCCTGAACCTGGAACACCAGTTACGGAGAACATGACAATTGAACTCTATCTGGAACAATAATCTTTCCGCCTTTAAAAAAAGATTTCCTGCCTTAGCTGATTTATATAAAAATCAGATTGATTTTATTTCAAATGCTTTTGTCACAGTTTCAGATGACGCTTCAACGGTGCTGGTAATCGGCCAGTTGTTTCCGTTCTGGAAACTTGAAAAAGCCCGAAGCGGTGAATGGACTGCAAGTGAAAACGGAACATATCTTCATTCAAAATACCGACCAAATGTAAATCTGAATGATTCTCAAAATACGGATGGTATAAAAGTTTTTCTTGGATGTGGTCTTGGCTATGAATTTATAAATTTCTGCAAGGCTTGTAAGAATCAGAAAAAAGAGGGAGTCGTTCTTCTTGAACCGGAGCCTGCTCATTTTTTTGCAGCTCTTTGTATTCTTGACTGGACTTCAGTTTTTGAAGTTGAAAAACTTATAATTGCACTTAATTGTCCAATCGACCAGATTATTCCTCTTTGTGAAAATCTCGCAGGTGACCGCGCAGATTTAAATGAAATGCTGCAGATTGATTATGTTTTGAATCCTGCCTTTGTGAAGCATGATGAAGAATATTTCCTTTCTGTGAAAAAACTTCTGGACAGAAACATCCGGAAAAATCAGATAAACGAAAATACAAAAAAGAAATTTGGAAAACTCTGGGAACGTAACGCCCGCCTGAATGCTCCTTATGCTGAAAAATGTGACGGGGTGGAAAGTTTCCGTAATGCTTTTGCTAAAGACCTGCGGCCCTGGCTTCTTGTTGCGGCAGGACCAAGTCTTGAAAAAATACTCCCACGTATGAAAGAACTGAAAGAAAAGTGCATTGTAATCTGCGTAGATACGGCGTTACGGGCCATGCTTAAAGCGGGAGTGGAACCGGATTTTATTGTCCTGACGGATCCTCAGTTCTGGGCTTATATGCACATTGCGGGGCTTAAGTCGCCTTCCAGTATTCTCATTGCAGATGCAGTTTCTTATCCTGCAGTATTCAGATTCCAGTGCAAAAAAATAATAATGAGTTCTTCACCTTTTCCAATTTCAGAAGATTTGAAAAAGATTTTTGAAGGAAAAGGGGAACTTGAAAGCGGCGGTTCTGTTGCAACTGTAGCCTGGAGTTTTGCTGTAATGGCAGGAGCAAAAAAGATTTATACTGCAGGCCTGGATTTGTCTTTCCCTAAAAAACAGACTCATATAAAAGGAAGCACTTTTGAACAGGCCGTTCATAGAGTTTCTACTAAGATTTCTACCGGGGAACGCCGTACTTCTGACATTCTCTTTGGTGCCGACATTACAGTAGCAAAAGATTATAACGGAAACGATGTCCTTACCGATTCCCGTATGAAAATGTTCGCCTGGTGGTTTGAAAGTAAAATCGCCGCTACGCCTGGGGTAGAAACTTTTACTCTTTGTCCTGAAAGTATGATGATTCCAGGGGTGAGAGTGGAAAAAAATCCCGAAATTTTCCCGAAAAAGGTCCCATGACAGAGTAAAAATACCGCAGTTGAAGTTGACTATTTTCCAATTGGTCTTAGGTCGGATCATACTGCAGAAAATTATGTTAATTATACAAAAAATGCATATCTAGTTTGTGGGTTGCATAAATATTCTTCAAAAAGCAAGATTCGTATTCGTGATGAAAAAGCTTATGCTGTTGATGTTGCTTTGATGAATAATCGTGAAAATGCGCTAGCAGGAGAAAACTTAGGATGGCGTTTAGAAACAATTGTTTATATTGAATTTTTGCGCCGTTACAGACCTTTGGAATGTGATGTTTATTACTACGATGAAACTTCTGGTGAAGCTGATTTTGTTGTTTGTAGAGGAAACACCGTTGTGCAGATTATTCAGGTAAGCTACGACCTTGCAAATCCAAAAAACTATAAACGAGAAATCAACGGTCCTTTACTGGCGTCTTCAAAAACTGGTTGCAATAACCTTTTATTGATTACCGATCACGAAGAAAAGTCTGTAACAGAAAATGGAAAGCCTATTAGCATTACCCCTGCTTATGCGTGGTTAGTGGAGAAATAGAAAGATAATAGAAAAATAAATCCCATGAACTTCATATTGAACAGGCGCTTAAATGCAACATTCAAAGTTATGTTTCAAAAGATGTACAAATTGAAGAGTTTGTCACCGCAGTTCCAAACAGAATTTTTGCCACATACTTTGCAGGAATAGTAGAAAACCTAACCGACAAAATGATAAGCGCCTGTATAAGTTATGGCTGCTATAGAATCCTAAAACTAGCAAGAGTTTTTTGGTTAGGTTCTGCCACGCCGATTTAATATGTGCACATGACAGAGCTGTACGACTTTAATACGCCTGTGAAGGGCGCGTCATTCAGTTATACTTAAATTTAATACTAGTTTAGAGATTTCATCTTTACTTGTTTCTGTATTATAAAAAGTAGCCTCGATTGTAATTGAATATAATCCGGCAGATAATCCGTTTGTTAATAATTCTGTATAATACCATTCATTATAGTCAAAATATGGGAACTTATTTATTTGACCGTTCCAGTTTTTTATTGTCATGGATTTATATTTAAATCCAGTTGGTGTTATATATAAACGTAAGTTTTTGCCTATTGGTATGGTGATTTCTCCATTATCTGGAATTGAATATTTGGTGTTTGAATATTCATATTCAAGTTTAAGAGATCCTGACTCATTTTTTAACGGATGAGTTAAATTAGCCTTATAATGTGCATAAAGTTCAACGTTTTCATATCCTGCGTATTTACCTTCATTTCCCGCTGTATCAAGTTGTGGAGCACCTTCTTCAGGTGATGCAGACCAGAAATCAAAGCCTTTGTTTTCATTGTCTTCAATGTCACTTGAATCTGGTACAATCCAGGTATGAGGTGAAGAAAGGGAACCATAGAAACAGAAGTTCTGAGCTTTGTTTGCAGTACCTTCCCCAAATTTGTTGGTTTTTGTCATTCCTCCTTGCAGGTTATAAGTAACCCGGTACAGGTTAATGTTTTCAACTTTTGTACTTAAACTCCAGTCCTCATCGGAAGTGCCTGTGCGGTTTTTTGCCCGGAGCTGGGCTGAAAGTTTTTTACCAAGAGGAAGCCATAAAGTAATTGAAGTATCTGAAGCATTAAGCCCGCCATCCATGTACAGAATAGTATTAAGATTTTTTGTAGTGTAAGTTTTGTAAAGTTCATCCGCTCCTTCATCCCAAAGCCTGAGTTCGTATTCTGTAGCGGTGGTTCCGGTTTCAGGTAAGTCCCAGGTAAAGGTTCCATTGTAGTAATCACTTTGGTCGCTTGGATTATTGATATCAATGGTGAATGCAAAATTTTCAGGTGCGTCTGGTACGGCGTTAATAATCTGAGGAATGAAAAGTTCTTTATCTACTTCGCGGCCTGGGAAAATATGAATCTGGTCGCTCCATGTCCATTCGGTTTTATTAGTGTCATATAAAGTAAGACGGAAACTGTAACTTCCAGGATTTACTTTCAGTGCAGTTCCCCCATCCTGGGGAGTATATGTGAATGTGTTTCCTTCTTTTGATAAATTATCCTGCTCTGTGTTTTCTACCAGCTTTCCCGTTTTTATGTAATGGAGAGAAGCTTTTGCTGTAATGCCGTCTGGGAGTGTCCAGCCGTCCAGAGACAGTTTTAAATTGATTGTTCCCGGAGTTGTCAGTCCTGCATCGGAGAGAACGAAATTTGGATGGCTATCTGTATTCTGGAAATCAGCAATACAGCACCCGGTAAGTAAAGCTTTTGTAGTTACATTTGGAACATCCTGTGCAGTAAACTCCTGGTTTTGTTTTACTGCAATTAAAGTCATGTACCAGGTACCTCTTGGAACGCTTAATTCAAATTCTCCTGAATCTCCGGAAGAATTCAGTTGGGAAGTAATATTGTATGGACCAAGAATGTATTTTGTATCGTTATAACTTTTCTGACCGTAAATATAAAAATCATATTCAGATGCATTAAGATCTGGACGAATTAAACGCGCACCGCTTTGTGACGAATGCAGTTCCTGTGAATCTTTTTTGACTGCACGATAGTTTGCGAGAATTGCTTTTACGGCTACATAATCTTCAAAGGCGATGGTGTCTTCTTCGTAAACGACAAAATTGCTGTTGAAAGGAGAGCATGATGCCAAAAGAAGAGTTGCTGCTATAAAAGTGTTTGTTATTGCGCGTTTTAATTTCATCATAATTAACCGTCCAATAGGGAAGTGTAAGGCCGCAGTGCGGCCAAACACTTTCCTTGAGAAAAGTTTTATTCTACATGAAGTACAATTGGAACTGTACTTACAAGAGAAGATTTTGGAAGACCAGCTTCAACAATTACATTGTAGTATGTACCGGCGCGACATTCCGAAACGTCTGTAATCAGTACGTTTGCAGTGCCGTTTGCCTGAATACCAGTGGATTTGTCTGTGAAAACTGTTGAATCACTTCCGTCAGAACGTTTGATTGTAACTCGGAAGTAACGGTAATTTTCATCAATTTCAGATGGAATTGTTATGAACCATTTGATTTTTGAACAATCCAAGTCCAAAAGAGGTCTATATTTTGCGCTGACTGCACCATTTTCAGAAACAGAAATAAGGGTTCCGTCATCTGTTCCAGGTGCATCTCCATCTTCGAGGTATTCTGGGTATGCATCAACTCTTGAATCTGTAATTGTCTCGCCTTTTTCATTAACAACCTGATAACTGATCCATTCCGGTTTAAGAGAATAATATGTAACCATTGTCCAGTTCAGTGTGCTTGTGTACTGTGCATACAGATCAAGATTTTTGTAGCTGTCATAAACATTAAGTGGATCTGCTGTTTCATAGTCCATTTTTGGTAACTCTGTTGGCTTTAATTCCCATCCAGCATCATTTTTTTCTGGTTCCGAATCAGCAGCATTCTTATGGTAAAAGTTCTGTTTTTTTATGTAAGTAATACCATCTGTTCCAGTTGTTTTTGTTGTTTCTGTCAGTGTCCAGTTGTAGTTTGTGTCAGTAATACTTGTTGGATCACTACGAACAGTTGTAGCAGCAACAGCTGTAGAAATCTTGTAGTTTTTAAGGATCGCCTGTGGACCGTCTTTCCATCCCGCAAGGTAAATACTGCCGTTTTTTAGAGCTTTACCTTTTGCGTCTGCATTTGCAGCTTTAATTGTTGCATCACCAGTTGGACCGTTCTGGAAGAAGTTTACATAACGGTGCCCAATAGGATCTTCACTTTCGCCTGTTCCTTGTGGAACAATAACAGGACCAAAGAAGTCTATATGGTCACCAGTTACATTTTCATCTTCTGAAGATCCCCCGTTCAGATAATATCTTACACGGTAATTATTTATTGTTTCTCCTTTGAATCGTTTTCCTTCAAGTGTGATATTAGTTTTTGTATCACTTGCTTCACTTAATCCGGCAGTTGCGAAATGTTTGTTGTCTTCATCTGTATTATCCAGGCTAAGGTAAGTCCAGTCACCATTACCAGTGTAGTTTACTGCACGAATACGGGCAGTATACTGTTTTCCAAGTTCAAGATTTATAATTACCTTCTGGTTATTTGCAAGCATGGAACCTTCAACGTATAAAGGAATCTGGTTAAATATGTCAGTACTGAAGGTGAGAGCATCTCCGTTCTTAGTATTTGTTGAATCAATTTTGTATACTGTTTTGGGATTGTCGCCATCCCAAAGATCCGCAGTATGAGCTACAGTGCCATAGATACCTGTAATATCACCGACCTGAAGTTCATAATGAGTTTCATTTGTTATAGATTTTGAAGATTCTTTTCCATCAGCAGCTGCTTCAACATACCAGTCTGCCCAGTTGAATGCTACCTGGTAGTAGTCTCCACTATCGTCCAGTTTAGGAAGATAAGATGGAATGTAGTATTTATTTGGATCTGTAGATTCAGTTTCTGAAGAAGTTTCTTCAGTTACAACAGATGCAAAAAGATATTCTGGGGCATTTGGCACTTCCTGAATAAGGCGGTCAATGAACTGTGTTTCATCAGTTACGTCTCCCGGGAAAATCATGATACGGTCATTCCAGACCCAATGATTCTTTTTTGAATCATAGAAATCGATTTTGAAAGAATAGGTTCCAGGTTCGAATTTTTCACTTCCCATATCGTAAACAATGTATTCAGTGCCTTCTGGAATTGTAATTCCATCTGTTGTAGGTACCCCGCCAGCGCCGGCTTTTTGGAATTTCCACGCATCTGATTCTGCTATTATAGAGGTTTTATCACCTACGGCCATCTTTTCGGTGCCTGTTTTAAGGTCGTAAATTCCCATTCTTACTTTTACATCTGTTTTATCTGTTACAGACCAGTCATCAAGAGCGATATAGAATTTAACCTGACCATATGTACTTAGTCCTTCAGGGCTAAGTACAAAGTTTACACCAGCAACATCTCCTTTAGAAAGATCAACGTAAGCTTTTGCCATAAGTAATGCTGAGTCTGCAAACCCGTCACGACATTCAACACGGCTTGGAAAGGTTGCATCTTCCCCAAATTTGTGACCAGATTCAAATGCTACCAGAGTAAGATTCCATGCACCTTTTGAAAGAGATACTTCAAAAGTACCTTTTGTTTCACCAAGCATTGCAAGGTTATAAGGACCACAGAATGCGGCACCCATCTGTCCGTAAAGCCAGAAATCATAACCGTCCGAAGTAATTTTTGGAGCAATTGTTCGTTCTCCAGGTTTATGGTTATCTTTTGTTACAGTTTCGTGAATGATTTCTGCATAGTTTTCAACGGTTCCTGTAAGTTTTGAGTAAACATTTACTTCAGGTTTTCTTGTTTCAATGTCTCCAAGTGTTCCTAAAGCACTGTTTTTACATCCTGCAGCTGTTGTCATTAAGAGAATTGCTGAAATAACTGCAGTAATTTTGCTTCTAGTTTTCATAGAAAGCCTCCTAATATTTAGGATAAGTTTATTTAAGACTACAACGTAGTCTTTCTGTTTAGTTTTTACTTATTCCTCCTTTATCGTTTCAAGATAATATTGATCGTAAACTACCAGCTGGGCTATATCAGAATAGTAATTTTCATCTTTGTCCAAAACCTGCAGTTTTAGTTCGTAGGTTCCAGGCGTCATGTCTGGAATCTCCGGTATGTAAAGTGCAAAATTTTGTCCAAAACGATCAACGTTAGGAGGAAGTGGGACTTCAGTTTTTAGAACTTCATCCGCTCCGACCCAGACTGCAGTCTCTGTTTTTTCCAGAGAATACAGTGTCCAGTAATAACGGGCTGCTTCAGGGGCAGCAAGAACAATACTCATGCGGTTTCCTACATAATAAATAGGGTTAAGCATTGAAGATTCTTCGAATCCTTCGTCACCGGGAATCAAAGAATCATCGTATTCTTCTTCTTCTGCCTTGAAATGGCCGTTAGTTTTATCCAGCATAGGCTGAATATTATTCTTACAAGAGAAAAGCGTCAGGCCTCCCGCTATGCTTAAAAGCATATACAGCAGGAAGTAAAGCTTTCCAATTCGCTTTACCAGTTTTTTCATCCGCCGCCCATCCTGATGCGCCATCCAATTCCGCCGGAAACCGAAGGTCCCAGACGGTAATCGTATAGTCCGCCTAAAATAAGCAGCAGCTGCTTCCAGGCAAAGCCTGTTTGTAATTCAATTTCAAATGTTGGATATTTATCCAGCGTTCCGTAATTCGGGAAGTAGAAAGTATAGAATCCGGCGCCAGCGCGGCCTTCCACAAATACGGCAATATCCAGTGTTGTCCAAGGCTGAATAAAATATCCAACTACGCCCGAAAGTCTTGGACCCATAATATACGGGTGGTGAACCGGGCGTGCCGTATCAAGGTCAATATATGTATAAGGAAAATCTGGGTTAGGAATGCTGAATGGAAAATCAATCATTGCACCAAAATAAATCTGCTTGAAAAGAGGTGAGTAAAGGTATGCAAGTTGAGGTGTCAGCGTAATTGCGTAGGGCTCTGAAGGCTTTGAGATTTCAAGACGGATATCAATATTGTGCTGACCGATATCTGAAGAAATCTGAGAGCCATTACTTTTTCCGGCTCCTGATCCACCATAATAACTTCCGCTGCCGATTCTTGGCTGAGGAACTTCTGGGTCAAGGAATACATCTTCAGTTTTAAGGATGTAAATGATGCCGGCTTTATGGGCTACTAGAATGGTTTTATAGTCTTCACTGAATGAAAAATCGAGAATCTCGGATTTTGAGAAATAAGGAATGTAACCAAGGAGTTTCTTTGTCTCCATGTTGTAAACATAAATGTTATTGTTCTGAGCAAGTTCAAACAGGTACTTTCCGTCATCTGATATGTGATAAGTTCTAAGTTCCTGCTCTAAATAAAGTGTATCTGTAACATTTCCGTAGAAGTCACGTTCATAGATTGTGTTCTTGGATTCGGCCGAAACAATATGTTGAGAGTCTGTAGAGAAATAAACAGGGTAGGGCGAGTCTTTTAATGTTCGCATTGAATAAATAACTGAGCTCTGATGCATGTCCCAGATGTCTATAATGCCTTCCCGCGAAATACATGCCAGTAAGTCTGAGTTCGGGCTGAAGCGCAGCGCATTAATTCCCTGTGACTCAATATAAAAGTCTGTGTTATAAATGGTCTTTGTTAAGAAGAGTTGCATGGAAATGATAATTTTTCCGTTTTCATGTCCAGTGGCAACAAAGGCTCCGTCAGGCGATATAGTCGCACATCGGATCGGGCTTTCCGGATACAGGTTCTTAGACGGATATTTTACACTCAACGGTATCTTTCGAATTGAAACCATATCGGTGTTGGTGAGTGTGAAAACATCGCGGTTCTTGTCTTCGTCACGGGCAGAATTCCATGCTGTTTCTACATAGGTAATGTATCCTTCGGCTGGTTCAATCTCTTCTTTTGTATTCTGAGGAATATCCAGAACAAAAGACTGCTCGTCGGTAACAGTGAAGAATTTTTCAGGGCTGATCCATCCTATCTGTCTTACTTCGGTTTTAAGGTCCATAGCCGGAGAAGGATAGAATGTAAGTTCATCCCTTGGTGGTTTATCAAGAGGACAGAGGTCCAGGTCTTTCAAGTTTGCATAAGGGTTTGATGAAGTAACAGAGTTAGGTATGATAATCTGTTTCTCTTCCTGAACCTTGATTAATTCCTGACTGAAGGCGAAAAAAGTGAGAAAAATTAACTGTAAAACAAAAGAAAATCTTTTTTTCATTCAAAAACCATTTAAATAGACCTCTCCGGAACTTATTATCGGCATGTTTTGCACGAAACTTGAGATTTTTGACTTTAGAAAATTTTTTGTTATATGTGTAAAAAAGTAGGATTAAATCAAATGAATTTATATATCTACGTTTAATGAATTACTCCCAGTCACATTAATGGGTGTGTCAGGACGCTAGGTACCGTCGCTGCACGTGAAGCGCGTATAAGAAACTATAAAGCCGCGCTTCAAGTGCCCTGCACACCCATTCTGTTCCTTCGCGTAATTCATTAAAGCAAAAAATTTTTATTTGATTTAATCCTGCTTTGTAAAAAACTTACGCAAGACAATACAGACTTAAAACTTTGACAAAACGTTTTCCCATACAGACAGATTTCCCCACAGCTCGTTAGAGCGTTGCGTTAGCTGCCATTACCCATACATTTCAATCGGCGTGACAACCAGCCTCCGCGGCGCAGCAGAAACAATTTGAATTAATCCTATTTTTTTTATAGGAGGCTGATCAGTTTTTTTGCTGTAAGATTATATGCTTCTCGGCCGTATTCACTGGAAGCGGTGCCGTGGCGGTAAACTGCAGTTAGGGCGGCGTCTTTTCCGCTGTAGCCTTGAGCCAGAAGAGAAGTTATCATTCCAGCAAGTACGTCACCGCTGCCGCCTTTTGCAAGGCTCTGGGCTCCGCCCTGGAAGATATAAGTTTCCCCTTTGTGCGCAATGAAAGTATTTGCACCTTTCATTACCAGGGTGATGTTGCGGTATTTCTTTGTGAATTCCCGTCCGATTTCAATGCGCCGTTCCAAAGCTTCTTCTGTGGTCATGTTATAATGAAGACAGCTGTTTACCAGAAGTGAAAGTTCTTTTGGATGTGGTGTAAGTACAATGCGGGCCTCCGGCACTTTGTTTAATTCCTTAAGCAGGCAAGGAAGTTCTTCAAACTTAAACATATCGGCATCGATTACACAGGCCGGCATTTTTGTTCCAAGGAACCAGGTGCGGAAGGTATTGATAGTATTCTGAACTGAAGTTTTTGATGTGTCTCCAAGTCCGCTTCCAATCTGCAGCGCTTTGCAGTTTTTGGGAATGGTGGCGGAAATCATCAGCTCAGGAGAAATCTTGAATTGTTTCAGGTTTGAAAAATCCTGCTGTAGAAGGGTAGTAAGCCCGGCACCAAAGTTCATGGCGGCTTCCGCACTTAAAATTGCAGCCCCGCTTTTTTCTCCTGTAATCACAACGGCATGTCCGTAAGTTCCTTTGTGACCTGTTTTTTCTTTTCGGAAAGGCAGGCTTATGTCTTTTTCTTCTATAAGAAAGCAGTTTCCTTTTTGATCCTGTTCGGATTTTACCCCAAATTTGTAAAAAAGTTCCCGGGTAATGCCTAAATCGGCTACAAAGATATTTCCGGAAACTGATTTTGCTTTGTCAGAAAACAGAGCAGTTTTGTATGTTCCCATGGTTACGGTCAGGTCTGCGTTAAAACTTAAACCGCTTGAAATATCACAGGCGATACGGTAAGCGTTTGATTCATTTGAAAGATTTAAGATTCTGTTCCAGGTTTCAGGAATGGTTCCGTGAAAGCCTGTTCCAAAAATACAGTCACAGATTATTTTGCATGTTTTATCTGTTAATGCTTTTTTTATCTGTGTTTCTGAAAGAAAAGGAATTTTCAGTTTCTGACACATTTCAGCCTGAACTATTCCTTCTTCTGTTTTTGGAAGCTCCGGGCAGTAAATATAAACCGGGATTTTACCGTAAAGCATGCGGGCACAGGCAAGACCGTCGGCCCCGTTATTTCCTTTTCCACAAAGGAAAATTACAGAAGAAAAATCTGCATCTTCCTGGTCCCAAACTTCAAGAATTTTTTCTGAAAGATTACGGGACGCATTTTCCATCATAATAAATGGAGGAAAAGAGAAAGTTTCTTTTACAGCTTTTTCGGCTTCTGCCGGATTTTCAAAAACAGGTATCATTTATATTTTACGCCGGATGGGAGCGGCTGCGAAGCAGTTCCGGTTTTACCGGAATGAGCGTTAGCGAACCGCGGACAGCCGGATTACGTCCTAAAAAAATAAAAGGCCAAGAACGCCAACAGGAATAAGGTATGCAGCGAACCAGACAATTTTTCCTTTTTTAATGAGCTTCATAAGATAGGTGAGGGAAATGTAACCAACGGCAAAGGCAGCGGCACAACCTGCAATTACAGGGGCTGCTCCGATTACATCGTTTACTTCGCCAAGATGTTTCAGCTCAAGAATAAAAGCACCAAGAATGGCTGGAATAATTACAATGAAAGAATAGTCTCCGGCTGTCTTGCGATCCATACCGGCAAGAAGGGATCCGGCAATTGTTGAACCTGAGCGGGAAATTCCTGGAAGTGTTCCAAGTCCCTGCATTACGCCTACAACAACAGCCTGAAGAATGCTGACAGGTTTTGGAGAAATATCAACAGGCTGTGAAGGAGCGGCGTTCTTTGGGCGGCGAGGATGTTTTTCTGCCTGGTCTGAAAGGATGAGCAGGAAAGATGTACAGATGAATCCTGCGCAAACGGCTTTAAGCGGAATGTCAGAAATAACTTTGCTTGTGAATACGCCAAGTGCGCCTGTGATTACAGTTGATATGATGAGGGCGATAATTGCCTTTCGGCCGTATGCATCAGTTCCTGAAATCATATCTTCAGTATTTGTTACTTCAGGCTGAGGTTTACGGGCAACCCAGCGTCCGAAGATTTTCAGAAGATTCCAGATTTTTTTTCTGAAATAAAGACAAACTGCTACCAGAGTTGCCAGGTGCAGAAAAACGTCAAAGAGGACAGGTACTTCTTCAAGGCCGAAAAGTGCCTGACAAAGCTGCAGATGTCCTGAAGATGAAATTGGAAGGAATTCTGCAACACCCTGCAGCATTCCTAAAAGAATACCTTGAATAATAGTCATAAGTGAAATAATAAATCAAATGAAGGATAAAAAAAAGGGCTGTCCGCAACAACACAGACAGCCCAAAACCTGGTAACGGAAGGGATTAACCCTTAACGCTACCAAGAGCAACACCGGAAATAATATACTTTGACAGGAGGAAATATACTATAAACAGTGGCAGTACCGTGAGAGTAAGACCGAGGTAGATTGAACCGAACTCAGTCTTGTAAATATCACCGCGAAGCAGAGAAACCATCATAGGCATTGTGTACAGGTTTGAGTCTGTAAGGATAACCTGTGGCAGGAACAGTTCGTTCCATTTAGAAACGAAAGCGAAGATTGCTTGTGTTGCCAGTGCCGGTTTCATGATTGGCAGAGCAATGATATTGAATGTGAAGAATTCTTTTGCACCGTCAATACGAGCTGATTCGATGATTTCCAAAGACAGGGAAGGAATCATGTACTGGCGCATAAAGAATACCATTGATGGGGCAGCAATGCCTGGAATAATCAATGGAAGGAAGTTGTTAGTAAGTCCAACTTTGTAAATCATCTGGTAGAAACCGATAGTAACGATCTGTGAAGGTACCATCATAACAGCCATGATAAATGTAAAGAATGGACGGCGTAATTTCCATGTGTAAACAACCAGTGCGTAGGCTGTAAGTGTTGAGAAGTAAATTGAAAGTCCTGTTGCACCAGTTGAAATGATGATAGAGTTTAAGAAACCGCGAACAGGATTAAAACTTTTTCCTGTCAAAATCTTAAGGTTTGAAAGAAGATATTTTGACGGAATAAGTGAAATTGCAGTCTGCTGGATTTCATATGTAGAGCGTGTTGCGTTGATTACCATCTGAATGAATGGGAACAAACTCAAAATTGTAAGAAAAACACATACAAAGTAAACAAATACTTTGAAGATAATATTTCCTGCTGTTTTTTTCATTATTTGTTTCCTCCCTTAGCTTCTGCTTTAAGAGCTTTCTGCTGTTTGTTATATTCACGGATACGCTGTCTTTCCATCTTTGCAAATTTTGCTTCGTCTTTGTCTCGGAGCAGGTAGAAGATGATTGCCGAAAGGATTGCGATGATGATGAACATAAGCATACTTGCAGCAGCAGCGCGGTTGAACATGTAAGAACCTTTAAATGCCTGGTTGTAAATGAATACACTTGCAGTAAGTGTTGCATTATCAGGACCTGAGTTCTGCATGAGAAGGGATGGAATATCGTACATCTGCAGACCACCGATTAATGATGTAACCAGTGTGTACAGCATAATTGTTTTCAAGTTTGGTAAAGTGATTTTGAAGAACTTCTGAACACCATTTGCACCGTCAATTTCTGCAGCTTCAAAGATTTCAGGGCTGATACCAAGAATACCAGAAGTTAGAACAATCATTGTGTAACCATACCACATCCAGAACTGGATGAAGGCAACAATAAGGCGTGCAGCTGTTTTTGACTGTGGGAAGTCAAACTTTGGATATCCCATTTTTTCCAGTAAATAGTTTACAGGGCTTACAGGGTAAGCGAAGAGGGAAGCGAACAGAATAGCAATTGTTGCGGCTGTAATGATGTTTGGCATGTAGAAAACAACTTTGAAAAATCCTTTTCCTTTGATGTCATTCTGTTCGTTTGTAAACCAGGCGGCCAGAATAAGAGCCAGAACAATCTGAGGAATAAAGTTGATAATCCACATTAAGAAAGTATTCTTAACAGCAATCTGGAACGAGCGGTTATGCAGAATTGTTGAAAAGTTCTTAAATAATGGAGTGGCCAGTGAGAAGTTAGTGCTTCCAAGACCTTTCAGGTTTGTGAATCCGATAAATGCTGTGTAGATGATCGGATACAATGTACAAATACAAAAGGTAAGAACAAAAGGAATAGAGAAAATGTAGCCGTATTTTGAATAGCTTATTCCCTTGCGTTTTAATTCTTTGTTTTTCATTTTTTCCTGTCTTTTTTGGTTTTTTATTAGTAAGTAACTTTTTTTGTAAAATTTATTGTTTTCGGGTTGCACTGATAAAAAAAGCCGTGCTATGACAGTGCATCATAGCACGGCCGGTTTTACGAAACTAAAGTTCCGGAATCATCAATTATTCAACGATGATGTCCAGGTTGTCAGCTACGTTCTGTTTGAAGTCAGCGATTGCCTGTGCTTTTGTTTTGTTTCCAGAAGCATATTCGCGAACCTGATCACGCCAGTACTGGTTGATTGTTTCATCGTACTGTGTAACTGTTTTACCGTTTGCGAATGCGTTAGCTGGAACGAATACGTCGAACATGTTCTGTCCGCCGAGGAATGCCAGTTCACCGTTAGATTTAGCCATTACAGTTCCTGAAGCAACACAGTCTTTTGTTCCGCCTTCGCCGTTCAGAGTACCGTTAGCCCACATGTACTGAAGACCTGTGTCAGAGTAGTCAAGAGTTACCCATTCGATAATTTTTGCTACTTCTTTCTTCATTTTTGTGTTTTTGTTTGCCAGGAGGTAAGATCCACCCCAGAAGAATCCCATTGGTGATTCACAGATTGCCCAGTCACCGTATGAACCTTCACCTACTTTTGAACCACCACAGTTTGGTGCCAGTGTGTAGTTTACGAGCCAAGCTGGTCCGAAGAATCCAAGAGCTGTTCCTTCTGCTTTCATGTCAGCGAACCAAGCATCCTGCCAGTCGCGTGTATCATTGTGCCAGTCATTGTCTTTGAGCATTTTAGAGTAGTCCATGAATGCTTCACGTTTTGGATCGATGTTGAGTTTTCCGTTTACAATCCAACCTGTATCTGAAGAGTTTTCTACAGCGTGCCAGAGGTCACCGTCACCAGAACAGATTTTGTATCCTTTTGCTTTGAGGTCAGCAGCTGCTTTCCAGAATGCGTTGAGGTTTCCTGAACCACCACCAATCTTTTCTTTTACAACTTTTGGATCATCTGAACCCCAAGTTGCTTTTGCGATAGAACGACGGTAGATGAAAGCACCACCAGTAGCCTGGTATCCGAGAGCTACGAGGTCTTTTCCGTCACGTGTACCGATATCAATTGTGTACTGTGCGATGTTTGATTCTTTGAGCATCTTGTCAACATCAATACCGAGTGATTTGTAAGAAGCTGCGAAGTTTTTAGCATCTCCCTGAGAGTATTTCAGGATGAATGCACCTTCTGCAACGTAAAGGTCTGGAGCATCTTTCTTTGAACCCAGAGCCTGGTCGAGAGCTGGCTGGTATGCACCGTCAGTTGTAGCGATGATTGTAGATTTCATTTCGAAACCACAATCTGGATGTGTGTCAATGTACTTCTGAACCATGTTTGGAACTTCGTCTGTGAAAGCCCATACGTTCAGAACCTTTTTCTTTGGAGCAGCTGAAAGTGTTCCAAGAAGAACTGCAGCAAATACTGAAGCAGCGATCAATTTTTTCATAATATCCTCCTAACTGGATACTTTTAATATTTTTTTAGTGACTCCTGTCACATAAATAATTCTAAATTGGAATTATTAAATAAACATAGGTAAAAATTCCTATACAAAGTCCAAAAAGTCAGGTTAATCGTTTTAAATTCCGGTATACTAGTATTTATCATAAAAATTTACGACAACGTTTTCTTTATTCCGAAAAGTACTGCTTTATTGTGTATTGTTCTTTAAAGTTGTAGATTATTTCCATGCGCAAGTTTGAAGTAGTTTCGCCTTTTGAACCTTCAGGGGATCAGGGGCAGGCCATAGACCGCCTGGCAGAAGGTTTTCTCCGTGGTGACCGTTATCAGACTCTGAAAGGAGTTACAGGTTCCGGAAAGACTTTTACCATGGCAAAGATTATTGAGAAAGTTCAGAGACCGACTTTGATAATCAGTCATAACAAGACTCTTTCTGCCCAGCTTTACCGGGAGTTCAAATCTTTTTTTCCGAATAACGCTGTTGAATATTTTGTTTCCTATTACGACTACTATCAGCCGGAAGCCTATGTTCCGGCCCGTGACTTATATATAGAAAAAGATTGCGATATTAACCGTGAAATTGACCAGATGCGCCTTAAGGCAACCTACAGTCTTATGGAACGTCGTGACGTAATTGTTGTTGCAACTGTTTCCTGCATCTACGGTCTTGGTATGCCTGACCTTTATAAAGACATGAGAATCCATGTAGAAAAAGGGCAGCACTGTGATTTCAAGGATATTGCAAACCGTCTGATTTCACTTCAGTATTCACGCAATGACATGGTTCTCGAGCGTGGAACTTTCCGCATCAGAGGTGATGTAATGGAAGTGTTCCCGCCTTACATGGAAACTGATGAAGGTTACCGCATTGAACTGGACTGGGAAGAGATTGTGCGCATCCGCCGTTTTGATGTATTAAATGGAACAACAACTGAAGAACTGGATGAGACTGTGTTCTATCCGGCAAAGCACTTTGTTGTGCCACAGGATAAACTGAACGCCGCCTGTGACAGAATCCAGAAAGAACTTGATGAACGGCTTGAAGTGCTTCAGGCACAGAAAAAAGTTCTTGAATATGAACGACTCAAAACCCGCACAACTTACGACATCGAAATGCTCCGGGAAATGGGAACCTGTCCGGGAATTGAAAACTATTCAGGACCGATTTCCGGGCGCATGACAGGGGAACCTCCTGCAACGCTTCTTCATTATTTCCCGGATGATTTCCTTTGTCTTATTGATGAAGCCCATGTTTCTGTTCCTCAGATCGGCGCTATGTATGAAGGGGACAGAAGCCGTAAAATGAATCTTGTTGATTTCGGATTCCGCCTGCCTTCGGCACTGGATAACCGTCCTCTGAAATTTGATGAGTTCAGTAAGAAGATGAATCAGATCATCTACGTTACTGCTACACCAAGAAAAGAAGAAATCAAACAGAGTACTCAGGTTGTAGAACAGCTGATCCGCCCTACCGGACTTCTGGATCCTATAGTTGAAGTTCGTCCTTCTGAAGGTCAGATGGAAGACATATATAAGGAAATAAAACTCCGAATTGAAAGGGGAGAACGTTCTCTTGTTCTGACTTTAACAAAAAAGATGGCGGAAGATCTTACTGATTACCTTACAGAGCTTGGTCTTAAAGTTAAATACATTCACTCGGAAATCGACACCTTTGAACGCGTTGAAATTCTGAAAAGCCTCCGCACAGGTGAAGTTGATGTGCTGATTGGAATCAACCTGCTTCGAGAAGGGATTGACCTTCCTGAAGTTTCTTTCATTGCCCTGCTTGACGCAGACAAGATCGGATTCCTCCGTTCCGAAACTTCCCTCATTCAGATTATCGGGCGAGCGGCACGTAACGCGGAAGGTATGGTCGTCATGTACGCTGACCACATGAGTCCTGCAATGGAAGCGGCAATCAAAGAAACAAAACACCGCCGGGAAGTGCAGGAAGCCTACAACAAGGAACACGGCATTACTCCTCAGACTGTAAAGAAAGCCATCAACGACATTCTTGAACATCAGGCTAAGGATGCAGAAGCAGCAGCGGAAGAAGAAGTTGAGATTCTTAAGAATAAATCAAATCTTCTTAATCCAAAAGACCGCAAGGCTCTTATTGCCCGCCTTAAAAAGGAAATGGCCGCCGCTGCCGACATCATGCAATACGAACTTGCGGCAAAATATAGGGATGAAATAAAAGCGTTAGAGGCGATGTAGCCGCAAGTTCGTTTGCCTATAGGAAATTATTTAAGGCAGCGCGCTTTGGGCATATGAACTGGCTGCTAAATACAGGGATCAGATAAAAGAATTGGAAAGTATGTAGAAAAGGAGAAAAAAGAAAAATGGGACGCAGCGAATCATGGTCAGCGCCACCTGTTGCGTCTCAGGCTTGCGGAAGCCTCGCTCTAAAAGCAACACCTGTGGCAGCTGTGACATGAATTCGCGTTGCTGGGACCCATTTTCAGGGGAAAATAAGGTTATGAAAGATTTTACATTTGAATTTATTTTACAGAATATTTTTGCTGATACTGCAGTGAATCCTATAAAGATTCTTATTCTTTTTATTTCCATGACGATTCTTTCGGTGTTCCTGGATGAAATCGGTTTTTTCCGTTTTCTTGCCAATGTAACACTGAAAAAAGCCGGTACCAGTCAGAAAAAGCTTTTTCTTCTTTTATATGTGACAGTTTCCATTCTGACGGTTTTTACTTCAAACGATATTATCGTTCTGACTTTTACGCCTTTTATCTGTTACTTTGCTGCCAATGCAAAAATTAAACCGTTGCCTTACCTTGTTACAGTGTTTGTTGCTGCCAACACCTGGAGTATGGCTTTGATAATCGGAAATCCTACAAATATTTATCTTGCAACAAGCGGTGGGGTTGAATTCTTAAGTTATGTAAAAATCATGATTCTTCCGACCGTGACAGCAGGACTTATCAGCCTTTTAGGGCTTTCACTCATTTTCGGAAAAGATCTTTCAAAGCCAATGGAAAGGGTGCAGAGTAAGGCGGGGCATATTACAGATCCTGTTCTTCTGATTATCGGCCTTATTCATCTTTTGGTTGCAACAGTTATGCTGGCTGTAAGTTCTTATGTGGGAATTGAAATGTGGATTGTTGCACTTGGCGCCGTGATAAGTCTTTTTGCCTGCAATCTTATTGTTGCGGTTTTTAGACGGCGTAAACCGAGGGAACTGGGCCGATGTCTTAAACGTGCGCCATGGACTCTTGTTCCATTCCTGTTAGGTATGTTTGTTTTGATTCTGTTTCTTCAGTGTCTTGGAGTTCCGGCTTTTATTACAAAAGTTCTTGGAACAAAACAGATCTGTTTCCGTTACGGCATTTCAAGTCTTATTGCATGTAACATAATGAACAACATTCCTATGAGTGTACTTTTCAGTTCTATTGTGGATGGACTCAGTATTGCAGAAAAAACTCCGGCTTTGTTTGCAACTATAATTGGTTCAAATCTTGGAGCTTTCCTTACACCTTTTGGAGCGCTGGCAGGATTAATGTGGCAGAAAATTTTAAAGGGACAGGGAATTAAATTCGGTTACTGGGACTTTGTTAAATACGGAGGCGGCATCGGAGTGGTTTCGCTCTTAGCCGCCGTTACTGTATTAAGTTTTATGGTTTAGTTTATTAGTTTCCTAATTTAAAGAAATGCCGTTAGGCATTTCGAATCGGTATGATCTTCGGCCTCCGCGGCGCAGCTTAAAAGCCTTACTCTTTCCACGGGAAGATGAAAGATCTGAACTTTCTAGGACCTAAGGTTTCTTTGTCTTCGTAAATAAGTTCTTCCCAAGGAACATTGTTGCGTTCGCGTTTTGTCTTCAGTTCTGGGTGAAGTTCCAGGTAATCATATTTGTAAAGGCGAAGTCTTAATGCGTTTACTTTGGCGAGTGCAATTCCAGTTACTGATGGAATGAAGCCAATGAAAAGGATTGAGAAGGCAATGAGAATCAGATTATAAAATGCAAATCCAATTGAAAATGCTGTGTTGTCCAGCATAAGGATGAGACATTTTTTCAGGCATTTCTTGAAAGGATTGTGCATGATTGAACGGATTGCAACAAACCACTGAAGAGAGATGATTGCAAAAAAATCAAACCATACGAACATGCATCCCATGAAAAGATACAGGTAAGAGCCCTGTGTAAAGTACCATCGGATTCCAATCAAAGATACGATAATCAATGCAGAAACAAGAAGACTGAAAAGAAGAACGTCTTTCAGAACCGAAGGCATTTTTTTGAAAATATCCAGGAAGTGAACTCCACCGAAGTTTGCAATTGTAACGGCAAGTTCACCGAAAGAAAAAGCAAAAAGATTATAGATGAAAGTAACAAGAAAGATGCCAAGGGCTGTAATGAGCATGGCAACAAGCTGGCTCTGATTTTCTGGTACAATCTGAACAAGAAAACGCCAGGCAAAGAAAACTCCGCTTCCTGCAGCGAAGAAAACAAGGTTTGAGAGTACAAGTGTGAAAAGGTTATCCCACCCATCACAGAAATTCTTTTTAATTAAAAATCCGAACATAGAGTTAATTTAATAAGAAAATGAATTAAAATCAAATGAATTATTTGTTGTGCTTTTTTAAGTAGATGTTATAAATAGGTCGGCCGCCTTTCCGGCGGCCATTTTAATTATTCAGCTTTAACTTTCATTGCTCTGTAGTTAGGATAAGCAATTACGTCGTAGTAGTAATCAACAAGTTCTGGTGGAATAAGGTTTGCTGTGTTGTTTGTGAAGAGAGGGAGGATAACTGTATCTTCACTAACTGCCAGTTTTTCTGCCTTAAGCAACAGATCCTGTCTTTTTTGAATATCAAGTTCCAGGTTAGATTCTGCCATAAGAGCATCATATTCTGCACTGTTGTAACCAACATCGTTTAATGAGTTGTCTGAAACAATCATCATGAGCCAGGATGTTGGATCGTTATAGTCTGCGTACCACTGCATGCGGATAAGCTGTTCTGTTTTTTCACGGCGTGTTGCAACGTAAACTTCGTTTTCAAGAGCTTTAAGTTCTACATCTACACCAAGTAGTTTCCACTGCTGCTGAAGAACCTGGGCAACATCTCCTTCATAGCTTAATGAAGGGTATGTGTAAGAAATCTTTGGCAGACCTTCACCGTTTGGATATCCTGCTTCTGCAAGAAGTTTCTTTGCTTCTTCGATGTTTTCATCAAGCAGATTTCCCTGCATAACGCCCCATGGAGTTCCGTCAACTTTTGATTTAAGGAAGCGGCCTACAAAAGTCTTTGAAGGTTCGCAGGAAATGCCTACAACTTTTGAAATGTCTTCGCGATTTACGGCAAGAGCAAAAGCTTTGCGCACTTTCGGATTATCAAAAGGTGCCACGTTAGGGTTGATGTAAACCAGGTTTGTCTGTGGAATTTCTGTGAATGTCAATTCCGGTGAACCCTGGTATTTTTCTGCAAGGGCTGATGGAGCTGCAAGCATTGTAAGTTCACCAGTCTGGTAAGCAGCGGATCTTGCCTGGTCATCATCCATGAAACGCATTTTGATTGAAAGTACGTTTACGTTTTCTGCATCGTAGAAATATGGATTCTTTTTATAAACAACATATTCTCCCGGTTTGCGTTCTGCCATGTACCATGGACCGTTTGAAAGGTTCTTTTCTGGAAGCATATCCCAGTCTTTGTCTTCATCTTTTGCGTATTTACATGAAGGATAGAAAGTAGGAACGTTAGGGAACATGTCAAGAAAGTAGGCACAAGGTTTTTCCAGTGTGATTTTAAGAACTTTAGGTTCGGAAGCATCAACTCCAAGACTGTCAGGACTTGCTTTGCCAGCAAAAATGGCTTCTGCATTTTTGATAGGGAAGAGGAAGTCTACATACCAGGCTCCGTTATCAGGTTCCAGAGAACGAACCATTGTGTTCAAAAAGTCTGCTGATGTAACATCAGAACCGTCTGACCATTTTGCATTCTTACGGATATGGAATGTATATGTCAGAAGGTCTTCGCTGATTTCCCAGCTTTCAGCAGTTGCGGGTGTATAAAGACCGTCTTTTGTATAAGTGATAAGCGGATCAAGTGCATAAGACTGGTGTGAGAAGTAAACGTAGGCAGCAGCACCAGCCGGATCATATTCACCGGTTTCAGATTGGTTTGCTACAGCTATTTCAATAATCTCACCTTTCTCGTTTGTTTTTACCCGGCTTTTCGATTTTTTCTCACCACCACAGGATGTGAGCAGGACAGAAGCAAAGGCAAAAGAAAAGACTGTAACAAAAAGCTGTGAAAGATTTTTGGATTTCATCATAGAAAACCTCCTGAGATTTTTTTGAACTTATTTTCAAGTTCTTGGTCGAGTATAAAAAATAATTTTTTGAAGGTGTTACAAAAATCCTTTAAAAACCATTGTAATCCATACAAAAATTTTAAAATTTAGAAATTAAGTTGAAGTTTCGGTTGATTTATTTTTTTGAAAATCCGAAAATAAAGTAACTGCAAAGGGGCAGAATTTGTCTTTACAAATTCTGCCCTTTTTATTTTTAACTCTATCTCTCTGGAGGTTCTCATGATTGAGACTATTACAAATATCAACAACGCTGTGAATGGTGTTGTTTGGGGAACATTTGGTATTGCTCTGCTTTTTATAGCAGGCATTGTTATGACAATTGTAAACAAAGGTTTTCAGTTTACTCGTTTTACTCACTGGATTAAAAACACAATTGGTGCGATTTTCAAAGATAAAAATGTAACAAAACATACAGGAAAAGATAATAAAGCCATTTCTCAGTTCCAGAGTCTTTGTACAGCTCTTGCAGCAACAATCGGAACCGGAAATATTGTTGGTGTTGCAACAGCTATCGTACTTGGTGGACCAGGTGCAATTTTCTGGATGTGGATTATGGCAATTTTCGGAATGATGACAAACTATTCTGAAAACGTTCTTGGTATTTATTTCCGTCGCAAAGGAAATAACGGTGAATGGCACGGCGGTGCTATGTACTACCTTAAAGATGGTCTTGGCGGTTACAAGGGAATGAAATGGGTTGGTATTATTCTTGCCATCCTGTTTAGTGTTTTCTGTCTTCTTGCAAGTTTCGGTATTGGAAACATGAGTCAGGTAAACTCTATTGCCGGGAACATGGAATCAGCTTTCCACGTTCCACCATTCGCCACAGGTATTGCCCTGGTAATTCTTTCTGCAGTAGTTATTCTTGGTGGTCTTAAGCGTGTTGCTGCCGTTACAGAAAAACTGGTTCCTGTTATGGCTGTTCTTTACATCATCGGAGCACTCATTGTTATCTTCTGTCACGTTACTGCAATTCCTGCAGCTTTCGCTTCAATCTTCAAAGGCGCCTTCTCTGCAAAATCTGCAACAGGTGGTGTTGTTGGTTACGGACTTCAGCTTGCTATTACCTGGGGTTTCAAACGCGGTGCTTTCTCAAATGAAGCCGGTCTTGGTTCTTCAGTAATGGTTCACTCTTCATCAAACGTAAAAGAACCTGTTCGTCAGGGTATGTGGGGTATTTTCGAAGTATTTGCAGATACTATCGTTGTTTGTACTCTGACAGCTCTTGTAGTTTTGACTTCAGGTCTTGTTGATTTAAGTACAGGAACAATGGTAACAGAAAGCGTAAAATCTGCTCTGGTAGGTGAAGCCTTTGGCACAATCTTTGGTAAAGCAGGTCCTATGTTTATTGCCGTTGCAATCCTTCTTTTTGCATATTCAACAGTTCTTGGATGGAGCCACTACGGTGCCACAGCATGGGGATACCTCTTTGGAGAAAAATCTTCTGTAGTTTACAAAATCATTTTCGTAGTAATGGTATTCTTCGGCTGTACAATGAGCCTGGACTTGGCATGGGATCTTTCAGATACTTTCAACGGACTTATGATGATTCCTAACCTTATCGGTGTAATTGCTCTTTGTCCTCTTGTTGCAAAAATTACAAAGAACTATGTAGACCGCAAGATCCACAACAAAGATATTGAACCTATGATTTCGGTTTTCTCTGAAGACAATAAACTGGATGAATAGTACAATTTTCCCTACTTCTCTGATGAAAAGTTTTCTTCGATTCGGAGAAGTAAGGAAAAAAACTTTTCTTTTTCTTCTTCGGAAAAGCCCTTGTAGAAAGTCTGAATCAGATTTGCAGAAATTTCAGAAGTAAGTTTATTGTATTCCCGGCCTTTTTCGGAAAGGCTGATAAGCTTTGACCTTTTGTCAGTTTCAGAAGATTTTACTTCTACAAGTCCTTTGTTAATGAGTTTCTGGACAAGGACTGTAGTTGTAGACTTGTCGCGGTTTATTCTTTCGGAAAGTTCATTCATTCTCATGGAGTCAACAAGAGAAAGCTGGAAAAGAATGTTTCCGTGGGAAGATGCAAAGTTTTCAAGGCCCTTTTCTGAAAGTCGTTCCGTAAGAAAATCTGCCGAAAGGGAATGAATATGGGATATTTTTGAAATGCTTTTGTTTATATTCTGCTTGTCAGATGAACTCATAATATAGAAGTTTATCACTATTTAAAATGATTGTAAAATTATTGGATGTAAAACTATATTGACTTTGGTTTGATATAAAACTATATTTAATTCAATAAAAGTTTTAAGGAATTAAATATGAAAAAGACATTATTTATATTTGCGGCAGCAGTCCTTCTGCTTTCTTCATGCAGCGGAAAAAAATCAGAAAAGAAATCAATTGCTGTTTTTGTGCCTGGAATTATGGCTGACAGTCCTATTTATGCAAAACTTGCTGAAGGCGCTCAGAATGCAGTAAAGGATTTCAATGCAGATAAAGATGAAAAAAATAAGGCTGATATTTATGTTATGGAAGCCGGAACAAATCAGGCAGAGTGGGGACCAAAAATCACTTCCCTGGCTGCAACTGGAAAATATGATGTAATTATTTCTTCAAATCCTTCACTTCCAGGGCTTGTTGAACCTATTTCAAAACAGTTTCCATCTCAGAAGTTTATTCTTCTTGATGCTGAAATGAGCGGAAATGATAAGGTATTTACAGTTGGATATGAACAGACTGAAGAAGCTTACCTTACAGGTTATATTGCAGGACTTATGTCAAAGAATCATAAAGTAGCTTTGGTATCTGCTCAGGATTATCCTGCTATGAATAATGTTCTGTATCCAAACTTTGAAAAAGGTGCAATGGACGCAGTTGAAGGAACAACCTGTGATTATCGTGTTGTTGGTAACTGGTACGATGCCTCAAAAGGAATGGAAATTTCTGAAAGCCTTATAAAATCGGGTGTTGATGTAATTCTTCCAATTTGTGGCGGCGCTTCTCAGGGCGTCATTGCATCCGCTGTAAACAATGGAACTTATATTACCTGGTTTGATTCAAACGGATTTTCAAAGGCACCTGGAACAATCATTTCAAGCGCTATGGTTGTTCAGGATAAAATGACTTACGAAGTTACAATGAAATATCTTGAAGATGCAGTAAACTGGGGAACCGCTGAAAAAGCAGGCCTTAAAGAAGGTTACATTGAGTTTATCGAAGATGATCCTCTTTACATCCAGACAGTTCCTGAAACAGTACGTGCAAAAATGAACGCACTTGTAAAAGAACTTCAGACAAAATAAACTTGCTTCATGAACGTAAAGCTTTCCGGTATTGAACTGACATATTCATATAAAAAGGTTCTTCGCGGAGTTGATGTGGAATTTACAGAAGGAAAAATCCACGCACTTCTTGGGGAAAACGGAGCCGGAAAGTCTTCATTGATGAAAATATTGACAGGCTTTACACGCCCAACTTCGGGGCATATTTTTCTTGATGACAGGGAAGTAGTTTTTAAAAAGCCTGTCGATTCTTTGAAACAGGACATCGCCTGTGTTTATCAGCGTCCATATTTAAGTGACAGTCTTTCTGTAAAAGAAAATCTCCGGGTTGGCGTGAAGCCCCGTCAGGGCGCGGAAACTCCGCTGAATAATCCTGCATATAAATTTATAGAAGAAATCCCGCTTAATTCAAAAGTTCGTGACCTTTCAGGTGACAAGCGTTTTTTTGTAGCTTTCACAGCAAGCCTTTCACGGAATCCTAAAGTTCTGATTCTTGATGAACCGACAGCTCTTCTTGATACTGAACAAAGTGAAAAACTTTTTACAGAATTAAGAAAGCTTTCTGAAACAGGAATGAACATAATTGTTATTACACATAAACCTGAAGACCTTAAATTCTGTGATGATGTTACACGGCTTGTGGAAGGTGTGGTTGCAGAATCATCAGTTGATAATGGAAAAATGACAATTGATAATGAACAATTGGTGACTGAGAAAGAAGACCTGGTAGAACTTACGACTAAGAAATGTTATGAGCTTCGAAAAAAATATTCCGGACGAGTCGCAATTATTCCAACTGACAGAACTTATCTGGCGTCAAATCCGAATCTGACAATTACGCAGCTTGTGTGTTCGACTTTTACAGAAAGCCGGAATCCTAAAATCAGAAAAACACATACAGAAGAAATAATCAGAAAGGCAGAAATTAATATCAGGCCTGAGGAAAAAGTCTTTAATCTTTCAGGCGGTATGCTTCAGAGACTGATTTTGGAACGGGAACTTTATTCTAAGCCTGAAATCATTTATCTTGAAGATCCGTTTCAGGGACTGGATTCTGTTTCTGTTTCACGGCTTTATGCTCGTCTTGAAGAATGCCGTGAAAACGGCTGCCGCATTGTAATAGTCGGGGAGGGTGAATAATGAACGTTTATCTTCTGGGTACAATTTTGAACATGGCAACAATTCTCATGACTGCCGGCTGCGGTTCTTTTCTTAGTGTGAAGGGCGGGAACTTTAATCTTGGCGGCGAAGGTCAGGTTTATGCAGGAGGATTTGTTGGAGCCATTGCACTTTGTGCCTGTAAAAATCTTCCTGCTGTAATTGCCATTCCATTATGTTTTTTGATTTCAGGTTGTGCTGCGGCTCTTATGGCTTTTATTCCGGCTCTTTTAAAACGCTTTCGTCGTGTGGATGTTCTGCTTTCTTCATTTCTGATTTCAGCAGGTGTTATACCGCTTATTGATGCGGGGGTTGCTGGTCCTTTCCGCGGGGAAACAAATAATCTTCTGGCAACTACATTCATTCCAGACAAATTCTTTTTTCCTTCTATATTAAATCCTTCAAGATTGAACGGAACTTTCTTTGTAGCCATTGTGCTGTGCGTGATTCTGTTTCTTGTTATGAGCAGAACGGCATTTGGACAGCAGCTTGAAGTATTTGGTATCAGTTCTGACTTTGCAGATTATTCAGGTTTTTCAGATTCAAAACTGACTCTTATTTCAGTTACAGTTTCAGGTTTTCTTCACGGTGCTGCAGGTTTCTTTTGTACTGCTGGAACCTATGCAACCTGTCATTCCGGTTTTTATGCTGGTTTTGGCTGGAACGCTTTGTCCGTTGCTCTTATTTCTCAGAAAAATCCACTGTTAATAATTCCTTCTGCAATTCTTCTTGCAAGCCTTACAACTGGAGCAAGCCAGTTCTCCATGATGCATAACTTTGGTTTTGATATGGGGGCAATGCTTCAAGGCATAATTCTTTTTATTATTGTTTTCAGTCCAAATATTTTTTATCTTGTGAAGGGGAGAAAGTAAAATGTCAGATATTCTTTTTTCTTCTGTTCCTTTGATTCTGGCTTCTCTTGGTGCTCTTTTTTCTGAATATGCAGGAATTCTTGCAGTATTTATGGACGGCGTCATCAACTTTTCGGCCTTCCTCACTTTTGCTCTTTATACAGGATCTTCAAATATATTTGTTTCAGTAGTTCTTTCGGTTCTTATTTGTGTGCTGATAATTTTTTGCTTTGCGTGGATTACTGAAAAATCAAAGATGAATCCTTTTCTGTCCGCAACAGCAATTAATCTGATTTTTTCAAGTTTTACATCGCTGCTTTCTTCTATTATTTTTCATACACGGGGAGTTCTTACTTCAAAAGCTTTTGTTTTTGATTATGGTAATGTTAAGTGGATGTGGCTTTGTCTTACAGTTTTGATTTCTGTTCTTTCAGTTCTGTTCCTTTTTAAGACGCCTCACGGGCTTTATTTACGCATAACGGGAAGTGACAGCGATGTTCTTGATGTAAAGGGCGTTTCTTCGGCACGATGCCGCATTTATGCCTGGATGCTGAGCGCCGGATTTGCCGCTTTAAGCGGGGCAGTTCTCTGTCTCAGAATCAATTCCTTTGTTCCGAATATTTCTGCCGGTCGTGGCTGGATTGCACTTGCTGCAGTGTTCATAGGTCAGAAAAAAATCTGGCGGGTTGTTATTGCAGTGATTATTTTCTGTGCTGCTGATTATCTTGGAATCACATTACAGGCTGTTCTTCCGGGATCTGCATTGAATGCTCTTCCATATTTTGCAGCCCTTCTTCTTATTTCAATTCCACGGTATAATTCCTCTTATGGCAGTAGTAAATGACAGGAAAGGCGCAATAAAAAAACTTAAGTGTCTTGCTTTTAATTCAAAATCAGATACAGTTCAGTTCAGGGAAAAAATAGAAAAGACTTTTTATACTCCTATTCTTCCTAACGGCGTGGAATATACAGAAACTTTGTATGGTGGAATTCCGTGTGATGTTTTGAGCCCTGAAATTTATGCCTCTAACCGTGTTGTTCTTTATGTTCACGGCGGCTCATTCGTTGGTGGAAGTCGAGCTTCTTACCGCTGTTTCTGCTCATCACTTGCCTCAAAGGCCTGTGCCCGTGTTGTAATTCCTGAAGTTCGTTTAGCACCGGCTTCACCGTATCCTGCAAGCCTTGAAGATATCCAGTCTGTTTTTCGTGCTCTATACACTGAAGAACAGGTTACTTCTTCTTTGGGAAATGATAAGGACAGTCCTAATGCGAGTCCTGAAATAATTATTGCGGCTGATGGTTCCGGCGCTTCTGTTGCCCTGGCACTTTTGTTTAATCTTCGGGAACGTTACCGCCAGTGTATCAGTAATGTTGTGCTTTTTTCTCCATGGTTGAATCTTGATTCTGAGTCTCCTTTACTTACAGCAAAAAAACTTAGTGATGATATTATTTCCAGTGATGTTCTAAGAAAATCTGCATCTGTATACACATATGAAGGTAATACAACTTCGCCTTATGTTTCGCCTCTTCTGGCACAGGATGAACAGCTTATGAATTTTCCTCCTGTTTTCATTCAGATGGGAGATACAGAAATCCTTAAAGATGATGCTCTGAAATTTGTAGACAGACTTGTGTCACTTGGAAATGATGCTCAGATAGATTTGTGGCCGGACATGATGTTTATGTTCCAGATGGCAGATGATTATCTTCCAGACTCTCATCTTGCCATGGATCGTATCGGAAAAATCCTTACAGGAAATGACTGTGGTAAAGATAAAGTGAAGGTTGAAAATAAACCTCGGCTTGAACAGTCACTTCACGCTGACGCATAAGACAAATTACAGGAATTAATATGATTGAACTTTTATCACCAGCAGGAAATGTGGAAAAACTTTCCTACGCCTATGCTTACGGTGCAGACGCCGCTTACATTGGTTTGAAAAAATTTTCTCTACGCGTAAAAGCAGATAATTTTTATGATGATGAATATAAAAAAGTCATCGAACTGAAGAAAAAATATCCTGATAAAAAACTTCACTGTGCTCTGAACATTTCTTTCCATAATAAAGATATTGAAAACCTTAAGGCAAATATTGATTATTTCAAACAGTATCCTATTGATGCATTTATCGTTCAGGATATTGGCGTTGTTCCGCTTCTTCAGAAAGAATTTCCAAATGCCCAGCTTCACGTTTCTACTCAGGCTTCCTGCATTAACTATGAAGCTGTAAAAATGTACAAGGCTATGGGATTTTCCCGTGTTGTTCTTGGACGTGAAGCAAGCCTTCAGGAAATCCGTGAAATAAAAGACGCCGTTCCGGACATGGAACTGGAAGCTTTCTGTCACGGCGCTATGTGTATTGCTTACGCCGGCCGCTGCCTTATGAGCGCATATTTGACCGGCCGTTCGGCACAGGCTGGACTTTGTTCCCACACCTGTCGCTGGGAATATGACCTTCTTTCGAAACCTGAAGGCGCCAAAGAACTTGCAGAAAGCGGAAGACTTTTCCTTCGTGAACATGAACGCCCTGAAGATCTTTTCCCTGTGTTTGAAGGCGAAGATTTTACAGCAATCCTTTCTTCAAAAGACATCCGCATGATTGAACATCTGAAAGATATGAGAGATGCGGGGCTTGATTCCTTAAAGATTGAAGGCCGCATGAAGTCTGTTTATTACGTTGCACTTGTAACCCGTGCTTACAGAAAAGCTCTGGATGCACTGGAAGGAAAAATTACAGAAGCAGAAGCAGGTCCATTTATTGAAGAACTGGAAAATGTTGCTCACCGCGAAAGTACAACAGGTTTTTATTACAGCCGTGTTGATGCAGATAAAACCTGTATCGGTGCTTCAGACAGTAAATATATTCTTACAGCCCAGGTAGGGAATGAACTTAAAGACGAAAAATTTGATGAGGTTTTGAACCTGGCAGGGGAGACTTACGGTGCCTTTAAAAAGGAACTTGATGAAATGCATCCTCAAGCGAGAGAGGCCCGTCTTAAAGACCTGGAAATCCATACAGACCGCCGGGTTGTACCTCTTGAAAAGAAAGAAGGCTGGCGACTTTATGAATGTACAGCTGTAAATAAATTTTCAACAGATATGGAAATTGAATTTGTTTCTCCTGATTTTGTTTATAAAAAGGCAAAACCTGGAGACTGGCAGCTTGTAAGCCCTGAAAACGGATGTCTTTTGAACTGGGTTTGTGACAGTCATCCTTGTCTTATTTACACAAATATTGAGCTTCCAGAAAGTACACTAGTTCGTATAGAAGACCCTGAATATACCCCTGGAATTATCCGTGATAAGGGAAGGTAAAGTTTTTTTTGTACGTTACCGATAATCTAATGAAATAGAATTTCGGTAAAGGGGAAAAATTGAACTCGGGACAGAAAATAGCTGTCAGTCTTCTTGTTAGTGTTGCACTTTTTGTCGGTTTTGTTTTTTCAGTTTATACATCGGTTTTTAATCAGATTGAAACCCGTTTTTATGAACCTGAATTAATTAACCGTGAAAGGGTAAAACTTTCCAAGGCATCAGACTACGCCAATTCATACATTCAGAATCTTCTCGATAAAACAGCTTCTTATGCGGCTACAGATGTTGCATTAAGTTTTCTTTCTCAGACTCCAACTGAAGCCGAAGTAACAGAGCGGGTAAGACTTAGCGGTGAACTTTTTGTAGAACTTCCGGCTCTGGATGGAATCCGCTTCCTTGATAAAAACGGCCGTAATCTTCATTACAGTTCATATTCTGCTGATATCGTAAAGCAGCAGGGAACTACTAAAGTCTATAAAAATTATCCTGATATTGCTCAGATTCCTGGAGAAAGTGATTTTTCACTGGTTGCCATTGAAGAGACAGAAAAAATCCCAGGTTATAAGCTGAGTTATAATAAGGTTAAAGGCTTATTAAATATTTCAGTTCCTGTTTTTGATAGATTCCAGATTTATCGCGGTAATTTTGTTTTCTATTGTAAAATGTCAGATCTGGAAAGGCGACTTATAAAAGAAGGTTTTGTTTCACTTGGGGATTCAGTAAACTTTTTTATAAGGGAAGACGGATTAAGTGCAGGTCTTGTTACGGGACTTCCAAATGTTGGAGCTACGCTTTTTGAATCTCCGGTTCTTGATGCATGGACAAATAAGACAGAAGGTCCGGAAAAAGTTCTTCAGGGTGAGAACAATCAGGTATGGATGTCTCTTTCTGATTATTCCGGTGAATTCCTTTCTTTTGCTGGAATTTACTCAGGTGATTTTTTTGAACTTCCAGAAACTGCCAGAATACTTATTCTGGTTTGTGTATTTATAACTTTGTTCCTTATCGTATTCCTGTTATTTAGCTTCAAGATTGATGATATGGTAATGATTCGTTCCCGTATCAAGAAAATTCAGTTTGCGTTTATTGCAGAATATCTTGAAAATAAAGAAGCTGTAGACTGGAATCAGGTTTCGCGCCAGATTGAAGGCCGAAAAGAAGATCTTTTCCGTGATGTTAAGAAAAGTCTTGGTAGAAAAGGGCGCAAACATGAAAATCAGGTTGATGCTCTTTTAAATAAAAGCTGGGATGAAATTCTTTCTGCAATTGGAACTCGGCAGAATTATGAAAATCAGATTGCAATGAACCGTGACACTTCTGCAGAACTGAAAAAGATGCTGGAAGAAGTTCTCAGTAAGTCTGAAATTAAAGTTAAGACGATTGCAGCCCCTGCAGCTCCGGCAAGTACAGAACCAAAAGTTGAAAAGAAAGCAGGACCAGTTGCTGCGCCGATAGAGCCGTTAGACGAAGTTGAAGAGATTGAAGATATCGAAGCAGCCGAGACTTTGGACGAAGTCGAATCATTAGATGAGGTTGAGGCACTTGAAGAAATCAGTGACGCAGAATCCGTAGAAGAATTGGACGAAGTTGAGGAAATCGAAGAAATCGGCGACGCAGAAGAAGTTCTCGATGCTCCAGCAGCGGAAGCTGTAGAAGAGTTAGATGATGTTGAGGAAGTGCTCGCCGAAGTTGAAGAGGTAACAGAAGCTGAAGAACTACTTGAAGATGCAGAGCCGGTTGAAGAATTGGACGAAGTTGAATCATTAGATGAGGTTGAGGCACTTGAAGAAATCAGCGACGCAGAATCCGTAGAAGAATTGGACGAAGTCGAATCATTAGATGAGGTTGAGGCACTTGATGCTCCAGCAGCGGAAGCTGCGACTTCAATAATTTCCACTAAGCAAACGGACGATAGTCCGTATGAAATCGAAGCTCTTGATGATGTCGAAGAGATTGATGCTCCAGCAGCAGAAGTTGAAGACGCTGTTGAAGAAGTTCTGGATGCTGATGATTTCCTTAACGATGCAGAACCTGAACCGAGTCAGGATTCAAATGTTTCTTCTGCCGAACTTGATGAAATCGAAAGACTGGCTGAAGGTTCTACAATCCGAGAAGTTTTCTTTACAGAAAAGAACTCGTCATTCTCAACCGAAGAAGAGTTTGCTACAGTTGAAAATGTTTTTGCAGAAGAACTGCACTTTGGCGAAAGTTACATAAAAGATATTCACTTTGCCCAGGATTCTGAGCTTGAAGCTACAGTTTCTTTTGATCTTTCTGATCCTGAATTCGGAAATGATGAGGAATTAATTCCAGTGGAAGAAACACGTAATTTCTATTCCATGGCAGAATTTGGCGCAAATAATAACAATGTTTCAGATTTAATCAGTGATGAAGATGCTGAAAAAACAATTGTAGAAAAAAACGGCGTCTTCTCAATTTCAGAAAATCTTACAATCCCACGTACAGGACTGGATAAGGATTTCAAAAAACTTGTAGACGCCGTTCTTAGATAATCAATATAAGCTTGATTTTAGTTTGTGTCAGAAAGTGAAGACTGCATCAACTGAACAAACATGTAAATCTTCTTGTAAATTTCTACACCAAATTTCAAAAGCGGTTTATCGCTGAAGTGTTCCAGTTCCTTCCAGTTCTGAATGAGAACATGTTTAGGTTTCTGTTCGTCTTCAATAACTTGTTTTAAAAGTTTCCCGATAGCAATAAGGTCCTGTGTACTGGTAATAAGAAAACCTTTTGCAGTGTCATTGGCATCGTTTACAAGGCGGTTAATGATATTTTCTGCCCCAGGGTCATGTGCAATTTTTGGAAGCAATGTCTTGATTTTCATTCCGATTGCACCTTCTTCCGAAAGCGATTTGTCAAATTCAGTAATCTGATCAGAAATCTGAAGAAGTTCCTGATATCCGTTTGAAATAGGAGCGGAAAGGGTAGCGTCCCACTGACCACGGATAACAACAATATCAGTATACTCACGGACATCTGTTTTTACAAAATTTATAATAAATTCTTTCAGATAGTTAACACCATCACAGTATTCGTAAGTGTTCAATTCTTTCTTTTCAAGTGTTCCATTGAAACTGTTTACGTAATGGCTCAGCTGGTCGATTGTCGTTTTTCCGAAAATCTTCATACAGAAATCATTTTCTTTTGAAGCTTTCTGCTCGCTTTCGATTTTAGAAATAGTGGTATCGACTTCTTCATGGATTTTATCAATATAGACATCCAGAATTGTTTCGTTATGTGAAGCAACTGTAGGCATGAATTCTGGTTTTTGAAGAATAAGGCGTGCAATGTATTCAAATGCATGTGATGACTGGATTGATTTTAATCTCTGAATAATTTTTCTCCATGTTCCGGCAGAAATAAGTTCTCCGCCTTTCATTTCTTTCAGCATTTCAAAGAAATCATCCCATGCAATCCCATCTGGAATTGAGTAAATGATTGTCATAAGATCTTGAAGTTCATCAACTACATATTCAGCATTGATTTTGTCAAAAACAGGAGCTGATGCAAAATTTCCTTCCTGAAGGGAAGAAGAGAATTTCTTTAACATGAAATAAAAATCGAAAGAAACAAAATCGTTGAAAGCCACATAAGCCCTGTAACAGTTTTCGATTTTTGTAGCGCGTTCTGAATCAAATTCGGCACTGAATGCATCAAGGTCTGATTCAATCTGTGCTTTGATTTTTGAAAGAGGTAGTTTTCTCGACATTTCCTGGATTTTCTGTTCATTAAGATGGTCAAGAAGGTTCAGCTGGTTTTCTGATAAAAAGTAATTTATGATTTTTGACTTAACTGCATTTTTGTTGGGTATTCCACGAAGAAAATTCTGGGCGGAAAAAATAAGTTTATATACATCATAGAACAGCTTCGGAAAAGTGGGCATCATTTCGCCGGTCTGAACTTTATAGAAAGAATGGTACTTTGTTCTTGATAAATCTTTTGCTATAGCCTTGAGCTTTCGTCTTTTTTCAGCTTCAGGTGAATGAGAGTTAAAAAGTGTATCCAGTATGTTTTGGAGAAATCCACCGTTTTTCTTCGCACTTGGGCTAGAATCTTTTTTATTTAAATCCATATTAATATTAATTATATCAAAAATCCTTATATAGTAAAGAATCGCTTTATTTGAAATGATGCTTTGTTTTTGGTAAAATGAAACATTATGGTAATTGCTTCAATTGATTTGAAAAACGGACATGTCGTTCAGCTTAAAAACGGCAAAGAACTGGTTCTGCAGCGCGATGACGCTGACAATCTTATTTCAGAATTCAACAAGTACGGTGAAGTTGCTGTAATCGACCTGGATGCAGCTCTTGGAAACCTGGATGAAAAGGGCAACACCGTTAATACTCCGCTTTTAAAATCACTTCTCCATCATGGAAACGTTCGTACTGGCGGCGGCATTAAAACCGTAAAACGCGCAAAAGAATTGATTTCCCTGGGAGCAGAAAAAGTAATTATCGGCTCTATGGCCTGGAAAACAAATCCACAGCCTGGTGAATCAGTGATGAATGAAGAATTTCTTGAAGAACTGGTTCAGGCAGTAGGGAAAGACCGTGTTATCATCAGTGTTGATGCAATCAACGGAAAAATTGCAGTAAAAGGCTGGACAGAAAGCCTTGAAATTCCACTGGTAGAAGGCGCAAAACAGGCAGAAAAATACTGTTCTGAAATGCTTTTCACCTGTGTAGAAAAAGAAGGTTGCATGCAGGGCACAAACATGGATTATGTAAAAGCCCTCCGTGAAGCTGTAAGCTGCCGTGTAGTTGCTGCAGGCGGCGTTTCAAGTGTAGAAGAAATCGCAGCCCTGGAAAAAATCCATTGTGATGTTCAGCTGGGAATGGCACTTTATACAGGTAAAGTAAGCCTGAAAGATGCCTTCATTGCCTGTCTGGACTTTAATAAAGTTCCACTTATTCCGGTTATCGCTCAGAGCGTCAACGGTCAGGTTCTTATGGAAGGCTATGCAAATGCAGAAGCTTTTGAAAAAACTTTTGATACAGGCAAACTTACTTTCTTCAGCCGTGCCCACCAGAAACTCTGGACAAAAGGCGAAACCAGCGGAAACTTCCTGGAAGTTGTAAAACTCCGTGCAGACTGTGACCGCGATACAGTACTGGCAACCGTAAAACCACACGGACCTGCCTGTCATACAGGAAGCTGGACCTGCTTCGGAAGTGATCCTATGGAAGCTTCAAGCATGGGCCGTCTTTACGATGTTATTGCTGACCGTTTTGCAAATCCAAAACCAGGCAGCTACACAGCAACGCTGAACGACAAACGTGTTCGTGAAAAGGTTGAAGAAGAAGCTGAAGAACTCTGCGAAGCCGAAGGAAAGGATGAAGTTATCTGGGAAGCAGCAGACCTTATGTATTTTGTAAACGTTCTCCTGTACAAAGAAGGTGTAACCTGGCAGGAAGTTTACGACGAACTGGATAAAAGACACAAAAAATAAAGGTATATTCATGATAAAGATTGAAAAATACAGCGAAGTTAGTGAAGATTTTTTCAAAGGCCGTGCTTTTGGAGATTCCAATGAAGTAGTAAAAGCTGTACTGGATGAAGTACAGAAAAAAGGCGATGCAGCTCTCCGTGTTTACGGAACAAAATTTGATGTTTCTGCACCTGCAACTTTTGAAATTCCACAGGAAGAATTAAAGTCTGCAGCAGAAAAACTGCGCGCCAAAAATCCTGATGTTTATAACGCCATCATGTATTCACATGACATGGCCCTGCGTTTTGCAAAAGAACAGAGAAAATCTTTCAAGGATTTTGAAATTGAACTGGAACCTGGAGTTTTCACAGGACAGAAAACTATTCCTGTTGAAAGAGCCGGCTGTTATGTTCCGGCAGGACGTTTCCCTCTGGTTTCAACTGTTGTAATGGCAGTAACACCTGCAAAAGCCGCAGGTGTTGAAGAAATCATTATGTGTACACCTCCTCGTATTCACCCTGATGACAGAGCCGCTGCCGATAAAGCCGGTAAAGGTTCTTCGGGAAATGCATTCACTGGCGGAAAGCCTTATGCTGACGAAGGCATTATGGCTGCCGCTTATATCTGCGGAGTTGACCACGTGTATGCTGTAGGCGGCAGCCAGGCTATTGGTGCCATGGCTTACGGAACAGAAACAATTCCTAAGGTTGATGTAATTGTTGGACCAGGAAATAAATTCGTAGCTTCGGCTAAGAAAGAAGTTTATGGAACTGTTGGAATCGACATGATTGCAGGTCCTACAGAAGTTCTGGTTATTGCAGATGATTCAGCTAATCCTGCATGGGTTGCCGCTGACCTTCTGGCTCAGGCAGAACACGACGTTGTTGCTCAGCCTGTTCTGGTTACTCCAAGTGAAAAACTGGCAAACAAAGTTTCTGCCGAAATCGAAAAACAGATTGAAACTTTGACAACAAAAGATACAGCCCGTCAGAGTGTTGATAACTACGGAAAAATCATTATCGTAGAAAGCCTGGATCAGGCTGTGGAAGCTGCAAACCGCAAGGCTCCAGAACACCTGGAACTGGCAATGGAAGACGGCAAGGTTCGCGACAAAATTGCAAAAGCTGTACGCAATTACGGTTCACTTTTCATCGGTCACTGTTCAGCAGAAGTATTCGGAGACTATTCTGCCGGTCTGAACCACACACTGCCAACAAGCGGAAGCGCCCGTTTCACAGGCGGTCTTTCAGTTCGTATGTTCCTTAAGACTGTAACTACTTTACGCGCCGTTGAAGGCAGTTCAGGTATGACAAAAAGCGCTGTTGCCGCAGGTTACCTTGGCGATGCTGAAGGGCTTGCCGGACATGCCGCAGCAGCCCGTATTCGTATCAAATAATTTTTGTGGGGATTCAGAATGATTTTACCTATTGTAAAACTTGGTGAAGATATTTTAAGACAGAAGGCACAGCCTGTTCCTGAAGTAACTGATGAAATCAGAAAACTTGCAGAAGACATGTTTGAAACTATGGATGCTGCTGACGGGGTTGGTCTTGCCGCTCCTCAGATCGGTCTTCCGCTGCGTATGTTTGTTTTAATGGCAGACGATGATGTACGCCGTGTTTTCATCAACCCTCAGATCATTGCAACTTCTGAAGAAGTGGGGGATTACGATGAAGGCTGTTTAAGTCTTCCAAAAATCTATGAAACCATCAGTCGTCCAGTACGCGTAACCTGTCAGGCGCTGAATGAAAAAGGTAAACCTTTTACTGTTGAAGCTGACGGTCTTTTAGCCCGTATCATCCAGCATGAATATGACCACCTGGACGGAATCGTATTCATTGACCGCGGTGACCCTGACTTTGCAAAGAAAACTGAAGAGCAGATGAAAAAGCGTGCAGAAAGAGCCGCTCAGAAAGCTGCTGAAAAAGAAAGAAAGGCTGCAAAAATCGCAGCTAAACTTGCTGCAAAAGGTAAATAATGAAAGTTCTGTATGCAGGCAGTCCTGAAGCTGCCGCTGTAACATTAAAGCTTCTCCTGGAAAATCAGAATTCTTCCGGCTATGAAATTGCAGGTGTATTAACAAATCCTCCTGCAACTCAGGGCCGTCATAAAGACCTTATTCCGACTCCGGTAGAGGTTCTGGCAAAAGAAAATAATATTCCCGTTTTCACACCTGAACATCTGGATGCTGAATGCCGTTCCATGATTGAACCTTTGGGCTGTGACCTTCTGGTAAGTTTTGCTTACGGTCACATTTTTGGACCAAAGTTCCTTGCCATGTTCAAGATGGGCGGAATAAACCTGCATCCTTCACTTTTACCAAAATACCGCGGCTGTACACCTATTCCTGCCGCAATTCTGAATCAGGATGAAAAAACTGCCGTTACCGTTCAGGGCCTGGCTCTGAAAATGGATGAAGGTAATATTTTAGGGCAGGAAGTTCTTTCCCTTGATGGAACTGAAACCAGCGGTGCATTGCTTCTTAAAGCAGCAGAAATTGGAGCTGGAATTATTTCGGGGCTTTTGAAAGAAGCTGCAGAAAAGGGAAGCCTTCCGGAAGGAACTCCTCAGAAAGGAGAAGCCTCTTATACAGGCATCATTACAAAAGCAGACGGCCAGATTGACTGGAACAAATCTGCAGATGAAATTGGTGCTCAGCTCAGGGCTTATACTCCTGAACCTGGCATCTGGTGTGCCGACGGAAATGAAACTCTGAAGATTATCGAAGCACTTCCAAAGGCAGATGATGAACAGTCAGCTTCGCTTCCGGCAGGCAAAGTAATAAGATTTTCAAAACCTGAAGGCATTTTCATTAAATGTGGAAAAGGACAGCTTTGTGTCACTGTTTTACAGAAACAGGGAAAGAAAGCTATGGGATATAAAGATTTTATGAACGGCAGCCGGGATTTTATAGGCAAGCAGTTATAATAAAAAGGTAAAAATTAAGAGGAAATATATGTCTGACGAAAAGAAAAAGTTTACAATCCGTTTCGCTAGTTTCAAAGGAATGTACGACAGAATCCATGACAATCTGTGGCTTATGCTTGGAACACTTTTTGTTACAGTCTGTGTTGTTGCACTTCTGGCACTGGTTGTTTTTGGAGCTCTTGTAAAGGGTCCTGAAAAAGTAATGGTTCCGGATGTTATTGGAAAAACTCTTGAAAACGGACTTCTTGAAATGCAGGTAAAGGAACTTTATCCGAAAATCAGTCTGCGTTATTCAGAAACTCCAGGTGACGAGGGAAAAATTCTTGACCAGTCACCAAAAGCTGGTGCTATCGTAAAAGGGTACAGCCGTGTTTCTCTGGTAGTAAGCCGTGGTGTTGTTGCTGACCGTGTTGGAAACTACGTCGGACAGACTCTGGATGAAATGAGACTGAATCTTCAGACTCTTTTTGCAGGTTCAACTCGTCCTCTTATTGCTGTAGGTGATATTGTATATAAACCGGATACATCAGATGCAGGAACAATTCTTGAACAGGATCCACCAGAGGGAACCAATATTACAGACCCAGTTTCTGTGAACCTGGTAGTAAGCCGTGGTCCTCAGTACGAAAATACAAGACCACCTGTTCTTGTTGGACACAGCATTAACGATATGCTCCAGACAATTACAAGAAGTAAGCTGATTTTTGACTTTACTGCACATTCTGTACAGGAAGGTGAAATCCCAGGTACTGTTGTTGCACAGTCTATTGAAGGGCTTGAAGAAGATGCTCCAGTTCCTGAATTTGTTCCAAACTACACACATATTAATGTTGATATGGCTATGCCAGATTCAAATACAGATGGAAATGTATATGGTATCTTCTCTCAGAATCTGAATCTTTATCCATACGCAGTTTCAATGAGATTTGATGCAGTCCCAGAAGAAGGAGATGCATACACAATCATCAGCTTTAACCATACTGGTGGATCTGTAACTATTCCTTATATTGTTCCTTCAGGAACAACACTGGTTCTTTATGCCGGTGACAAAGTTGCAGGAAGGGAGACTGTTCGTTAAATGGCAAAACCTTTAATTTGTATGACTCTGACAGGAAGAACCCTGGCAGAGAATGCTGAACTTGCAAAAAAATATGAAAAGAAAATAGACCTGGTTGAGCTGCGTGTAGACTGTCTTGATGAAGATGAACAGCTTTACGTACGACGTTTTCCGGGAATGGTTCCACAGCCTGTTATTCTTACAATTCGCCGCGACGTGGACGGCGGTAAATTTGTTGGCGGTGAATTCTCGCGCACTACGCTTTTCGGAAGTGCCCTGGCTTTTGCAAATCAGGATAAAAATAAAAACTTCGCCTATGTTGATTTCGAAGACGATTTCCATGTTTCAGGAATTCAGGATGCCGCACAGGCTTTCGGAATCCGTATAATCAGAAGTTTTCATAATATGAAGGGGCCTGTAACAAATCTTCAGGAAAAAGCCCGTTCAATGCTTAAGACGGGTTTTGAAATTCCAAAGATTGCATTTATGCCTCAGTCTTTGAACGATGTTACAAACATGTTTAAAGAAGGTTCTGAAATGAATCAGGATCATATTTTTATTGCAATGGGAGATCTTGGGCTTCCTTCACGTATTCTTGCAGCAAGATCAAATTCCTTCCTTACATTTGTTTCACCTGAAGAAACAATGGGAAATGTTGGTGGAATCGGCCATGTTACACCTAATGTTATAAATGACCTTTATCGTTTCCGTTCAATTGATGAAGAAACAAAGGCTTTTGGTATTATCGGATGGCCTCTTCTTAAGACTTCAAGTCCTGAAATTCATAATCAGGGATACATTGGCCACAATATGAATGCCGTTTATGTTCCTGTTCGTGCACCAAACGTTCCTGAAGCTTTAACTTTCTGTAATCAGGTTGGTATTCAGGGGCTTTCAGTTACAGTTCCACATAAAGAAGACATTATGTTCTATCTTTCAGATATTTCGCCTGAAGCAAAAATAATCGGGGCTGTAAATACAATCGTTAAGAAAAATAATTCCTGGTCAGGCTTTAATACAGATGCCTATGGCTTTCAGCGTTCTCTTGAAGAATTTCTTGAAACAACAAAACTAAAGAAACGTAAGGTTGCTATTATTGGGGCAGGTGGAGCTGCAAAGGCTATTGCCTATACGATCAAACAGATGGGCGGAAAAGCCTGTGTTTTCAACCGTACTCTTTCAAATGCAAAGGCTCTGGCTGAAAAATATGGTTTTGAATATTCGGACCTTTCACCTCAGTGCATTGATAAACTGAATTCTTATTCAGGGCTTATTATCCAGACTACTTCAGTTGGAATGAATTCAGATGGCGTTTCAACACCGGAAACAGATCCTATCCATTTCTATAATTTCAAGGGAAATGAAATCGTTTACGATATTATCTATACACCTGCAGTTACACCTGTAATGAAGCGTGCTGCTCAGGCAGGCTGTAAAACCTGCAACGGTCTGAAGATGCTTCAGTATCAGGGATACATGCAGTTCAAAATTTTCACAGGAGAAGACTACGAAAATGTTAAGTCAGAATGAACAGAAAGTACTGGCAGCTCAGACTGCAGTAGACACACTGGTAGAAAAAGGAATCCTTAAAAGCGGAATGAAAGTAGGACTTGGAACTGGTTCTACAGCAATGCCTGCTGTTGACCGCGTTGCTTATCACATCCAAAACGGCAACCTGAAAGATATTAAAGCTGTTGTTACAAGTTTCCAGACAGAAAACCGTTGTCAGGATCTGGACATTCCTGTTTATTCTATGAATGACAGAAGAATTGGTGGAGTTCTGGATGTTGCCATTGACGGTGCTGATGAAATTGATCCTGACTGCAACCTGATTAAAGGTGGCGGAGCTGCTCACGTACGTGAAAAGATTGTTGAATACAATTCAAAAGTTCTGGTAATTGTTGCAGACCAGTCAAAAGTTGTTCCACATATCGGAACAGGCTTCAAAGTTCCTGTAGAAATTATTCCAGATGCCCGCCAGGCTGTAACAAACCAGCTGGAAGCTTTGGGTGCAAAATGTTACCTTCGTGAAGGCGTTAAGAAAGCTGGTCCTGTTGTAACAGACAACGGAAACCAGATCCTGGACTGCCAGTGGGAAAAGCCTATTGAAGACCTTGCTTCAATGGAAGTAAAAATCAACCAGATTGTTGGCGTAGTTGAAAACGGACTTTTTGCTGGAAAAAATCCTATCGCATTCATTGCAAAGGAAGACGGCAGCGTAGAAGTTCGCAACCTGAAATAAGTATAAGGCCTGCCGAAGGGCAGGCCGTTTTTATGTTCTCTCCATTTCCAACTGAAACTGCATATCATTATTGTCTCGTTATAAAGGATCTTCTGGATAAAGGTTTTCTTAAACTGGAACAGGTGACCCGTCTTTCTATGGAGCGGGCAGGTCAGGGAGTAATGATTGGAACTCTGGTCTGTACAGGTTCTGAAAATAACAGAGTCGTGCTTTGTGCTTCCAGCGGCATTTCAAAAAAAATTATCTGTGCAGAAAACGGTTTGTCAGAATGGTTTTCTAACGGGCTTCATTTTATTGTGGTGCCTCCAGTTGTAAGTGCAGAAAAAATTGATGAAGCATTGAATAAAAATGATGCAGAGATTCACCGCCTTACAAATCTGATTCAGGAAGGGGACACTTTAATTGATGAGCTTAAAGAAAAGCGGAAGCGGCTTTGTGATGAGTCTCTGGAAGAAGTGAGAAGTCTTTATAATTTCAATACAGTTTTTCATAAACCTTATTCAATTAAAAACATTCCTTTGCCTACAGGAACCGGGGACTGCTGTGAGCCTAAACTCATTCATTATGCCTTAGCTCATAATCTTAAATCGGTAAGTCTTGCTCAGGTGTTTTACGGGGAAGCGGGGTCCGGGCTCACCCGGAGAGAGGGGTGTGGTGAAGACGCTTTGGAAAAGCGGCTGAACCCAGGGGAGAGACTTCTCCCCTCAAAAAATCTTTATGTTTCTCCATGCGATGAACGCTGCGGCTTTCTTCTTCCAAAAATGCTGGGGCTTGAAGTGCTTTACTGCGACAAATACATTGTGGTTGTGAATAAACCAAGCGGGCTGCTTTCTGTTCCAGGCCGTGGGGAAGACAAGCAGGACTGCGTGGTGAACCGGGTGAAAAAATTGTACGAAAATCTTTGCCAAATAGAACAGCCTTCTGTGCACCGCCTTGATATGGAAACTTCAGGTATTCTTGTGCTTGCCTTTACGGAAGAAGCTCACAGAAATCTTTCAGCGCAGTTTGAAAATGGGACTGTGCATAAAGAATATGTTGCGCTTCTGGACGGCGTTCTTGAAAAACAGGCGGCGGGAGTTAAAGCTCCAAAGCGGGGTGAAAAAAGCGGCGTTATGAAATTGAAATTCCGCCTGGATCCTGAGAACCGGCCTCATCAGATTTATGACGAAGTTTACGGAAAGGAAGGTGTTACCCGGTGGCAGAATGAAGGCCTTGTGTGGTACACCGCTCCCGATGGAATAAAAATAAAATCTACAAAGGTCAGGTTCTTTCCAGAAACTGGACGGACCCATCAGCTGCGGCTTGCAAGCGCCGACGTCCATGGATTCGGACTTCCTATTATTGGGGATTCATTATACGGAAAATGCAGCGTAGGTCAGAGACTTATGCTGCACGCAGAAAAGATTACTTTCCGCCATCCGGTAAATGGGCGCCTTCTGACTTTCGAGAAAAAATCAGATTTATAAACGGCTTAAAGTTTCACCGATTGAATCATGAATTACAAGAGTTGCATATTCGTCGGCCTGAGTTTCACTTTTATTTATAAGTACCAGATATTTTCCGCGGAAATAGCGGATAAGGCCTGAAGCGGGGTACACTGTAAGGGATGTGCCGCCGATTATAAGCATGTCGGCTTTAGAAATGGCTTCTACAGCTCCGTTTATGCAGACTTCGCTAAGGCTTTCTTCATAAAGAACAACATCCGGTTTTACGATGCCGCCGCATTTGTCGCACACAGGGTAATCTTCGTCTTTATTGTCCATGTAATCTATGTCAAAAGCTTTATAACAGTTCATGCAGTAGTTTCGTAATGTGCTTCCGTGAAGCTCGTAAACACAGCGGCTTCCTGCCATCTGGTGAAGACCGTCAATATTCTGTGTGATGACAGCTTTAAGTTTTCCCGCTTCTTCCATTTGTGCCAGGACAAGGTGAGCCTTGTTTGGTTTGATTCCGGGAATAATGAGTTTTTCGCGATAGAAGCGGAAGAATTCTTTTTTGTTGCTGTCAAAAAAAGAGCGGCTCAAAATTGTTTCAGGCGGGTAGTCCCATTTCTGATTATATAAGCCGTCTACACTGCGGAAATCTGGAATGCCGCTTTCTGTTGAAACTCCGGCGCCACCAAAGAAAACTATATTGTTTGAATCATCATAAAGTTTCTGAAGCATTTCAATTTTTTCGTTTTCCATATTTTCCTCCGGTGGCGCAGGGCGCTATGTTTGTTTTAGCAATGCTATTATTCTGTGAGCATTTCTTTTGTGATGTAATAAACGCTTCCGCAGTTCTGGCAGATAACTTCCAGCGGGAACTTTTCATTTGCCAGAATATCATCCAGTTCTGCCTTTCCCAAGTTTTTAATGCGCAGGGCAAAGTTCTGGGCAGAACAAGGACAGTCAAAAATAACTGCACGGTCCAGAACTGCTGTAGGCTTGAATTCACGGAACAGACCGTAAACAATGTCTTCACGGTTACCAAGTTCGCTGAACCACTGTCCTGGGTTTGGAAGGGCGTTCAAAGCCATTTCAACTTTATAGATAAGCTCTTCGCGGATTTCTTCTGCATCTTCTTTTCCGCTGAAGGCAGTCTGGGCGCTTACTTTACTGTAACCTCCGGCCTGAGGCATAACCTGAACGTACATTCCGCCGGCTCCTGTTACACGGCCAAGTTTGTCAAACTGAATTCCTGTTTTGAAAGCACTGTGAACCTGATCACTCTGGTCAAAGTAATAAGCCATGTCCATGGCAATGTTCTTGAACTGGATTTCTACGGAACTTGTCTGAGGTTCTTTCATGCCTTCAATCAGCTTTGACATAGTCATGGTTCCGCCGTTTCCAAAGAAGGGTGCCAGGTCCCAGCTTTCCAAAGGCTTTTCAAGTGGAATGTGGTCCTGCATAAGGTGACCGCGTACATAACCCAGAGAGTCTGCTTCAACAACGAATCCTTTACAGATTCCGTCAGTCTGGTAAGTAAAAGTCCAGTGTTCTTTCTGGTTTGATTTCATTAAAGGAATGAACATGGCGGCACATAAAAGGGCCTGTCCCAGAATATAAGTTTCAAGGATTCCCAGGTTCTGGTTTGCCCGCATCTGGTTTACCATTTCGGTGCCGTTATAAAATGCGCCTCGGAACTGACCTTCTGCCATAACGAAAATTGTCATTCCGTCTTTTTCAAGTTTGCTTAAGTGTTCAAGTAATTCTGTGTCTTTGATTTCTGCTTTATTCATAGGTAGAAGTTTATTCTTTATAAAAGAAATTGTATACTATTTTTATGGCAGAAATTAAATCAACAGTTGAATCAAATCCAAATCCGGATATTTTGAAAACCGCTCTGGTTGCTATTATTGGTCGTCCAAGTGCCGGTAAATCTACTTTTTTGAATACCGCATGTCAGGAAGCTGTAAGTATTGTAAGTCCTATGCCTCAGACTACCCGTAATGCAATCCGTGGAATCGTTAATACTTCTTACGGTCAGCTGGTATTTGTTGATACACCAGGCTATCACGATTCAGAAAAGAAACTGAATCTGAAACTTCGTGGTGTTACAGAAACTACTCTTGAAGGATCTGACTGTGTTCTTTATGTTGTGGATTCAAGCCGTGAACCTGGAGATGAAGAAAAAATCACTGCAGAACTGATTAAAAACTATCAGAAGCGCATGATTGTTGCCATTAATAAAACTGATCTTCCTGGAGCAAAGCCAGATAAGGCAAAGGCTTTTGTTAAATCCATTCTTACGGAAATTCCTGATGAACGTATTCTTGAAATGTCTGCAAAAAAAGACAACGGCATTAACGAAGTGTTGAAAGCTCTTTACGATATTTCGCCTGTTGCTCCTGCAATGTACACAGAAGATTTTTATACAGACCAGGATATGAAATTTCGAATTTCTGAAGCTATCCGCGGAGAAGCAATCAACCGTCTTGAACAGGAAATTCCTCACGCAGTTTATGTAAATGTTGCAGACTTAGAATTCCGTAATGAAGGAAAAAAACTTTGGGTTCGTGCTTTTCTTTGTGTTGAGCGGGAAAGTCAGAAAGGAATTGTAATTGGAAAAGGAGCTTCAAAAATTAAAGAAATCCGTGCCGCATCTCTTAAAGCTTTAAATATGATTTATCCATATAAAGTTGAACTGGACCTTCAGGTAAAAGTAGATAAGAACTGGAGACAGAAAGATCTTACTATCTCCAGACTTATTCCTGAGTAATTAACGCATTAAAGAAACTGCCAGTGTAACAAGTACAGGCATTGTAAGAATTGAGAAAAGGGTACTCATGGCTACCATTGTAACGGAAGCTTGGGTATCCTTTTCGTATTTAGCGGAAAACATTGTTGTGTTGGCGGCTGTCGGTGCACTGGCTGCAATAACCATGGCAGGAAGGATATTGTCTCTTATTCCAAGTAGAAGCATTGCTCCAAGAATTACCAGCGGACAGATAACAAGACGCATGAAAATACCGGTTAAAAGTTTTACATCTTTCAGAACTGCAAAGGTTGTAATCTGTGCCAGGTAATAACCAATTACAAACATTGGAAGCGGTGTGTTCAGGTTTGCAAGATGAAGAATAGGAGAAGCAAGAATTACAGGTAATTTTAATGGAGTAAGGAATATAATAAGACCTGCTGCAATTCCAATAATTCCCGGATTTATAAAAATCTTTTTTATACTGATTTCCTTAAAAGATCCGCTCATAAGAACAAGGCCGAAGGTCCATGTGAGAAGATTGAAAATGCCAATGTATGCGGTTCCAAGAAAAACGCCTTCATTTCCAAGTATTGCATTCTGAAGTGGAAGGGCCATATATCCGCAGTTTGAAAAAATAACGCCGTAACGAAGTACTGCGCGTTTTGCCTGAACTTTGTCGTGAATAAGTATGTAGGAAAGTGCTATGAAAAGTCCGTGGGCGAGAGCGGCGCATCCTGCACTGATTATTAGTTTTTTTGCAAGAAGAGGATCGTACTCCCTGTTGAAAGAATTTATTACGACAGTTGGTGTTACAAAATAGAGAATGAAGTGAGTAAGGTGTTTGATAGTGTGTTCATCAAAAATCTTTTTTTTGGAACAGAGAAAACCAATACCGATAAGAATGAAAAGAACGGCAACCTGAGTTGCAACTGTAGTAAGGCTTGAAAACATGATTTTATTATAGTGATTTTCTAAGATTTGCGAAATGATTGTTTTTTCTATATAATGAACACATTGTTTGCCGTTTTAGCTCACCTGGTAGAGCAGCTCCCTCGTAACGAGCAGGTATTCGGTTCAAGTCCGGAAAACGGCTTAAAATTAATTACAAAATAAATACGTGCATAACAATATTTTTGTTATGAAATGAAAGTGAACCGAATACCGGAGTGAACGCAGAAAAAAGCGATGAAGGAGCTTTTTTCTGAAAAGTCGCCATGGACGGCGACGACAGTGAACGGAGGCGCCCGGAAGGAACAAACAGGATGTTTGTGACTGGAGGGGGCGGTTCAAGTCCGGAAAACGGCTATATTAAAAATATGTCACATGAACTTTTTGTGGGCGACAATCTTGAAGTAATGCAGCAGCATCTTGAAGAATGGCGCGGAAAAATCAATCTGATTTATACTGATCCTCCATACAATACAGGAAATACTTTTACATATAACGATGATTTTTCACAGAAAGGCGACAGACATTCCGCATGGCTTTCTTTTATGAAAAACCGTCTTGTTCTTGCCCGCGAACTTTTAAGCGAAGACGGTTGCATTTTTATTGCCATTGGAGATGATGAACTTTACCGCCTTAAGATTCTCTGCGATGAAGTTTTCGGAGAAGAAAACTTCATCAACAATTTTATGTGGCTACACGGCAAAGGAAAAAAAGATACCTGGAGCCGTACCCTTACAGAAAATAATTTATGCTTCGCAAAAAATAAAAATAAGCTGAAACCTTTCACCGAGATTCTTGAAACTTCCTGGGCTACGGTAAATGCAGACAATGACCCTCGGGGCCCATGGTTCAGCGGAAGTATTTCCTTTTCAGAAAAACGTTCAAATCCGAAACATAAAAATTTTTTCAAAGTAACTTCGCCTTCAGGTATTGTGTGGGAACGGCAATGGCAGTGTTCAAAAGAAGAAATGGAAAACTTGCTGAATGATAATAGAATTTATTTTGGTCCGGCTCCCGAATATAAAAATGTTCCCCGGGAAAAAATCTTTAACGGCAAGAAAGAAGAAATTATTCCAAAGAATATTATAGAAAATGTAGGCTCGACCCGGGATGCTCAGAATCATCTGGATGAAATACTTGGCGTAAAAGGCGCTTTTGATAATCCGAAACCGGTTGGGCTTGTAGAACATTTCATAAAAATTTCCTGCATGGATAATGACATTACTGTTATGGATTTTTTTGCCGGTAGCGGAACAACTGCAGAAGCTGTAGAAAAACTGAATAAGGCTGACGGTGGAAAGCGGCACTGCATTCTTATTCAGAAAGATGAAAAAACTTTTGATGTTGTTGGCGGCAAAAAAATACCCCGCAAAGGCTGCGAAACTGCATTCAGTGCGGGGTTTGAAAGTATTTCAGAAATCACTAAAAAACGTCTTTCTGTTTTACAGTGATTAGTGTGATGAAATGAAGTCCTGCAGAACTTCCTGGAATCTTTCAGGAAGCATTTCCTGAAGTTTTTCAGGCATTACTTTTTTCTGTTTTTTAGTTTCTTTATTGAACATTGCTGTAATCTGATGTTTGTAGTTGTTCAGAACCTTGTAGCGGATAAGGCCGCCCTTTGCAGAAAATTCTTCTTCAGGGTGAAGGAATTTTTCCAATATGAAGAAAGTGCTTACGCGTTCACAGTTTTTGAATCCGTTCTTTGAAGAAATCAGGCGTTCAATTTCACGTGTAATAAGTTCTTGTGTAAAGCCTGAATCTAGAAGCTTCTGTGTTGAAGAGAATTTCTGACCGTCGCCTTCGGCGGCTTTTTCCAGTTCGTCAATGTTTGGAATAATGATAGCACCAAGAGTGTTTTCATCCTGTCCGCAGACAACAGCCTGTGCAATGTAAGGCGATTCAACCAGTTTTCCTTCGATAGGGAATGGTTCAACGTTTTCTCCTGAACGGAGAACGATTGTGTCTTTTGAACGTCCTTTGATAGCAAGCTCACCATTAAAAGTTGAAACGGCAATGTCACCTGTATTGAGCCAGCCGTCTTCAGAAAGGATTTCTGCTGTAAGGTCAGGACGATTGTAGTATCCTTTCATTACGTTTTCACCTTTTACATAAAGAACACCTTTTTCTCCAGGCTTTGCAGGAGTTCCGTCCATTTTGATGATCTTTGTGTCGTTGTAGTACAAAGGTTTTCCGATTGTTCCAAGAACCGGGGCGAAGCGGTTACGAATTGAAACGATTGGGGCAGTTTCTGTCATGCCGTATCCTTCTACAACCTGAATGCCTACAGCGTTGAAAAACTTATCAAGTTTTGGAGGACATCCGCCGCCACCGGAAATTCCGCAGACAAATCTTCCGCCAAGCATCTCCTTTATTTTAGAGAAGAAAAGTTTTTCTCCTAATACTCTGAGAGGGTAGAGTATTCCGTATGGAATATAAAGAAGTTTACTCATTCCGTGCTCAAAGCTGTGGCGTTCTTTATAGTATCTGTTTAATCCGTGGATTCTGTTTTTCATTGCGAGGGAATTTGAAGAAGCTCCTGCAAGAATCTGGAAAAGAATCCATGAAATGCCTGACTGAGACTTGATTTTTTTCGAAATAGCCTGGTACAGAGAATCCCAGACGCGTGGTACACAAGGCATAAATTGAGGTCGAACTTTCATAAAGTCTGACATGAGAACTGAAGAAATCGGTTTTGAATAACACATGGTTCCTGCAAAGAAAATGATGTAATATTCAAGTTCACGCTCGTAAACATGCCAGATTGGAAGAATACAGATTGAGCGCTGTGCTTTGTGGAATCCTAAAGTTGAGGCAATGCCTTCAAGCTGGCACAGGAAGTTTTTGTGTGTCAGCATAACGCCTTTCGGTGTACCTGTTGTTCCGGAAGTAAAGATGATTGTAGCAACGTCTTCGGTTTTTCCTTTCCATACTTCCTTTTCGATTTTTTCAGGATGTTCTTTTCGCCATTCAACTCCTGCTTTGAGAATATCCTGATAATGGAAAAGTTTTCTTCCCTTTATGTCAAAACGATCCAGAGCTTTGTTCTGGGAATCTATAAGGATGATATTCTGGAGAGTCGGAATGTCATCAATACATTCACAGAGTTTTCCTAGAACGTAAGGATTTTCTACAGAAACTGTCTTACATTCAGTAAAGCTTAAAATATAACGCAGTTCATTTACTGTAACATCGCTTCCACGGGGAATATCTGCACACCCGATTACCATTGAACCAAGGGAGATTACCTGCCATTCCTGACGGTTGTCTGCAATGTGCCCGATGTGTTCACCGCGTTTTGTTCCTAAAGTAAGAAGACCTGCGGCGAAATCGAACATCTGGCTTGTCAGTTCTTTATATGTTGTAGGCTGGAATGTTCCTGATGAATCTTTTGTAAGCTGAGCATTGATTTCAGGATAATTTAATCCCTGATGATAAAGCAATTCTGGAAGTGTATTAATCATAATGTTATAGTTTATTCAGTATGACATTATTTGTCAATTTGTCAAAATAAAACAAATGATTAAAATTTTATTAGAATTCAGTTAAAAAAAATACCCGTTTCAGTGAAATAACACCGAAACGGGTTTCTTCAGGACGCTTAAAGCGCCTTGAGGTTTATTCTAATCTTAGAGAGAGTTAGAAGAACCAAGAACGTCACGACATTTGTGAGCGTACATTGCTTTAGCAGCGTCGCGAGCAGCTGTCAGATACTGACGTGGGTCGAATGCATCTGGGTTTTCTGCAAGGAACTTACGAACAGCAGCAGTCATAGCGAGACGACCGTCTGAGTCGATGTTGATCTTACATACAGCTGATTTTGCAGCTTTGCGGAGCTGTTCTTCTGGGATACCAACTGAGTTAGGGATTTTTCCACCGAATTTTTCAATTGTTTTAACATCGTCTACAGAAACTGAAGAAGATCCGTGGAGAACGATTGGGAATCCTGGAAGTTCTTTTTCGATAGCTTCAAGAACATTGAATGCCAGTGGAGGTGGAATAAGAACACCGTCTACCAGTTTGCACTGTTCTGGTGTGAACTTACAGCGACCGTGTGATGTACCGATAGAAATTGCAAGTGAGTCACAACCTGTTTTTGTAACGAAGTCTACAACTTCTTCTGGTTTTGTGTATTTTGATTCTTCTGCAGCTACTTCGTCTTCAACACCACCGAGAACACCAAGTTCAGCTTCTACAGTTACATCGTGTTTGTGAGCGTAGTTAACTACTTTTTTTGTAAGTTTTACGTTTTCTTCGTAAGAAAGTGCTGAACCGTCGATCATAACTGATGAGAAACCAGAGTCGATACAGTCTTTAGCAACTTCGAAGTTTGGACCGTGGTCCAGGTGAAGAACTACAGGAATAGCCTTGTATTTTTTTCCTGTTTTTTCTGTCATTTCTTTTGCAAGTTCTTTTGCATATTCTACAGCACCGCGAGCCATGTTGCGCAGGATGTATTTGTTTGCGTAAGCACGAGCACCTTTAGAAACCTGCAGGATTACAGGAGACTGTTCTTCAGTACAAGCCTGAATAATAGCCTGCATCTGTTCCATATTATTGAAGTTGAATGCAGGGATTGCATATCCACCTTTCATAGCCTTAGCAAACATTTTTTTTGTGTTTACCAGACCGAGATCTTTGTAAGATACCATGGGAATACCTCTTAAAAATTCATTTCCTTATATAAGGATTATTTAACCGTATTTTATGTTAAATGGGGGAGATGTTCAATATAGAGAAATTATAGAAAATCCTTGCTTTATATGTAATTGCAGGTGTAAAATCGTAGACAGACTATCACACACACACAAATAGTCAAAGGAGTTTTTATGTTATTCTCAGTTTATGGCGATGCAGCCATTTATCAGATTATTGGCTGGGTTATCGTATTCGTTGGTCTGATTCTTGCCAATGAAATTTCACGCAGAACAAAAGCCGGAGGCATTGCAGCTTTCGTAGTTCTTCCTCTTGGACTTACAGTTTACTTTGTTGCAGTTGCTGTCGGCGCAAAAATGGGTGCAGAATGGGCTCTTAATAATCCTACATATCTGTACATGAACAGCTGGTTCCATTATGCAAAACTTTATGCAGCCACAATCGGTTGTATCGGTTTTATGGTTCTCAAATACAAATGGGGGAAACTTGGAAATGTAAACTGGTTCAAATGTTTCCCATTCCTTATCGTTGCAATCAACATCCTTATTGCAGTTGCTTCAGACTTTGAATCAGCAATCAAAGGTTCAATTGCTCTTTCAGAAACAGGCGCACGCTGGTGGAAATCATCAGAAGGTGTATGGCTTTACGGCGGCTGGTGGAACTGGGCAAATGGTGTTGCAGGTCTTATCAATATTATGTGTATGACAGGATGGTGGGGAATCTACTCATCTAAAAAGAAGAATCAGGATATGCTCTGGCCTGATATGACAATCTGGTTCATCGTTTCTTATGACTTCTGGAACTTCACATATACATATCTGAACCTGCCTACACATACATGGTACTGTGGTTTCGCTCTTCTCCTTGCTCCAACATTTGCTGCAGCATTCTGGAACAAAGGCGGATGGATTCAGAACCGTGCAAATACACTGGCACTCTGGTGTATGTTCGCACAGGTATTCCCACTTTTCCAGGACCGCGGTGTATTCCACGTAGATCCTGTTCTTTATGCTGGTGTTGAAGGTGCTGCAACAGCTGCAACTGCACCAACTGTAGTTGATCCTCATATGCAGGGGGTAATGGCCGTTCTTGCAGTATTTGCAAACGTAATTGCACTGGCAGTTATTATTAAACGTTCTGTTGCACAGGGTAAAAATCCTTACACAAATGAAATATTTGTTGGAACAAAAGACTACGAAGAAGCTATGGCACGTGCCGAATAGTTTTTATATAGAAGAAAACTGATTTTCTTGAAGGTCCTGCAGAATAAGCCCTGCGGGACCTTTTTTTATAAATTTCTCTAAACTTTCTATATATTATGCCGATTTTTGAAATGACGACGAGTATAAGACATATAAAATAATACTTGACGGAATTTAGTTAGTTTGGGAAAATTATATGATTGATGTGATTCGTTTGGATGGGGAAAAATACTGGGTGAATCCGCATATGATAGAAAGTATGGACTCTCTGCCTGATACAACATTAACAATGCTGTCAGGAAAAAAACTCATCGTTAAGAATTCTCCTCAGGAAATAATTGATAAAATAATTGCTTACCGCCGTAAGGTCGGTATCGAAGCGCAAGAGGTTTTATAAATGGATATAGCAACAATAATTGGTATCGTCGGTGGTGCCGCCATGATCGTCATGTCGGTTATGACTTCCGGTGGTTCTCTTGGAGGAATTATCGATATTCCTTCTGCAGCCATGACAATCGGTGGTTCTTACTTTGCTATCTGGATTGCCGCTCCTATGAAAAAATGTCTTGGTCTTTTCAAGGTTATGGGAAAGGCATTCAAAGTTCCTGACTTCGGTGAAAAAAATATTGTAGTTAATATGCAGGCTCTTTCAGAAAAAGCCCGTCGTGAAGGTATTCTTGCCCTTGAAGACGGTCTTGATGATCTGGAAGATCCTTTTATGAAAATGGGACTTCGTCTTGTTGTCGATGGTACTGACGGAAACATTATCCGTGCAGTTATGGAAAACGAAATGAACCAGTGTGAAGCACGTCACATGTCATGGATCAACATTGTTAACCAGTGGGCCGGTTTCGCTCCTGGTTTCGGTATGATGGGTACCGTTGTAGGTCTTATTGGTATGTTGAACAACCTGGAAGATAAATCATCCCTGGGTCCTAACATGGCCGTTGCCCTTATTACAACACTTTACGGTTCTATGATGGCCAACTGGCTTATTACTCCATTCTCGCAGAAACTTCTGGACCAGAACGCTCAGGAAATGCGTTCTAAAGAAATGGTTATTGAAGGTGTTCTTGCTATTCAGGCTGGTGAAAACCCACGCATTATGGCACAGAAACTTCTTACATATCTTGATCCTGTTACAAGAAAAGCTATCGAAGCTGACGTACTGAAAGACTAAGATTTAAGGATTTGAGGAAAATAAATGGGAAAGTCTAAGGAACCAGAGAAACCGTCAAGCGCGTGGCAGGGTACATACGGTGACATGATCACCCTTATGCTCTGCTTCTTCGTTATGCTTTACAACCCTTCAGAAATTGATCCGACTCAGCTGGCAACAATCACTCAGTCTCTTCAGATGAATGAAACTGAATCAACTTCCGGCGGTATGTCACTTTCTGCAGGACGCCTTTCGGATCTGGGAAATAACATCAACTCACTTCCTTCTCTTGAAAAAGGTAAATCTCTAGGTCTTGCAAAGAAAAAGGCAGTAAGTCTTTTTGCTCCTGATATTAAATCAAATAAGATTACTATAACAAGTGATGAACGAGGATTGATTATCACACTGGCTTCAGATTCTTTCTTCGAAGAGGGAAGTGCAACCCTGAATATAGACCAGACCCGTGACACTCTTTTGCGTCTTTCAGAGTTCTTCAAATCTGCGGAAATGAAAGACCGCCGTTTCAGAATTGAAGGTCATACAGACAACACTCCTGTTGCTTACGATTCTGATTTTTTAAGTAACTGGGAACTTTCAACAGCCCGGTCAACAAATGTTCTTCATTATCTGGCAGATTACGGAGTTGATGAAAATCAGTTCTCTGTTGCCGGATATGCAGATACCAGACCAAAATTTTCAAATGATACGCCTGAGGCCAGAGCCTATAACAGACGTGTGGATATAATTATTCTAGACGAGGGACATTTTTAATGGTAAAATGTAGAGAATTCATAAAATTTTCTATTCTTTTAGACATAATAAAATGTTGCTTGCTGGAGGGGAAATGGCAGACAATGACGAATTAGGTCTTGATGATGGTGGAGCATCACCAGCACCTGCAAAAAAAGGCAAAATGGGCGGACTTCTGCCTGGTCTTCTTAAGTGGATTATCATTGCAGTCGCTGCAATCATTCTTATCGTAGTTGTTGTATTCGTTACAGTAAAAATTGCAACTAAGGGCAGTTCAGGACCTGCAGGCGGACAGCCGGCATCAGTTTCGTATACAGCTCAGCGCGAAATTCTTGACTGGTATACTTCTCTTGGTGTTGTTCAGACAACAACTTGTGATGATATCCCTGCTACAATCCGCGTAGATGTAGTTCTTGGATATAAAAAAGACGATAAAGCTACTTCAACAGAAATTACACAGAGAACTGTTGAACTGAAAGACTTTTTGCGCCGATATTTTAATGGAAAAACAGCTGCAGAACTTAAAAATACTGCAAATGAAGAAAGACTGAAGATTGAGCTTAGAAATGCAATCAACGATAAATACCTGACAAGCTCAAAGATTCGCGATGTAGTTTTCCTTCAGAAAGATGTTATCGAACAGTAGTTTATTTTTTAGAAAGGATAAGGAAGATTCGGCATGAACGAGGTTCTGTCACAGGACGAAATTGACCAGCTTTTAACAGCCATCAGTTCAGGTGATTCTGAAGTTGATGATTTTAAGCCGGTTTCCAGTGCTCATAAAATTAAAATCTATGACTTTAAACGTCCTAGTAAATTCTCAAAAGAACAGCTTCGTACTATTTCGAACATGCATGAAACTTTTGCACGTAATACTACAACTAGCTTGTCAGCCCAGTTGCGTTCCCTGGTACACGTACACGTTGCATCTGTAGACGAACTTACATACGAGGAATTTATTCGTTCTATTCCAACTCCTACAACTCTTGCAGTTATTAATATGGATCCGCTTCCTGGTAACGCGGTTCTTGAAATTGACCCTACGATTTCTTTCTGTATGATTGACCGTCTGTTCGGTGGACGCGGCGCTATTGCCGGAAACAAAAACCGTGACCTTACAGATATCGAACAGGAAGTAATGGAAGGCGTTATTGTTCGAATCCTGGCTAACCTTCGTGAAGCCTGGACACAGGTAATAGACCTTCGTCCTCGTTTCCAGACTATCGAAACAAATCCACAGTTTGCATCAATCGTTCCACCAAATGAAATGGTTGTGCTTATTACTCTGGAAACAAAAGTTGGTGAGGAAGAAGGTATGATGAACTTCTGTATTCCTTACCAGACAATCGACCCGATTATTTCAAAACTGTCATCTCAGTTCTGGTATTCTTCGGTTCGTAAAAGTTCTACAACCCAGTATCTGTCTACAATCAAGGGACAGATTAATGATGTAGATATGGATATTGTTGCCGATTTCGGCAGCATCAATCTGCCTATCAGAGACGTTCTGGCACTTCGCGTAGGAGATGTAGTTCGTCTTTCAAATATAAAAGTTGGTGACCCGCTCTCGCTGAGTGTTGGGGATCGTAAAAAGTTCTTCTGTCAGCCAGGTGTTGTCGGAAAGAAAATGGCTGTACAGATTACAGGAAAAATTGAAGATGTAGATGCGGAAGAGTTTGAAGAACTTTCCGTAGAAGGAGATGGAACATATGAGTGATGGTGCAATTTCACAGGACGAAATCGACGCTCTGCTTTCTGGCGTTTCAATGGATGGATTAAATTCTTCCGGCCAGGTTTCAAGCGGACCGGCAGCCCATATGGATGTGGCTACACTTCAGGGACTGGCCGACGAACTCAAACCAAAACTTGAATCAAATATCAATTCTTATACAAATGCTTCATTTACAGCAGATAATCCTGTTGTAGAAGTTGTAGACAGAGACCGTGTTCTTTCTCGTCTTCCTGAAGTAGTAATCGGCGTTATGGCTGATTATAACGAAGGCGTAAAAGGTGAACATCTTTATCTTCTGGCTCCTGAATTTGCTCAGAAACTTTTCTCTCTGGTTAATTCAGAAGAAGTTACAGAAGTTGATGATATGGTTCTTTCTGTAGTATCAGAAGTTATTGCAACACATGTAAGTGCACAGATCAACAGTCTGGATGCAACAGGAAAACTTCCAGGTCTTGCTTACGCAACACCTGAATGTGTTAATGAACCTAAAGCTATGGTGCGTTTCCCACAGGGCGATTTCGCACTTTGTACATATCCTCTTACTCTGGACGGCGAAGCGTTTACACTTTGGGAATGTATTGCCGGAAACGTTGCTGAAAAAATGTGTAACGCTCTTGGTGGTGGAGTAGAAGATCTTTCTTCGCCTGCTATGGATATGGGAAGTTCTATGGGCGGCATGTCTCAGCCAATGGGTGGCGCAATGGGAATGGGCCAGTCACAGATGGGTATGGGCATGGGAATGGGCCAGCCACAGATGAACATGGGTATGGGCATGGGAATGACTCAGCCACAGATGAATATGGGAATGGGTATGGGCATGCCACAGATGGGAATGGGTATGCCTCAGATGAATATGGGCATGAACATGGGAATGAATGTTCCGAATGTTCAGTCACTTCAGTATCCAAATCTCCAGGGAAGTATGTCCGGAGCCGAACAGGGGAATATCGGCCTGATTATGGACGTTCAGATGGAAATGACCGTAGAACTTGGTCGTACAAAAAAATCCATCAAAGAAATCCTTGGTATGGGTGAAGGTACAATCATCGAGCTGGAAAAACTTGCCGGTGAACCTGTAGATATTCTGGTAAACCATAAACAGATTGCAAAAGGTGAAGTTGTAGTTATTGACGAAAACTTTGGTGTTCGTGTAACAG
>JAKSTN010000012.1 GCA_024402535.1 Treponema sp.
TGTGTACCATCCTCTGATCATAAAATACCACCCCAGTATATGAATCAGTACTCCCCACGGAAAACTTCCGCCCCAAGTGGGAGTTTCTTATTCATATCATCGGTGATTTTTAATGATTGTTTAGGAATTTATTTTCTGTATGGATTTTAATCAGCGGTCCAGGTCTTTTCCCCGAACCCCAAAATCTTTCTGACGCTGGCGTACTTCCTGAATAATCACATTGTCTTTTTCAAGGTAATCAATCAGATCCCAGTGATAATCAAGTTCTTCCGGAGGAAAAAGCGGCGGAGGATCAGGTTTTCGGCGGGAATTCTGAATTCTGACAATTTCCATCAGCTCTTCAAAGGATTTTTTATCAAGAAGACGCTTCAGATAAACATCATTTACTGCGCAGATTGTTTTTTCTTCATTATAAAGAACGTCTTTCCCGTCAAAAGGAACTTTTACAGGGACTTTATCAAGATTCCTTACATAAACCCTGCGACCGGGAACACAAGTGTATACATTTCCTGCCGAAAAAATCTGTTTCGAAAGTGTATATTCAGTATCATTGCCTTTCTGACTTTTTATTACTGCTTCAAGCTCAGAATCAAAATCCATTTTACTTTTCCAGAAACGGATTTTATACATTTCATCAGTCTCATTATTAATAAACCAGGACCAGAGATTTTCCTGTTCTACCTGACTTGAAACCTTTATTCCGTCAGTTACAACGTTACCCATCCAGAAACCGGGATGGTTTCCGTCAGAAAGCCAGAATTCAAGAAAAATTTTATCATCAATCAAAGCGAAGGGAACATAAGTGATATCGTATTTATCGTAAGTCAGTTTTAGTTCATAAGCTGAAGATTTCCCCGAAGAAGAACCTTCAGAAAGCCAGAGCGGCGCGGCATCGGCAAGAACAAACACTGATTTTTTTGTAGTTGCTGAATTACGGTCCCGTTTGAAATCTTTTGAATAATCTTCATGTTCAACAACACGGTCCAGATACCAGCCGTAATAATCTTTCAAAATTATTACAATTCGGTCTTCTTCCTGAACCTGTTCAAAAAAAACATAACGATCCTTTCCTTCCCAAATACCGTACAAAGAATCAGGAATGTCTGCAAAAAGAGAAAAACTTAATATTAAAGAAGCAATAAAAACAAAGGCTTTTTTCAATTTTCTTCTATATACTAAACTCATTTCAATACATTTAGAGTTTCGGCAACTGTTGTTTCCCAGTTAAATGTAGAAACACGATCCGCACCTTTTCTAATCATTTCAGAACGCAAATCCTGATCCTGTACAACTTTTTCCATTAAAGAAGCCATTTCATTTATGTCGTCCGGATCAAAATACAAAGGAGCATCTCCTCCAATTTCAGGAAGTGCACCGCTGTTTGAACAGATCACAGGAACACCGCATGCCATAGCTTCAAGAACCGGCATTCCAACCCCTTCATTTCTAGCAGGGAAAATACAAGCATCACTTCCGGCATAAAGCTTTGCAAGACTTTCAAACTGGAAATAACCTGTAATAAAAATATCTTCAGCACAGGAACTGTCAAAAGCTGCCTTATGAAGTACTTCCGAATATTCCCCGTCATTTCCAGCAATAACGAGACGCTGAGGAAGGCCTGTTTTCTCCTTAAAAATCTCAAAAGCCTTTACAAGATTCAGATGATTTTTTTCTACGCCCGAAATACTTGAACAGTAAATGAAATAAGGTCTCTTAATTGCAAAGGGTTTAATATCAAGAATATCAGAATCAAGATTCAATACAGGATAAAAAATTTTATGATCAAGGCCATTATGAACAACACGGATTGAAGATTCGGAAAATCCATTTTCAACAAGGTCTTTTTTTATTATTTCTGAGAATGCAATTATATAATCAGCTTTCTTAAGATTCTTTTTTAGGATTTTTCGCTGTTTTTTATCTTTCAAAACTGAATAAAGATAATTTATCAAAACAACACTTTTAGCCTTTCCGCACTTTATAAAACATTTTTCTGGAGCCGGAAACAGCACTGCTTCATATTGATTTTTACTGATTATTTTTGATGCATTTTTATCATTTAGAACAGATATATACGAAAGTTCTGTTCCTGATGTATATATAAAACGGTCTTCTTCAAGACCTAAAATTTCAAAGGAATATTCGTCTGATTTCGGAAGATTTGAGATAAAGGACAAAAGAAAGGAACCTGCCCCGTTTCTTGCATGATTACAGCCACAAGTATTAATACCGATTTTCATACTATAATTTTCCAAAACCTGAAGAAAAAAGTCAAGAAATTATGTAGAATTAAATCATGGATAATTCTTTTGACCTGATTTCACAGAAAATCAAAGAAAAACTTGCAGAACAGAATATTACTTCTCCAACAAACGTTCAGAACAAAATCATTCCAATGATTTTTGAACATAAAAACGTTCTTTTTCAAAGTGAAACTGGAACAGGTAAAACATTTGCATACCTGTTACCACTGATAGAACGCCTTGAACGGGACACAGACCAGACTTCCGTAAAAATCATTATTACAGCTCCAACTTTTGAACTTGCATCCCAGATTAACCTGGCAGCAAAATCAATTACAGACAGAAAAACAGCACTTTTTATTGGCGGTGCTCCACTGAAACGTCAAATTGATGCGCTTAAAGAAAAACCTCAGATTGTAATCGGGACTCCTGCCCGACTTGTTGAACTCATCAACCTTAAAAAGCTTAAAGTTTCAAATGCTGTAGCGATTATTTTTGACGAAACTGACCGCATGGTAAAAAAAGAGCTGATTGAGCCAACATCTGCCCTGCGGGACTGCATGCCGGAAAACATTCAGGTAATTGCCTGCTCCGCCACAATCAATTCACAGGTTTCAAAATTCTTTACAGAAACAGAAAGCGTTGTTATGCCACAGGAAGACGTCCTTAAAAAACGTATTACACATTGGGCTATCTACGCTGAATACCGTGATAAAATTGACACACTCAGAAAATTTCTTGCAGCAGAAAATCCTGGCAAAGCCCTTATTTTTACAAGCCGTGCAGACCAGGTTGAAAACATCTATCAGAAACTCCGCTTCAAAAAAGTTGACTGCATGGCACTTCACGCAAAAGCTGACAAACAGCTTCGTAAAGCCGCCATCGATAAATTCCGAAGCGGAAAATGCCGCATTCTGGTTACCAGTGATTTAAGTGCCCGCGGCCTTGATATTGCAAATGTTACCCACGTAATCCAGATGGACCTTCCACATGATGAAGACTTTTTCGTTCACCGTTCAGGACGTACAGCCCGTGCAGGAAAGACAGGAATCAATGTTCTCATTGGCGATGAATATGAAATGCACAAGTTTGCCCTTCTTGAAAAAAAACTTGGCATCTGCGTATATCCAAAAGAAATAATAAACGGAAAAGTTGTAGCTCCGGAATAATCTAGGATTAAATCAAATAGATTACTCCCAGTCCGCATAAGGTTAAGTATTCTTAAAGCTTAAGTCGAGCGAAGAATGTCACACCGATTCGGTTTTGCTCACGCAAAACTTTTGTATAAGTGATATGCCTGTCTTAACGGGAAATGATTTTGTAAAAAAAAGAATTTTAGAAATGGGTGTTTTCAGTAAGTTATCTTATAGTCAGAAATAAGTCATACACAATAGGCCATAAAAAAAAGCACTGCAGTGAGTTATACTCAACCACAGTGCCTTTTTGTTTTACATATTACCTAACTTAGCGTTTCAGGCTCAATACAGTTTCCAGCAGAGTATCTGCTGTTGTGATTGTCTTTGAGTTAGCCTGGAAACCACGCTGTGTAACGATCATGTCTGTCATCTGTTCAGAAAGGTCAACGTTAGACATTTCCAGTGCACCGGCTAACAGAGAACCGTTTCCGGCAACTCCTGATTCACCGATTTTTGCCATACCAGAGTTGATAGATTCAACGTATGTGTTGTCTCCGGCTTTTTCAAGACCCTGGTTGTTTGTGAATGTAGCCAGAGCAACACGACCGATTGTACGGTTTGTTCCGTTTGAGTACACACCAGTAATTGTACCTGTTGAGTCAATCTTGAATGTATCAAGGTAACCAAGAGTGTATCCATCCTGGAAGTAAGCTTTTGTTGTAGACTTAGAAGCAGACTGAGTTACAGTGTTTACTGCACTTCCGATTGTTCCAAGATTAATATTCATTGTCTGGCGGTAAGGATTTCCTTCTCCGTCAGCGTTGCTTTCTGGAACTGTGTAAGAAGCCTGAAGAACAACTGAACCTGCAGGATTTGTTACGTTTCCGGCAGAGTCTGTTACACTTTCAAGAAGTCCATAGTTATCAAAGTTGATGAGAAATGTATTTTCCATTCCGTCTGTTGTACCAAGACCAATACGTGTCTGTGTGAAATCAGCATTGTCAGCATCAACATTTACAGTTGCCTGCCACTGGTTTGGATTTCCAGGAACTCTTGTGAAAGAAATTGAAAGGAGGTGTTCATTACCGAAGCTGTCATAAATCTTCTGTTCTGTATTCCATGTTGCTTTTGCAATGTCAGCAGCCGATGCACCTTCCTGGATTTCAGGAGTATTTTTATTCAGGTTACAGGCATAGTTGATGTTTGTTGTTTCTTTTGCAGGATCTTTTGAGCCAACAGGAATTGTCAGATCTGTTGGAGTTGCAGCTGTCTGAACTACCATTTCTCCGTCCATTTCACGAGCCATCCACCCCTGAACTCTCATACCGTTTGAAGGATTAACAAGAGTTCCGTTCATATCAAGACCAAAGGCACCATTACGTGTGTAGAAAGATTCTTCACCGTTTTTCATGATAAAGAAACCATTTCCCTGGATTGCCAGGTCAGTACTGATTCCAGTTGACTGAAGGTTTCCCTGTGTAAATACGTTGTCAATTGAGGCAACTGTCATACCAAGACCAACTTCTTTAGGGTTTACACCACCAACTTCATCAGTTGGTTTTGCAGCACCTGACATCTGCTGGCTGATCATATCCTGGAAGTTTACGCGGGCGCGTTTGAAACCTACAGTATTAACGTTTGAAATGTTGTTTCCGATTACATCCATGCGTGTCTGGTGGTTCTGAAGTCCTGAAACGCCTGAATAAAGTGATCTCATCATATAGCTTACCTCTTAGTGTTTATTACCTTTTTTAGTTATAAATTGCGGCAATCTGTTCCATGCTATAGTACATGCCGTTTACCATAATCTGTGGATTATCTCCACGAGTTGCAGCTTCTACAACGCCGCTTGTTGTTGTTTCACCCACGTTCAATTCAACTGTTTTCCCCAATGTTGAATAAGCTTCCTGACTGTTCATCATACTTGCAAGACGTGAAAAAGAAGTAGACATATTTGTCATCTGTTCCAGAGAAGAGAACTGAGCCATCTGTGAGATGAACTGAGTATCTTCCATAGGGCTTGTTGGATCCTGATTCTGAAGCTGTGCAATCAAAAGTTTAAGAAAATCATCTTTTCCAAGTTCATTTGATTTCATGCGTCCATCAGACTGATTCTGTTTATTGAAAGTATTTACTGCATTGTCTACAGCAAACTTTTCACCGGCACTCATTGTTGTATTTATGTCCATACATAACCCCTTACCGCTCCCACCTTTGCGGTATGCTTTTTATTTTTCGGCATTTAAGCCACAATGTTTATTCCAAAATTCAAAATTCTTGAAGAATCTTCAGAGAAATCGCTGCTCTCTACAGGAAGTGCTTCATCAAGAGAAGCATATTCACGTCTTCCATAAAAAGCATTCTGATTCTGCTGTTCCTGTTCTGCAAACTGTTGACCAGAACTGTTTCCTGAAGAATTATAAGAAACTTCAAACGAAGCATTTTCATATCCGTTTTTCATAAAAGCTTCTCTAAGACTTTCAGCATTATTCTTGAAAACTTCCAGAGCTTCTTTTGTATTAACGGCTATATGACCTGTAATTTTGTCCCCGTCCAAAGAAAGTGTCATCTTTACACTTCCGATATCATCCGGATGAAGAACAAGATTAATTGTGCCTTTGTTATTGTCTTTAAGAATAATATTTCCAGTCTGAACAATTTCCGAAGCATTTGCCTGAATCTGATTATTCAGCATTGCCTGAAAGTTTGAACCGTCACTGGCTGCAACCTGAGCATTTGAAGAAAGAACAGATTCAGAAATATTTCCCTGTGCCGACTGAAGATTCATTTCAATAGTAGCACTGTCGTTTCCAGTCATTGTTACTTTCATTTTTGGTTCTGCATTATCCAGAACAGTTTTTTCAACAGGTTCTTTTTCAGTCCTTAAATCTGTTACATTTATTTTTGATTTTAATTTATCAAAAGAAGATTCTTCTTTTGCTGTAACATTTTCCGATACAAATCCAGTTTCATTTTCTGATTGTAACTTTTCAGCTGTAGCTAAGAATTCCAGAGGATTTTCAACAGATTCTTTTTGTGCACTTTCAAGAGCAAGAGTTTCATCAGAAACAATTTCAAATTCAAAATCATCTGAAACTTCAAGATTCTTACCTTTTGAAAGAAGTGCAATACGTTCTGCATCCCCTTGATCTGCAATTCTATCCAGAAGTTCACCAGAAACTTTTCCAATTTCAAGATTTGTTTCTTCACTTACAGATTCAATATTCTCTTCAACAACAAGATTCAGTCTTGAATAAGCAAAAAGTTCAGATTTTCTGTCATTTTCTTCAGATTCAGTTTCTGCAACTTCTGTTTTACGTGATTTTTCTTCACTTTTCACAGATTCAGAAGCTTTTTCATCAACTTTTTCTGTTTTTTCGTTTTTTGAATCTTTTGCGGAAGTAACTTTTGAATCATTTTCAGGTGTTTTTTCAGCTGCATCAGCAATTTTCACATCTTCTTTTGAAGATGCTGTCTGATTCTCAGAATTAATTCCCGCAAGAAGTTCGCTGAAGGATTTTCCATTTCTGGAATACTCACGAACCGGTTCCTGAAGAGAAGTTGCATTCTGGAAATCAGGCTGTTTTACAGCCACAAGGATTTCAGTTAGTTCCATACTGAAATCATCGGAATAAAAAAACTTTAGTTTAGAAAAAAAATAAGGCGCAGAACTGCGCCTTTTCAAGAATTGATTAATTTAAGCTTTCAGGTTTAGAAAGCATTTTTCGCTGGATTTCTGCAGCCCGGTCAGCCGGCATAAGACTAAGCCAGTAAGATCCCATAGAAGAACTTCCACTTTCAACAGCAATTTCTTCTACACGGCGAAGAACGTCAATACAAGTCTGATCATCCAGAGCTTCAAGAATTGCAACAGCGTTTTCAGGACGCATACCATTCAGATTTTCTGCAATCTGAGTTATATTCACCATTTTTTCGTTGTACTTGTTTACAGTCTGATCAAAAGTCTTTTCCCGTTCTTCCTGATTTTTTTCTCTTTCAAGAAGCTCTGTTGCAACTTTTTCATTCTGCTTTTCAACTTCTGCTATGTCAGTTTCCCGCTTATCAAGCTCTTCTTTAAAAATATCCAGAGCTTCACGCTGTTTTGCAAGACGGTCAGCGTCAAGGTCGCCGGTTACAGGCTTACTTTGAGTTGTAGAAATAGAAACCTGAGGTTCTTTTCCAAGAAGCTTGTAAACAGGTGCAAAAAGGGAATTAACATGAATCAGTCCCAGAAAGTTGAACCATAAAAGTCCGCCAAGAACCAGAATCACAATGATAATGAGTAAAACTATTGATTTACCTATTCCCTTTCCAGCCATGCTTTTCCCCTGCTTAAAACTTTTTTATTAAATCAAACCGCTGATTGCAGCACCAAGTGTAATATCATTTTCGCACGAAACAATCTTCCAGTAAATACCTGACTGGCGTGTAAGGATTTCATCCAGCTGAGCATATACTCTTTCACGAATCATAGGTGTTTTGAAGAATGTTGAACCGTTACACAGAATACAAACTGGTTTTGCGGCATTTTTTCCCATTCCTGTCTGAAGAACACATGCTACAAGAATAGCAGCGCCGTAACGGGCTGAACGTTCAACAATAGCATCACAAATCTGAAGAATCATATTATAATCATCTTCTGTAGCATTTTCAGCACACATTTTTCCAAGCACCAGGCTTGTATCATATGGTTTTTCCATGAAATTGCTCATTTCAATAAGTGTAAGTTCTGTAAGAGCTGAAAGTGCTTTATTCATTTTTTCACTGAACAGATTATCTTTGGCAGCTGTTGTAAGTGCATAGAAACCGATTGGTCCAAGATATGCACCTGAACATGATTTTTCCAGAAGGAATGAACCAGGCTTTACAGTTTTTGCATCAACAGCCAGGTCAAAATCAGAACGGTTTACAGAAGTATATTTTCCAGATTCACAAACAATAATCTGACGTTTGATTCCACAAACATCACAGTTTTCCTGAATGTAAGCTGCATTAAGACCTGTTCCAAGAATCATACCGATGTATGAAGAAACTTCATTTGCTGGCATTACGGAAGCCCCAGCCAGAAGAGCTGCTACTGTATCATTACACAGAGTAATGCGTTCAATTTTATTCCAGCCTTTTTCTTCCAGTGTTTTTACAAGACTTTCTCCAACTTTTGCACCTACAACCTCAGGAGCTTTTACTTCTTTAGAGAAACCAAGAAGAATTCCGTCTCCGTCTTCTGTAATAGTCATAGGATATGAGAAACAGAAACCAATGCGGTTTGCTTTATTTTTAAGATGTTCAAGATTTGCAGCAATCTGATCAAAGAATTCTTTGCGATTCAATTCCCGTTCGATTCCAGGCATGCGTGTTTTTTCCATATCAGAAATAGAAGCATTGCCGTCTGCATCAAATGTAACAAGACATGAACGGAAGTTTGTTCCGCCGGCATCAATAACAATTACACTCTGGTTTACAGCTTTCTTTTCTGGTGGCAGGCAGAATGTACGAATCATATCTTCATCAGCTTTTTCGCCTTTAAGACCGGCGCGCATATCAGAAAGAAGACCTTCTGCTGTCATTTTTACATCAACATGATTAATAAAATTATGTTTTGAAAGGAATGCTGCAACTTTAGCGTTCATTTTTATATCTCCAGACAGGGATTACCCTTTTTAATTTCGGATATTATAACATATTCTTTGATAAAATAAAATCGCCAATTATTTGTTTCACTTTATCTTTATCCTCTTCACTTCCAGTAAAAGGAATATTTGTTTTAACGGGAAGATCACGGATATATGTATATTGTTTTTTTGCATATTTACAGGAATTATGAATTATCATTTTCTTGATTTCTTCCACGTCCTGACTCATAAAAAACTCTCTGTATCCAATAGCCTGCATTCCAGGATCTTCCGGCAAAGCTCCGGAAGAAATCAAATTACGGACTTCTTTTTCAAGCCCCATCTCAAACATCAGTTCCACTCTTTGAGCAATGCGTTCAAAAAGGACTTCTCTAGGCGGTTCAAGAATTACAGGACAGAATTCAAAGTCAGAACGGAAAGTTGCTGAAAGTTCAAATGAAGAACGGGGTTTTCCTGTAAGATAAAAAACTTCCAGGGCTCTTAAAATACGGTATTCATCATTAGGATGGATTTTTTTTGCACTCAAAGGATCCTTTTCACAAAGTTCCTGGTATAAAACTTCCTTACCTTCTCTGGCGCAGCGTTCTTTCAGTTCATTACGAAGTTTCGGATCACTTTCAGGAGTTTCTGGAAGTCCCATTAAAAAAGCACGGATATAAAAACCAGTTCCACCAGCAACAACAGGTATTTTCCCTCGCGCCCAGATATCACCACAAGCAGCATCTGCACAGGTAACAAAATCGGCTACCGAGAACTGATTTTTATAACTTGTCATATTAATTAAATGATGTGGGATTTCTTCACAGAATAAAGGGTCAGGTTTTGCGGTTCCAATATCAAGTTCTTTATAAACGGCCATTGAATCTGCGCTGATAACTTCAGCCTTACCGTTTAAAATAAAAGAACTGCCTGAATACGAGAATAAATCCCGCATCAAGGCAGTTTTTCCTGACGCCGTTGGAGCAAAAATTACAATAACCGGAGTTTTATTTTGCATAAAGCTCAAAAATTAGTTATCAGAATCTTCTACTCTGTATGTTACTTTTTCTCCGAAAAGCTGTTTTGCAGCAACACAAACATCTTTTCCTTCGTTTGCTTCAATTTCAGGGTCATTTACTTTTGCCATCTGAAAAGCACGGCGGCTTGCGGCAGCAGTAATTTCATAAACATTTCCATCAAATTTAACGAGTTCTTCCAAAGGGAAAATCATGTACACGACCTCTTATTTTATTTTTTTTGCAAAAAAAAGCCTCTCTTTGGGAGAGGCTAAAATTGAGCGACCGGAGGATCGAACTCCGGACCCACAGATTAAGAGTCTGTTGCTCTACCAGCTGAGCTAGTCGCCCGAAAAGATTGTTACAACTATACCAAATCTGCTTACTATTGTCAAGCAAGCAAAATACTTTTTAATCAAATTTAAAAAGAAAAAGACCGCACTTTTTCAGTGCGGTCCCTCAGTCAATTATTAAGACTAGCGGTTAGCTTCTTCAATAAGAGCCTGGAATGAGTTAGCAGTTTCTTCTACTGCTTCCTGCATTGTTTTGTATCCTGGGTAAACATTCCAGATGATGTTTCCGAGGTTCAGACCAGAAATCAGTGTATCGTAACGAACGATACCATTATCATTCATAAGCTGAAGTGTTTCATCTACAGCGCGTTCATCGCGGAAACGTGCATAGTAATCTTCTCTCCAAGAATCATCACCGTATCCTGGTGTTGGATCTGACCACAGGTCAAAGATTTTTGCAATGTTTTCAGCACGTTCTTTGTCGTAGCAGCCTGGAATTACATATGTGTTATCATCATGGAGTGTCTTGTATTTTCCATCACCCTTTGGTCCCAGTGGGAAACATACAAATCCCCAGTCATCACGCATATCTTCAATGTTACCTACACGGTATTCCTGGTCAGCCTGGAAAGCAACTTCACCATTCATAAATGAAGCGTACATCCAGTCCCAGTTTGCTCCTTCTGGAGCTGGTTTTTCATAGTTCTGACACATTCTTGAAGCCCAGTTCATAGCTTCAACAGTTTTTTCATCACCACACATTGAGTAGTATTTTCCAGCACCGTCTTTTCCAATCCAAGAAGTTCCGTTTGACATAACTGCCAGGTGACAGAATTCTGTAGAAAGGTTTGCCATACCATATGTATCCATTACACCATCGTTATCAATATCACGAGTTGTTGCTTTCAGCATTTTTTCAAAAGCATCCCATGTCCATGTTCCAGCAGCCTGCATATCATAGATTGAATCTGGATCAATATTTGCTTCTTTAAGAAGACGTTTATTGAAGAATACACCACCACGTGGTTCAGGACGGATTGGACGACATCCATAGAAAGAACTTCCTTTTGCTGTTTTATCCTGAACAGATTTAACCCATTTGCTGTTATTCCAATTTATAGATTTGATTGAAGACAGATCATAGAAAAGATTTGCTTTAAGACCAGCAGAAATAGAACGACCATCAATGATGAATACATAGTTTTCATCTCCGCCTGTTGTACAGAAGTTTGCAACTGTCTGTGGGTGTGAACCCCATCCACCAATACCAACCTGATCAATTTCACAGTTGTATGTATTCATAACAAACTGACGGAATTTTTTTCCGTCTTCTTCAACTGGTGATTTTGAAGCTTCATTCTGGAGACCGTTTGCACTTGACCACCAGTCAGCTACAACAACTGACATTCCATCAAAGTCCCAAACTTTGCCCTTTGAATTCTTCTGAACAACATAGCCAGCTTTCTTGAACTGAGTTTCAAGCTGTTTAGACTGAGCTTTCTGTTCTTTTGTCATCTTTTTTGGTTTAGCAGAAACTGCAGATACAGCAATAAGAGCTGTAAGACCAGCTGCCAATACTTTTTTTGTAGTAATAAGCATTATTTTCCTCCTATGCATATTCACATAACAAACTTTAGTTTTTTTAATTATAACATCTATTTTTGTAAAAGCAAAAAATATTGCTTATTTTCTTATTAACATACTAGAATTCCCCTAAAAAAAAACCGCACCTGGGAACAGGTGCGGTAAGATTGTTTTACTAAAACCGATATTTCAGGATTATTTTTATTCCTTCATACCAGAAGCTGTAAGGCTTTCTACAAACAGATTCTGTGCGAAGAGATACAGGATAAGCAGAGGAATAAGTGTCAGAAGAACACCTGTTGAAACAACTGCATTTGTATAACCTGTTGTAACAGTTGGAGTACCATAAGTATTAAGCATGTACTGTGCAAAACGGTCCCCAAGAGCTGCTACCTGAATTGAAAGCATCTTGATTTTTCCAAGGAACAGTTCTGTATAGAAACTGTCTGTCCACTGCCATACGAAAGAGAACAGGAAACAAGATGTAAGAATTGGTTTTGCTCCTGGAATCATAATCTTAAAGAATGTTACAAATGAATTACATCCATCAACATATGCAGCTTCTTCCAATTCAAATGGGAATCCCATGAAATACTGACGGATCATGAAGATATAAAGACCATCTTTAAGACCCATACATGTGAAACACATGAGAACATATGGAATCATAGAGTTACGAAGGTTCAGTGTTGCTCCAAAGAACTTAAAGAAGCGGAAATGGAGGAACAAAGAAGTTGAGATTGTCTGTGGCGGAATAACAATTACCAGAATAACACAGAAGAACCAGAACTTTTTGAACGGAAAGTCAAAACGACTGAATCCGTAACCAACCAGCGAACACATAAGAACCTGAATTGCAGAAACAAGAACTGAAACCCAGATTGTATTAAACAATGCAGGTTTGAAATCCATAACTGCAGCTGCAATCTTCCAGTTTAATACAGACCAGTTTTTAGGCAAAACAATAATAGTTGTATCATAAAGGTCTCTTTCAGCCATGAAACTGAATGACAGTTTATTAAGAATTGGCTGAAGAATCATAAAACACATACCAAACAAAAGAATGGCACGGAAAATTGAAAGAGCATATTTTTTGCTGGTTTCTCTAAGAAGAATTCCTCCGGAAGCCTCATTGCGTTCCCAGAATGAACGTTTCTTAGCTACTACAGCAGTGTTTGTTTTTTCTTTTCTACTCATTTTTATACACCACCTTAGAAATAATCAGTGAGCTCAAACCAATGAAAAGCATAACTACGATGAAGTAAATCCATGCTAAAGCAGAACTGTATCCGTAGTTAAGATAAACAATCATCTGTTCATTGATTTTTGACATAATCTGGTTGTCGGTCTTCATGAAGAAGTCAACAATTGTGTAAATCCAACATACAAGCATAAGAGGACTAACCATTGGAACTGTTACTTTCCAAAGGCTTTCCCATGATGTACAACCTTCCATAGATGCAGCTTCATACATACTTGGTGAAATATTCTGAAGTCCTGACAGGAAGATAATAATCTGGATACCAGATGCCATTGCTACGTCGTAAATACCATCAATGATTTCAAAAACCTTTTTGAATACTTTTCCTGAAATTCCGTTAACACCACCAGTGTTAGAAACGAGGATTTTTTCAAGAACATCAGTAATAGTATTTGAGCGACCCGATTCTTCAATTGTATCCTTAAGAGATGCAAGAAGTGAGTTGTTGTATTCAAGACCAACAAGAACACCTGAAGAAAGAATAACACAAAGGAAGAAGATAGAACGTACCATAGCACGTCCCTTAAACTTCTGGTTCAGAATCAAAGCAACAAAGAAACTGAAAACGATTGTAGCCAGAGACTGGAAGAACATAGTTCCGATAGTTTCTGTAAGCATACGGTTGAATTCAGGGTCAATTGTCAGAGCACGAACATAATGTCCGAACTTGTTCAATTCCATATTGAACCCTTGTGGTGTAAGTTCAACATTACAAAGACTCATATAAAGTGACTGAGCAAGAGGCTTTATCATGAAGAACACAAATCCAATAATAAAAGGACAAATAAATGCATATCCAATGATTGCACGATGTCCTAAAAGACCGATCTTCTTTTTCTTGAAAATCTTAAATTTCATTATTTAGCCTCCACTTTATAATCACGGGACGGTACAACAAAACCATTGTCAGTTGTAAAGTCTGTATAACCAAAGTTTACATAAACTTTATAACCGTTTTCAAATGTTGTACAAGTTACAGCATCAGAAAGGTATTTGTGATCGTCGATTCTTGAACCTACAACTTTTCCAAGTTTTGAGTTGTATTCAGCATAGATTGATTCAAGTCTTCCTTCCCAGTTATCAAAGTTAGATGCGTAGTATTCAGTATAGAATGTATCCTGAAGTTTCTTTTCACTTGCATTCATAAATGTGAAGTAAAGAGCTGAACCAGATTCTGCGGCTTCAAGAATGCCCTGTTTATTTTCAGGAGCAAGGTTGATTGGTGAACCGGCAAAATTAATATTTCCGTGAAGAGCAATCTGATAGAACGGTACTGATTTATCAAGAATTGCATATTCATTACCATGCATAACCATATTTGTAATAAAGTCAGCAGAAGCAACAGAATAAGAGTTTCCAGCATTTACCATAACACCAAGATTCTTTTCTTTAATTGATTCAAATTCTGCAACCTGCATGTCTTTTGACTGAGAACGGCTAATTTTAGCACGGTTATTGTAGTCAGAAGAAAGAAGATATCCGTTATCGTGGAATGAAACCCCGTCAACTTTTGCTTTTACAGCATCTTTTCCAAGTCTTTCTACAATTTTCTGAGTTACAGAAGGCTTAAGCAGATAATAAGTATCGCGTGTATCAAGTTTTCCATAGAAAACAGGTGAATATTCACTGATTTCACAGACTTCAGAACTTGCAAAACGTGCAGGATCCTTAAAGCGGTTGAATCCGCCAAAGAAACCAGTTCTGTTAGAGAACTGAACTGTTGCATCAAGGTAAAGTTTTGAATCACTTTCAGAAGCTTTCTTTACCATTTTATTAAATGCAGATTTTCCACCCAGCTGTTTAATGTATTTTACTTTTGTAAGAAGCTGCTGACGAACACCGCCGTTAATGAAACCAGTAAGTTTATAAGAAGTATTCTTAATACCATCTTTTTCAATACGATTCATAATTTCAGAAGCTTCTTTATATGAAGTAAGTTTATAAGGTCTTGTTTTTGGAATACCAAGAACCTGCTGAACTTTATCAACAGCACCAATTACTTCAACTGCAACAGGAACATCTTTATCTTTTACGCTTGTACCATTTCCGAAAAGGAATGATCTGTAGGCTTTAGCCATATCAACATAAGAGTTTCCGTTTACAAAAGTATAAATCTGAGAAATAGACTCACCAGGAGTAAGTCCTCTTTCATATGCATACTGAGTATTAATGTTACGAGATGAAGCTTCATACTGTTCACCGTGAATCATTTTGTATTCAGCATAAACATAGTTATATGAACTCATGCGTCCGCCAACATCAGCATTGATACCAGCATATACAGCGCCTTTATCAATAATAGAAATAAAGCTTGAATCACCGTTTGAAATACCGAATACAGGGAATGCAGCGCGTGTTTCTGTCATAACAGCTTTACGGTCTGTTGCATAGTCCCATCCGTAAATATCAGCAAAGTAAGCATTCTGCTTTGTTTTTCCATTGTTGAAATTGATGATTGATCCGCCTCCCTCTGGAACAAAGAGGAAACCTTCATCATCTGCACCACCACATCCAAAATATGGAAGAACAGAAAGTCTGATAATTGGGAAATCAGTTTTGTAAGAAATCTTATCAAATGGAACATCAACAATAAGCTTGTCTCCGTCCAGTTTGTAAACAACAGTTACGTTGAAACCTGGAACATTTTTTGCTTTTGCTCCAGCATACATTTCCAGGTCTTTCTGGAAATCTTCCATTGTGTAACCGTATTTTTCAAAGATTCCCTGAACCTTTTCCTTAAGATAAGTCTGAACGTTATCACGGATAAGATAAATTGCTTCATTTTTGAGCATTGGGTAATCTTTCATCAACTGGCCTACATCATCAGAAGGAAGGAAAGTTCCATCTTCAAGACGACGGTAATTTGACTTAACAGAACGCTGTTCAGATTTGCTCATCTTTTCAAGCCATGCATCCATATCAGCTTCTGTAATAGCCATTGGATAAATGTAAACAGTTTCGATTTCACCAATTGAGTAATTTACAGTAATTTCATTACCTTTCTTTTCAATTTCATAAACTTTTTTCTCAACAGAAGAAGAATAGAAATCGTAAAGAGTATCAACACCGTTTTCTGTTGAATACTTCAAAAGGAATGGAGACTGCAGATTGTTACGTTCCTTTACAAGAGCAAGTTTATCTTTACTTGCATCAGCAGGATTTGAATACCAGACTTTACCAGTATCTTTCTGAGTAACAGTGAAAGTTGTTGTAAGTGGATCCAGTTCCAGTTTAAGTTTGTTATTTTCAAGAACATAACTTGCTGGCTGACCTTCAGCTTTGAAATCATAACGAACAACATTAGTAAGATTAACTGACTGAACGTTTGCAAGTCTGATTGCAAGGTATACAACGAAAGCAATTACAACAGCCCAGATACCAAGACGAACATAAAATCCTGTAGTTGGTTTGTGGAACTCAAATTTCTTTGTTTTCATTGGTTTTGGACGACCAATATAACCTTCCGGCATCTGCTTTTTAGCTTTTTTTGCCTTTGGTTCTTTTGGAGCCTTAACCTTTTTTTCTTTTATTTCTTTAACCTGTTCGGTTTTTGGTTCTTTAGTTTTCATCAAAAGTACTCCTAAGCCTAATCAGTTCAATCGGAACATAATTTCTTTTGCGAGTGAAACGAAATATGCTACACCCTGAGAAATCATACTGAAGAACAAAAGCATAATGAAAATGAATACAAGCATACCGAATACTGTGAAGATCATGAACAGGAAAGTTTTTCCTGCACTGTATGAGTGAATCATCATCATTGCCATATAAATCAACAACAGAGCCCACATAAGTGACAAGTCATTGAAAACCGTATAGAAAGCACCTTCTTCAACAGTAACAAAGTTACTGAGAATGATCATAGGAATCTGCAGAAGGATATATGGTGTAAGAGCATAAGCTGTACCCATATATATTTCTCCAAGGCGACCTTTTCCGTCGAACAGAGTAGTAACACCCCAGTTACAGATACAGAAAATTACCAGAGGAAGAAGAATAGTTGCAAACTCAAGGAAAATATTTACTTTCTGCCACTGTGTATCAAGGAAAAGCATTCCTGTATAGCGAAGCTTCCAGATATGTGTCAGCATAGTAAGAATTACCAGTGTATTTGCAGCGGCATAAGAACCGCGCTTTGCGTGTGTAAGATCCCAGAATCCGTCAGCCGGATGGAAAATTACATAAAAAGCATATTTAAGAGTAGAAAGATAACGGGTATATGTTTCTTTCTGACTTAATTTTGCGAATTTTTTAGTGATATAACTCATAACCCTGCCATCTCCCATTTAATTCTTTTTACGATTAAGGATGCGAGCCAAATTACTACGATAACAATAAGACCGGCAATAATCCAACCAATATTCTTTTCAATCCATTCCTTACGGTAATACTGGAAAGCTTTTGAATAATTTTTCTTGTCACGTTTAAGACCGAAAGCATCCATTGCTTCATGATATTTTTCCTGACGCATGTAAGCTTTACCCATTCCAACGTAAGCAAGGTCATAAGTACCGTTTACTTTGAGAACTTCTTCCCAAGTTTTGGCAGCAGCATCATATTCACCAACTGCATACTGTTCAGTTGCATCGTAAATCAGGTTTCCAAGATCTGTAGGAGCAAAAACTGTAAGGGAACATCCCTGTCTGTCCAGAACAAAGAGGTCACGTCCACAGTGTTCAATAGCTTTAGGATCTCTGAAGTATCCCTGAATATTACCTTTGTTACCAAAAGCATAAAGAAGATAACCCTGGTTGTTATATCCGAAAATACGTCCACGAGTTTCATCAATTACAACATATACTTCGTTATCAAGAACTGTTACGTCAGCATAACGGGCAGGTCCTTTAATACCAGCTGCGTTACCCCACATAAGGTCACCGATAGGAAGGTTTCCGCCACCACTACCGATACCGTTCTTAACAAGAATGTCTTTTCCAAGAGCATTCAGACGGCGAATTGGTTTTGCTTTATCAGCTCTAAGTTCCCATTCACTGAAAGTTCTGAGACAAGCAAAAATGAATCCTGTTGAGTCGATATAACAGTTTGAATATTCAGTTGGAACAAACGATTCAAGCTGTTCACGCTGTGCACGTGTAGAAAGCTTTTTCCAGATATAGTCAGAGAAGTTATAAGTTACTTCACTGGCACCGTAGAATGATGTAAATGTTCCGTCATATTCATACTTAAGGAAACCTTTGTTTACGTTTCTGGCAAGAATGTAAGCACGGCCCTTAACATCAGTAACTACTTTTTCAGGAAGGAATGTCTTTCCTTTTTCATATGTAGGATCATCAGGTTCTGTAAATGAAAGAATGTAATTCAGATCTTTATCAAGTTTTACTACACGACCATTATTTGTATCAGCAATGAAGTATGTTTCATCTTCAGCATTGATGAACAAGTCGCTTGGTGCATTGAAAGTTGTAATTACATCACCTTCAGCATTAAAACTGTCAATTACACGGTTGAAAACCAGAGTTTTGTCAGCTGTGTAAGTCAGTTCAATAATTCTGTTGTTGTCTGTATCGATAATGTATACAAGATTTTTGTAACAGAACAAACCTGAAGGATTTTTCAGAGAAACATCAAGTCCCATATCTGATGCGTACAGAACGCTTGAAACGCGGTACATATCAGGAGATTTTTCAATTTCTCCCCAATAGTCATAAATGTAGCTGTCCCCTTTTGCAAAAAGACCAGCACACACAAATAAAGTCGAAATAATAAATAATGCAATTCGTTTCTTCATAGTACTAGTCCTTAAGTCCTGATGTAGCCATTGTTTCCATAATCTGACTCTGAGAGAAGATGAACAATGTAATAGGAACAATAATCATAACGACAGCAACGGCAGCAGTAGGACCCGTACGGGCAATACCACCAGCCTGAACCTGACTCAATGCGTAAGCAAGCATTTTTTTGCTTTCTGTATAGATAACGTTTGTTGCAAAACCATTCCAAAGTCCGTTTACAGAGAAAATTGTCATTGTAAGCCAGGCTGGTTTTACGTTAGGCATTACCAAACGCATAAAGATTGTCCATTCATGGGCACCGTCAATTTTAGCAGCTTCAATAATAGACATTGGGAAGCTTTCCATAAACTGCTTCATCAAGAACATTGAAGTTGCTGCTGCGAATGCCGGCAGAATAAGAGACCAGTATGTATCTACCATATGAAGACGACACATAATAAGGTAGTTAGGAATAGCTGTAACCCATCCTGTAAACATCATACCTTTTACAACCAGGTTGAAGAAAAATCTTGAACCAGGGAAACGATATTTTGCAAGAACATAGGCAGCCATAGAACCGACCATAATATGTCCGAATGTACCCACAACTGTAACAAACAGAGTGTTGAACAGATAACGTGAGAACGGAACTGAGAATGTACTCATAACTACAAGCAGGTCAGAGAAGTTGTCTGTTGTAGGGTTACGAGGTACAACATCAGGCGGATATTTCAAAAGTTCATCAAGAGGTTTGAAAGCGTTACAAACAGTGAAGAACAATGGAAAAATAAATGTAAGCCCCAGAAGTCCAATGAAGAAGTACAAAAATACGTCACCAGTTACAGAACGGTTAGGACGACGGCGGTGTTTATAGTGGTGAAGATCATGTTCACCGTAAGGTCTGTATTTCTTTTTCATAAACGATAATCTCCCTACTGTCCTACTCTGTTCAAGATTGACTGGAATGCCTTATTACAGATAAGCATTACAATAAACAAAAGAGCAGCGATTGCAGAAGCATAACCCATTTCGAAACGCTGATAACCATAGTCGAACAAGTGTGTAAGTACAGTACGTGCATAATAGTCTGTAGATGGGTAACCTGCCAGAGCACGAGGAACATCACCAACAGAGAAAGCACCTGTAATAGCCATAACAGCTCCGAACAGAAGCATTGGTTTCATGTTTGGAAGTGTAATGTACCACAGTTCCTGCCAGCGGTTCTGAATACCGTCAATATATCCGGCTTCATACTGAGACTGTTCAATACCTTTAAGACCGGCAACGAAAGAAAGGAATCCGGCACCCATACTTGCCCAAAGACAAATTGGAATAATTACTTTCAAACCGATTGTCGGATTAGTAAAGAAAGAAAGTGGAGATGTAATAATACCTGTACGAATAAGGATAGAGTTAACCCAACCCTGAGCATCATCACGGAACATAATTGTGAAGATACCGATTGCACCACCAGAAATTGATGGAGCATAGAAGAACAGAACGAAAACAGCACGAAGCCATTTTGGAAGTTCGTTGATCAGCCAGGCTACTACGAAAGCAAGAATAAATCCTACAGGTCCAATAATAACAGCCATAAGGAATGTATTCTTGATAGCAATAGTATTTACTTCATCCTGAAGGAACAGATTGATGTAGTTTCTAATACCAACCCATTCAGGTTTTTCCAGAATATTAAAGTTTGTGAAACTGTAATATACCGAAGTAAGGATTGGGAGAATTGTAAATGTAATGAAAAGGATGGCAAATGGAGCCAGGAATGCGTAACAGAACTTCATCTGTTTTGCATTGCGCAGTCCATCATGGAAAGCCATCTTTTTCTTATCGATTAATTTATTGAATTTATTGTCACTCATTTTTCTACTCCTCCACCGGCAGGTTAAATTCCTGACGCTTACGAGTAAGCTCGTCATTAATTTTTCTTGCGTAGTCAATCAGAGTTTCACGTGGGTCTTCTTTTTCGTTGTAAACCTTACGGATACCGTTGATAACATGACGTGGTGTATAGTAAGAACCTGGAACTTCTGGAACACCAACTGTTTCTTCCAATGAACCAAGAAGAACGTTCAGCTGTTTTGTACTCCAAGAAAGCTGTTTAAGAGCTTCAACGTTAGCAGTTGTATAACGTCCTGAAGAACCAAGAATAGCTTCCATTTCACGTCCGAAACGAACCTGTGTTTCTGTTGATACCCACCACTTCATGAATTCCCATGAATCGGCCTGACGCTGAATATTTCTGAGGACCTTCTTATTTCTGTCTTTAAGAAGAGCCTGTTTTTCTTCTTCTGAAGAATCACCATAGAATGTATTCAGAGCTTCTGTTGTAACGAAATCTGTACTTCCCTTACTGATCATCATACAACACATACCACCAACACCTGTTGAACGGTCGATGTACGTATTGCCGTTTTCATCAGTTCTTTTTGTACCCGGAAGCTGTGTGAATTCCCACATACCACGGATTTCAGGAGCGGCAACAGCAAGAGTGTTATAAAGTGCGTAGTTTGCAATTCCGATTGGCATTTCACCAGAACGGAAGCGGCTAGTGAAGTCAAAGATTGTATCAAGACCGTAGCTGTTATAGAAACTTGTATAAAGTTTAAATGCTGCAATACCAGCTTCTGAGTCAATCTCTGTTTTTGTTCCAGCATCATTATAAATACGACCACCATTCTGGAATACCATAGAATAGAAAGCGGTCATATCAGGAGCCTGGATACTTGGATAAGGAAGTCCAACCTGGAGGTTATTTCCCTGAAGAGTTGGAAGGATTGCGATAAGGTCATCCCAAGTCTGAGGAACTTCAAGACCAAGCTGATCCATAATATCTGTTCTGTAGAACAGCAGGTTGAATGTTTCCTGTTCAGGAAGAGCATAAATACCGCCGTTGTATTTGAAACCTTCGTAAGAAGATGGATTAAACTGCTTCAGAACTTCTTCACAGTCAGGGAACTTCATAAGGTTAACGTTGGCATTACGCAGAGCGTAATCAACAGGAATATTCATACCGATTGTAAGAACAACGTCAGGACCATTACCGGCAACAACTGCGTTCAAAAGAGCGTCAGCATTGATAAGCTTAACGTTTGCGTGAATACCAGTAGCAGGAATGAAGCTGTCATCGACCATTGTCTTAAGAATTTCAGACTGGTCACGACCAGCTGTAATCCAAACTTCAATAAGGTGTTCATCATCTTTATCATAAACGTCACCAAGCTGTGTTGTATCAACAAAGAATGATGTAAAGAATGAACGGATTTCGTGAACAAACTTTGTAATTCCGTTTGCTTTTGGTCCCTTTGGTTTTGTACCGGCTGGTGTAACCATAATAAAGTCAACATCAAGTTTTCCTTCTGCAAGATTCAGAAGAGATGCACCAAGGGATGTAATATTTGCACGGAAAGTAGTGAAACTTTCTGTGATTTTATTCGGATGCTTATAGAACTGTTCAAGTTCTACGGCAAGAGTCTGTGCCGAAGCAATAAGGTCAGATTTCTGTCCTGTAATTTCAGCAAAGTCATCAACCATCTTATAAAGACGTTTTGATTCAATATTCATTGCTTCATATTCTTCAGGATAAACCTTATGGATTTCGTAGTCACGGTATGTATCAGGAATAGAACCTGTAAGAACCAGGATTGTACGGTAAATAGCACTGAGGCGGAAAACAGAATCTTCCAGTTCGCTGATAATATCACCCATTTTTCCGAGAGTTGCTTCAAGGCGGAGTGAATGTTTACCTTTTGTAAGGTAGAACTGATAAGGTTCTTTTGTTTCAGGATTACCTGGAGTTACAAGATCCCAGTCTGATGTATATTTGAATTCGATTGAAGAAACTTCTTCGAAAGGAATAACACCATCAATGTAAAGAGAACGGGCAGAAACATAACCGCGCTGGTAAAGCTGGCGTCCCTGAATAGAAATCTGATAGAATCCGTCCGCCGGAACTTCCAAATCCCATTCAATCCACTGTCCCGGAGTCTTCCAAGGTTCACCACCAATGTAGTTGAACACAGTATGTGCAACATCATAAGGCTGTGAAACAGGAGAAGAACGGTCATAACGGGCAAAAAGAGATGGTTCTGAACGCAGAGTTGAAGTTTCACCCTGAATTACGATCGGTTCCATATCTTTATTTGTATTTGATGTTTTATTTTTTACTGAAGCATAATATTCACTGTAAGATGCAACCTTTTTAACTGCTTTAAGATTAACAGCTGAGAAAACCATAGGTTCATTTGTTGCTTCAACAGTAATTGTATTCTTTCCCTTTACAAAATAGAACTTATAAGGTTCTGTTTCATAACCGGAATCACTTTTAGCCATGCATGACTGCCACTGGAAAACTTCTGTCTGCTGTGGACGAATCTGACGGCCCTGGTTATCTGTTCTTATACTTCCCTGGTCTTTCCAAAGACGCCTGAAAGTAAGAATATCTGCACCTGTGAACGGAAGAACACCATTAATTTTAATGATTCTTTCCATGTTTACATTGCGTGATGGTGTTGCAATGTAAGAAAATTCAAGGTTATAAAAGCCTTCTTCAGGAACATCAACTGTCCATGTAACTGAAGAACCATCTTCTGTTATCAGCGCGCGTTCCGCCCCCTGATAACCTGACTCGATACGTATGCCGGCAGACTCAGTTTCATCATAGTTGAAAATATCAACCGGAATATCCTTTGAAGGATATCTTGCAGCATGCGTTGTAAGATACTCTTTATAAGTATTCTCACGAACAATACTGCTTGATGAAGCTGACAAATCGAAACCTTCATACTTTTCGTGGAAATTCTCGTTACCGCGTAATCCCAGTGCAAGCGCAATGACTGCCAGAACTACAATAACGATAATTGTGATACGTAAAGTTTTGTTCATTGTTTTTCCTATGTACGCGTTATAGCTTAGACTTTGTACATTCTAACATAATACACCATTTTTAGAAAAAATACATAGAAGAAAACTACGATATTTAGATAAAAATCATTTATTTATGATATTTAAGTAATTTTACTCAACTTAAGAGAAGAATATATTTGTATGGGAAAAAAGGCTGTTTACAGAAAAACGGTTTCCCCCGGTTCCATCTATATTGCGGCTTCCAATAATTTCCACCTTTTCTTTATTCCACCCCACTTTTCCAAGAACCGCATGAGAAGCCAGAGAACAGTTTTCCTGTTTTGTACCGGCATTTACTGTTACTTTTCCAAGGAAATTATCAATATCTGTATTCAACGGAAAACGCCCGTCCAGTAAAACCCTGCCGAAGGCACATCTGACAGATGTTTTTTCACCAAGAAGTCTTGAAAGCTCAAGATTTCCTGCCAAAACCTGAAAATCACCTTTCTGATATTTTAAATCGATTTTCCGGCTTTTTAGAGTTCCAGCCCCTAATCCCACAGAAAATGAATATATTTCAGCATGTTCCGGAACTGTAATAAGAACTCTTGGATAAAAACGACGTTTTCTGTCGTGAGAATGTGAGAAAAATGAAAGTCCTGGAATTACCTTTGAATTTATAATGTTAAGAGTACCGGATTTATCAAGGAAACAACGAATCTCATTTTGGGAAAGTCCACGCGTTTCAACAGAAAAATTCCGGCCCTGTATTATAACAGTTTTCAGAGCACCAAGATGAAAAGAAAGACTTTTTACAGATGATGGAGAAAATTCCCAGTAAAGCTTTTCTGTGTCATTTTCAGAAGGAACATCGGCATTCCGGACAGCAGCTTCATACTCAGCGGAAGCGCTTAAAATTGATTTTGCCAGATCTTCAGGATTCCCCAAAGCAAGCGACGCTTTTTCATCATCTCCAAAAGAATCAAAATAATCAGAGTAATAACGTATCTTTTCCAGGGCCTCATCTTCAGGCATTGAAACCAGTTTTTCTTGCAGAACAGCCAGATAATCATCTTTCTTCATATCTCTAATTTATCAATCTTTAAAAAGTCTCGCAAGTCAAATATCTCCAAAATTAACAGAAATTGAAAATCATTAATATAGAAGATTTTACTTGATAAACCTAAACTTCTTTTTTATAATAAATTCATAAATGTTTAATACTCGGAGCGAATAAATGCAAAAGAAAATATATGTTGTTGGTATGTTTGACGAAGACACAGCATCTAAAGTACAGGCTGCAGTTGCCGGAGTTGCCGGTGTTACATCAGCCGCTGCAAGTACTGAAAAATCTCAGGTTCTTGTTGATTACAATGACGGAACTTCAGAAGATGCAATCAATGCTGCAATTTCGGGTTGCGGTGTTGATGTAATCGGCTAAATTATCCTGGTGTCACAGAAACAATTTCTGTGACACAGCCCGAAAACAATTAAAAAAAAATATTATAAAATAAAAATTTAAAAATATTGGACATGAAGAAAAGATTTCCCTTTTGTTTTTCATTTTTAATTTTCACTTTCTCTTTTTTTGTTTCCACAGGAACAGTTTTTGCTCAGGAAGAAGAAATTTTGCTTTCAAAGAATGCTGCTGCAGAAACAGAAAATGAAACTTCTCAGGAAGACGTTTATACCGTAAAAAAAGAATGGTTCATTTATTATAAAAAAGCTGAAAAAGTCACAGCAGGTCCTTTTGACACTGTTGAGGAAGCTATCAGTGCCTGGATAGACAATCCAAAAATCAAACCAAAAGGAAAATATTACATCGGACGTAATGGCCGTATGTACACAAATGACCCTGAAAATTATTACAAAAAAAAGTTTGAATCAGTAGTTCATTCAAAAGCTTTAATTGCGGCTCAGGAACAGAGAGAACAGAAAGCCCGGGAAGAAGCTGAACTTGCAGCCATGCTGAATCCTGAACCTACGGAAGTTTCCGAACCTGTTGAGGAAGAAAATCTTTCACAGGAAAAAACACTTTCAAAAAAAGAACTGAGAGCAAAGGAAAAAGCTGAAAAAAAAGCAGAGAAAGAAAGAATTGCTGCTGAAAAAAAAGCCGAAAAAGAACGCAAAAAGAACGGAATCACCGAAGAAATGCTTCAGGAAACTGATTCTGCAGAAGAAACAGCTGCAGTTCAAGAAACCAGTAATGAACCTGAAACAGAAGCTTTTGTTTTTACACCAGATTCAGCTTCAGCTGATGATTCAGAAATTCCAGGTTTTATAGCAGAAAAAGATCTTTTCTCAGGAAACCGTTATTCCAAAACTTACCTGAGTGATTATATTGCCAAAGATATTTTTACAATTCCTGAAAACACTGAATCAGATCTTGAAAGTGAATTTAAAGATTTCTCAGACGAACCTGATGCTAAAGGCGTAACAGCCCTTATGAAAGCAGTACGTGAAGGAAACGACTGGAAAATCAGAACCCTCATAAGTGCCGGTTCCGATGTAAATGCAAAAGACAAAGACGGATGGACTCCATTGATGTACGCAGTTCGTTATCAGAACAACGTAAGTGTAGTAAATCAGCTTCTTTCTCAAAAAGCAGATGTAAAAGCTCAGAACAATTTTTCATTAAGTGCACTGGTTCTTGCCAGCTGCTTCAACGATAACCCTGACATAATCAAAAAACTGCTTTCATACTACTCTCCTTCTGACAAAGAAGTTCAGAAAGCATTTGTACAGCTCATTTCAACTCAGCAGACAGACAATTTTGCCCTTATTTCAAAAATCAAGTTATTTCTGGATTTTGGGCTTCCGGTTAATTCCTACTACGATGGAAAAACACCCCTTATGTATACCTGCAAATATTGTACATCAACCAAGGCTGTAAAACTTCTTCTGGACAAAAATGCCACAATTACAGTGCGAAGTACAGAGGGAAAAACAGCATTTGATTATGCTCAGGAAAACAAAGCTTTACCAAGAGACGAAATATACTGGTCATTGAACAAGAGATAAATATGAGAATTACTGGCGGAAAATTAAAAGGAAGACAAATTAAATGCCCCGATGGAGCTATGGCAATCAGACCGGCCATGGACAGAATGCGAGAATCGCTTTTTGCAATTCTTGGCGACCTGACAGGGAAAAGCTGGCTCGATTTATTCTCAGGTTCGGGAACTATTGCTCTGGAAGCAGTTTCCAGAGGCGCAACACAGGTAGAACTGTGTGAAAAAGATAAGACAAAAGTTAACACTGTTTTGGACAATGTGTCCGTAGCAGAAAAAGAATGCGGGGTTCGCGTACAGTGCCACTTTATGCCCGTAGAATATTTTATCAAACGATGTAAAAAACAGTTTGATTTTATTTTCTTCGATCCCCCATTTCCGTATAAGTACCATGAACAGCTTATTCTGCAGTCCGATGAAAATGGAATGCTTAAAGAAGACGGGCTGATTATGGTGCACCGTCCGGAGGAACATTTCATGCCCGATTCCATTGGAAAACTGAAACGTGTTGACCAGAGAGTTTACGGCCGCTCAATTGTGGACTTCTATGCTTATAAAAAAGACGAGGAGAATGCAAATGAGGGATAAAAAAGCAGACATCAAAGAAATCATTGCTGAAAAACAGGACTCTATACCTGAAGGTTTTATCAAAGTTACTGATAATCCAGTTCAGGGACTCAGTTCAGAACAGAAAGCTGTTCTGAACCGCAAGGCAAATGTTATGTTTAACTCAGGAAATATCGAAGATGCCCGCCGTATTTACATTACTACAGGCTACTCAGACGGACTCACCCGTGTAGGAGATTACTACATGGATAAAAATGAAAGTCTGAAAGCATTGAAGCAGTACACTCTGGCACACAATGCACGTAAAGCAGAACCAGTTTATGCAGATATAGCAAAAGTTATTTCTGCATTAATTAAGGAATAAAAAAGATTTCATAAAGGAGCATAAAATGTTTGGTATGAAAAAAGTGGACGCTCTGAACAGCATGGGTAAATTTGATGCACAGAACGAATCGGATGTTATGAAAGAACCGGATATCCAGGAAATTTACCTTCCTGATGAAATCAAAGCTTCTGACACTGGAGATGCAGTTCTTAACGAAAAAATTGCTGAACTGTCAAAGCTTGGGTACCAGTTTCTAAAAGAAGGAAATATCGAAGATTCAAAAAATTCTTTTGAAGAAGTTTTGACTCTGGACCCTAACAACAACTACGCTCTGGTAGGACTTGGAGATGCAATGCGCAAAAACCATGACTACCTGAAATCAATCGAGTATTACAACAAATGTCTCGAATTCCATGAGAACAACAACTACGCCCTGTTCGGACTGGCTGACTGCTATAAAGCACTGAACCAGTTTACAAAAGCCATTCAGATTTGGGAACAGTATCTTAAGCACGATGACAAAAATATTACAGTACTTACCCGCGTAGCTGATGCTTACCGCAAGATCCGTATTTTCAAACGTTCAAAGGAAATTTATCTTAAAGTTCTTGAACTTGAAAACACAAATCCATATGCCTTAATCGGACTGGGTCACCTTCACTATGACTACAAAGAATACAAGGAAGCACTTCATTACTGGACACGCATGTACAACCAGAATCAGGAATCATGCGATATCCGTGTACTGACTTCTCTTGGTAACTGTCACAGAAAACTTAAGACTTATGCAGACGGAATCCCATATTTCAACAAAGCCCTTGAGCGTGATCCTGTAAACTTCTATGCCCTTTTCGGTATGGCTGACTGTTACCGCGGTCTGAACCGTCAGAAAGAATCAATTTATTTCTGGAACAAGATTCTGGACATTGATCCTGAAAACAAAGTTATTCTGACACGTGCAGGAGATGCTTACAGAAATATTGGAGAATACGACAAGGCAAAAGAATATTACAATAAAGCTCTTGATATTGATTTTGACATTTACGCTGCTTTAGGTCTTGCTCTTTTGTGCAAAGATGAAGGCAAATACGAAGAAGCAATTGAAAGACTTAAACAGCTTATTCGCGGGGACAAAAAGAATTACCGTCTTTATGTAGACCTTGCAGACTGTTTTGTAAAAATCGGACGAAAAGCCGAAGCAGTTACAACTCTTGAAGAATTCCAGAAAACTGGAATCAAAAGTCAGGCTGTAAACGAAATGATGGACAGACTCAGATACTAAAAAAATGAACGAAATGATTGTACTTACAGGATTATTACCTCAGGAAATTTGTGAAAAACTTGAACTTAAAGAGAAATTCCGTGGAAAACAAATTTTCAAATGGGTTGGAACAGGCGTTAAAACTTTTGATGAAATGACAAATTTGAGTAAAGTTTTAAGGGATGAATTGTCTTCAAAAGCTATACTCAGAACATCAACAGTTTCAAACGTGCTTGAAGATCCTGACGGTACAATCAAACTCCAGATAACACTGCATGACGGAAACGCTGTTGAAACAGTTCTCCTTACAGATAAGGAAAACCGAAAAACAGCCTGCGTTTCCTGTCAGGCCGGATGTGCCATGAAATGTGCTTTCTGCCAGACAGGGACTCTGGGACTTTCAAGAAACCTGACTCCTGCAGAAATCGTAGAACAGTTCCTTTACCTGGAAGAAAAAGCCGGACCTTTGGACAATATTGTTTTCATGGGAATGGGCGAACCTATGCAGAATCTGGATGGAATAAGAAAAGCCATAGAAATTCTTTGCAGTCCTGACGGACGTGCACTTTCAAAAAAACGCATCACCCTTTCTACTTCAGGAATAATAAAAGGCATTTACGATCTAGCCGACAACGGTCCACATATTCGACTTGCCGTTTCACTTACAACAGCTGACGAAGAACTTCGTAAAGAGCTTATGCCTGTTACAAACGGAAACAGCCTAAAAGACCTTCGAGAAGCCATTTCTTACTATGCTGAAAAAAGCGGAAAACGCGTTACTCTTGAAGCAGCCCTTCTTCATGATAAAAACACTAGCGAAGAAAGTGCAAAAAACATGATTGAGTTCGCAAAAGGAATTGATGTAAACATCAACCTGATTCCATGGAATCCTGTAGCAAGTCTTCCATTTACAGAACCTGGTTCAAATGAAGTTCACCGTTTCGTAGAACGTCTTGAAAAAGCAGGCCTCAACGTTACACTTAGAACAAAACGCGGAAGAAAAATTGGCGGGGCCTGCGGCCAGCTGGGTGTTGCTAAACACTAAACATGGCGGCGAACACCGTCAAATTTAATTTCCCATAAGAACAAACCGGTTGGTGGAGCTGTAACGCCTGCAAGAGTCCTGTCTTTTGCATCAAGAATTCTTTTCAGGGCGTCTACGTCCGCACCGTTTTTATCAAGATTTACTATTGTGCCGGTCAAAGTGCGGACCATTTTCCATAAGAAAGCATTTGCCTCAATTTCAAAAACAAGAAGTTCTTTTCCAAAAATATCTTTCTGCATAAAGAAATGAGCATTATCAAGATATCGGTTTGTGGAAAGGCTCTGGTCGCCGCTGGCGGCAAAGCTGGCACAGTCCAGTTCTCCCCTGAGGCAGGAACTTAATGCATTTAAGCGTTCAAGATTTGGAGTATAATTTTTCACATCCCACACGTAACGGGTCTGACTTGCAGAAAGGCCTTCCGAAAAGTTTATGAAATAACGGTAACTTCTTGATGTTGCCGAAAAACGGGAATTAAAATCTTCAGGTTTTTCACAGGCAGATACAATTCTAATATCCTGTGGTAAAAATGCATTCAAAGCTCTTGGATAATTCTGAACCGGAATAGAATCAATAGGCGAATAAAAGTTTGCGGCCTGAGCATAGGCATGAACTCCAGAATCGGTACGCCCAGAACCATAAAGAGTAATTTTCTGCTTATGCATCTTTTCAAGAGCAAGCTCAACTTCTGCCTGTACAGTACGCATAGGCTTTCCATCATCTGCTCTATCCTGACGCTGCCATCCACAGAAATCAGTGCCGTCATATGAAATATATAAAAGAATATTACGCATTTATTTCACCGGATGTCGGATTAAAACTCATCGTCTGCAACAACTTTTGAAAGATTATCATAAAGGTTGCGTGCATGTTCCAGAAGAGGACCCGGTTTATTCTTAGAAGATTTTCCAAGACCAAAAATACGTGCAATTGCAGTTTTACTTTCAGCAAGTTTCTTAACACGAAGCTGAACATCATCCTGCTGGCCGTACTTATATTCCAGAAGGCCGCAAAGGTAAATTACGCCGTCCCATCCGTAATTTTTATCCATATCAGGCCCCATATTATTCAGGCTGGAACTTTTTTCAGTGCGTGCAGATTCATTAATTACTGCCTGCTGATAAAAGAAAAGTGCTTTACGATAAAAAACATCTGAAATGTAATCGTAGTTATGATCCGCACAACGCTGGTTTAATTCATTACAAAGCCATGCGAGACGGAGCGAAATAATTCCCTGCTTCAAGGTCGGAATCATTTCTTCATCCACGTCGTTATAAGTCAGAAGAGCAAGATAATACATGGCGCATCCGTCAAACAGAGTTCGTTCTTTTTTAAGATTGAAATATGGGAAAATTTCATGAACAGCTGCCTTACGTTTTTCCATATGGCTGAAGATCTTATCTTCAATATCACGATTTTTAAGTTCTTTAAAATCATTCCAGAAAAATGCTGAGTAACAGTTAGGACAGGCACCTACTTCATAAATCAACGGATATACACGCCCGTATTTTGCAGAAGGTTCAAAATTACGATGAAGTTCATCTGTAAGACTTCCGGCAATCATACGCCCCTGACCTGAAAGCATAACTTCATGATCAAAAGCTTTTTTGCAGACAGGGCAAGTACATTTTTCTTTTGCCCAGTATGAGATCTGGGGTTTCTTTTTATCTGATTCCTTTTTAACTCCAGCGACTGCCATATTTCCCCCTAATTTTTTTCAATTACCACAAAAGCAACTGCGTATTCTTTTTCATGACTTAAAGTAAGATGCACACTGCAATTTCCGCAGCGCGCCTTTAATATTTTTTCGGCATTTCCAGTTACATTTATAAAAGGTTTTCCTTCAGTATCTTTTGTTACATAAATCTCTTTAAGGGAAAAATCCTTAAAACCTGTACCTAAGGCTTTTACAAATGCTTCTTTTGCAGAAAACCGGGCAGCATAATGCTGAAGTTTTCTTTCATCATTTACAGTCCCTGTAATAATTTCTTCATCATTAAAGAAACGCTGAATCATGGAAGGATTTTCTATCCATTTTCTGAAACGCTTTACTTCTGAAATGTCAGTACCAATTCCATATATCATTATTCAGTAAGGTCCGTCCATTCAGTAGAAGGTGCTTCTTCTTCAGGTTTTTCAGAAAGTATAATTTTCCAGACCGCATCAGTCTGTTCGATAATCTCAACATTCTCAATATAATCTATTACGACTGGAATTTCGTACTCACCAGGTTCAAGATAGGTCGACAAATCAATTTTAAAACTGAATGCATCAGAAGTAATATTTTCAACAGAAAGAAGAGGTCCCTGAACTTTGACTGTAATATCAGTAAGAGGACTTTCAAGAACCAGTTTATCAGAAAGATTCTGATAGAAAGGCATGATTCCATTTACAGTTTTTTCAGAAATAACAGGTTCAACAACAACTGTAACTTTATAATCATTCATACGATCAACGGTCAGACGTTTATTTGGATCATAAAGATTTACAATAAAGTCCTGAGTCTGTGTTAATCCTTTCAATGAAACAGGAGCAGTACTCAAATCTTTTGTTCCCTTTACAATTGATTCAGGTCCAAAGAAACCTACTGTGTCAGGTTCTACTGTAATATCCTTAACCTGATAGCCGTATTCAACTTCTCCAACGGTTGGAACACTGATAACAGCTCCGGCAGATACCTTACGCTCAACATGGACATTAACAGATTCAGGTTTAATTTTAATCTCTACAGGATCAGTTGCAATAAGATGATCAGAAACAGTAAATGTAACAGGAATATTGTAAGTTCCCGATTCAGTAAGATAATCAAGATCGAGAACAGCCGAAAAATCTTCAGGATGAACAGAAGTAGAATCTTTTGATTTTACAGAAACTTTAACTGAATGCTGAATAGAAGAAACCAGTTCTACCCCGCCTTCCTGTTTTAATTTCAGAGGAACAACAATAGTCTGACTTTCTACCAGAGAAATCTGATAAAAAAGATAAAGTAAAAGCGCAATTACAAAACAGAGAATCTTAATTGGCCAGTCATCGACAATCTTTTTAAGAAGTAAATTTACTTTCATCTATTGTATCTTCCATATTAATTGCATCAGGAGGTAACTCCAGAAGATTTTCCAAAGTCTTTGTAAGTTCAGTATGGTTCAGGTCATAATGCAGTTCAGAATCATAAGCAAGACTGATTGCCCCTGTTTCTTCAGATACAATAAGAACTACTGCATCAGAAACTTCCGAAAGCCCAAGCCCTGCACGATGGCGTGTACCGAAAGTCTTTTTGATATCATACTGTTCTGAAAGTGGAAGGAAACATCCGGCTGCCAGAATTTTACCACCTTGAATAAAGCAGGCAGCATCATGAAGCGGAGTATCGTGTGAATAGATTGTAATAAGAAGAGCCGAAGTTACATCAGCATTAAGTCTGGTTCCTGTCTGAATAATATCATCATGTTTTGTCTGACGAAGGAAAACAGCAAGCATACCGCGTCTCATTTTTGAAAGGGATTCAGCGGCAATAAGAACAGAGTCTACATAAGAATGCTTTGATCGTGAACCAAAAGCAAACCATTTACTCTGACCAAGTTTTAAGAAAAGCTTTCGGATTTCAGGCTGGAAAATAACGGCAAAACACATCAAGAGTCCCGGCGCAATAAGATTCATAAGCCAGAGAAGTGTTTCAAGCTTAAAGATAATTGCTATGGCAAAGGCCATGGCAATTATGATTACAGCCTTAATTACCTGAATTCCGTTAGTTTTTGAAAGAAGTGTATATGCCTTGTACAGGATGAAAGTAAGAACCCCAACATCCAGTACAGGCCTGAGAAAATTGAAAACTGATGAAAAGATTTCAAAAGTCTGCATTATCTTCCAATAATATTTACTGTTCTAAGAATATCTCCGAATACACCGGCAGCTGTAACTCCAGCACCGGCACCGTAACCGCGAACTGTAAGTGGAATTGGTGAGTAACGTTCTGTATAGAATACGAATGCGTTTTCACCGCCACGAACACCGTAAAGTGGATCATCTGCAGTTACTTCAATCATACCAACAGAAACTTTTCCGTCCTTGATTGTTGCACCCATGCGAAGAACTTTTCCTTCTTTTTTAAGATCGGCAATTTTCTTTGCAAAGTAATCATCAACTTTTGGAAGGTTTGCCATGAACTCATCAACTGTACCTGTTGAATCGAAATCATCTGGGAATACTTTGTACATTGTGATGTCTGAAAGTTCAATGTCCATTCCGCTTTCACGGGAAATAATCAGAGCCTTGCGGGCAACGTCCATTCCGTTCAAGTCATCACGTGGATCTGGTTCTGTGTAACGAAGTTCTTTTGCTTCCTTAACAGCCTGGCTGAATGAAACACCTTCATCAAGTTTTCCGAAAATATAAGAAAGAGAACCAGACATAATTCCGTTGAAGCTTGAAAGCTTGTCACCGGAACGGTAAAGGTTCTGCAGTGTGTCGATGATTGGAAGTCCTGCACCTACGTTTGTTTCGTACAGGAACTTGCGGTGCATTTTTGCAGCAGTTTCACGAATGCTTCTATAGAAATCAATATTCATTGAGTTTGCACGTTTGTTTGGTGTTGCAATAGACATACCGGCTTTGATCAGGTCCAGGTAACGTTCTGGAAGATCATAACTTGCTGTACAGTCAACAAATACAGGATTCAGAGGTTTTACGCGCTGAACGAATTTAATGATTTCATCAACGTTATTGTCTGAAGAAACGAATTTGATTTCAGGATTCTTCATCATTTCGCGCCAGTTAGAAAGATCAATTCCTTCTTCATTCAGAGTCATACCGTCAATAGTTGTAATACACATAACTTTGATGTCGATATTTTCTTCCAAAAGTTTGTCATGCTGGGCAGCGATCTGATCGATAAGTGTTCCACCGATTGTACCAGCGCCAAATGCAAATACTTCAATAGATTTTGCAGTATTAAAGAAGAATCTGTTGATAACGCGAACAGCCGTGTCTCCCATGTCGCCACGGATAACACTTGAAATACAGCGTTCTGAAGATCCCTGTGCGATTGCCAGGTTGTTGATATCCTGAGAAGCAAGGGCGTCGCAGAACTTTTCTGCAATACCGCGGTTCTGGATCATTCCATCCCCTACAACAGAAACGATTGCACAATCTGTAACAACTTCGATTGGATTGATAAGACCTTCTGCAATTTCCAGTCCCAGTTCACGGTTCAAAACATCCTGAACTTTATTTGATTCTGAATCACGTACACAAAAAGAAATTGTGTATTCAGATGAAGACTGTGTGATAAGAAGGATTGAAATGTTTGCCTGTCCAACAGCAGCGAAGATACGGCTTGCCATACCTGTACGGCCTTTCATACCAGTTCCAGAAACTGAAACCATAGAAACTTTCTTAAGACAAGAAATACCGCAAACAGGAGATTTTCTTTCGTATGGTCCTTTACCGATGCGTGTTCCGCGGGCAGAAGGATTGTGACTGTTCAGACTCCAGGCTTCAATTCCTTTTGCCTGAAGTGGAGCCAGAGTTTTTGGATGAAGAACTTTTGATCCGAAGAATGAAAGTTCCATTGCTTCTTCATAAGTCATGTCATCAACAAGAACAGCGTCTTTTACGATACGAGGGTCAGCTGTGAATACACCGTCAACGTCTGTCCAGAATTCTACGCGTTTAACACCAAGTGAAGCACCGATGATAGCAGCACTGAAGTCAGAACCGTTGCGGCCAAGAAGTCCCATAATAGGTTCATAACCAGTTCCACGTGTCCAAGAACAGATGAAACCTGGGAACAGAAGAATACGTGTCTGAGTTTCACGTTCACCGTCACGGAAAGGACGGCAGGCGTCAGCACATTTTGCATAATCAGCTTCGCCTTCTCCCTGTTTTCCTGTTGTGAAAATAAACTTACGTGAATCCAGAAGAATTACACTCATTCCTTTTGCAAGAAGTACTGCTTCCATAATTGGTGAAGAAAGAAGTTCACCCATACCCATAAGGCGGCAGTAAATTGAATCAGGACATTCGCCGAATGCAGCAACACCGTCCAGAAGTTTCTGAATTTCGTCAAAATATGGATTCAGTTTTTCCATTACTTTGTCTGCATTGAAAGCAGGAAGTTTTGACTGGATTTCAGCACAGATATCTGAATGGATGCCTTTAAGTTCGTTTGTGAATTTAGTGGAAGGGGTCCCGGTAACACTGGCATCGATAGCAGCCTGAAGAGAGTTTGAAACTCCGGCTACAGCAGAAACAACAACTGAAAGTCTGTCTTCTTCTGCGCGTTTAATAATGATGTCACTTGAGTCCAGAATGCGGCGGGCATTTCCCATTGATGTTCCGCCAAATTTTAATGTAATCATAATATACCCCTTCTAAAGTATTACAAATTTTAGTTAAACAATTTTAACGAAAATTTGAGTTATTTACAATATTTACTATATAGAAGTAAAATTCTGAGATCATCATGAAATCTTGATTTTATCAATTTTTCTGTTATTATAAATAGATAATATTAGAGTTTTTTGACATATCTTTCGGAGGATAAAATGAAAAAATCTTTTCTGATTTCTATTATATTTGCAGTTCTTCTGTCATCCTGCAGCAACCTTAATAAAACTCCAAATCAGGAAATCAGTGTTTCCATTGATACAAAACCACTGGCAAAATACGCAAAAATTCTTTTTAGCGAAATAAACACAGGAGGGACCGGAGGAATCAGCACCGGCCAAGACGGACCAATCGACGTTACAATAAACAATCCTGAAAAAGAATATAATCATCCGCTGTTTTTTCTGACAGACAGTTCATTTGATGCTTTTAAGATTCAAGTTACTTTAAGCGGAGAATTTACAAAAGACATCACAAAACAGGAAATTATAACCTTTGATAAATTATTTGAAATGGATGAGAAGGAAAAGGAATCTGGACAAAACGACACTATTTCTTTCAGTTTTCCGGATCTTGAATTTCTTCCTGGATCAAAAGCAAAAATTTCTGCTGAAATATTTCTCATAAATATTGAAAAAACTTCAGAATACCAAACATCTGGAAGTCTGTTTTATGGGGAATCAGAAAAAGAGTTAAATAGCGGTGTAAACAGTTTCCCGATTTCAATGGATTATAATATTTCTTCCTGGCCATCAGAAGGACCTCTTTCTATTCTTCCTCCGATAGGAAACTTCTGGTTTTATACAGAACCACAAAATAAAGATTACCGCTGGTTATCATGGAATGTTTATACAACAGAAGAAATATCAGCCCCCTATGAATATACGTATGGCGAAAATATTTCTAAACTGATGTCCACAGAAGCTTTTATAAACGCTTTTTCACTATACAGCGGTTTATCACCTGACAATTACGAAATTGAAATTCAAGACCCATATTTTTTTGAAAACGGTTTCAATATTACTTTTATCTATATGGAAAAAACTTCGTACAGTGAAGTTTCTTTTGAAATCAAATCTCAAACTGATGATTTTAACCTAACCCCTGAAATCAACGAAGAAGAAAGAACCATAATCTTGCAGATTCCTGAAAATGCAGAAAACATCAGATGGCAATTGGATGGAGAAATGCTTGAAATTGAAGACACTACATTTAATTTATCATTCGACGAAATTGCATATGGTAACCATGAAGTTTTTGTCTTCTATGTATCAGACGGAGAAGAACATTCAGGAACAGCGGTTATTTCGAAGAATAAATAAGAGGTAATTAAAGATGAAAACACTTTCAAATAAACTTATTTCAATTTTTATTTTTTCAGTTATTTTCCTTTCAATCTCCTGCAAAAACCAGCTCAATAATTTTATTCAAACTGAAAAAGCAACTGTAACTTTTTCTATTTCAAAACCGCAGGAAAGAATTATTTACCCGGATTTAATTTCGGATATTACAGAGTTTGAAAACTTCACACTCAGTTATGGCCTTATAGGAAATGACCATGAAATTATTAAGGAATATGATTCTATTGAAAAAAAAACATACGAAGATTTCATAAATACAAAAATTGAACTTGAACCGGGATTATATAGTTTCAATCTTCAAACACAAAAAGAAGCCAGTTATTTTGCAGCAACAGCAGAAACTACGATCAAAAGCAATGAAGAAAACTTTGTTTCATTTATTTTAAAAAATGAAGAAACTGACCCGGAAATCAAGGGACACATTAAAGCAAAATTCTTTTTCGATTTGCCTGAAGATGATGATTCAGACAACCTCTTTACAATCAACATCACTAATATGTTTGATAAAGACGGTGAGAAAATTTTAATTCCAACAGAACCAACAGAAAACGAAGACGGGAAAAAATACATAGACGTAGAAGCAGAACTGAACAGCGGATATTACCTTGTAACTGTAAATTTTGAAATCAATGATTATTCTGATTTAGAAGCAGCTTATCCTGGAATCAGTTTACGGGATACCATGAGTGAAGCATTCTATGTTTGCAGCGGACATGACACAAATTATGAATCTGAAATCCGATCACTTAATAGAATCAATAAAATCGTCTATATGAATACGGAAGGTTACAGTACACTTATAAACACATACAACGCTTATAATGCAAAACAGGTTTTCACAGCTCTTTCAAAGAATCCTCCAGCAAAAGAAGACTTTATTTTAGCCCGATGGTATGTGGATGAAGAACTTAAAACTCCTTTTGAGAACTTTTTGAATTCAGAAGGAGATGTTACACTTTATGCATCTTGGAAGAAAAAAGAAGCTGTTACACCTTCTTTTAAATACCAGTTCCAGGATTCAGAGGGGTATACTTTCTCACTTGAAGATAAAGTAATAGATGGCTTTAGAACTGAAAAAATTATTGCATTCCCAAGTGCTTTCTTTGATCTAGATTATTTAGTTCAATTTATTGATCCTATTGATGGAGAAATCGCAGGTAAATTCCCTCTTAATGAATCTATTTCGGAAGGAACTTATAATTTGAAGGTTACGGCTGTCTATGAAGACCTAACACTGAGTAAAGAAATAAACGACTTTATAGTTTCAAAAGATTTTACAGAACCTTATATTATTACTTTCTTACCGGACTCTTCTTCTCCTGAAGGACATATCAGTTTACAATTTAAAGACAGCCTTAACATTTTTGGAAGCTATAGCGCTGACCCTTCGGGTTTATATAAAACTGAACATAGCAATACTGAAAACTGGATTGCCGATAACGTAACTCCAGGAAGCTATAAAACCCAATTTGAGTTTTTTGATAAAGATAATAAAAGCATTAATACAATTAATGACGTTTCCGTTCTTGTCTGGCCAGGCTTCACAACAGATTGCTTCTTTGGACCAGAAAATCTGGTAACAGAAAATCATGAACTGATTATAGAAGCCGGTAGAGAATTTCTTTTAGAAAATGAACCATCATCGGTAAAAAGTGCATACAAAATCGAAGGCGAAGAATTTGGAATATACTTCAATTCTTTAAAATTTGATTTTGAACATGTTTTTAATGTTCAGTGTGATTTAGATTCAACTACAACTGATGCTTTTTTAATTTATGAAGTTTTAGGCGCTCCTTACATTAACGGAGAACAAATTGCCCCTGAAGTCTGGACTTCAGAATCAGAAGTTACTTTCGATTCAACAACCCTGGAAAATGATACTCAAGCTTATACTTTAAAAATAGCAACGGAATCTAAATCATATTTTGAAAGAGACAATACCCCGGGTCTCATTACATGTATGGGTAAATGGGGATTAATTTACCAAAACTCCTACAATAACACAATTGCGTTTACAGATTACGGGAAACAACTTTATAATTCCGGAATAAGAGAATTCAAAAACGAAATCTGGAATTCAAATGGCGATTGTCTTTCTATTAATCAGATTAATGGTTATCTGCAGGAAAAACCAGGATTCTTAGGAGATTTAATTCCAAAAGAATTATACTATTCTGACTTATCTGAAGAAGAATTAGAAAATTTATCACCAGCTACAGATTACATTTTAAAATTCACAAATTATTCAACTCTGGAAAATTTCGAATTCCCTAAAAAAATTAAGGATGATGATAATTATTATATCTGTTTTGATTTTAGTGATGACTCAAACACATTTACTGAAATTCCATCTTATATGGATGCCGCAAATAATGAAAAAGGAACTTTTGATGGTTACTGGTGTATGAGCGAATTAAAAATGAATGACAATGTTACCAAAATTGGAAACTTTGCTTTCATGAACGCTTATATAAAACAAATTGAAATGTCAGAAAATATTACCGAAATCGGGAAATCAGCATTTTATACCAGTAAATTAACTAATATTAATCTTCCAAACGGTCTTAAAGTAATTGGTGAAAACGCATTTGGAGAAACCAGAACTAAGGATATAATTATTCCTGACACAGTTGAAGAAATTGGATCTAAAGCTTTCTATTATAACACTGGAATTACTTCGATTACAATTCCTTCTTCTGTAAAAACAATTGGAGACGAAGCATTTAATAGTTGTTCGAATCTGAAAGAAATTACTATTCAGGGAACAGTTACCACTTTCGGAAACAAAGTTTTCACTTTTATTCACAACATCGAAAGCTTCATCATAACTTCCGAAAATGCATTCAGCCTTGGTGAAGAACCTTTTCAATATTGTTCTAATCCGCCCACAATCTCTGTCCCGGAAGCATTACTGGATGAGTTCAAGAATTTAAATCCTGGCTTAAACTTCGAAGGCTACACCTTTATTTAATATTAATATTGCAAAAAAAAGCAGAGTTCGAAAGAACTCTGCTTTTTTTCATTTTATCCAAGCCATTTTGCATTCATATCGAAATATGATTTTGCTTTATCAAAGGCTGGGTGTTTGCCGTCCTTGTCGCTGAGGTTTGGAACAAAGGCTTCTGTAAGACCTGAATCTTTCCAGATTTTATCCCATTCAATACCAATGGCAGGGTCATTCCACATAAGACCGCCTTCCCCTTTTGGATCATAAAAATCAGTACATTTATAAGCAAAAGTGGCAGTTTCTGTAATTACCATAAAGCCGTGAGCAAAACCTGCTGGAATATAGAACTGATTCTGTTTTTCAGAATCCAGGATAACTCCATAGTATTTTCCGAATGTAGGCGAATCCTTACGGATATCAACTGCTACATCATAAACTTTTCCAGTCAGAGCACGAACTAGTTTGCCCTGTGGATACTGTGTCTGGAAATGAAGACCGCGAAGAACGCCTTTCGAAGAAAAGCTCTGGTTATCCTGAACGAATTTCATTGTGAGTCCGGCTTCAACGAAATCTTTTTCACTGTAAGATTCAAAGAAATAACCGCGGGCATCACCAAAAACCTTAGGCTGAATTTCATAAAGACCTGGGAATTCAACTCCATCAGCTGTTTTACAAGATTTAAATTCAAAACTCATAATTTTCTTCCAGTCTAGCGGTTTACAATGAATTTAAGGTAGCGGCCATAATCAGTTTTATAACCTTCAGCCATTTTCAGAACATCGTCTGCAGAAATCCATCCGTTGTTGTATGCAATTTCTTCAAGACAGCTTACATAAAGTCCCTGGCGTTTCTGAATTGTTGCAATAAAGTTAGAAGCTTCCAGAAGACCGTCATATGTACCTGTATCGAGCCATGCCATACCGCGTCCCAGAAGTTCAACAGAAAGCTGGTCACGTTCCAGGTATTCATTGTTGATTGAAGTGATTTCGATTTCACCACGAGCAGAAGGTTTTACATTTGCTGCAATATCAACAACTTCTTTTGTATAGAAGTAAAGGCCAGGAACTGCATAATTTGATTTTGGCTGTGCAGGCTTTTCTTCAATTCCAAGAACTTTTCCTGTTGAATCAAATTCTACAACACCGTATGCAGTCGGATCTGCAACCTGATATCCGAAAATAACACTGCGGTTTTGCTTTTCTACAGTTTCTTTTGCGCGTTTCAGAGTTGAAGTAAAGCTCTGTCCGTAGAAAATATTGTCACCAAGAACGAGGGCTGCACTGTCCCCTGCAAGGAATTCTTTTCCGATGATGAAAGCGTCTGCAAGCCCTCTTGGTTTATCCTGAACTTTGTATTCAAAGTGCATTCCAAGCCATGCGCCGTCTCCAAAGAGTTCTTCAAAAACAGGGAGATCACGTGGAGTTGAAATAATCAGAACTTCGCGGATTCCTGCCAGCATAAGAACTGACAGTGGATAATAAATCATTGGTTTGTCATACAGTGGCAGAATCTGTTTTGAAACTGCTTTTGTAATTGGATAAAGGCGTGTTCCTGAACCGCCTGCAAGTATAATTCCTTTCATAGTCTATCTTCCCTGTTCTGTGTAGTTTTTGCTGATCCAGTTTTTGTAATCTCCGCTAAGAATGTGGTTCAGCCATTCTGTGTTTGCAAGATACCAGTCTACAGTTTCTGCAAGACCTTCTTCGAAAGTCATCTTACGCTGCCAGCCAAGTTCTGTCTTGATTTTTGTACAGTCAATGGCATAACGTTTGTCATGACCTGCACGGTCTGTAACATGAGTAATTGTCTTTTCAACATCATCCACAGATTTTCCTGTGCGTTCTGCTGTAAGCTTAATAACTTCATGAAGCAGTTTGATATTCTGCCATTCGTTTTCGCCACCGATGTTGTATTTTTCACCAGTGCGGCCTTTATTTACAATAAGCCATACGGCACGGTTGTGATCTTCTACATAAATCCAGTCACGGATATTGTCACCTTTTCCATAAACAGGCAGGTTCTTTCCGTCACGGATATTTGAAATCATAAGTGGAAGCAGTTTTTCAGGGAACTGATATGGTCCGTAGTTGTTTGTACAGTTAGAAAGTGTAATTGGCATTCCGTATGTATGGAAGTAAGCCATAACAACATGATCACTGGAAGCTTTTGAGCTTGAATATGGTGAACGTGGATCATATGGAGTATCTTCGCGGAAGTATCCTGTATCACCAAGAGATCCGTAAACTTCGTCTGTAGAAATATGATGGAAAAGAACTCCGTCTTTCCAGGTGCCGTCGGCATTGCGCCATGCGTTGCGGGCTACATCCAGCATTGTAAATGTTCCCATAACATTTGTTTTCATGAATGCTTCAGGTCCGAGAATTGAACGGTCAACATGACTTTCTGCAGCAAAATGAATTACTGTATCAATGTCATACTGCTTGAAGATACGTTCAATCTGTTCACGGTCACAGATATCAACTTTTTCAAAGAAGTAACGGGTACCACCGAATTTTTCTTCAATGTCTTTAAGGCTTTCCAGGTTTCCGGCATAAGTAAGGCAGTCAACATTTACCACTGTTCCAGTAAATCCTGCATCATTGAAAAGGTCTCCCTTTGCAGATGACTGTCCGAACAGGTAATGAATAAAGTTTGACCCGATGAATCCGGCACCACCTGTAATAAGAATGTTTTTAAGTTTACGCAATTTATTTCTCCTTCAAGGATATAATAGAAATAACTATTATTTATTATCGATATTTTCGGCATATTTTGCAAGTTTTACACCATTCTCTTGAAGAATATGGTTTGCTTTACGGTAATATCCCTTATATAAAAACCCTTTAAAGCCCTTAAGTTTCAGAAAAACTGGAAATTCAAGGTCACCATTAGCAGCAGTTTTTTCTATGTTATAACTGCCGTTTACCCGCCAGCCGTTCAAAAGACCTATACTGATGGCTTTTGTAGGACATCCAAACGAACAGGATACGCAAAGAACACAGTTTGTACCAAATACATATTTGTCTTTTGTTTCATCAAAACGGATATTTCCAAGAGGACAGGATTTTACACATTTATTGCATTTAAGACATTTTGCCTTATCTGCATACATAGTCGGTCCCTGCACCTTTGCATAAATCCAGAGAATTCTGACAATCGGCACAAACCAGTAACGTAAAGGACAGACCCGCACCTTTTCCCGCTTACCTTCCGAAAGCTGTTTACAGTGAAGGTCAATCAAAGCGTTGGCGTAAATATATTCGCCTTTTACCATTTCATCTGTATGGCGGAAAATCATGTTGTAAGGCATGACATAACGGCGGTCTGAAAGCACGTCATAATTCCGTCGGTGAAGCTTTGAAATAATTTTCTGTGCCGCATAATCATTTAAATGAAGACCTTCCCCGCTGGATTTCAGAATAAAAGCTGGTTTCTTTTCTGAAAGTTTTGGAAGCTGCTTTACAAAATCATTCATTGCTTTAGGACAGTTAAAGCCGTGAACCGGGAAACCAAATCCTATAAGGTCATAATTTTCAGGATTAGGATATTCCACATATTTTCCGTCCTTCATGCGGACAGAAAATACTTCGGTTTCAATTCCAAGAGGTAGGAAATATTTTTTATATAAATCGGCACAAAGCTTTGTGTTCCCGGTGCCAGAAAAAACAAAAATCAAACACTTCTGCATAATTCTTCTATAATTATAACCTATAATTTTTCAACCGGTACCAGAAGATCATCATCTTCGTGTTCACTGTATGGATAAACATTGTTTTCTTCATCTTTTCTGTGGCTGTCATACCAAACTTGCGCATAAAAAGGCACATGAACGGAAGCTTTATCAAAAGACCAGTCAGGTGCTTCACAGCATTCAGGACACCAGAAACCGGCTTTCAGAATTGTAAAAGGACGGGCTGCAAACACATGGCCGTTATGACATTTCCAGTTGATGCGGGTATAAAGGTCGCCCTTTGTCATTTCTGTACTTTCTACAGAACCGCCACGGAAAGCGGCAGCAGATTTCATGTCAGAAAGGTCCAGTTCCTGATCAGGCTTTGATTCATCATAACCGTGATTTAAACGGAAACGGTCAGCCTTATTTTCATCCTTAAGGTCTGCATAATCTACAGCACCTTCAGGAGTCTGTCCTTTTGAAAGAACCGGAAACTTATCCCAAGTCTTTGGAAGTTCTTCCAGGGCTTTTCTTCCCCCGAAGAAAGCGTCTATACGGCCTTCCTTATTTGTCTTTACCCAGTTCATTGGAGCATTGCTGTTCTTCAAAAGCCGTTCAATTGCAAGTTTTCTTATAAGAGCGGAAGGCACAATAGCTCCAAGCTTGTAATACCATAATTCTTTTGCCATACGGCGCCAGTAGTCGGCACTGCTTTCAGTTCTGTAATGAAGCCAGTCATCCAGTACATGACTGTCTGTATACCAAACTCCGTGGAAGTTTCTTGGAATATTCCAATAAGGCTTAAAGAATTTTTCCGCATTGGCTCCCATAAGGGCAAAACCGTAATTGAAAGTATCGTATCCGGTTTCGCGGCATCCGGCTCCGCCACCAATGTTATAATCTTTATTCCAGAAACCGTTTAATTTACCGGCCAGGTCAAAATCCACCAGATTCTGAATACAAAGCCCCGAATCCCGGTCTGTACACCATTCAAGAGGTGAATTCCAGCAGGTATGGAACATAAGTCCGTCATTCATATTGTTTGCAAGGAAATATTTATGATAAACGGCTGTCTGGCGTAAAATTACCCAGTTAGGAATATCGCTTTCCAGAACTATCCGTTCCCCCTTGATTTTATAGGCTGAATAATAGTCATAAGGGCTGGACATAACAGGGTCTCCCATTCGGGCCCAGAGATGCTTGTAATTACGGTTTCCATAAACCGCTACAGTTGAGATATGTACCAGTTTGATTTCATTTTCACGGCCGCTTTCATGAATAGCGCGGACAATGTTTTCTGTTCCGTGAAGATTGGTATTTTTTGTATTTTCCGGATTATGATCCGATTTTGGAGGGATTACTGCACCGCAATGGATGACATAATCACAGCCGGAAACGAACTGAGAAACTTCATCAAAGTTTTTAAGGTCGCCCCGTACTATTGTGATTCTGCCTTTTCCTATTTTTAAAAGCTTCTTAAAGAAACTTCTGTAATGCTTTACTTTGTCATAAACAAAAAGGCGCAGTGCATAATTGTTTTTAGAAGCTAAAAGATGGGCGACAACCTCGCCGCCCATGGCTCCGTCGGCGCCTGTAACGCCGACAGTAATTAATTTGTCTGTCATAGACAAATATTATTCCATAACCCAAGAGTCCAGTTCAAGTCCATTACTGAATACGAAGTAAATGTCATGAAGCCCCGAATTATATTCATTAAGTTTTTCTGAAACTTCAGCAAAATCATTCTGATCAATTTTCAGTGAAGCAAGAGGTGTTGCATCCGAAATCTTAAGTGTATCAAGATAAACATTTAATGTTCCGGTTCCCTTTGCGATAACTTTGATTTTTTCTACAGAAGAAAGCTCTGCCTGTTTTAACATTGTCCAGCCGCCGATTGTATCTTTTGTAGTTGCCTGTACAGTAATACGGTCTTTTCCCTGTTTATATTTAAATCCTGAACCTGTAGCCAGAGTTTCAAAACCTGTTTTTGCAGTTACACAAGGATTTGCTGTCTGTTCTACCCCTTTTTTGGTTCCCTTACACTTAGAGATTTTTCCAGTTGATTCGTCCAGTTCAAGAGCGTCAATATTAATGTTACGGCAGTCCCCTTTTACGTTGAAAACTGTATGAAGGTCGTGAGCCTGATAAATCATGTAATACTTACCGTTGAATTTTTCGATATGAGAGTGATTGTTACCACCACCAAGGCCGTAGGCACCTGTATTATCAAAGAAAGCACCGCCATTTACCCATGAAGCAGGGTCCAGTGGATTTTCGCTTACCATATAGCACATCTGAGCCTGTGGCTGAATATCCCATGCCGAACAGTAAGAAAGAATGAATTTTCCGTTTACATAGTTCAGTTCATTTGCTTCAAAGTGATTTGGAGTTGCAGGAAGAGCCACAATGCCAGTTTCCATATCAAGGCTTACCATATCTTTACCTAAACGGGCAATCTTACAGTTATCGTGTCCAGGACCGCCACCAAAAGAAATATAGCCTACGCCTTTGTCATCAATACAAGCACCTGGGTCAAAAAGCCAGTCACATTTACCAAGTCCTTTTACGCTGCGGCTTATAAGAGCTTTACCAATAGGATCTTTCCATGGTCCAAGTGGAGAAGTTGCTGTAAGAACCCCAATGCCGTTTCCACTGTTTGCAAAATAAAGGTAAAAATGAGTAAGTCCGTCTTCTTCCTTGCGGGAAACAATTGATGGAGCCCAAGAGTTTCCGGCCCACTTTGCAATCTGCCCAACCTTAATTTCGCCGTGGAAAGTCCAGTTAGCCATATCAGCTGTAGACATAACTACCAGAGTATTAATATAGCCGTAGTTTACTTCCTCGTCTGCCTTAAGGTTTTCGTACATCTGATGATCATTTGTACCGATTACATAAAGTCTTCCGTCATAAACCACACCAGTAGGGTCTGCACAGTAAAAATTTGGAAGCAGAGGATTATTATCGATTGGTCTTTTGGACATTAAATTTGAAACTGAGTTTATCATAAATGGATCCACCTTTTTTTCGGTCTTTACGGTACTGGCACAGGACATCAAAACAACTGATGCTGAAAGCATCGTAAAGAGTGAAAGTATTGTTTTCTTCATAGTTAAACGTTTAACCTATATCAATCGATTTTTCCATAAGATAAAAACCTTAATTAATCAACAGATTCTGAAAGCTTAAATCCATCTTCGATTTCAAAAACCTTGTTTCTTCCGTCTATAGGAACAGCAAGTCTTGTGGAATAAAGCTGCAGGGCTTTGATTTTATGTTCTTTTTTAATCAGTTTATTCAGCTTGAAGTTACCGTGACTGTCATCCCCAATAATAGGACAGTTGTTTTTGGAAAGATGGATACGGATCTGATGCATACGGCCGGTCTGAAGTTCCAGACTGATTTTTGATATATGAAGCTGTTCCTCACCGCATTTAATGTCTTTTTCTTCAATAAATTGATAGTGAGTTACCGCCGTTTTTGATTCCCCATGCTGAATAACAGTATCATTGATCACTCCTTTCTTCTTTGAAAGAGTACCGAAACAGTATGCTGTATAAGTCTTCTGCACCTGCTTTGAGGAAATCAGTTTTGTCCACTTTGAAGCGGCCTGAGGACTTTTTGAGACAATCATAAGGCCTGCGGTATCTTTATCCAGGCGGTGAACCAGGTAAACCTTCTGTCCTACCTGTTTTGCAAATTCTTCATCCAGCGGGTGTGTAATACCAGCCCCGCCCTGTACCGAAACGCCTGAAGGTTTGTTTATAATGTAGATTTCGTCATTTTCATATAAAACCGGAATGTTACTCATACGATAATTTTAATATATAAGGACAAAATAATGAAGAAACTTACGATTTTTTTGATTTCTCTTCTGGCATTCAATTTTCTTTTTGCCGACATCATTTCCGATAAAAATTACAATTTTACCCTGGATATTCCAGAAGGCTTCAATGTAAAGGATGCAAATGAAGCAAACTATTCCTATCACTTTGAGCATCCAAATATTCCGGTTCAGTTTATCCTGAAGATTTATGAAAAAAAAAACTCTTCAAGTTTCAGCATTCTGGAAGAAGCCATGTCAAAACTTAAGGCAAAAGCAAGTTTTGACCGTGTTTTGTGGGAAGAAAACGACTGTACTGTAAGCCAGTTTGACATGAATCTTGGAAAAGATTACTCAGGATGGGCCTGCAGTGCTCCTCTGGAAGTAAAAGACTCTTACATTACCGTTATTACCTATGCTGATAAGGACAAAGCTCCTGCCTGCCAGCAGTTCATGATCTCCCTTCTGAATTCCCTTACAGTTTCTGACATTACCTGTCAGAATCCGGGACTTTTCATGGCTTATGCATTCCCTAAAGAAGGCGATAAAACCGTAAATCTTAATATCGACGGGGAAAAAATCACCTCAAAAATAGATAAAACCGATGAAGAAGCAAGCCAGTTTCTGGTAGACCTGGAATTCGGGGTACTTTCCCTTTATGCAAGTCATCCTATGTGGAAAGAAGCATGGCAAAGATACTACCGCCTGATTTTCCGTGACAATTATGGACGACTTTCCCGGGTTTCAGAAGACATTTTTGCAAGACTGTACCCTGAATGCGAGAAAAAACGAAAAGATGATCCAAATACAGAGTATGTAAGCCGTCTTTTAAGCTGGGTTCAGGACTTTAAGTATGAACGGCACCAGACAAAAGCTTCCTCAGACCTGACACCACCTGTCATGGCGGTCTGCGGGGACGGAAATGACTGCGATTCCAGAAGCCTTTTAATGTGCTGCATTATGCAGCGAGCGGGAATTGATTCAATTTTACTGATTTCAAGAGAATACAGTCATGCCCTGTGCGCCTTTGATATTATGGGACAGGGACAGACTTTTGAAACATCTTATGGAAGTTATCTGATGTGCGAGACTACGGCCAAAGTTACACCGGGAATGATTGCCCAGGAACAGGCTGACCGTAGCAAATGGATAGTAGTAGACTAGACGTTCAGAAAACGTCCTGTTTTCTGAACTCAGCGAGTTTGCTATACGCAAACGTCGCCTCTTTGCTCGCCGTACGTCCATGTACGGCAGGCTTTATTTAACCTAACAGTAATTCATATACTTCACGTTCTGTCTGAGCGTTCAGCATTTTTTCACGAAGATCTGCACTTTTCAGCATTCCTGAGAAGTGAGAGATAGTTTTCAGGTAGTATGAGTGCTGGTTGTATGCTGCTGCAATCATAAACAGGAGCTGAACCGGTACATCATCAATTGACTGATAGTCTTCTACAGGCTTTTTACAAACTCCTACAGCCATAACAAGGTCAGTTACTGAAGAAAGGCGAACGTGAGGAATTGCAATTCCACGTCCGATTGCTGTAGACATAAGGTCTTCACGGTTCATGATTTCCTGAGTCAGTTCCTGAGCATTTTTTACCTGTGGAGCTGTTCCAAGAACATCAGAAAGCTGTGTCAGAGCATCTCTTTTTGATGTGTGATTGATAAAAACAATGCGGTCTGGAGAAAGAATGTTCTTTACCTGAACAGCCTGTTCATTCTGCTTCTGAAGATCTGATGAAAGGCGTGCGTTTACCCAGTTTTCAACTTCTGTTTTCTTGAAACGCCATACAGTTCCAATTTTTCCTGCAGGAATTTCTCCTTTCTGAGCCCAGTCGTAAACTGTTCTTTCTGATACACGAAGATATTTTGCAACTTCTTCTATAGTAAGGATATCGCCATCCATCATTTCACCTCTTAAGTCTGTAAAACATTTGAAATCTTTACCGTATTTTGCATTCTTTACGGTTATTTGTCAACATTTTATTTTCCATAACATTCCATTACTTTAAAAGCCTACTAATTGAGAAGGTAGACAAAATTTGATAAAATCATGCTGTTTTATTATCTTTAAATAAATATCTATGTTTAGGAGCATATATAAATGGCATTGCTTGATGTACAGAACGTTTTTTCAGGTGTAGAAGAAAAAGAAATCCTTCACGGACTGAATCTGCAGATTAACCCGGGAGAAGTTCATGTTTTAATGGGACCAAACGGGGCTGGAAAATCATCCCTTGGTAACACTCTTATGGGAAACCCTGTTTATAAAATGACATCCGGAAAGATCATTTTTGACGGAGAAGATATTTCAGACTACTCAACTGACAAACGTGCAAAAGCAGGCCTTTTCATGAGTTTCCAGGCTCCTCTTGAAGTACCAGGAATCAGCCTTGAAAGCTTTATCCGTGCTTCCCTTCAGAATAAAACCGGTGAACACGTAAAACTTTTCCAGTTCCAGAAAGAACTGAAACGCTGCATGGAAATCCTGAACATGGATGAATCTTACGCAAAACGTGACCTGAACGTAGGTTTTTCTGGCGGTGAACGCAAAAAGAGCGAAATCCTTCAGCTGCTCATGCTGAAACCAAAGCTTGCCATCCTGGACGAAACAGACTCAGGACTTGACGTTGATGCAGTACGTACAGTTTCAAAAGGAATTGAAGAATATATGAAATCTGTAGGCGGTTCTCTTCTGATTATCACCCACTCTACAAAAATTCTTGAAGCCCTGAAAGTTGATTACACACATATTCTGGTAAAAGGACAGATTATCAAGACAGGAGACGGTTCTCTCGTTAAAGAAATCAACGAAAAAGGATTCGAAGCTTACCTGGGAAAATAACATGGCAGAAAACGAAAAAACAAACGTTAAAGATATAGATCATTCTCTTTACGACTTCCGTTACGAGGAAAATGACAAAGACTATTACCGCATGGAAGATGGTCTGACTCCGGAAATCGTAATGAAACTTTCAGAAGAAAAAGGCGATCCTGAATGGATGAAAGAATTCCGCCTTAAGTCTCTGGAAGTTTACAATCAGCTTAAAACACCGGACTGGGGTCCTGATATTTCAGCGCTCCACATGGAAAACATTGCCACATACGTTAAACCAAAAACAGATATGGCAAATACATGGGAAAATGTTCCTGATGAAATCAAGGAATCTTTTGAAAAACTTGGTATTCCTGAAGCAGAACGTAAAAGCCTTGCCGGGGTCGGTGCACAGTTCGACTCGGAACTTGTTTACCACAATGTACAGGACGAAGTTCTTAAGCAGGGAGTTATTTACCTTGGTTTCGAAGAAGCCCTTAAAAGCGAAGAATGGGGACCAATGGTAAAAGAGTATTTCATGACTCTGGTTACTCCAAAAGACCACAAATTTGCTGCCCTTCACGGCGCCGTATGGTCAGGCGGAAGCTTTGTTTATGTTCCAAAAGGAGTTCACCTTTCATTCCCTCTTCAGTCTTACTTCCGTTTGAACGCAAAAGGTGCCGGACAGTTTGAACACACCCTTATTATTGTTGATGAAGGTGCTGACCTTCACTTTATTGAAGGCTGTTCTGCTCCCAAATACAACGTTGCAAACCTTCACGCTGGATGTGTAGAACTTTTCGTAAAGAAAGGTGCCCATCTGCGCTATTCAACAATTGAAAACTGGTCAAAGAACATGTACAACCTGAACACAAAACGAGCAAAGGTTGAAGAAGATGCTTCAATTGAATGGGTTTCAGGAAGTTTCGGAAGCCACGTTTCATACCTTTACCCTGAAAGTGACCTGATCGGTAAAAATGCCCGTTCAGAATTTACAGGAGTAACTTTTGCAGGAAACGGACAGAATCTGGATACAGGGGCCAAAATGGTTCACCTGGCTCCAAACACAAAATCTGTAATCACAACAAAATCAATTTCCAAAGGCGGCGGAACTTCAATTTACCGTTCTGCAGTATACATTGCAAAAAATGCAGAGAACTCAAAGGCTTCAGTAAGCTGCCAGAGCCTTATGCTGGACAGTGAAAGCCGCTCAGACACAATTCCTGCAATGCAGGTAATGAACGATTCCAGCGACGTTGGACACGAAGCAAAAATCGGACGCATTTCAAACGATGCTGTTTTCTACCTGATGAGCCGCGGTATTCCTGAAGACGAAGCAAAGAGCATGATTGTTTCAGGCTTTGCAAATCCTGTAAGCAAGGAACTGCCTCTGGAATATGCAGTTGAAATGAATAACCTTATCAGACTTGAAATGAAGGGGGCTATGTAATGTCAAACGCAGTATTAAATCAAACTCCAGCTCTCACCTGGACATGGCTTAAAATGAACAAAGCCATCATAAATGATGATGATATTCTGAATACAGCCCTTTCGTTTGAGAATGCTGATTATAAAATTGTTTCAAAACCAGACTCAGTAAAAATCATTTCAGCTTCTGATTTTAAGACATCCCTTCCATTTCCACATTCAGCGGTATTCTCAAAAACAAGCGAACTTGGAATCCAGTACAAGGAAGTAAATGAACCTGAATCTGCTGCATTTGATGAAAGCAAGGCTGTTGCTCTTGTTCTTGAAGCTTCAAAAAAAGAAACAGTTCCAGTTGTTATCAATGTAAACGCAAAAGGGAAATGTGTTTCAGAACAGATTATCCACGCCCTTCCTGATTCTGAAGTTACTGTAATTCTTGTTACAGAAAGCGAAGAAAATGATGGTGTAAACCTGATAAACACAAAGTGCTATGCCGAAGAAAACGCAAAGATTCACCTTTGCAAAGTACAGCTGCTTCCAGAAGGTTTCTATCACATTGATTCTACAGAAAACGTATGCGGCGAAAACGGAAAAGTAACATACACTGAACTTCAGCTTGGTGCTGCTTCTGTTATTACAGGTGCATACACAAATCTTTCTGAATACAAGGCTTCTTACAAAAGCGATACAGCTTATTACCGCCGTGGAAATCAGAAAATTGACATGAACTATGTCTGCGCCCACAGTCCTAAAGGAAAAAAATCAGAATGTTCTATGGCCGTTGCCGGAACACTGGTTGATGAAGCACAGAAAACTTATCGTGGTACAATCGACTTTAAGCGTGGCTGTGCCGGAGCAAAGGGAAACGAAACTGAAGAAACACTTCTTCTTTCACCTAAAGCCGTAAACCGTTCAGTTCCTATGATTCTTTGTGATGAAGAAGATGTGGAAGGTGAACACGGTGCAACAATAGGACGCCTGAATGACGATATGCTTTTCTACATGGAAAGCCACGGAATCTCAGAAGATGAAGCCTGCCGCCTTATGGCACGGGCAAAAATCAATGCCGTAAGCGCACTTATTCCTGATGAAAAAACACAGGAAATGGTTGAAGCTTTTCTGGAAAAACTTTAATCGGGGCGTTGCGGGGAAAAGTGAAAAGCTGAAAAAAGCAGTGCTTTTTTCTTAACGCTTTCCAATCGAACACCGGCCGACCAGCGGCCTTACACACCCCGCAGAGGGGGTAGCACGCAACGAAGTGCGTGCTAGGGGGAGACTTCCCCCTCCCTCTTTTTTTATGCGAATCTTAAAAAACTATCATTTTGTACGATTTTTATTATCATTTTTTATAAATTCCTATCATTTTGTAACAAATTAACTATACCAAAATCATAAATTCGGCCTCATTATAATATTAAGAAATCCAAAACACTTATTGGAAACCAAAACACTAAAAAATTCTTTAGGAGGAATTTATGAAAAAATTATTGGTTCTGGTAGCTGCTCTGACAGTTCTCGTTGCACCAACTTTTGCAAAACCTAAGAAGGCTAAGAAAGCAAAAGCAAAAACAATCAAAGTAGGTATCATCAACAATGACCCTAACGAATCAGGATACCGCACAGCAAATGACCGCGACCTGAAAGCAACATTCACAAAAGACAAGGGATACGAAGCTTCTTTCGCATACTCACTGAAAAATGATGAACAGATTGCTGCTGCTCAGAAATTCATCCAGGATGAAGTTGACTATCTTCTTCTTTCTGCTGCAGGTACATCAGGATGGGATTCAGTTCTCAAAGATGCAAAAGCACAGGGTGTAAAAGTAATTCTGTTCGACCGCACAATCGATGCTGATCCTTCACTTTACGCTGCATCAATCGTTTCTGACATGGCTCAGGAAGGTGAAACAGCTGTTTCTTGGCTCAAAGGTCAGAACCTTAAAGAAGTAAATGTTATCCACCTTCAGGGTGTTATGGGATCTGCTGCACAGATCGGACGTTCAGGAGCTCTGGACAAAGAAGTTGCTGCTAACGCAAACTGGAACATGGTTACACAGCAGACAGCTGAATGGAACGCAGAAAAAGCACAGCAGATTGTACAGGCTGTAATCGATGCTAAAAAACCATTCAACGTAATCTACGCTGAAAACGACGATATGGCTAAGGGTGCTGTAGCAGCTCTGGACAAAGCAAACATCTCTCACGGTGTTGGAAAAGACGTAATCGTTATGGGATTCGACTGCAACAAATGGGCTCTCCAGGAACTGAAAGCTGGAAACTGGAACTACGACGGACAGTGTAACCCATTCCAGTCTTCTTACATCGTAAGCATTATCGAACAGCTTGAAAAAGGCCAGGTAATCACAAACAAAACAATCATCATGAAAGAAAAAGGATTCGACGCTGCTTCTATCACAGCAGAAGATGTTGAAAACTACGGTATCTAATTAATCCGTAATCCTTAAAGATTGGGGCTGCCCATAATATACTATTCTGGGCAGCCATTTTTTTACCCTTTTATTAAAAAATCGGAGGAAACACCAATGCAGAACGATATTGTTTTACAGATGCGTGGTATTTCAAAGTTCTTTCCGGGCGTAAAAGCCCTCCAAAATGTTGATTTTACACTTCGCAAAGGTGAAATCCATGCCCTTATGGGAGAAAACGGGGCTGGAAAATCTACTCTTATTAAAGTACTTACAGGTGTTTACCAGAAAGACGCTGGTGAAGTAAGAATTGAAGACAAACCTGTTTTAATACGTTCTCCACAGGATGCCCAGAACGCGGGTATCTCAACTGTTTACCAGGAAATCACTCTCTGTAACAATCTGACTGTTGCAGAAAACATATATATTGGACGCACAAAAAGTGCATTCACAAACTGGAAGAAAATGAATGAAGACGCCGGAAAAATTCTGGAAGATCTTCAGATTCCATGTAAACCGGACCAGCAGCTTTCCAGCTGTTCAATTGCAGTTCAGCAGATGGTTGCAATTGCCCGTGCCGTTGATATGGAATGTAAAATCCTTATTCTTGACGAACCTACATCGTCCCTGGACGAACAGGAAGTTGCAAAACTTTTCAAGCTCATGCTGAACCTGAAATCAAAAGGTGTTGGAATTATTTTCGTAACTCACTTCCTTGAACAGGTTTATGAAGTTTGTGACAGAATTACAGTTCTCCGTGACGGACAGCTGGTAGATGAATATCTTATTGCTGACTGTCCTAAAGTTGTTCTTGTATCAAAAATGCTTGGAAAAGAACTGGACGGTCTTTCAAAAGTTAAGAAACCAGAAGGCGTTATTGAACATTCCGAAGACGAAGTTCCGGTTTATGAAGCCGAAGAACTTTCCGCCGTTTCAAGAATCAAGCCATTCGACATCAAGATTTTCAAAGGCGAAGTAAACGGATTTACAGGACTTCTTGGTTCAGGACGTTCTGAATGTGTACGTGCTATTTTCGGTGCAGACAAAGTTACTTCAGGAAAAGTTAAGATCAACGGTAAAGATGTAAAAATCAATAAGCCTATCGATGCCATGAAAAACGGTATTTCATATCTTGCAGAAGACCGTAAGCGTGACGGTATTATCGGGGACCTTTCAGTTCGCGAAAATCTTATTCTGGCACTGCAGGTTCTTAAAGGAATGGGACGCCCTATATCAAAAGCACAGGCAAAAAAATTCACAGAAGAATACATCAAGCTTCTGGAAATCAAAACTGCTTCTACTGAAACTCCAATCAAGAGTCTTTCCGGCGGAAACCAGCAGAAAGTTATTCTTGCTCGCTGGCTTCTTGCAAATCCTCAGTACCTGATTCTTGACGAACCAACCCGTGGTATTGATATCGGAACAAAACTTGAAATCCAGGACCTTGTTCTGAAACTTGCAAAAGAAGGAAAATCAGTTACCTTCATTTCTTCTGAAATTGATGAAATGCTCCGTACCTGTTCACGCCTTACTGTTATGCGCGACCTGAAGGTTGTTGGCGAACTTAAAGGCGAAGATCTTACTCAGACAAAGATTATGGAAACTATTGCAGGAGGAAACAAATAATGGCTGAAAACAAAGTAAAATCATTCTTCAAAGGGCTCCTGCACAATCAGATTATTATTCCGCTTGCTGCCCTTCTGATTCTGGTTCTTATCAATCTTATTGCAGATCCAAGCTTCTTCAGAATTACTCTTGGTAAATCAAGTGCTGGTTATCCTGTTCTTTCAGGTTACCTGATTACAATTCTGGACTATGCTTCGGAACTTGCAATTCTTGCCATCGGTATGACACTAGTTACAGCAGCTTCCGGCGGACAGGATATTTCCGTTGGTTCATGTATCGCCATTGCAGGTTCTGTAATCCTCCGCGTTCTCTGTGGAGACGCAGGTGCACATCCTGAAACAATGCAGCATTCAATCTTCCTGGCATTCATGGTAGCAATGCTGGTTTCCATGGCATTCGGTGCCTTCAACGGCGTCCTTGTTGCCTATTTCAAAATTCAGCCAATGATTGCAACTTTGATTCTGTTTACTGCAGGTCGTTCAATCGCAGCTTGGATCAACCACAACGAACTTCCAATCATTAAAGATGCAGTATTCAGTTACTTCGGAAACTTTATCCCAGGCATTGCTCTTCCAACGCCTGTATTCATTGCAATTCTTTGTATGATCATCATCTGGCTTGTTCTGAAGTTTACAACACTTGGCCTTTATGCACAGTCAGTTGGTATCAACAGTGCTTCTTCAAGACTGAACGGTATCAACCCTGAACTGATTAAATTAATCACTTACGTAATCATGGGAATGTGTGTTGCTGTTGCAGGACTTATTAAAGTTTCACGTATTCAGACAATCAACTATTCTGTTGTTGCAACTGATATTGAAATGGATGCCATTCTTGCAGTTGCTCTTGGTGGTAACGCTCTTTCAGGCGGTAAGTTCAACATGTGGGCATCAATTCTTGGTGCATACGTAATTCAGTTCCTTACAACAACCCTGTACAAGTTCAACGTAATGTCTACTGCTCTTCCTGCATACAAAGCTGTAGTTGTTATTATCCTGGTTGTTCTCAGTGCTCCAGTTGTTCGTGAAAAACTCAATGATCTCGGAAAAATCCTTTCCGGAAAGATGAATAAAAAACCGGTTGCAGTGGAGGCTAAATAATGAAAAACAAAATCAAACCACAGAAACCACTTACAAATAAAAAGAAGCTTTCAGATTCAAACCTGCTGCTTCTGATTACAATCTGCGTTTTTGCAGCAATGTATCTTTTCGCAATCATCTTCCTTGGAAAAGGTTTCCGTAAACCACAAGGGTTCTTCAACCTGCTGAATGATAACGCTGCCCTGATTATTCTTTCATGTTCTTTAAGCCTTGTTATGATTACAGGCGGAATTGATATTTCCGTTGGTACATTGACCGCTTTAGTATGTATGAGCTGTGCCGTTCACCTGGACCGTCAAGGCGGAACCGTATTTACTGCAATCCTTATTGCACTTGGTATCGGACTTGCATTCGGACTTGTTCAGGGATTCCTTATTGCATACCTTGATATCCAGCCTTTTATTGTAACTCTTGCCGGTATGTTCTTTGCCAAAGGTATGACCACAATCGTAAATGCAACACAGTTCAATGTTCAGCACGCAGGATTCCAGGCTCTGAAATCAACACGTATTTATGTTCCTTTCATGGGAAGTTACAACAAGCTTGGAGATTGGGTTCCGGCCTATGTTGAAATCGGTGTAATAGTTGCAATTCTTGTAGTAATCGGACTTTTTGCCCTTCTTAAATGGGGAAAACTTGGACGCCACTTCTATGCAATCGGTGGAAACGCATACAGTGCAAACATGCTTGGTATCAATGTAAAACGCACAAGATTCCTTGCACACGTAATCTGTTCTGTTCTTGCTGGAATTGGCGGATGGGTTTACTTCATGCATGTAGGTTCAGGTTCTCCAAGCCATGCAGCCGGAGCTGAAATGAACGCAATTGCTTCTTCGATTATCGGTGGAACAATGCTTACAGGTGGTGTTGGAAACATTATAGGAACATTCTTTGGTGTTATCTCACTTGCTACAATAAAGAACATTGTTTCTTCACTTGGTCTTGATGAAGCATGGTGGACAAACATCACTGTTGCAGCAATGATCTGTATCTTCCTTCTGGTACAGAGCCTTGTTCTTTCAAGAAAAAATAAAGATTCCGTATAAACACATAACAAATTAAGAAAACCTCCAGGTTTAAGACCGGAAGTTTAAGAGTTTCTTAGGCTTCCGGTCTTTTTTGTTTTCTGAACTGAAGTGGAGAAAGCCCATTTGATTTTTTAAATGAACGGATAAAATTTTCACAAGCAGTGTAACCACAGGATTCTGCTATTTCGTTTACAGTCAATTCTGTAGTTTCAAGAAGAAGCCGGGCTTTTTCGTTTATCAGATTATGAATATCATCTGCAGGTGAAACTCCAAAATGATCTTTATAAAGATTAGTAAAATGGCTTCTTGTCAATCCAAAATCATCGGCCATTAAGTTTACGTTCCACTGTTCCGGATTCTGTTCAACTTTTTTTCGTAAAACACCAAGCTTAAAATTCATTTCATTTTCACGCTTTATTCTGCTGCTTGAAAAACGCCTGATCTGAGAAAGTTCACTCATAACATTTGCACAGGCAAGTCCTATGGATGTGCTCTGGTCTGTAAGCTTTTCAGTTAATGCCCAGGTTATGAATTTCATCTGTGTTTTGTATTCAGAAGATACATCTATATAGAAGATTTCATCAAAAGGAAGGTCTACATTAAAGAAAAAATCATCATCAGCTTCAAACTTTATGTAATCGTAAAGCAATTCTCCTGAAACGGCTTTATAAAACTGAGGAGTACCTGATTTATAGATAATACAGGCATCACTTTCTGTCTTAATATTTTCCTTATTCAGCTGAAGGATTACTGGACAGTAAAAATGGAGAAAAGTAAATTTTGTGGAAACGTGAGGGTGATCAAAGCAAAAACCGGGTTCTTCATCTTTTTTGTAATAACCACCCACTACATTGGCGCTCATTCTTATATTTTATAATGGAAAATTCAATCGGGCAAATTAATTATTAAACGTTTTACCTATTTTGCTATAACTTTTCATTTATATTCAAATTTATTGTGATTTTGTGTATATTATAAGTATGGCAACAGAAAATAAGTATCGCAAGGATTTTCCTTTTTTTTCACAGAACCCGGAAAAGGGTCTTGTTTATTTTGACAATGCAGCAACTACACACAGACCTTATCTTGTGATTGATGCCATGACACACTTTCACGCTACACAGAATGCAAATCCCCTTCGTGGACTTTACACCTTAAGCGAACGTGCTACTAAGGCATACGAAGATGCCAGAGCTACTGTAGCTGAATTTCTTGGTGCTTCAAGACCAGAAGAAATCATTTTTACAAGAAATACATCAGAAAGCTTAAACCTTATTGCTTATACCTGGGCAATGGATAATATAAAAGAAGGTGATGAGATTGTTGTTTCAATTATGGAACACCATTCCAACATCTGTCCATGGCAGATGGTAGCAAAAGCAAAAAATGCTGTTCTTAAATTCATGGAATGTGATAAATTTGGAAATCTTCCTGAATCAGAATTTGAAAAAATCACAGAAAAAACAAAACTCGTTTCATGCGGACATGTTTCAAACGTTCTTGGAATTACAAATCCTGTAAAAAAACTTTCTGAAATTGCACACAAAAACGGTGCCATAATGGTAGTTGATGGAGCACAGAGCGCCCCACACTTCCGTATCAACGTTCAGGAAATCGGTGCCGATTTTTATGCTATAAGCGGACATAAATTCTGTGGACCTATGGGAATCGGTGCACTTTACGGCCGCTATGAACTTTTAGACAACATGAGTCCATTCCTCCGTGGCGGCGAAATGATTGAATATGTAACACGTGAAGGAGCTACATGGGCAGAAGTTCCTCATAAATTTGAAGCTGGAACTGTAAATGCTTCTGGGGCTGTTGGAATGGCAGCTGCAATCCGCTACCTTAATTCCATCGGACTTGATAACATTGAAAAACATTGCGACAGCCTTGCTAAAATGATGATGAATGGAATGAAACAGATTCCTCATATCAACCTTATTGGAAACGAAGATCCTTCAAAGCATTCAGGAATTGTTACATTTACTGTAGACGGCGTTCACCCTCATGACATTGCAAGCCTTTTAAGTGATGAAAATATTGCAATCCGTGCAGGACATCACTGTGCACAGCCACTTGGAAAATATCTTGGAGTACAGTCTTCTGCCCGTGCTTCCATGTATCTTTACAATACAGAAGATGAAGTTTCTTACTTCCTTGATAAAATTGCACAGGTCAGAAAATGGTCCGGCTATAAAGACTAAGGAAATAATATGGATACAAAAGAACTTTACAGAGAAATCTTAAACGAACATAACATAAATCCTATTCACAAAGCAGATATGGATTCTCCTTCCCTCACCTGTAACGGTGTAAACCCAAGTTGTGGAGATGAAATTACACTGAACATCAAATTTGATGAATCAGGCGAAAAAGTTGCAGATGCCAGCTTCACAGGAAGCGGTTGTGCAATCAGTCAGGCTTCTGTAGATATGATGGCCGAACTTATAATCGGAAAAACAAAAGAAGAAGCTTTGAAACTTGCCGAAATCTTTGACCGTATGATCAAAGGCACTGTAACTGACGAAGAGCTTGAAAACCTGGACGAAGCGGCCGCCCTTCAGGATATTTCTCATATGCCTGCCCGTGTAAAATGTGCTATGCTTGGCTGGCGTACTATGAAAGAAATGCTGGGTGTAAAATAACACCATCTTGAAACAAAAAGGTATTTAGTATAATATAAATATCACTTGGCGCTTTAGCTCAGCTGGATTAGAGCATGTGCCTTCTAAGCACAGGGTCGCCTGTTCGAGTCAGGCAAGCGTCAATAAAAAAGGACTTCAATTGAAGTCCTTTTTTATTTAACCTTTATTTTCAGACGGGGGTTCAATTCCCCCCATCTTTCTAAAACTTCATTGTCACCATAACACCGTTTGGCACAACTGCAAGTTTCGGAGCCTTTTCATCTTTTCCAAAATCAAGAGTATGAAGCCATGGAATCAGGAATCCCATAGAAGTTCCAAGTACTGCACCACAAAGAACATCTGTAGGGAAATGGCAGCCTGCTGCAATGCGCATTCCGGCAATTGTACAGCAAAGACCGTAACTTCCGGCTGCAACTGCAAATCTCCATGGTGAATCAGGGAAATAATTCCAGAAAACATAACTTGTAAAAGTTGCGGCCGTAAAGCTCATGGTTGAATGTCCTGATACAAATGAGTTAGCCCAATCATGTTCTTCAAGAACATCTTTTTCTGGCCAGCCCTCAAAATACATATAAGGGCGAGGACGATAAACTGCAAGTTTAATAGATTCCTTTATTCCCTGTGCCAGAAGCATGGTTTCTGCATACATTGTAAAACACTTAAGCCATTCAGAATTGTCTGTAGCAGCAAGTGTAAGTGGAAGAGCAAATGAAGAGATGAGAAGACCGTCACTTACTTTATCTACCGTGTGATTGTATGAGTGACAAAGATTTGCATCAAAACCATTCACATCATCCAGATTACAGATTTCTCCCTGATAAAGATTCTGATTCAATTTAAGTCCTTTTGACAGCACCAGCTGTGTGCCATAAATTGCAGAACCTGTTCCAAGAAGAACACCGTCTGTAACTGGATTTAATTTAAATTCCGCTGCAGATAATGGAAGCGAAATCAAACCTGAAAGAAGCACTGCCAGAGCAGCAGTCTTTTTTCCTTTAATAACCATAAAAGATCTCCTAAAAATAATATTTGTGTGTTCTAATTTTTTTGCAACAAAACAATAGGTTTTTCTTTTCCCGCCTTATGAGAAGGAATAAAACTTACAACCAGCGAAAGAACAAGAGTCAAAAGCACAATAGCAAAAATCTGATTAAATGGAATATCAACCGGGATTTCAGAAAGATAATAAGCAGGGTCCATAAGATGAATCTGTTTTATTTCTGAAAGAGGAACTCCCTTCATAAGATATAAAACTTTTCCGATTCCATTTACTATTTTTTCAGCACCTTTAACCAGGCTGTTTGCATTCACTGCAAACAGAAGTCCTACAGGAAGACCAACAAGGACACCACCTGTTCCGCAGGCAAGACCTGTAAGAAGAAATGAAAGTGTAATACCACTATTTGAAGCACCGCAGCTTTTCAAAATGGCAATTTCTTTTCTTCGTTCCATAACAAGCATTACTATAGCAGATGAAATATTTACCGAAGCAACAAGAACTATAAGCATCATTATAAAAACAAGCATTACACGAGTTGAAGAAAAATTTTCAAATTCAGATGCGTTCATTTCGCTCCATGTATATACATTTGCATGACGCTGAACTACATTTTCAATATCATTTCTGATTTTATTTAACGATGAAGAAAAGGCATCTTCTGTTTCAATCAAAACTGAAAACTCAGCCGTATTTAAAGGAACTGAATCATAAGCCACATCTATAGGGATAAAGACCCAGAGGGCGTCCAGCTCCTGATACCCAGAACTGATTATTGCAGAAACCTTAAAAGTGGTAAGTTTTGGAGTGAGTGTGCCGTTATTTCCTGTCTTTGTAGTAATAAGGCGAAAAGAATCGCCTGGCACAAGATTAAGAGTTTCTGCAAGTTTCTGTCCCACAACGGCGTTCTTAACTCCAGATGAAAAATCCGAAAGGTCTCCGTCACATACAGTAAACAAAGAACTGAAAGCTTTATTTACAACAAAAATATCAGATGGAACGGCACGAACCTGTGCACCAGCCCTTTCCTTTTTCCCACCTGCTAAAGCAGTGAGGGTAACTTGTGGATAAGCATTTGTAACGCCATCTACTTTCTTTATTTCATCTGCAAAATTCTGAAACGCCTTTGAAGAAACAATATTACGGGAATTTCTTGCAACCAGAGCTTCAATATGACTTGAGGAAAGACCTATAAGGCGTTCTGTCATCCCTTCAATCATTCCGTTTGTAACCGTAAGCACAACAACAAGCGGAACAATAGAAAGCCCGATGCAAAGAAGAGCTCCCATAAGACTTCGTCTTGCAGAAGATTTTTTTTCAGCTTTAGGGAAAATAAGAGAATGTGCAAACATTAAAGATGCTTTAAGCTTCATTATTTTATTTCCAGTCTTCCGTCTTTAATTGAATAAATATGATCCCCTTTTTGTGCAAGGTTCATATCATGTGTAACAAGAACCAGAGTTTTATTATATTGTTCTACCATCTTGAACAGAAGGTCACCGATTGCAAGTGCATTAGCCGGATCCAGGTTACCTGTAGGTTCATCAGCAAGAATAAGCCGCGGATCATTAATCAGACTTCGGGCTACAGCAACACGCTGACGTTCACCGCCTGAAAGCTGACTTGGCAAATGATTTCTTCGTTCATAAACACCCACATCATTTAAAAGCTGCAGAGCTTTTTCTTCTGCTTCTTTTTTTGAAACGCCTGTCATATAAAGAGGAAGATACACATTTTCAAGTGCAGTAAAATCTTTCAGAAGATAATGAAACTGAAAAATCAATCCTAAAAACTTCGAGCGGTATTCACTTACTTCACTTTCAGAAAGTTTTGTAACATTCCATTTTCCATTATCAGCAAAAACTTCGCCTTTTGTAACCGAATCAATGCCACCGATTATATTAAGCAATGTTGATTTACCGCTTCCAGATTCTCCAACAATTACATTCTTTGTTCCTTCATTGATAACAAGATCAAGGCCTTGTAATACAGTTAAGCGTTCTCCGTCAGAAACATAAGTTTTCTCAACTCCGCTAATACGGATAATTTCATTACTCATTGTGTAGAACCTCCGCAACAGTCATTTTTAAAACATTACGGCTTGCAGCCCAAGAAGCAAGTAAAGGAGCAGCAACACCGAAAAGCGTAATCCACAAAACTTCATTAAAGAAAATTCTGCTTGGAATATTTGCATAAATTGTATACATAGGATTTTCGGAAACGTAGGAAAGATTTTCCGGACTCGTAACCAGAGTAATTAGGTATGAAAAAGCGAACATAATTCTTGAAGCCACAAGAAATACAGTCTTTGAATTTACACTGAGGAAAAGCCCAAGAATCATTCCGGGAATTGCACCTTTAATACCTGTAAAAAATCCTTGAAGAATAAACACTGATTTTATTTCTGAATTACTTCCACCAATGGCCGAAAGTATGGAGATCTCACTTCTGCGTTCAAAAACAAGACGACGCATTCCGTTATAAATATTTATTCCTACTACAAGGAAAATCATTGCAACAAGCAAGAGAAGCATATTTTTTTCAATTCTCAAAGCACCAAAGAATGTCTTATTGTAATCACGCCAGGACTGAATTTTAATGTCCGGAAATTCCTTTTTCAAACGATTAATTATCATCTGATCATAATCAGAATTATTCAATTTGATTCCAAGAATTTTATCTGCTTCTTTTCCAAAATATTTTTCACCGGCTTCAGAATTAATAAAAACATAGCTGGAATTTATATCTGAATAACCTGTTTTAAAAACTCCCTTTACTTTGAAAAGCCTGTCACTGCTTAAAAGCTGAACATCATTTCCACCGCTCAAAGCAAAAAGATTTATTGTTGCATTAAGGCGGCACCCAAGATCCCGTGCCATTCCACTTCCAATAATAATGCTGTCTGGTTCTGAAAGATCAAAATCACCGCCAATCATTTCAACTTCTTTTCTGAAGCCGGGATCATTTTCGTAAACATCCTGATCGATAGCACGAATAAGTGCAACGCTTTGTTTTACTCTTGTTGTTGTAACAAGACTTTGTGCTTCATAAAAACCGGAAACACTTTTTATATTTTTATTTTCACTGCAAAGTTTTCGTATTTTTGATTCTGTCACATCATCAAAATCCGAAACCCGGATATGGTAAGATGAAACTTCCATAATCGCATCAATAAATTTCATCTGGAAACCATTCATAACGCTCATAACAACTATCAGTGTCATAACACCAAAACAGATACCCAGAGTTGCAAGCATAGATGTAACTTTACTCCGACCTTTTCTGTCGACGCGGGAAAATCTTGAGGACACTGAAAAAACCCATTTATAACGCAGTTTTTCTCTATTCATATTTTTTTGTCCTTATAAGTTTTCCATTCTGAAAGTACTCATCTTTTTTACGGTTTCCGTCATCAAAATATGATTTTACAGAATAGGAAGAATCAAAAAATATTTCCTCTACATATGATGAAGCTGAACTATGAATTACTTTTTTTGTAAGGATTCCATTTTCGTAGCTTTCAAAATCTGGAGGAATATCTTTATCTTCATTATACGAATATTTCTTTAAATCTATTTTTTTATCCTGAGTTAATTCTTCCGTAAGAACTCTATTTTCACTATCATAGGAAACACTTCGTTTTGAAAAAAGATATTTAGTTTTTTCTGTTTCTTCCCCGTTTACTTTTTCACCATCATTAAAATAATAAAGCTCACTTAGTACAGGAAAACCTTTCTTATTGTAAGAAGTAATTTCTTCTGACATATCAGTCTTATAAATTTTTCTCGAAACATTATCATAAGAATCCTCATATTCAAAGATTTCAACTTCAGACAGCTGAGAATTTCTGGCATCTGAAATCTGCCAGATTTCTTTTTTTACAATTCTATTCGAACCATCATAAAACGAACGGCTTGCAATTTTCCCGGCTTTATTTATCAGAACTGAATCTCCGTTCTTTCCTTCTGGGATAAAATATTCATCCTCATAAGTCATAAGGCGGAGTCTGTTTTCTGAATCCACAGATTCTTTTAAGGAAACATCTTCCGCAGAAAGAGAGAAAAAAATAAAAACTGAAAATGTAAAAAACAGAAACTTTTTATTTTTCAAAACTTTCCCTTAATTCTCTGTAATATCATTTACATAAGAAGCAGCATTAAACGGTGCAATATCTTCATAATGTTCGCCTGTACAGACAAGAGCAACAGGAAGCCCAAGTTCACGCCCGATCGAGACCGCAACGCCACCTTTTGCAGTAGAATCATATTTTGTAAGAATGATTGCATCTACATTTACAGCTTCGTTAAAAACTTCAGCCTGGCGCAGAGCATTCTGCCCGGTTGTACAGTCAAGAACAATAATCTTTTTGTAACAGCCTTCATCAGCTTTGCTGCGGCAGATACGGTCAATTTTCTGAAGTTCTTTTACAAGATTTTCTTTATTGTGAAGGCGTCCTGCAGTATCGGCAATTACAAGTCCAGGACCTTTGGCACGGACTGCGTCACATGCATCAAAAACTACGGCAGAAGGATCACTTCCGTGCTGATGACTTACAACACGAACCCCAACTTTTTCACCATGATAATTCAGCTGTTCAATAGCAGCTGCACGGAAAGTATCACAGGAAGCCAGAACAAGATTTTCAATCCCCTGCTTTTTATACATGTTTGCCATTTTGGCAACGCTTGTAGTTTTCCCGGCTCCGTTTACACCAAGAACCATCCATACATTAACTTTATCAGGGACAATTTCAAGTTTTGTTTCCTTAACGTTTTCAAGAAGAATTGATTTCAATTTTTCTGTAATAGCATCCTGATCGGTTATCTTTTCCTTACGGCAGATTTTTTCCAGTTCATCTGTAATTTCATATGAAGTTTTTGCCCCCATATCACTTTCAACCAAAATGTCAGTCAGATCATCAAAAAAATTTTCGTCTGCAGATTTTCCGCCAAAAAGAGATTTTAATTTTGAACCAAGTCCCATTTTTTAATCCTTATTTGTTTTATCTTCTTTCGCGCTGACAGGAAGAACTGAATCAGCAGCAATAAAATATCTTATAAGCTCGTATCCAAACCATACACCGGCAGCAATTGATATACCGGATGTAATCTGATTTGCTTTTTGATATTTAAGAGCCTTTTCATAATACTCTTCAAGGAATTCTACTTCCTTCAATCGTTTCTGAAAATCAATATTATCGGAATCGTCATTAAGCAATGTCTCAACCCGACCATTATAATAGCGTGCCATATTCTTAAGAGTACCACTTGTATAAACAGTGCCAAGAAGAGAACACAAGAGCACACTATAAGAACCATACATCCACTTGCGTCGTTTATCTATGTAAGCACTTTTATCATAAATTTTTGGTTTTACAAAAATATGAGCACCTTCTTTCACACGCTTTTCTGAAACAGAGAAAAATCCCTGGCTTTCGCCATCGCTTACAAAAACACCAAGTATTTTTTTATTGTTTACGCTGATTTCTGAAAAACGATTTTCTTCATCGAAAGTTCCGGCAGGTTCTCCATTAAGTGTAAGCTTTCCAAAATATGTTTCAGGGAAAGTAATAGTCAGATTACTAGAATGACTTTCTTTCATCATGACACTTATGTTATATACACCGTTTCCTTCAAAAAAATAACTTGTAGAAACAGTCTGGAAACCCGGTGCATCAAAACGAATAAAATGCACGCCCGAATCCAGAACATAAGGTCTGGACAAATCACTATTTACAACATCATCTACAACAAAAGAAATATTTGCTGCAGCTTCTTCCGGTTCAACAGAAAATATTATTTTTACAGGAAGCGAAGCTGAAATTTCCGGAGAAAGATTATGAGCAATACTTCGAGCAATAAAATCAAGATCATCCAATGTTCCAATTTCTGAAACAGTACAGATACTTTTTCCTTCAGGATAAAGGTAAAGGTCGCAGGTTACAAAAATAAAATCGCCTGTAACTTTTACTTTACCTGTCAAAAGAGAATTGATTCCGACTCCATAAACTCTTTTTGAAAAATCAGGATCAGAATATTCAAGTTCTGAAATATCAGATGACGGAGAATAAAGAGTTCTTTCACCGTTGTTACCTGAACTTCCGTACATGACAATTTTTTCCTCACCAAGACTGTTGTCTTCTGAAGTTACAAGTCCTTTGAAAAGATGAAGATACTTCTGAAATTCTGTCAGCTCTTTTTTTTCATTAAAAGACTTTTCTTTCAAATCAATATCTTTTTCGGCCTGTTCAACATCCCTGATATTCTGCTTTATATTTTCTTTTATTTCAGCAATTTTTTTCTCTTCGGCTTTAATTTTACTTTTTAATGAAGATGCCGAAAGATTCTGAAGAACTAAAGCGTCACGGGTTTTCACTGCAGATTCAAGCTGAAGATACAATGAAATACGTTCTGTCTTTTTCTTTGTACAGAATCTTGAAAATTCTTCATCAGCAGAAATCGTTCTTTTTTCACCGATAGTAAGATTATCCATTATGGATTGTGGAAGTAATGTTGAAACGGCATTTGAAACAGATGTTGAATTCTCGTCCACTTTGAAAGCCGCAGCAGCAATAGTCCACTTAGTTTCTTCGGCGGACACAAAAACTGTCAGCACCGAGAAAACAAGGGTGAGAAGAATTATTTTTTTAGTAACAGAATTACATATCCTCATCATCGTCATCAACACCGTCTGATGTGGTTCCATTCCATTTTGCAACAAGGTATGAATTCATGAACTCATCAAGATCCCCGTCCATTACAGCCTGAACGTTACCAACGTTAAACTTTGTTCTGTGATCTTTTACCATGGTGTAAGGGCAGAAAACATAAGAGCGAATCTGACTTCCGAAAGAGTTGTCTTTCTTTTCAGCGGCGAATTTTTCGTTTTCCTTTTCTTTCTCTGCACGATAGTATTCATAAAGTTTTGATTTCAAAATACTCATACAGGTCTGACGGTTCATAAGCTGAGACCTTTCTGTCTGACACGCAACAACAATACCTGTTGGAATATGTGTAAAGCGCACAGCAGAGTCTGTCTTATTAACATGCTGACCACCTTTTCCCCCAGCGCGGTAAGTATCAACGCGAAGGTCAGCAGGATTGATTTCAACTTCAATAGAGTCGTCAAGAACAGGGAAAACGTAAACCGAAGCAAATGAAGTATGACGTCTTGCGTTGGCATCAAAAGGACTGATACGAACAAGGCGGTGAATTCCAGATTCCCCTTTCAAATATCCGTAAACAAAATCTCCGGAAATCTGCATGGTGATAGATTTCAATCCGCCTTCCGCCTCAAGTTCATCAACAACTTCAAGCTTAAAATTATGACGTTCAGCCCAGCGGGTATACATACGGGAAAGCATGAAAGCCCAGTCACAGGCTTCTGTTCCACCCGCTCCGGCATGAATGGAAATGAAGGCATCGTTACCGTCAACTTCGCCAGAAAGAAGATTCAGAACATTAAGCTTTTCAAACTCAGCCTTGCAGGCTTCATACATAGACTGAACTTCGTTTTCATCTGCAGCATCGCCTGATTCTTCTGCCAGTTCATACATAGCTTCCAGGTCGCCCATCTGAGACATAAGGTCTTTCCACGGTTCAACGCGTTTCTTTAATTTTCTGATTTGAGACATAACAGCTTCGGCTTTCTGGTGGTCATCCCAGAAGCCTGGAGCTTCTGTAAGTTTATTTTTTTCGTCTATTGATTTGTAAATTGCGTCCGAGTCAAAGACGCCCCCAGACGTTAGAAATTTCGGATTTTAAATCCTCTATAGGCATTTTGTAATCTTCAAGCATATCTACATTATAGTAGAAAAAGAAAACGTTGGGAACAGATTTGACTGCTATTCACAGATTGTATGGAACAAAGAATTCACATCAATTCCAGAAATGATTTCACCCACTTTGTAGTGATCAAGCATACCTTCACGGCCGCCCGAAAGGTGTTTTGATGTAATACCGTGCTTGATGGAAATATCAGCTTCCATAAGGGCGGAAAGATGGTCGGCAATGCGTACAAGGCGGCCGTCTACCGGGTTGAAGTCGTTAGAATTATAACGGTTATTAAGATCATCCCAGGAAACTTTTACCACTACCCCGTTCTTGCAAAGAACACGGTCAGCAAATTCATCAGATGTATAGAAAATCAGCTCATCACGGAAAAAATCTTCCATAAGCGGAACAAGTTCTTTGTTTACAATTTCGTCTTCAATCTTCTTAACAATATTTGGAAGATCATCTGTTGCCTGTTTTACCGGTGAAATAATGTCTCGGGTTACGGCTTCAGGAAGATCGTGGAAAAGCCCCGAAAAGAAATTATTGATTACGCGGCGTTCGCACATGTCTACATCAATTTCACGGCCTAAAAGCAGTGTCATGATTGCAACAAAGTAACTGTGGCCAAGAACCGAAGTTGCAGGAACGCGTGGTGTCTGATTCCATCTGGTCTGGAAACGGAGCTGTTCAATTTTCAGAAGAAAGTCAAAAACTTTCTGATGTGTCATGAGCATCTGGATTCCTTCAAGATCCAGGGACTTCTGAAGATCAGCCTTAAGTTCCTTTTCAATTTTTTCAACACGGACCGGTTCATTTACCATGGCAAGCATTTCAAGTTCGCGCATTGTAGAAAACTTGTGGGCTGCCTGATAAATCTTCATTGAAAGCTCTTTATCTTTTGGAAGAGGAATGGATCCTGCTTTCTGCCCGATATAAATTGTGAAAGCTGCAAAAAGCTCTTCATCATTTATAAGAGTACGGTACTGATTCAAAACCCATTCATTCAGTCGCATATATTCTGCAGGATATTCACGTTTAAGCATCTGCTGAACAGGTGCCTTAATATCACAAAGGGCTATTTTTTTCAGAAGATCAAAAAGCGAAGCGTAAATGATCCATTTCCAGTCTACGTATTTACCTTTATGTTCTTCGTATTTACCGATTATGTATGCCAGAACCATTTTTTCACCGGCTTTGTCCATTTCTACAAGTTCAAAAGGACGAACCAGATCATTCCAGCGCTGAATAGAGAATCCTTCAAATATTTTAAGAGCGAGAGTTTTGTTCATAATGTTTTCTAAAAAGTCCGGTGCCGATTAGTTTGAGCTTCCCGATTTCTGGTCTGCATCCATTTTGTCTTTCCAGACCATAGCCTTTTTCTTGATTTCTTCGGCTGACTGTGTCTGGCCAAGAACAATGTTCAGGCGGTGCATAGCAAGAAGATATTTAATTCCGTTACGCATATCATCAATGCGGCGGGAAGAAAGTTCATATTTATCGCGGTAACTTGAAGCACTCTGTTCCAGAAGCTTCATAATCAGGCGCATATACAGAACTGTTGTTTCATAATTCTGTGAGCGTGGATCAAAATAATCCTTTACTGCAGCCTTTGTGTCAATAAGGTTCTTTGTAACTGTGGCAAAACGACCGTCAAGTTCAACAAAAGACCACTTCCACTTACTGTTATCGCCAAATGCTTCCTTCAGCATACAGATTGCAAGACCAAGCTTACGAACAAGAGCATAACGCTGAACAAGAGGTGTATTCTGGATTTTTTCATGATATGGAGTAAGGTCGCTGTAAGGAACATCAATTGTTGCCGTTACGATTTCTTCAAGGTAAATGACAGCTTTATAAAGCATTTTACGGGCATCATTCAAAGCATCGTTATTTTTTACTTCCATCAGTTTAAGAGAAAGACTGTTCTGGGCCATATACAGTGTTGCTACATAAATAACGTCTTCACAAAGGGAAAGTTTTTTGTACTCTGCACCAGGGTCCCCTGGATGAATTGTATTCAGGATTGTTTTTTCTTTTTCAAGAGTTGCTGTAATCTTTTCTTCGTATGGTCTTACAGCTTCTTTAAACTGCAGACGTGTCTGTTCGGAAATTTTGGCCATTAAATTCCTCCGGAGTATTTTTGCAGCAGAGAACGGGCATGTTCAAGACTCTGTTCTGTGTCTGAATCTCCTGAAAGCATACGGGCAATTTCGCGAACCCTTTCATCCCCTTTTATTTCGTGCACGTGGGATGATGTTATGCCGTCAGATACACCTTTCTCTATCTTAATCTGATTATCGGCATAAACTGCGATACTCGCTAGATGTGTTATGCAAAAAATTT
>JAKSTN010000013.1 GCA_024402535.1 Treponema sp.
CAGCGTTGATTTCTTCGATAGCAAGGTCGATACCTTTTTTACATTCAACACCGTAAACAGCTACGGCACCTGAAAGAGGGAAGATACCACCGATTGTGATATCGTTGCTTTTTGGTTTGGCTGAAAGACCCATAACTACTGTAAGGGCGATTGCCATAACACTTGTGAATTTTTTCATAGTTGTCTCCTTATGAAAATTTAATGTGAGTTAATAACTGAAGTATAATTAAAGAGAACATTTTTGTTCAAGTAGGGTTAGAAAGCGGCCGAAACTTAAACGGGGAAATGTATTTTATGAAAAAGATGATGAAAAATATTATTCTGGTTTTCTCTTTTATTCTGGCAGGAGCCAGTCTTTTTGCTGAAAATAATTCTTTCGGGATTCCTGATTCATCAGAAATCAGACGTGACATAAGGGAAACCTGGCTTGAAGCTCCGCTTTCGACTGTTCGAAACAATAAGCCTGAAATTCTCAATAATATAGCAGGTCAGAAATTTCAGATAAGACTTGAAGAGTCTGATTCAACATTTAATATTTTTGTTTCTCCGGAAATGATGATGAATGTTGATTATATGTCTGACACTGGAAAAATTACAAAAGTGCAGGAAGTTTATCCTGGTGATGCCGCAGGAAGCTGGGTTTTAATCCGCGACAAGAAAAATGGAAAGCCTATTCGCATCCGCTATTACTTTGTTCCAAACAGCGATGTTTATATCCAGTTCTCACCATATAACCGTACTTCAGTTTGTGATCTTGTTATTTTTGGAAATTATGCTGTAAAAAATGTTCCTACAGGAATTCCTTTTGAGAAATTTTACAGTGCAAGTTTTGCCGAAGTTCAGCGCATTACAAAAATCAATGTGCCTTGGAATTTTGTAACCTGCGATCCTGAAATGTATCACAGCGTTCATCAGATGGCCGCAGTAATCCGTGAAAAGCTTCCTGGAATTGTTTATCACGATACAGCCATGGTGGATGAAAATAATAAAACTGTTGATTTTGCTACAGGTAAAGAAATCAGATTGATTGAAGATTCTGACAAACAGGCTTTAAGTTCTGCAGGATTTTTGAAATGGATTGCTGACGGACTTGTTGAACCAATAGCCGGAGGAAAGTTGAAACGATATCCTCTTTTAAGCCAGACAGTGGAGTATAAGGATATCGGGTATCAGGGTGTTCTTTCAAATCAGTATTCACTTTCTTTTGCTCTGGATTTTATAAGAAATTTAAGTTCGGCAGTTCTCTCAGTAAATACAGGAATGGTTTACAAATTTAATGAATCAGGTGTTGATGTAACAATTGAACCTTTTGCCACAGGACTTACAGATAATGGAATTGTAAATACAGTAACATTTGTAAAGGATTGCGGATATAACATCGATGTACTTCGTTCTTTATTGTATGTTCTGGCAAATACTGAACCTGGAACAATATATTTCTGTGCAATTCGTGAAACAGATTATGGAACTCCTGAAGTAAAAGTATTTAATAAAAACGTTGTCCTTATGCCGTATTTTGAAACTAACGGACTTTTTAATTGTTATGTATTCATAAACGGAACAGAAATGACTTTGTCAGAGTTTTTAAGTCGTTTCAAAAAGGACTTTGTATATTTGACTCGCGTTCGATCAAACGATACATTTTTCCCGGAATAAAAAATTATGAAAAAGACTATAGTAACCGTTTCTCTTATTTTTGGGCTGGCCATGGGGCCGGCATTTTGTGATGATATTTTACAGAGTTTAAACAAGCTGAATGCCGCTAAACTTCTTGTTGAAGATGGAAATAAAAACCTGTCTTCAATTCCTGATTCCTTGAAAAGCAATGCACTGACTGCACTGGATATTTTAAAATCAATTGAAATACAGAAAGATGCAGAAAATTTTGAAAAGACATATTTTGCTGTTCTTGCAAAAACAAATCTGATTCTTCAGAAATATGATGATGTAAAAAAAATCAGAAAGCAGGCTGAATCGGCAGGTGAAAATGCTCTTTCAGAAGAATTGGATTATTACACAGCATTGGCATATTTCCAGACAGGCGATTATGAAAAATGCATAAGCCTTATGGAAAATAAAAATAATCTGATTTTAGCCCAGGCTTATTTTAAAAGTGAAAAATATTCAGAAGCCTGTAAAGTTTATGAAAAATTAAATAAGGAAAAGAAACTTTCAGAAGATTCAAAGCTTGATTATGCCCGTGCACTTTATAGAACAAAGCAGTACGAAAAAGCGGCCGCTATGGCAGACGGCAACTCCAGCGATGAAGCTTTGCTGATTCTTGGTGGCTGTGCTTTGAGCGGCAAAAAATATTCGGCCGCTGCAGAATATTATGGAAAAGTAAAAAATAATTCTGAGGCGCTTTACCTGAAAGCTTACGCTGAATTTAAAGACGGGAAATATGTGGAAGCGGGTAAGGATTTTGAAGCTGCCGGTTCATGGCAATATGCAACACAAAGTTATCTGCTTAGCGAGAATTATTCCAAAGCAGAAAAATGTGCGGAAAAAAATCTTGAAAAATCAATAACAGATGAATCTATAGAAAAGTCCGTAATGCTTTTAGGTGATATATATTCTGATCAGAAAAAATATGATAAAGCTATTTCCCTGTACAATAAATATTCAAAGCAAGGTAAAGCCTGGTCTGTAAAATGTCTTTACAAAATTGCAGTTTGTAAGGCAAATGCAGGGGATATTGCGGGAGCAAGTGAAGCTTACGCTGAGGTTTATAAAAAATATCCTGTAGCAAAAGAAAGTGAAGAAGCTCTTTTCAGAAGCGGTGACGTTCTTTACATGGCAGGGCTTTATACACCTGCTTCATCAAAACTTAAAAATTATTCAGATACATTTACAAAAGGTGAATATACAAATTTAGCTTTGTATTATGAATTTGATTCATATGTAAAGACAAATGAAAAGCCAAAGGCAATTCTGACAGGAAATAAAATCGTATCAAAATACAGTGAATCAGAATTTCTTAATGCAGTTCTGGAAAAGCTTTATGAACTGAATTACGAACGTGAAGATTTCAATGCCGCTCTTACCGCCGCCGAAAAGCTGGCAGAAAGAACAGGCCATAAAGATGCTTCACTTGAAAAGAAAATTTCTTACCTTAAAAAAATTCTCGGCGGCGGTAACAGAGAACTGATTCTTGCCGAAGCTGATTTTGAAAATGCCGGAGGCAAGGCAACTGTGGAAGGCCGTGATAAAGGTACCGTTTACGCCAAGCTTTTAGTTTCAGATTCGGAAACAAAGGCAGCGGGCGTAAAACTTGCCGGCGAGCTTCTGGCAATTCAGGAAAAGAATATTGTAAATGAAAGAGAAAGCGCAGCAGCAAACGCCCTCATCATGGCGGAATATTTTTACGAGCAGAATAGAAAAGCCGAAGCGGCAGAGAAATATCTCAAAGCTGCAGAATATTCACGCATGAATGGAGACGGAGACTTAGCAGCTTTCAGTCTTTATACAGCAACTGAATGTTTTGTTCATCTGGGAAAGCGTGGAGATGCCAATGAAACAGCATCACTTTTGAAGCAGCTTTATCCCGAAAGTAAATACACAAATGCAGTAAGGAGTTTGTTAAAGTAAAATGAAAATGATCACACATAAATATCTTGTGCTGGCAGTAAGTTTTGTTCTGTCTGGCGTTTTATTTGCTGAAGGAATTTATCTTCCTGATCTTACAACTGTGGTAGAAGACAATTCAGAAGTTTTTATTCCTGAAATCGATATGAAAATGTCTCAGGATGTTGAACTGCCTTTGGGAACTGTTGAAACAGAAGTTGTTCTTCCTGAACCTGAAGTGGTGCTGGAAGAACCTGTGGTGGAAGAAAAAAATGATTTCATAATGGAAGGACAGGTTGGAGTAGGATACCCTGGAAATTTCAATGTGAAATATCTTCTGAATGGAATTACAAATGAAAATCCTTATGTTCTGAATTTTGTTTATGACACAATGAAAAATTATTCAGGACTTTCACAGGCAAATGGATTCTACGACAGAAATCTTTCGGTTTCAGGAAATAAGATTTTTAACTGGGATGTTAATCAGCTGAACCTGGAAGGAATGTTTAATGACACAGAAAACGGTTTTCAGAATATTGCAGAATCAGCTTTTTATAATCGTTCAGAATATGATGCAGCAGTAACATACAAAAGAATGCTGCCGAAAGGTTTTTCATTTTCAACATCCCTTGAAGGGAATTTATTTTTCAGAAGCATTGAGAAAGTGGAAGATAAAAAATTCAGTTATCTGCTTCCGTCTGTTCAAGGTAAATGGGAACACAATGGATTTGAAATTTCTTTAGAAGGAAATTACAGCCTTGAAAATTCAGGTGATGAGAATACTCATCGCAGCAGTTTTTCTTTAGATCTTCAGTGGAAAAATCGCTATACAGAAATTTTTGGAAAAGCAGGAACTGTTTTTGGAAACAACATAGGAAATAATAAAGTCCTGGTTCCTTTTACACTTGGAACAACTGTAACATTCCCGGTTAAATTTGCAGACCGTGATATGAGCATAGGACTTGAAGGTGGATTAAGTTCCGAAGGAAAAACAGTTCACTTCCTTGAACAGAATTGTCCATTCAGTGCATTCGGTTATGGAGAAGGTGGTCAAAAACTTCCAGGTGAAGTGTCTGACTGGTACGGCGTCCTGAACGTTTGCTTCCCTGTAAAATCAAGTTTTGCTTTGGATATGAATATTGAATACAGAAGAACTGCATATGGAAACGGTTTTATTCAGCCGGTTTACAGTGAAGATTTTCTTGTAAATGGTCTTTATGCATTTTCATCTTTCGACCGCCAGCTTATAGCTTCTCGTGAAAATATTACTTTCAAAACTGGTCCTGTAAACATGCATATGGGCTGGATTTCTTATTTCGATTTTGTTCCATCAACTGTAAATGAACAGGAAGTTTTTATTTCTGCAGATTATTCATATAAAAACTGGGACATTTTTGGTGAAATTGATTTTCCTCTGGTAGCTCAAAATGGTGATTCTATTCCGGTTCTTGACCTTGAAGGAGGCTATAAACTGAATAAACACGCACGAATTGCCGTAAACCTTAAAGATACAGTAAAATTGATAGACAGTAGCAACCGAATGCTTGCCGGTCAGTATGCGGCAAGAAGCGGAAGTGCTTCTGTTTTGTTGGATTTTAAATATTAAAAAAATCCAAAATATTCTGTAACTAATAGGAAACTGGATTGTTGAATTTTAGAGAAGGTCAGGAGAAAATGGACTCACCAGAGGTAAATGCAGGAAACCCTTCTGATTTCAAAAAGATTTATGATGAATGTATGCAGCTTTTGTTCCGCATCTCCATTCGTATTGTAAACGATGAAGAAGTGGCAGAAGATCTGGCACATGATTCTTTAATCAAAGCAAATGAAAAATCACTTGTTTTTCCTTCACTGGATGATGCTAAATACTGGCTTATTCGTGTTGTAAAAAACGCTTCACTGAATTATGTAAAACGTAAGGACCGTGAAAAGAAAGCTTATGAAAAAGTCCTTTACGAAGATCATAGGAAATTTGATAGCGGCGAAGTAGATTTGCTTAAGGCAGAAACAATAAAACGCATTCAGGAATGTCTGGATAAACTGCCTAAAAAGCTGAAGGAAGTTATTATTCTTCGTGAATATGGTGATTTGAATTATAAAGAAATTGGAAAGGTTTTAGGAATAACAGAGGGGAACGTAAAAATACGTATTTTTAGAGCCAGGGAACAGTTAGAAAAACTAATAGGAGAAGATAATGTCTTTATGCCCAACTAAAGATATCCATTCGGTATATCTTGATGAAGAACTTCCTCTTTCACTTGTAAAAGAATATGAAGCTCATGTTGCCTCGTGTCCTAAGTGTTCTGCAGAATTAGAACGCCTTAAAAAATTGCGTTCTGGTTTAGAGCAGCTTAAAACTCCGGAAATCAGTCAGCTGGAAATGGATGAAAGTTTCCGCCGTCTGCAGATTCGTATGAGTTACAGTAAACACACAAAGAAATTCGAAAAGAAGAATTCATTTGTAAGTGTTGTAAAATACTCAGTTCCTGCTATGGCAGCGGCTGCTGTGTTTGCGCTTGTACTTCCTGTTGGGCTTAATAGAAAAGGAAGTGAACCGGCTGAAGCTTCGGTTTCTGTTCCAGCAATCGCAAGTTTGCCTCTGACTGCTTCTACAGTAGGTACATCACCGTCATTTAATAATCTGAATAATGGAATAATGCGTCGTTCATCAATTCACCGTATGGATTCACAGGGAATGAATCAGAATATGGGCATGATGAATGAAAACATGGCTCAGGTTGTTGACGTTTTCCGCCCGAATTTTGATAATGGAAATACTATATCCATTAAAATTACAATTCCCGGAATGAATACTGTACCTTATACAACAGAAATTAATGTTCCTGTGGATGAGTATAAGGGCAACCCGAGTGAAACAAACTGATACAGTAAAATACTATTTCAAAAAATCCCCGCTTATTCGTCTGATAATTCTTATTGCATTAATCGGACTGATCTTAGGCGGGATTTTTATTTTTAAATACAATACAAGACCAATTCCTTACATTGATGCAATTACTCCTCCGGTAGGAAGCCCTGGAGACGTTGTAGTTATTTCCGGTCGTAACTTCGGTAAGAATCGGGATATGAGCTATGTTGAATTTGCAGGAAGCAAGCTTACAGCTTCGTCTTATTTAATGTGGACGGATAATACAATCAAACTTGTAGTTCCTTCAAATGTTCAGAACGGTCTGGTAATTGTTGGAACAGGAAAACTGCAGTCCAGTCCTGCTTTTTTTGCAAACATTACTGATATTCCTACAGAAGTTCAGGAAGTAAATCTTGTAACAGGTCCTGTAATTACTTCAATTGATGTGGATCCGAAAAGTGCTCCGTCATGGTCAAAAGCCTCAGTTGGAGACGTAATTGTAATCACCGGAAATAATTTTGGTGATACACGGGGTCAGTCAAAAGTTTTCTTTACTTCAAATGTTGACGGTTCTGAATCTGTAGAAGTAATTCCGGCTCTAGAAGATGATTTTTGTTACGAGTTCTGGTCAGACACTGAAATTCGCGTACGCATTCCAGATGGTGCTGCAGCCGGATATGTTTATGTTGATACACCTTCTGGAAAAACAGAAACAAAGGAAACATTCTTTTCAAACGGTGTAGGAACAAAAACTTTCACAGACAAAAAATTCTTCCTTGTTTCTTATAACGTTGATATTGCAGATATCGTTACAAAGGATTCTTCAACAATTACACTGCGCTGTCCGCTTCCTGTAATTTCAGCAAGTCAGCGGGAAGTGGAAATAACAGAAGTAAGTCCTGATCCTGTTCTTATGAATTATCAGAAGACAATGATCCATCAGCTGAATGTTGAACGTAATCTTTCTGAAAAAACATACTTTAAACAGTCATTTGTTTTACCGGTTTATGGAATTAAAACAGATGTAAATGAAATAAAGGTATCTTCAAAAAATCAGGCATTGTCTGATGTTCTCTATGCTTTTGCAACACGTTCTGATGAACTGATTCCATCTGAAAATGAAAAGATTATTTCACTTGCTTCAAGTATTGTAAAAGCTGAAAAGAATCCTTACAGAAAAGCACGCCTTGTTTACAATTACATGGTTTCAAATTTCAAAATTGAAAATGATTTCAGAAAAGGCGAAGCAAATCCTCTGGATTTAATTGAACGTAAATCTGGCGACAGTTATGACTTTGCTGTCGTTTATACAGCTCTGCTTCGTGCTCTGGATATTCCATCATTTGCGAACTGTGGAGTTCTTGTAAGTCCTGATCTTTCAACCAGAAATCATATGTGGTCGGAATTTTATATAAGTGGCATGGGGTGGATTCCAGTTGATCCTGCTCTTGGTGCCGGTATGGAATACAAAAAATGGGATGAAGAAATTGATGCAAAGACATTCTATTTTGGAAACCTTGATTCACATCACATTAAATTCAGTCGTGGTATAAACACACAGAAGCCGTTCTATCAGGACAATAAAATTGTTCAGCGCCCAAGGTCTTTTGCCTTCCAGATGTTCTGGGAAGAAGCTTCTGCAAATATTGATAAATACAGTTCGTTCTGGTCTGATCCGATTGTAAAAGGAATTTATTAATTTTCAGGCTGACGGAAAAAAGGAGAAATAAAATGGGAAACCAGGCAGATTGGGATGATTACTTTTTGAACATTGCCGCAGAGGTTGCAAAAAAATCAAAGGACCCTTCATCACAGTGCGGATGCGTAATTGTTGATAAAAATCATCGTGTTATTTCTGTGGGTTATAACGGGCTCATTCAGGGTGCCGATGAATCAAAACTCACTTTAAGTGAACGCCCTATAAAATATCGCTTTGCAGTTCATTCAGAAATGAACGCAATTATTTTTGCTCATCAGGATTTAACTGGTTGTACTGTTTATAACAATCTGGCAACCTGTGACAATTGTCTGAAATACTGTCTTCAGGCTGGAATCAAACGATTTGTTTACAGAAACCTCCGGTTGAATTCTCATACAACCGGGGCTTCAAAAAGCATGACAAATTTTGAAAGTGATTTGGCAATTGTTCGTCTTCTTTCAGCAATGCCAGATGTTGAAACACTGAACGTTACAAACGGCAAGACTTACAAGCAGGATGTAATCGATCAGTATGAACCTGACACTGAAGAATACAACGAACTGACCAAGTGGTAATTTAGTTCATTTCATAAAAAGGGGTTTCATCTTTTGTACGGAATTCATGTTTTTCGTAGTATCCGATGAGCCCCTTGTTTTCATCTCTTAAAGCAATCATATAAACATCTTTATTCTGTTTCTCATTGAAGAATGTATGTACTTTGTCATTACATTCTGCAGTTTTGAACCATTCTGTTACTTTTATAATCATTTCCTGCGATTTTTCATTGTGGCAGTTCATAAGCGACTTTCCCACAAGAGTTTCCCCGCCCCATTTTGCATAGTTTTTAATGGAAGCGGGATTCATGTAAATGATTGTATGGTTCAGGTCGCAGATAACGATGGAAGCCTGGTCCTGATCAATAATTGATTTGAAGAAGGGTGAAAGATTAATCATTTTCGTTATCCTGTAAAAAAAAATCAGAAGCGCCGACCCGCGGAATTTTTCCGCGGGGGACGCCCTGAAATTATGAGCGTTTGAAAACCGGAATGCTTTCGATTGGGGTTGCTGCTTCGATTGTGCAGTCGCCGTCGTAAACTTTTCCGTCGCGGATGTCTGTCCATTTTCCGGCAGGCAGATAAACTTTGCGAGATTTGATACCGGCTTTTACAACAGGGGCAACAAGATATTCGTCACCGAACATGTACTGGTCACGAAGGTCCCAGCATTTCTCGTCCTGTGGGAATTCGTAGAACATGGCACGCATTACAGGAGCGCCGGTCTTTGCAGCTTCTTTTGAAAGCTTTGAAATGTAAGGAACCAGGCTTTCGCGCAGCTTGATCTGAGCTTCAAGAATTTTCTGTGCTTCAGGACCGTAGCTCCAGATTTCGTTAGGGCGTCCTGTGTAAAGGTAACCTCCGCCGTAATCCTGCTGTGGGTCTTTGCAAAGTGGTGGTGTGTCGTGTGGATCGCGGTCTCCGTGGAGGCGCATGATTGGGCTGAATACAGCGAACTGTGCCCAGCGTTCCAGCAGTTCAACGAATGCAGGGTCTTCTGGATTTCCGTACATGAATCCGCCGATGTCTGTGTTCCACCAAGGGAAGCCGGAAAGTCCCATGCTTACACCCTGGCTTACAGAATCTTCAAGACATTCCCATGTAGACTGAACGTCGCCGTTCCAGAGAACTGCACCGTATTTCTGGCTTCCGAACCAGCCGGAACGGGTCAGGTTTACGATGCTCTTTTTGCCCATTTCAACCATGCCTTCGTAGAAAGCCTGGTTATAGCATTTTGGATAGATGTTTGTGCAGGCGAGGGCTGGACCCATCTGATAGCGGTAGTTTTCCCAGTCGTAGATGTTGTAGTCAGGCTCGGCGTTATCAAGCCAGAACATATCGATTCCGTAATCAACATAATTTTTCTTTGCAATTTCCCAGATGTATTTGCGGGCTGCAGGGTTTGTGGCATCAAATGTAACACAGTCACCCATGAAGTCGTAAGTCTGGTTTGTTCCCCGTTCTGTTCGAACCAGGAGTCCTTTGTCCGCCATGTCGTAGTAGTGGATAGATTTTTTATCAACACTTGGCCAGATAGAAATCATAACCTTTGTGCCCATGGCGTGAAGTTCATCACACATGGCTTTTGGATCAGGCCAGTATTCAGGATCAAAGCCCCAGTCGCCCTGGCGGATCCAGTGGAAGAAGTCGATAACGATTACATCCAGGTGGATTCCCATTTCCTTGTAGCGGCGTGCAACGGTGAGAACTTCTTCCTGTGTGCGGTAGCGGAGTTTGCACTGCCAGAAGCCCAGGTAGTCCTTTGTCATTACAGGAGCGCGTCCTACAACGGCAGTATATTTTTCAACGATTTCTGCAGGTGTGTCGCCGGCAACAATCCAGTAGTCCATTTCTTTTGTAGATTCACAAAGCCATTCAGTCATATTCTTTCCGAAGCTGGCGCGACCAACACCCGGGTTGTTCCACATGAAGCCGTAGCCTAAAGAAGAAACTGCGAATGGAACAGAAATCTGACCGTTGCGCTGAGCCAGTTCCAGCTGACAGCCTTTTACGTCCAGGTAAGGCATCTGATACTGTCCCATACCATAGAGCTTTTCACCGTCGTTTGGATCAAAGCGTACTGTCAGTTTGTAATCGTAGCCACCGCGGAGACCTTTCCATTCGCGGGCGATAACTTTTGTACAGCAGGTTTCTTTTGAGGCGCTCGGATCGTAAGAGCGGAAATATTCGTGAAGGATGCATTCGTTTCCTTTGTAGAAAGCAAGAACCCCGTTGTTGTTGAGGCGGGCTGTCATTTTTCCGTTTGTGATTTCAGCGCCGTTTGAAGTGATTTTAATTTTTGCCTTGCAGGCTTTTGGTTCTTCTGTGAGTCCCCAGACACTTCCTGTGAACTGTGGTTCAAGTGTTGAGCGAACGCGAAGGGCATCTTTTCCCCATGGTTCAATTTTCAGTGTTTCATTTCCCTTTTTCAGAATAAGGGCATTTTCTTCCTGTATGAACATTTGTTCTCCTTGTTATTTTGGGCGCCACCCTCGTAAACTCGGGTCGGGCTTTTCGCGGTTCACTGACGTTCATCCTCCTCGGGCGCTCAATTGTTCGCTAAGCTCACTAATTGAGCGCCCTGCGGTGGACGCCTTCGGCGCCGCTACAATCCCTGGCGTATTATTTTCTACGTTAATTTTACCTTGAGAGTTTATTTTTTTGTATAAAAATTTTAGTTAATATTCCTGTGATTTTTTGCAAGTGTCTCGGCAAAAGGTTGTGGTCGTTGCGAACGGTGTGAGTGCGTGGCGAGCGGCAAGATTGCAAGGTGATGAGGCGAAATGGCCGCTTGGAGCGGCAAAAGTGGCTTACCGGGTGGCGGGTTCTTTTGCCACAAGTGGCGGGGTCTGTCCCCATTTTCACTTTTTTTGCGAAAAACACACACCTTTACGGGGGTTTTTCCTCAAAAGGTGTGCTTTTTTCAGAGGTGAAAGGGAGAATCGGCCTGAAAACGGGGCAGATGGCGGGATAAACCCCGATTTTTTAGTGTTTTGAGGCTGAATTCCGCCTTTTTCAGGCATTTTTCTTGTTCGTTGGGGCAAAAAGCACACACCTTTCTTCTGTTTTCTTCCCAAAAGGTGTGCAAATTTCGAAAATTTTTCAAATTTCTTCCGCCTAAGTTGCATAAAACGAAAGAAAAAAGCCATTTATATAAGTGAACCTGGAGGAAAAATGAAAGAAACAATAATCCAACTTAAGCAACGTCTTTCCTTTTTGAAGAAACTTGAAGTGGAGGCGGAGAAATATTTGAGTGAAAATAAACTGGAAGGCCATTTAAAAATAAATAAGTCTGCAAAATATCCAAGAGTTTATTTAATTTCAAAAAGCACAGGTCCAGATGGAAAATATCTTGGGAAAAAAGACCGCAGGGTAATCAGTCAATACTGCCAACGGGATTATGAAAGGAAAATCTTAAGAGAATCAAAAACTTTAATTGGAATGATTGAAGCATTTTTGGAAAAGCTTCCTCTGGAACTTTCATCAGAATCTCTGGAAAATTTCCTTTCAGAGAAAAATCAGATTCGCAGAAAATATCTAACTAAATCAGTTTTATCTGATGAGGAATTTGTAGAAGAATGGTTGTCTGTTGAATATAAAGGAAAAGCATTTCTTGAAACTGATACTGAACTTGTCACAGATCGAGGCGAACGCGTTCGCTCAAAAAGTGAAATGCTTATTGCAAATAAGCTTGCTTCGCTGGGCATTCCGTATCGTTATGAATTTCCTCATAAGCTGCGCGACCGGCACGGATTTAAAATAACGGTTTATCCGGATTTTACTTTATTAAATAAAGAAACCCGAAAAGAAATAATTCTTGAGCATTTCGGTCGCATGGACGATCCGGAATATGTTTCGCATACCTTAGAAAAATTAAATCTTTACGGGCGAAATGGAATTTTCCCGGGCGACAGACTTATTTTCACAACCGAAACCAGCCGCCACCCTTTTGATATGCGGCTATTTGAAAAACAATTAAAAGGTGCCGGCATAATCTAAGTCTGGCTTATGGAAGTAAATTTTAATGAATGTGAAATTCAACTTATCGTTGAATTTTATCCAAAAATAAATTGTTAGGAATCTTTATATCATTCTGCTAATATACAATTACCACGTGGAAAACTAGAAAAAAGCAGAGAGGTAAAAAATGAATTTCTCAATCGGACAGAACATTAAATCCTACAGAAAGCAGCTGGGGCTCACACAGGAAGAACTGGCTTCCCAGCTTTTCGTAACAGCTCAGGCAGTAAGCAAATGGGAAAGTGATGCGGGTATGCCTGATACAGCTCAGATTGTTCCACTGGCAAAAGCTCTGAACATTTCAACAGATGCTTTGTTCGGGCTTGATAACGGCAACTATGATGAAGCTGCCGCAAAAAAAGCTTACGAGATTTATCTGGAAGGTAAAAATAATCTGGACAAAAAGAACGGACCAATTCAGGCTTCAGAAAAACTGTTTGCAGAATGCGAAGCAAATCCTATGAATTATGAAGTTTACAAAAGCTATGTTCAGAGTGTTGCCCATCTTACACGAATGCACTGTTCAATGGAATTTTCTGATGAGGAAAATGCATTGTGGAAAAAGCATCGTGATGAAGCAGTAAGAAAATCAATTCAGGTTATCCGTTATTGCAAGGACACAAAAATTATTGAAATGACACATTATGCCATTGCCTGGGTTTATTACCTGGAAAATAATTTTGATGAAGCACGGGAACACATCGCAAAGCTTCCAAGCATTGAATCAAACATGCTGCAGGAAAATTTTCTGCCGTATCTGGTTTATGCAGAAGGCGGATATGCTGCAAGTAAAAGACATACAACAAATACATTCCAGTTGTTCTGTCTTGCATTGAACAAGCAGTTTGTATATTCATGTGAACGTTCTTTCCTTGGCGGAAATAATCCTGAAGAAACAATTGAATATTGTGAATGGAGTCTTAATGTTATTATGACTTTGGCTTTGAAGGAAAACATGAAACCTTATTGTCAGGGCTTCGTAAAGGACATTTACGGATGGCTCATTCAGTCGCAGCTTTTGTGTGGCCGTATTGATGAAGCAGCAGTTTCTTTTTCAGAACTTAAAAAAATTATCAATGAATATGTTGTTCATTGTGCAGAAGAACTGGAAAAAGAAAATCTTTCAGAACTGTATGATGAAAAAGGAATTCGCAACATGAGAAAATACACAGAAGAAGACGCTCAGCGTAGAATTGATGAACTTCTTGGAAAGTTGAAGGCCTGGAACGGCGAGGACAGTAAGCTGTACAAAGATTTCTGCGTAAAGGCAGGGTTATAAAAAAATGTCACTGTGGCGGATAAAAGACGAGCTGGGTAATCCCAGCCGTCCTCAGAAAACTATGTTTCTGGTTTCAGCATTTTTTGATCCTCTTACAAACCGAACATTGCAGAATATGATTAATGGAATCGCGAATGTAACAGGAAATCAATTTATGCTGGAATTTAAGGTTCCGCCACATTTGACTTTCCTTCAGATTCAGACCCGCACCGGTCAGGATCAGCTCGAACAGGCGCTGAAAAATTTGAAAGGAAAACTAAAGCCGGTCCCTCTGACTTTTGCATCCTGCGGCGACGGAATACCAAACGTGGTCTTTGCAAAAGTCAGAAAGACAGATGAACTTAAAAGCCAGATGAATCTGGTTTATGAAGAAATTATAAAAATCCCTGATATCAAAATTAGTCCACATTATCTTCCGGAAAATATTTTTCCTCATGTAACACTTGGAAAAACTTTGACCCGGGAACAGCAGGTGGTCGCTTTGGATTACCTGAATAAAAACTTTTCTATGTTCGAAGGCATATTATCCGAAGTGGCACTTACATGCGGAAAGCCGCCTTACCCCTTAGTGCATTTTTCACTCCGATGAATAAAAACCTGCTATGTGCTTTAATGTAAGAAAGGAAAATTAAAGCAATGGCAAAAAATCATTTTAAAAATTTTTTGATTGCAGGACTTCTTGCAGGAGTTCTGCTTTCAGCTTGTGCTTCCATTGGAAGAAAAGCAAAAAATGTTTCAACAAAGTATGCAGGAAAAACAGTTGAAGAAATTTTGAATAGTCTTACTCTTGAAGAGAAGGCTGCTCAGATGGTTCAGCCTGCAATTTATACAGTTTCAGAAGCAGACTGTAAAAAATATGGATATGGAAGTCTTCTTTCGAATATTGGTTCACCAGATGCAAAAACCTGGCGCGGAGTAATAGACAGACTTCAGGCGGCAACTCTTGAATCAAGTGCAGGCGTGCCTTTCCTTTACGGACAGGATGACGTTCACGGCGTTAACTATTGCCGCAATGCTGTTTACTTTCCGCATAACATCGGGCTTGGGGCTGCAAATGATCCGGAACTGATGTATCAGGTTGGACTTGCCACGGCCGATGAAGCAAAGCTTTGTCATATGCTCTGGAACTTTGCACCATGTGTTGCACAGTCCGCAGACCCTCGCTGGGGACGTACATATGAAAGTTACGGTGCTGATCTTGAATTAATCAAATATCTTTCTACAGCTTATACTCGTGGCCTTATTGATGGTGGAGTTGCTGCCTGTCCAAAACATTTTTTTGGAGACGGTAATGTTGCTTATGGAACAGGCGACAATAAGTTTGATAAAAAGCTTATGGACCGTGGTCAGGCAACATTGTCAGATGAAGAAATTGAAGAACTGCTTTCGGTTTATCAGGAGCTGGTAAACGCCGGCGCACAGACAATCATGGTTTCATTTTCAAGCCTGAACGGTGTGAAGATGCATGAAAACAAAAAGTACATTGATTATCTGAAAAATGAAATGGGCTTTGATGGATTTATTATCAGTGACTGGAACGGTATTCAGCTGAATAAAGAAGCTACATATAAAGAACAGATTATTGCTTCAATCAATGCAGGCGTAGACATGATGATGGAAGTGGAAAGTTATAAAGCTGCCATGAACATTGTTGTTGAAGCTGTAAAAGAAGGTTCTGTTTCTATGGAACGTGTTGATGATGCCGTTGGAAGAATTCTTAAAGTAAAAAAAGATCTTGGGCTTTTTGAAGATCCTCTTCTTCAGAATATGGAAACAATGCAGACAGAAACCGGTTCAGAGGAATACAGAAAACTTGCAGAAAAACTTGTAGAAGAAAGTCTTGTTCTTTTGAAAAACAAAAATAATATTCTGCCTTTAAAAAAAGGAACAAAGGTTTATATCTATGGGCCTTCTGCAGATAATACTTCGAATCAGTGCGGTGGCTGGACAATTGACTGGAACAGAAGCGACATTGAACCTATTCCCGGCGTTACAACAATTTTGAAAGGCTTTGAAAATATTTCAGAAGAAGCTGGAATTATAATTGTGAAAAATGCAGAAGAAGCTGATGTCATTCTTCTTTGTGTTGGTGAACAGCCTTATGCAGAATGGAACGGAGATACAAAAGATATGGAACTTTGCGGTTACAAAGGATTAGGCGCAAACAAATCTGCAATTTATAAAGTGAATGAATTTGGAAAGCCGATTGTAACCTGTATTGTTGCAGGGCGACAGGTTATTTACGAAAAATACGATGAGTTCTGGGATGGAGTTGTAATGTGTTATCTTCCAGGTTCCGAAGGACAGGGCGTTGCAAATGTTCTTACAGGAAAAGCCTCTTTCTCAGGAAAGCTTCCAAGTCCGTGGTATTCTTCTATCGAACAGATTGGGACAGACAAATGTAAGTTCCCAATCGGTTATGGACTTTCGTATTAAAAGAATTATTTTCTGAAAACTTTTGAATTGCGTTCCGGAGTCCACTTTGCACGGCGTTCAGGTGGAAGAGATTCAACTGAATCAGCCTTGAAGCCAAGACTCTGGAACCAGTCGCCCGCCTGTGTTGTTAAAATGAAAACTGATTTTACGTCGCGGGCTTTAGCTGCCTGGCAAAGGTACTTAACCATTTTTTCGCCAATGCCCATATGTTTGAAGTTTTCATCAACTGCAACAGCGGCAATTTCGCCCTGGCCGTCCGGGTATTTGTGGAGAGCAGCGCAGGCTCTGATACCACCGTCGAATTCATAAACAATGTAATCATCAACTTTTTCAAGAAGCTGATTTTCTGTTCGTGGGAGAAGTTTTCCGTTTTCAAAGAATGGACGCATAAGTCCAAGAACACGAGGAACATCACCTGTAGTCATCTGGCGGATTCCACCGTAATCACTTGTATAAATCATTGTTCCTGAACCAAGGTCGCTGAAGATTTCGCATGGCAGAACGCCATCCAGATTTCCATTAAGAATGTGGACACGAGTGACGCCTTTTTCACAGGCATTTTTTGCAAGTTCCAATAATCTAGTTACTAACGACCGTTCGTTAGCTTTTAAGAATTGACTGACTTCTTCAAGTGTCATGGCAGGAACATCGCCTGCTTCTGAAAGAGCAAAGCCTTCAGGAATATTATAAGAATCAGAATTGATTTCCTTATTATCCATTACAAAGAAAAGTTTGTCGGCCTTAAGACTTGTAGCAATATTCTGCGCAAGGTTCAGGGAAGAAATATTGTAAGGCTGCCCGTTGGAATTCCATCCGATGCATGGGAAAATTGGAATGAAACCGTCATCAAGAATTTTGTGAACGGCATCAATATCCAGTCTGCTGATTTCACCGGCAGTTCCAAAATCCTGTCCGTCAAGAACGCCAATGGCCCGGGAAGTAACCCAGTTACCGATAACGGCATTGATTTTATTTGCGGCAAGATTTGTCATGACAATGTTTGAAACATCGAAGGCGGCCATTTTAATAAGAGGAATGGCGGCATCATCTGTGATGCGCACATTGTCTTTATAAGACCAGGAAATATTTGCGGAACCGAGAACTTCATCAATTCTTTTTTTTGCGCCTGGAACAATCACAACTTTTAAGCCTGAAGCATGAAGAAGTGCAATATCTTTAATGTGGCTTGAAAAAAGAGGTGAGTCAAAAAGTTTGTCATCCAGATAAATTACAACAGTTGCATTTTTGAATTTCTGGAGATAGCGGATTACGCCGCGGATGTTGTCGGCTTTTTGTGTTCTAAGTTCCATACTTTCAGTATAGCGATTTATAGGAATAAATACACCCGCAATATTCTTGTCTGAAAAGATTGTATTCTTCGCTAAGTTCAAGGCTTCGTCTGAAGCCTCCATTCTTTTTGAAATCTGATATAAGCCAGGCAGGATCTCCGTCTTTTGCAGGCGGAAGTTCAATGGCGTTTCCCTTTAGGGAACGGTATTCTGTGGTGCCTGCAAGTTCCATTCCTATAGAGTTGATTTGTTCAGCATCTTTGAAAGGACTGATGGAAAGTGTAGTACAAAAGTAGTCAAAACCATGGTTTTTGGCGAAATTGTATGTACATTTTAAGCGTAATTCGTAGCAGCGGTGGCATCTCTGGCCTTTTTCGGGTTCTTCTGCGATGAAAGGTTCATTTCGCACGTTTATGGCAGAGTAATATTCTTCAGGATCATACGGAAGTACCACAACTTTCACTTTGTTTTCAAGAACAGGAGGAAAATGTGTATACAAAGTCTGCAGTTCCGAAAGTCGGCGTTCATATTCTGCGGCCGGGTAAATATTCGGATTGTAATACAAAACGGTCACATCGAAGTATTCTGCAAGATATTCAAGGACATAACTGGAACATGGTCCGCAGCAAGCGTGAAGACAAAGTGTAGGACGTTCTCCGGATTTTTTGATTCTGGAAATAACGTTTTCAAGAGACTTTTGATAATTATGATTCCGCTCGCTGGATTTCTGCAGATATTCCATAAGATGATTATATAAAAACGTTTCAGAAAAAAACACTATGAAAAAAAAATGCATTGCAGGATAAAATAGTTAAACGTTTAAATAACATCAGGAGAACAAAATGAAAAAAACATTTGCTAAAATCTTATTTATTGGAGGATTAATTATGACAGTTGCAATGAATACATCATGTGGTACAACTTCGAATGAAGCAAAATATGCAGGCCAGGTGAAAACGGAAAAAAAGGCTCCGTCAAATGAACCTCCTTCTGCGGAAGAAATGAAAGCTGAAAAAATCATGCGTAATGATGACGGAATTGCAGTTTATCCGCCAAAAACTTATATGAATAATCACTGGGATTTGATACCAGGCAAGCTGGTACATACAAATTATTATTCCAGTGTCTGTGAAAAAAATAAAAACATTGCTGTTCTGCTTCCTGCAAATTATTCAGAAGAAAAACAGTATCCTGTGCTTTATGTTTTCCACGGCTACTGGGGAAATGAAATGTCTATGGTAGGAACTCAGGTTCTTATTAATAATATGATTAGCATGGGTGACGCAAAAGAAATGATTGTTGTTTATCCATTCATCTATTCAAGTAAGACAAAAAATCAGTGTACTGGTTTTGGGGAACCTGAAGACTGGGCTGCCTATGACAATTGTATAAATGAAGTTGTTGAAGATGTTATGCCTTGGCTCAAAGCAAATTATTCTGTTCTTGAAGGACGTGAAAATACAGCAGTGTGCGGATTCAGTATGGGCGGTCGTGAAGCCTTGTCTATCGGAGTAGCACATCCTGAACTGTTCGGCTATGTTGCCGCTATGGCACCAGCTCCTGGAGTAATTCCAAACACAATGCATCCTGGTCAGTTTAAGGAAGAAGATTTCAAATTCCCTGCAGACCTTACTCCAAAAGTTCTGATGATCTGTGTAGGAGATGTAGACGGTGTTGTAACTTTCTATCCTTCAACTTATCATGCAGCTTTGAAAAAGAATGGTGTTGAACATTTCTGGTGGATGGTTCCAGGAAGCGATCACGGAGACCCTGCAATTTCCAGCGGCCTTTTCAATTTCTGCGAAAGAATTTTTAAATAAATGAATAAATATAGATTTGGTTTTGATTTCCGGGGTCTTCTCTTATTTGTTCTGGTAATGATTCCAAATTTTATCTGGTTCGCACTTCCAGCTCCAAATGATGTTTTGCGTGCTGAATCAATTACTCCGGTAATTGATGTTATAGGAAGTGTGGCCCAGGTTATGTTTATTGCCGCAATGTGTATGCTGGTTAGAAAAGATGTAGAAAAAATCAGATTTACTAAACTAATAATTGCGGTGTTTATAATGGTTATCTTATATTTTACAGGCTGGATTTTATACTATTGTGGTTTTGTAAATCCAGCTGTAATTATCCTTTTGACACTACCGCCTTGTGGTGCATTTATTTTTTACACCGTCGACAGAAAAAATTTTATTTCATTAATTCCCGCTGTAGTTTTCACAATATGCCATATAATTTATGGAGTAGTGAATTTTATTTAATAGAGAATTTAAAATGAACAAAGACTGGTCAGAAAAAAACAAAGAGTTTCAGAAACTGATTTCAAAAGAAACAACATTTAAAGAAGGTATAAAAGTGCTTCTTGAATGGCGTGCAACTCTTTTTGAACAGATTGCGAATTTTCCTGCAATCACTGTTTTTTAGGAGAATTGTGCGGCTGCTGGGAATGCGAGAAAATCCTGATATGCAGAAAATTCAAGAAGTTCTTGATGGGGATGAAGAAAAATCTTTTTATTCCTAGCTTGCTTTTGTTATGGAAGTGGACGAGAAGATAATCGGACAGAAATGGGATTTGGGGCAGTCTGTTTTGAAGGCAACATCGATTTTACGGAAAAAGTGGATGATTTTTGTCATCCTCTTTTTTTTATTCTGGTGTATATTAAGAATATGGATAATTTATTTTGTGAAGTAAGAACTATTGATGACACAGAATGCACTTATGTTTCAGCTGAAAAACTTAATATTAATTTAACAGCAGAAAAAGTTTCATCTGATCAATTAAAATCTGTCTATCAGATCACCTTGAAAAATGAAAACACAAAGTCTTTTTCAGGTGTAATTCATATAAAAGTTGCCCGAGCTTTTTCTAATCCTAAATTTTTCATGCCGGGTTATATGTACAATCGTAATACAGCCGACATGCCTTCTTCCGGCCGCAAAGCTTTTCCCCGTATCCGGAAAGGCGGCAGTAAAATGCCTGAATCTGAGTTTTTCATGACCAGAAGCGACCGTCTGGCAGAACCTGTCAGTCTTATTTATGGTGATAGAAAAGTTTTAGGACTTGCTGCAGAGCCTGGAATTACTAGAGGTTTTTCCTGCAATATAAATGACAATGGTCTTGCCAGTGCAGGTTATACACTTGGTTACGAAAATGCTCCATGGCTATTTGTACAGACCGCTACTGTAAAAGAACGGGCACCTCTTACTTCCGAAAACACTTTTACCCTGGAAGCCGGCGCAGATTTTTCTTTCAGTCTTACAGTTTATGATTATGCTGCAGAAGATGAACGTGCAGTTTACGAAGCAATTGAAGATGTTTACTGGCAGTATCATCAGGCTCCAAGAAAAATTGAGGGCATGGATTCAAAAAAAGCAGTTTCCTTGTTGAGTGCTGCAATCCGCGATTATTCATGGCTTGAAGAAGAAAAGATTTATTCAGGGTTTGTTTATGACAGACCGGATGGACTTGCTTACAACCGAATCCCGTCTTTAACCTGGACAAACGGACTGGCTGTGGCAGTTCCTATGCTCATGGCGGCAAATAATCAGAATGATGAAAAAGCTCGCGAACAGAGTCTCACTTTCATTTCAAAAATGATAAACGAAAGTTACAATCCTGATTCCGGCTTCATGTATGAAAGTGTGGTAGACGGGAAATATACTGCCCGCGGCTGGTGGTATGATGGAATGCATTCCGGTGGGCATAGTTCTTATTTAAACGGACAGGCCATCTATTATATTCTGAAAGCCTACGCCAACGAAAAGCAAAAGAGAAATATTGATCATTCAGATTGGCTTGATTTTGCACAGCTTGTTGTTTCCAAAATGAATACCACTCTTAACACCGACTTTGAGTATCCTTTTGCTATGTCAGAAAAAACAGGAGCAGGACTGGAGTACGATTCAATGGGTGGTGCCTGGTTTCTTGCTGCAACTGCCATGTACGAACTGCAGAGCGGAGACACCACCTGGATCAGTCAGCTTTTGAAAACCGAAGAATATTATTACCGCCACTTTGTAAGTAAAGTTGAATGCTACGGCGGCCCTCTTGATACGGACAAGGCTGTGGACAGCGAAGGCATTTTAAGTTTTGTGAGGGCAGCAAGAATCCTTCATGAACTTACAGGTCATGATTATCTTCTGGATCATCTGCGGGACGCTCTGTATTATGAGTTTACTTTCAAGCTTGGGTACAACACGGAGGTTACTGTTCGACCTTTAAGTGAAATCGGGTGGTCCAGCTGCGGAGGAAGCATCACTTCTGTAGCAAATCCTCACATTCATCCAATGTCCAGCACAATAATTGATGAAATGGCATATTACCTTAAATTCCGTCAGGACAAATACATTGCAAGCAGAATGGAAGATACAATCGGTTGGGGACTTCAGACCTTCAACACAAAAGATAAGGAATATGGCTATGGAAAACCAGGATGGATGTCGGAACGTTTTTGTTTTTGCCAGGGGCTTCTGGTTGAAAAATATCCTGACGGTGAAATTGCCAGTACCTGGTTTGCCTTAATGGCCTGGGCCGCTGCCAGTATTATTGAAGGCTTTGTGAATTGAATGTTCCAAATAAAATTCCTGATAACTATTTTAATTTTTTCCTTAGCATTATACCATGCAATTGGCTATAAATTAGTGCGACTTGAGTTTTTTATAGTTGATTTTGAAGATTTCATCTAAATTATTGCCATTTGCGCAAGGGATTGGAGCCACGCGAAGCGGCCACTGGACTGAGCGGAACAGACGCGGTAGCGGATGTGCAGCGAGGGAAGCGGCTGGAGCGACAGCGTAATGGCGGAAAGCCCGACCCCGCAGGAGATGCGCCCAAAAAAAAAAGGAGATGACCATTTTGATCATCCCCTTCTTTTGAAAATAAAACTGCTTAGCAGCCGATTGTAGTGCCGACATAATCCTGGTCGTTCAGGATTGCTTTGATGTTTGCGATATTTTTTCCGCCTGCGCAGATAACTTTCATTCCAAGTTCAGAAGCTTTCTTTGAAGCGATAGGATCGAAAGGACAGTTCTTTCCTGGAACCCATTCATCACCAACCATTTTGCGGAAGTCTTCCCAGCTGATTGAATCGATTGGAGTTGCATCAGGATTTTTGCGTGGATCATCTGTGTAAACTTTTTCGATGTTTGAAAGGTTTACGACTGTTTTTGCGTCGAACTTTTCGCCAAGGAAAACAGCGTCTGTGTCTGTTGAGAATCCTGGTTTCCATCCTGCAGCCAGAAGAACCTGACCGTCGAATTTAACATCTTCAGTTGGATTGTAAACAACGTCGTTTTTGCAGTAGTCACCGAAACAGGCTTTTACCAGCTGGGCATTCAGACGTGTTGTCATGATTCCGATCCAGTCTGCTGAGCTGTTGTCTGCATCAGCACAAACTTCTTTGTAAGCGTTCTGGTAAAAACGTGCAGGTGCACCGCCACCAACAACCAGAATAAGGCGGTTTGATTTATCAGCATCCAGCCATTCTTTTGCCATTTCCACAAAAGCTTTGAGGAATGGTGCATCCGGTTTTTCCGGAACAACGATTGAACCACCAAGTGAAAGTACTTTAGTCATATATATCTCCTTTGTAAAAAAAATACTAAGTTACTTTGAAAAATGGGTCCCAGCAACGCGAATTCGTGTCTGTGAAGGCATGTGTCCTCGGTCAGAGACCTGCGGGATGCCTTCTAGCCACGATTCGCTGCGTCCCATTTTTCAATTTAATAATTACTTTTCCAAAGGAGATGTCTCTGACTTTGGAAAAGGGGTCCGGGGTGGAACCCCGGAGAAGGGGGTGTGGAGGCAACGAAGTGCCGACCAGGGGGAAGGCTTTCCCCCTCCACTTTATCTTTCTTCGCGGAAGTAAGAGTTTCCAAGGGCTGCCGGAGCCTGGTATTCTTTTTTCTTCTGAAGACTGATGAAAATCAATACTACAATTGTAGCGATGTACGGAAGCATGTCCAGGATAATTGAGTTCATTTTGATTCCAAGGAGTGAAGCGCCCTGGAACTTGAAGCCCAGCCCCTGGAGGGCGCCGAAAAGGTAAGCGGCAACGATGGCTTTAAGAGGGTTCCAGGTACAGAAAATAATCAGGGCAACGGCAATCCATCCGGCGCCGGCAGTGATGTTTTCAAGCCAGCTTGGAACGAAAACCAGTGAAAGGTATGCTCCGCCAAGTCCGCAAAGGAAACCGCCTGTAAGTACGTTTGCGTATTTGATTGCAGTTACAGGAATGCCAGAACTGTCGGCAGCGGCAGGGTTTTCACCAATGGCACGCATGCTGAGCCCGATTCTGGTTTTATACATGTAAACATAAATGAGAACTGCAAAAATCAGGGACATGTAAACATAAATGCTCTGATCAAAGAACACAGGTCCGATTAATGGAATCTTGCTGAAAAGAGGAATTGCTTTTGGAGCAAAGAAATTGCGGAAGCTTTCTGTAAGTGCTTTGCCGGAAAGGAACTCGTTGAAAAGTCCTGCAACGCCGGTTCCGAAAGTTGTAAGAACGATACCGGTTACAGTCTGGTTTCCTTTAAGTGTGATTGAGATAAAGCCGTAGATTGCGGCGCCTGCCATTCCGGCAAGTCCTGCAACCAGCATGGACAGGTAAGGATTATTTGTTACAAGGGCTGTGGCAAAACCTGCGGCAGCGCCCATCAGCATCATACCTTCAATACCAAGGTTTGAGTTTCCAACTTTTTCACAAAGGATTCCCCCAAGGATTGCCAGAAGGATGTGAGTTCCCATTTGAACTGAAGTCTGCAGAAAAAGTGTAAGAGCCAGCATTATTTTTCCTCCTGTGATTCATTAGAGTTTGTTTTGTTAGAGGTCCATACAAATTTGTACTTAAGGAAGAATTCGCTTCCAAGTACAAAGAAAATAATGATTCCCTGAATTACCTGAGCCATTGTTGGCTGAATTCCCATTGAAGCCTGAAGTCCGCCACCGCCCTGAATCAGCATGCTGAACAGGAATGAAACAACGGTGATGATGATTGGATTCAGCTGACCAAGCCATGTAGTAATAACGGCTGTGAAACCCATACCGCCGGAAAGCTGATAGGTAAGGGATTTTTCCATTGCCGAAGCCTGCATCATTCCAGCCATACCACACAGGGCGCCGGAAATGAAAACAGTGATGAAAGTTACTTTTGCAACGTTGATTCCGGCGTAGCGGGCTGTTGCTTTACTTTCGCCGATAACATCAATTTCGTAGCCAAGCTTTGTTTTTCTGAAAAGAACAAAAATAAGTGCAACACAGATCAAAGTGATGATCCACCCGATATGGAAGCCGCCAATTTTTGGAAGGATTGCTGCATCCGGGAATTTCGGCATGCGAGGGAATCCGTCAGGGCGTTTCCATGGTCCGAACTGAAGATATGTGACCCATTTTGTAGCGATGTAGTTCAGCATAAGGGTTACCAGTGTTTCGCTTGCTCCCCACTTGTTCTTAAAGAATGAAGCAAGTGTTGCCCAGAGTCCGCCGCAGATAATTGCGGCAAGGAACATAAGCGGAATCATTACAGGCATTGGAAGTCCCGGGCATTTGAATGCAACCAGAGCGGCACCGAAGGCACCCATGTAGAACTGGCCGTCGGCACCAATGTTCCAGAACTTCATGCGGAATGACATTGCAATACCAAGTGAGAGCATAGTCAAAGGAATTGCTTTGTGCACAGTCTGCTGAAGGTAATATTTTTTTCCGATGGAACCGGTAATGATTTTCCAGAAAACCATGAAAGGATTTTTTCCCATACAGGCAATGACAATGCCTGAAGCAATAAGAGAAAGCACAACTGCCGAAATGCGGAGCAGCCGTTCTTTCATTTTTGAAGGTTCATTTTTTGCAACTATATGTAACACGACTTACTCCTGTGAATCGCCGAGCATCATCATGCCCACGTCTTCTTTACTGATTTCTTTTGGATTAACAATGCCCATAACTTTTCCGTCGTGAATAACCATAAGGCGGTCAGACAGAGCCATAAGAACATCCAGGTCTTCGCCGATGAACATAACACCGACGCCTTTTTTCTTCTGCTGGTTCAGCATGTCATAAACTGTGTAGCTGGCACCGATATCAAGTCCACGGACAGGGTAGGCAGTAACCAGAACTTTTGGCTTCATGCCGATTTCGCGTCCTAAAAGAACTTTCTGAATGTTTCCACCGGAAAGTTTCTTAACCTGATGGCGGATTGATGGGGTAGAAATATCGTATTCACCGACGATAGCTTCGGCGCGATTTTTTCCCGCTTCACGGTCCATGAAGATGCCTTTTGATTCGTCATAGGTTTTAAGCATTACGTTATCAATAATGTTCATGCCGGCAACAAGGCCCATACCAAGGCGGTCCTCCGGAACAAAGCTCATGCGAAGTCCCTTCTTTTTGATTGCAAGTGGCGAAAGCCCGATAAGTTCGTCTCCTATGAATTTGATAGAACCGTTTTCCGGACGCAAAAGACCTGCAATTGCTTCACAAAGTTCTTTCTGCCCTGAGCCTGCAATACCTGCAACACCAAGGATTTCACCTCCGAAAAGATCAAAACTCATATCATTAAGAACCTTACGGTTTTCTTCATCATTGGTAAAAGTGACGTTTTGTACAGACAAAAGCGGGTTTTCGCTCTTTTCTGCGGCAGGTCTGTCAATTTCCAGGCTGATTGCCCGTCCTACCATTAAAGCGGTCAATTCTGCAGGATTTGAGGATTTTGTCTGTACAATTCCCACAAATTCGCCCTTTCTAAGCACTGCAACGCGGTCAGAAATGGCCATAACTTCATTCATTTTGTGTGTAATGATGATTACAGTACAACCGGCTTCTTTCATGCGACGGAGAACATCAAAAAGGTGTTCAGTTTCCTGAGGTGTTAAAACGGCGGTTGGTTCATCCAGAATAAGGATATTTGCGCCGCGATACAGCACTTTCAAGATTTCTACAGTCTGTTTTTCGCTGACAGACATTTCGTAGATTTTTTTGTCAGGATCGATTTTGAGTCCGTAAGTCTCTTCAAGTTTCAGGATTTTTTCACGAATCTGTTTTTTGTTTACAAAGAATCCTGCCTTTGTTTCGCCCATTGTAATGTTTTCCAGAGCGGACATAACATCGACCAGAAGATAGTGTTGGTGTACCATTCCGATTCCGGCAGAAATTGAATCTGCAGGACGGGCAAAATTCTGTTTTTTGCCGTCTATGAAAATGCTTCCGCTGTCAGGAGCATAAAGACCGGCCAGCATATTAACAAGGGTTGTTTTCCCTGAACCGTTTTCGCCAAGCAGAGCCAGGATTTCGCCTTTTTCAATATCAAGGCTGACATCACTGTTTGCGTGGACTTCACCAAAAGTTTTTGAGATATGTTGAAGAGAAATAAAAGACATGTTTTTATTTTATCGCAATTTAAAGATATATTATAGAAGATGCCGATAATATAAGAGATGAAACGATTTGTGCTCATGCTGATTTTTTTTGCTGTTCTCGCTTCAGCTTTTTCCGCAGGGAAAAAAGATGAAGATCCTAAACCGCTTTATTTTGATGAAACGTGGGGATACGTTTCCATGGCTAAAGCCTCTGAATATCGGGATGACCTGCCATTAACGGATGTATGTTATTTTTCAGCAGATGTAAACTGTTACGGCGAATTAATAAGTGTTCCAAAAATTGATGCAATTCCGGTGGAAGGAAAACGCCGTCACATGGTTTTCATCTGCGATTCAAAAAGCCTTACACATTTTGTTCTGGATCCTCAGTATGGTGTGAGGGCAAATATTATTTCCCAGCTGATAGAAGCCGTGCAGCCTTTTGAAGGACTGAATATAGATATGGAACTGGTGCCGGCCCGCGATAGAGATTTGTTTTTATCTTTTGTGGCCGAGCTCCGCGAGAGACTGCCTGAAAAAATTTTGAGTGTGTGTGTGCCGGCAAGGGTGCGACGGCTCCAGGATGATGTTTACCCTTACAAGGAAATAGCAAACTTGTGCGATCGCGTTTTCATTATGGCGTATGATGAACACTGGAGCGGCGGCGTCCCTGGACCTGTTGCTTCGCCACAGTGGTGCAATAATGTTGCAGCTTATGCTTTGAAATCTATTCCTCAGGAAAAAATAATAATGGGACTGCCTTTTTACGGGAGAACCTGGGCAGACAAATCTACATCCGGAGCCTGGTATTACGAAACAGCAATGAAACGGCTGGAAGAAAACAATGTAGATAATTTAATTTATGAAGATGGCATACCTACTTTTTCATTTACCACAGAAGTAAAAGTTACAGGCTACCTGAACGATGTGTATTCATTATGGCATCTTGCCGATTCTTATAAAAAAGTGAACATCGGGAAAATCGGGTACTGGAGAATCGGGCAGGAAGACCCGGCCGTGTGGGATTTTTTGTTAGTGAAATAAAGTGTAAAATTAAAAATGAAATAACTAAACGAACGGAGGATTGGTTATGAAAAAAATAGCATCACTTTCAAAGGCCGCAGCCCTGGCTGTTGTTTTTGGAATGATCATGGGTCTCGCAGGCTGCGGCAATAAAGCAGCTCTTAAAGACGGAACCTATTCAGGAACAGGCGATGGACGTAATGGTGCCATCGAAGTTGAAATTACAGTAGCCGGCGGAAAAGTGTCGGGAGCAAAGATTCTTAAAGAAGATGAAACTGATTTTGCAAAGCCTGCTGCTGCAAAAATCGTTGAAAAATTTGCTGCAAAGGGAACAACAAAAGGAATCGATGCAGTTTCTGGTTCAACAATCACTTCCAAGGCAACTCTTGCTGCTCTGGATGCTGCCATGGCAAAAGCAAAAGGTGAAGTTGTAAAAGAAGAAAAAGCAAAAGATACAAGTTGTGACATCGTAATCATCGGTGCCGGTGGTGCAGGTCTTACAGCTGCTACAGAAGCTGCTTCAAAAGGAAAGAAAGTAATCGTTGTAGAAAAAATGGGTAACGCCGGTGGAAACACAATTTCTTCAACTGGTGGTCTTAACGCTTCAGAAACTTCCATTCAGAAAAAACTTGGAATTGAAGACTCTAACGAATCTTACTATGAAGACACAATGAAAGGCGGATACAATAAAAATAATCCTGACCTGGTTCGCAACATGGTTGAAAAATCAGCTGAGACTGTAGACTGGCTTATTTCAATTGGTGCAGACCTTACAGACGTTGGTAAGATGGCCGGTTCTTCAAACAAACGTACACATAGACCTCAGGGTGGTGCCGCTGTCGGTGCTCACCTGGTTCCAGTTCTGGAAGCTGCTGCAAATAAAGCAGGTGCTGAAATCCGCTACAACGCAAAAGTTGTTGAAATTCTTAAGGATGCAAAAGGTGCAGCCTGCGGTGTAAAAGTTTCTGCAAAGAACGGTGAATACAAAATCGCAGCTAAGGCTGTAATCGTTGCAGCCGGTGGTTTTGGTGCCAACCCTGACATGGTTGTTTCTTACAAACCTGAACTTGCAGGCTTTGGAACAACTAACCACAAAGGCGCAACAGGTGACGCATTTGATCTTATGAAACCTTTCAATGCTGCCCTTACTCAGATGGATGAAATTCAGACTCACCCAACTGTAGTTCCAGGAAACGGAACAATGATTACAGAAGCTGTTCGTGGAAACGGTGCAATCATGATCAACCGTGACGGAAAACGTTTTTGCACAGAAATGGCAACCCGCGACGTTATGTCAAAAGCAATTCTTGAACAGACAGGAAAAACAGCTTACCTGTTCTTTGATCAGGATGTTCGTGAATCACTTAAAGCTATTGAAGGCTACGTAAAGAACGGTCTCCTTACACAGGCTGATACAGTTGCTGAACTGGCACAGAAACTTTCTATTCCGGCTGATGCACTTGAAGCAGAACTTAAAGCTTATGCTGAAATCCAGGCAAGCGGAAATGACCCTCTGGGACGCAAGGCAAATGAAATGCCTCGTCCACTTACAAAAGGACCTTTCTATGCTGTAGAAGTTGGACCTGCAATTCACCACACAATGGGTGGTGTTGTAATCAACACAAAAGCTGAAGTTCTGGATACAGATGGAAAAGTTGTTCCAGGCCTTTATGCTGCAGGTGAAGTAACAGGCGGTGTTCACGGTGGAAACCGCCTTGGTGGAAATGCTGTTGCAGATATCTGTGTTTACGGAAAAATTGCTGCTGATACAGCAGTAGAAAATCTGTAAAGCTTTTACTTTTACATCAACTCTTCCATGATGAGCTTGTAGGCATAGCCCCAGGCATCTACAAAGGCCCAGTCATGGGTATCATCAGGAAGTACAATAAGTTCAACAAGTGATGATTTTGTTTTCATTCTGTCATACAGTTTTTCGCTGTTTGCGAATGGAACAGAATCATCAGTTGGACTATGAAGTATTTTTACTTTTACATTTTCAAGAACAGGCACATCAAAAGCATCATTCTTTTCCAGAAGGTTTTTTAATGCCATACCGCCTTCTGAGTTTTCAGGATTAAACAGCCAGTCACGAGCTTCGTCTGAAAGCATTGTATAGCAAGGCTGGTCTCCAAGATATTCATCAATTTTTTCTTCCAGATCTGCTTTCGAAGATTTATTCAGGAATAAAGGAACTACATCTGAAAGGAATTTTTCATTGAACACACGGTTCTTATCCAGAAGTACAGGATTTATTTTTTCCCAACCTAAGAAACAGTAAGGCATATAGAAAGGATGCGGATATTTATTTTCAGACTTAAAGCATTCAACCATTGCTCCTGAAACATCAGCAGGTGCCGCCATAGGAAGAATCAGTTTTATATCTATGCCTTCTACAGGATCTTTCTTAAGTTCTTCCATAAGAGCCAGAGTTGTAAAACCTCCTTCTGAATAGCCTGCCAGAGCAACTTTTCCATTAAAAATCATCTCATTGTCATAAAAGCCTTCATTCTTAGCTGTAGTAAGAAATTGAACTGCTGCATTCAGCGCGTCGCGGGAAGAAATACCCAGAGCTTCTTTATTCATGTAAGGATGAAAAATTTCTTTCTGTGTTTCACCAAAACCTGGTGTTTCAGGAAGAAGAACTGCAACTCCTGTAGATGCAAGATACCAGGCAGTCCACCATTCAGAATAGTTTGAATTATGTGTTGTGGTTCCTGTATCCGAGCCAATCAAAGTTCCATGATTGATTTCAACAAGAGGGAATTCTTCATTTTTTGTATTTGAATATGGAATAAGAAGGGTAGCACATTCTTCCTTTGCTTCCCCTTCAGAATATTCAGAAATATAACGGATATCGTACCAAAGAAGATTTATATTTTTTGTTCTTTTTGATTTAGCTGTTTCCAGAGTATTTTTTTTGAAAGTCTCAAAACGTTCCCCTGTAAGATGATCTTCATTTTCAAAATGCTGCAATACTTTGCACATATAAGAATATGCATCTCTGTCTCCGCAATAAGCAGCCGCCTTCAAATCCCCTTTATTTTCATTGTATCCGTCTTTATACCGAATAGACTTACAGTTTTTATTTTCGAGGTAAAGGGTAAAACCTGAATTTGTCTGACAGGCAGAAAAAACAAGAACTGCCAGAACCATACATAATAAGTAATTAAAATTTTTTCTCATAAAACATCTCCGTAAAAACTTTTTATTTAATATTAATATATTAGTTGTTTGTTAGATTTTTGAAAATGTGGCGGATAAGGAAAATGGATGCGATACACATTCCTATTTCTGCCACAGTCTGTGAAAATCCGATTCCGTAAATTGGAATGAATTTATTCAGGATAATGATGGCAGGAATTTCCAGAATGATTTTTCTGAGGAATGCGAAGAAGAGAGCATATTTTCCAAAACCGCAGGCTTGGAAAATTCCGATTGCCAGGAAGTCCATGCATAAGAATGGAATTGCAGTGGACATGAGTCGGAGATAGGTTTTTCCGTAATTCACAATTATATCGTTGTCCAGGAACAGGCGCACAAGCTGCGGTGCAAATGCCATATAAATAAAAGTTGTAACGGCAAGGAAGGCAACGTCAACTTTAACTGTGAACTTAAGAACGTCTTTCATGCGCTGAGTATTTTTTGCGCCGAAGTTGTAACCGATAATCGGCATGACGCCTTGTCCGATTGCCATGGCGATATAAAATGATATTACGTTGATTTTTCCTGCGATTCCCATACTTGCCACAACGTCGGAACCATATGTGGCGGCGAGATTGTTCTGGATTGTCATGCCAGTTACGTTTAGAAGATTCTGGATACAAGCAGGAATTCCAACTGCAAAAATTCCAAGTACAATTTCTTTTCTGAAACCGAATTTTCTTGGATCTACACAAACACATGTCTGTCCACGTTTTACAATCAGGAAGCCTGCAAAAACAAGACAGGCGGCACAGTTTCCTATAAAAGTTGCAAGTCCCGCGCCTACAACTCCCATACCGAGGAACTGTGGCAGAATAAGGAAAGGATCCAGAATCATATTTAAAACACAACCGCTCATGGCACCTATGCTTGCAATCAGGGCGCTTCCTTCGGAACGGACAAGATGGGAAAGAGTTACATTCATTATGGCCGGAACGGCGCCCAACGTGCAGGTCCAGAAAAGGTAGTCTCTTGTCGGAATCAGAGTACTTTCTGTTGCGCCAAGCAGATTCAAAAAGAAAGGCTGGAAAGCTGTGTAACCGACGGCAAAAATAATTGAAAAAATCAGGGCGCTGTAAAAACCGAAGGCACTGCTTTTTGCAACAGTGTCAAAGTCTTTGCGTCCTAATCCGCGGCTCATCATGCTGGAAGTACCAACTCCAAAAAGATTGTTTATAGCGTTGAATGCTAAAAGGACCGGGCCCGCAAGGGTTACAGCGGCATTCTGGATAGGATCTCCTGTCATGCCAACGAAGTAGGTGTCGGCAATGGAGTAAAGGACCATTACAAGAGTGCCCATAATTGCCGGAATGCAGAGCTTCATTACGGCCTGCGGCACGGGCATAGTTTCGAAAAGAATTGTTCTATCTTGTGGATTATTTTGTTTCATAGATAATTTATTCCTTGTTTATAAACTTTTGTAATGCATTTGTAAGTACATTTGCTCCTTTTTTGTGTCCTTTTTCAGTCGGATGCCAATCGGCAGCATATGTAGGTGTCTGCGGAAGTTTTACGCTTGTTACTTTTGAATCCCCTGTTTCAGCCGAATATGTATTTACAGCTTTCTGAATATTCGGGTAAAGGTTGGCCCCCATTAGCCCTAATGTACATACAATCTGTGCTTCTGGATTTTTTTCGCGGATAATTTTCAGGAATTCAATGTAGCCGTCTTCGTAAACTTTGCATTTAGCAGGATCCCCTTTTGTGTAACTGGCATCGTTTGTCCCAAGATTGATTACAACAATGTCAGGTTGCCATGTAGAAAAATCCCATGGAAGTCGCTGCCCCATATATGATTTTTTTCCAAAGCCGGTGTAAGTGAAACCAGTTTTGTCATAGGCCATTTTCATGATCTGTTTGTCTTTAATAAGACCATCTCCCGAATAGCCTGAAATAATGCCCCAGCCGGAACATGAAACCATGCTGTAGTCTGCGTTCAAGTTTGAAGCTGTTTTGTATGCGTAAGTTTTTGTAGCATCTTCGGTTTGTGTAGAAAAATGATGATTGCGTTTTTCATCATCTACTCCGTAACCGCAGGTTATGGAATCTCCAACAAATTCAATTTTAAGTTTGTTTTCGTTTACGGGTGAAATAGTTTTTCCATCATCTACAGAAATGGTTTTGATTCCAAAAACGGAATGTGTGCTTTCGGATAGTTTGATGATTTTTATTTCATGACTTCCGGAAATTTTTTCAAAAACGGTAATTTTTTCTTCCCGATTCTGCATAAGAATGTTATGAGTCCGTTCACCGTCAACAAAAACAGCCACGCGGCAAACAGATGTGTTTCCTTCAACAGGTTGTCCATTAGCTTTGTTGTCACCTGCAAGAGTGATTTCAACTTTTGAAGAATCAGTTTCAAAAGCTACCCCTGTTGCTGAAAAACAGTTCCACAAAATATCACCGTCATAATAAGTTCGACCAAGAAATTTGACATTTTCTTTAGTGGCTTTATAATCAGCGGCAAATAAAGAACCAGAAATTATTAATAGAGAAAAAAATGGGATTATTCGTTTCATAGGAAAATTGTAGCATCTATCAAAATCTGATTCCATAAATGCATGTTATGGTAAAAAAATGAATATGTTGTAAAATGAAATTATGACAAAAGAAAATCCAAATGAACCATGCTTTCCGGATTACACAGACAGCATTCTGAATCTTTCAAACTCAATTCTGAAATATTATGGAGTTGAACCGTTCCATGAAACTCATCCTGGAGCCGACTATCTTCTTTCAAAAAATTTCCCTCATGTGGTTGTTATCCTTCTTGATGGACTGGGAATGAATATTCTTGAACGGAATCTGACTTACCGCGACTTTTTGCGTCGTAATCTGTATTCAGATTATTCTTCAGTTTTTCCTCCAACAACAACAGCAAGCACCACAACTTTTCTTTCGGGATTAAGTCCTGTGGAACACGGCTGGCTTGGTTGGGATGTATATTTCAAACAGGAAGATAAAACTGTTTGCTGTTTTCAGAACACTCTTCAGAATACAGATGAACCGGCTGCCGATTACAATGTTGCAAGAAAATATCTTCCATACAAAAACATAATCGATCTGATCAATGAAAGCGGTAATGCAAAGGCAAATGCCATTTTTCCTTTTGGTGAAAATGCTTATACAGAATTACGTGATTGGGTTCAGGCAATCAAGGACTCTGTTAATACTCCGCAAAAAACTTTCACTTATGCTTACTGGGAAAGCCCTGATTATGAACTTCACCGTCAGGGTAATCGTAGTAATGATGTAATGAAAATGATAAATGATTTGAATGCAGAAATGGCTTATCTTTGTGGAACAACCAAAGATACTCTTTTCCTTATTACGGCGGATCACGGACACGAAGACATTCAGAACGTTTTCCTTCAGGAAGATTATCCGGAAATTGCAAAGATGCTTGAACGTCCGAGCAGTTTAGAACCTCGTGCCATAAGCTTTTATGTGAAGGATGAATACAAAGATTCGTTTGCCCGCGAGTTCAATGACAAGTTCAGTAAGGATTACATTCTATTTACAAAAGAAGAAGTTCTGGAAAAGAAATTATTCGGTCCAGGTAAACCGAATGAAAATTTGACTGGCATCGGGGACTTTGTCGCTGTCGCAATTTCTTTTAAAACTATTTTATGGAATAAAAGCTGCACTCAGTTTAAGTCACATCATGCAGGCCTTAGAAAAGAAGAAATGCGTATTCCGTTAATCTGGTACGGAAAGAAAGCCCGGAAAAATGTTGGGAACAAAATATTCCTGACGACTCTTGCGCTGATCGTAGCATTTATTGTTTATATTCTTGTGATATAGATTTATGTGAAAAAAGGGCTGTCCTGGAATGAAGTTCATGGTGTCATTCCGAACTTGTTTCGGAATCTCTACACAATATGCAGTGTAGATGCTGAATCAAGTTCAGCATGACAGAACTTATTGGACAGCCCCTTTTTTTGTGAAGTTTTTGATTCAGCTTTTAGTTGATGCCTGTTACTTCGTAACCTGCATCTTTTACTGCAGCTGTAAGAACATCATTGCTTACTTCCTGTGAAAGAGTAACAACTGCTGTTCCTTTTTCGTGGCTTGGTACTGCTTCTGTTACGCCTGCAACAGCTTCCAGTGCCTTCTTTACATGTGCTTCACAGTGTGAACACATCATTCCTGTAATGTTCAAAGTCTTTTCCATTTTTGACTTCTCCTTTTTGTGAGATTTATTTCTTATTTTTTTGTCACCTTTAGAATTGTAAATCTTTGCAAGATTCAGCCGCAGCGCATTTGTAACAACGCAGAAACTTGAAAGACTCATGGCAAGGGCACCGAACATAGGATTCAGTTTCCAGCCAAAAAGATTTATGAAAACTCCGGCCGCAAGGGGAATTCCGATTGTGTTGTATATGAATGCCCAGAAAAGATTTTCTTTAATGTTCAAAAGAGTTTTGCGGCTTAAACGGATTGCAGCTGGAACATCAAGGAGATTATCTTTCATCAAGACAATCTGGGCGGCGTCTATGGCAACGTCTGTTCCGGTTCCGATTGCAATTCCAACATCAGCTTCTGTAAGGGCCACGGCGTCATTGATGCCGTCGCCTGTCATACAGGTTACGCCTTGAGTTTTCAATTCTTTAATTACATCAGCTTTCTGTGAAGGGAGGATGCCTGCATAGACTTTATGGATTCCGGCCTGATTTGCAATTGCACGGGCAGTTTTTTCATTGTCGCCTGTGAGCATGATTGTTTTCACGCCCATGTTTTTAAGCTGTCGGATTGTTTCGGCACTTTCTTCTTTTATTGTGTCAGAAACCGCAATGATTCCAAGGAACTCATTTTCTGTTGCAAAGAATAAAGGGGTTTTTCCGCTTTCAGAAAAACTGTCTGCCTTTTGAAGTGCTTCTTCCGAAAGCTTGATTTTTGATTTGATGAAATCTTTGTTTCCGCCGAAAACTTTTTTTCCTTCAATATCGCCTTCGAGTCCTTTTCCGAAAACGGCATTGAAGTCTGCGACTTCCGCGAGTTCAAGGTTCTCGGCTTCAGCTTTTTCAAGAACCGCTTTGGCAAGAGGATGTTCGCTTTTTGCTTCAAGGCTTGAAGCAAGGCGAAGAAGGTCTGGACTGGCTTCAAAAATATCAGTGACTTCCGGAGTTCCTTTAGTGATTGTTCCGGTTTTATCAAATGCCACAATGTTGATTTTTCCGGCCTGTTCAAGGGTTACAGAATTTTTGAAAAGGATTCCGTTACGGGCGCCTATTCCGTTTCCAACCATGATCGCAACCGGAGTTGCAAGGCCAAGGGCGCAAGGACAGCTGATTACAAGAACGCTGATTCCACGGGCAAGAGCAAACCCGATTTCTTTTCCGAGAAGAAGCCACACCGCAATTGTAACTACGGCAATGCAAATAACAACAGGTACAAAAATGCCAGAAACTTTGTCTGCTATTTTTGCGATTGGTGCTTTTGTTGCGGCAGATTCCGAAACCATCTGGATGATTTTTGAAAGAGTAGTTTCACTTCCAACCGCAGTGGCACGACATTTTAAAAATCCTGAAGTATTAAAAGTGCCGCTTGAAACTTTGCTTCCTTCAGATTTTTCTGCAGGAACACTTTCGCCTGTAAGGCTTGCTTCGTTTACCGCACTTGTTCCTTCAACAACAATTCCGTCAACAGCAATATTCTCGCCAGGCTTTACTGTAAAAATATCACCAGCTGTCACTTCTTCAACAGGAACTTCAACTTCTTTTCCGTTACGGATTACTGTGGCAGTTTGAGGTGCAAGTTTCATAAGAGACTTCAATGCATTTGTTGTTTTTCCTTTTGATTTTGCCTCCAGCATTTTTCCTACAGTGATAAGTGTCAGAATCATGGCGGCCGATTCAAAATAAAATTCGTGCATCAGACTCATAACTTTTTCATTGTCGCCAAGACTCTGGAAATGGGTCATCAAAAATAAAATGATTGTGCTGTATACAAAGGAAGCAGAAGAGCCCAGTGCAACGAGAGTATCCATGTTCGGACTTCTGTGGAAAAGTGATTTAAATCCGCTCACAAAAAATTTCTGATTTATGATCATAATGATTGCCGCAAGAAGAAGCTGAGTTAAGCCAATCATTATGTGGTTGCCTGCCATGAAAGCCGGAAGCGGCCAGTTCCACATCATGTGTCCCATAGAAATGTACATGAGAACTGCAAGGAACCCCAGGGATGTGAAAAGTCTTTTTTTCAAAATCGGTGTTTCTTTGTCTTTAAGAAAATCATCCTTGTCCGATTTTTTTACTGCAGCTTTTTCGGTGTTCTTAGATTTTGCGCCATAGCCTGCTTTTTCCACAGCGGAAATGATTTCACTTTCTGATGCTGTTCCGTCCAGAACCATGGAGTTTGTAAGAAGATTTACAGAACAGTTTGTAACGCCCGGGACTTTTGAAACAGCTTTTTCAACACGTGTCACGCAGGCAGCGCAGCTCATACCTGTTACTTCGTAATTTTGCATTGCGGTCCTCCTTACTTCAGTTTCTGGAGAGTCCAGATCAGCTCATCAATTACTTCGTCTTTGCCGTCTTTCAGATCGCGCTTTACGCAGCCGTTAATGTGGTTTTTCAGGATTTCCATTGAAAGAGATTCCAAAGCAGAACGGGCGGCACTGACCTGAGTCAGAATATCGGTACAGTAGGCATCAGAATCCACCATGTTTTTGATTCCGCGGATCTGGCCTTCAATTTTACTGAGTCTTGTAGTTAGTCTTTTTTTATCTTCATCATGACGGATTGTTTTTTTTCCGCCGGCCGGTGCTGTTGAGTCAATTGAACAGCAGCAAGATTTCTTTTCCATATTTTGAATATACCCCTAGGGGGTATGAAAAGTCAAGGAGCGGGAAAGATTGGTGAAAAGTTGGTATAAATATGGCAAAATAGCCGGATTTATACCAAGAAAACTTGAAAAATTAGAAAAAAAGTCTGTAAATCTGGCTGATTTTGACGGAATTTTTGCTGTTAGCCGTGAAAAGTCCTGGGAATGCGAAGGAAAAACTATAAAAAAAATCATGATTTTGTGAAAATCGTGGTATAAATGTAATAAACAACGTGTTTTATACCAATATTGGCGCAAAAGTTTATTAAAACTCAATACTATCATCATCCAAGTGGTGAGTATCATTAAGCGAATGATGAGTATCTGCGCCAATATTTTAAAAATTAAAAGCCAGTCTCCTTCAGGAAACTGCCTTGTAATTTTTAATATCCTGGACGTACGAAAACGTCTTTATTGTCTGGATCGGTGATTTTTTTGTAAACCTTGTCGGTCCATTCGTCCTGCGGAACATCTTCAATACTTACTGAAAAATGTTCTATTCCTCTTTCAAGTTCTTTGGAAGCAGTCTCTGCTAAAACTTTTGCAAGTTTAGCTTTGAGTTCATCACTTCTTCCAGGATACATTTGAACTGTAATATGTGGCATATAAACTTCCTTATTTTTCTACATCGTAACAAGTGATGTGTAAATCCTTCAATTGTTTGTCGGGTGTCAGGACAAGCCTACACTCGCCATACGATTGGTCAAGGCACACTTCGTTCAAGGCCTTGACTCAATCGTTTTGAATGTGTCAGACAAGCTTACACATTCAATCAACTTCTGATGGACTATTCCTTTTCCATCTCTGTACATTTGATATGTAAATCATCCAGCTGAGCCTGGTCAACGAATGATGGTGACTCATCCATTGGGCTTGCTGCTAAGTTATTCTTAGGGAATGCAATTACTTCGTGGATGCTTTCTTCGTGGCGCATGAGCATGATCAGGCGGTCAAGTCCTGGTGCGATTCCTCCGTGTGGTGGAGCACCGAATTTGAATGCCTGTACCAGGAAGCCGAATGCTTTTTCTGCGCGTTCGTTTGAGTAACCAACGATTTTGAAAATCTTCTGCTGGAGAGCAGGATCGTTGATACGCATAGAACCAGAAGCAAGTTCGTATCCGTTCAGAACCAGGTCGTAAAGGTCACCCTTTACTTCGCCAGGATTTGATTCAAGTGTATCCCAGTATTTTTTCTGTGGAAGTGTGAACATGTGGTGTTCTGTTTCCCAGTGGTTTTCGTCTTCGTTCCATGCAAAGTATGGGAAGTCGATAATCCATGCAAAGTGGAATTCATCTTCTGGGTTGTACAGGTTCAGGTCTTTACCAAGCTGTTTACGTACTGCACCAAGGGCTGTACATGCAAGCTGCCATTTTTCGTCGCTTACGAAAAGCAGAAGGTCATTCTTTTCAGCACCAAGTTTTGCGCAAACTTCAGCTTCTTTTCCAGCATAGAATTTTGAGATTCCGCCTTCGAAGGCACCTTCAGCATTTACTTTCATCCATGCAAGACCTTTTGCCTTGTATGTTTTTGCAACGGCTTCCAGAGCTTCAACCATTTTGCGGCTGTATTTGTCTGCAACGTTTTTAACAACCAGAGCTTTAAGTCCTGAACGTTCGTGGCGTGGAAGAGCTTTGTCTGCTTTTGCAGCGCCTGCTTTGAATGCACCAAAGTCAGAAATGTCTGCCATGAAAGCAGCATCCTGCATTTTCATATCAAAGCGAAGGTCCGGTTTGTCTGAACCATAAAGGTCAAATGCATCTTCCCAAGTGATGCGGTCAAATTTTGCTGGAAGATCGTAGTTCAGAGTCTTTTTGAAAATGTGCTGCATCATTCCTTCTGTTGTAGAAAGAACTTCTTCACGGTTTGTGAAAGACATTTCCATATCGATCTGTGTGAATTCAGGCTGACGGTCACCACGGGCGTCTTCGTCGCGGTAACAGCGTGCAATCTGGAAATATTTGTCGAATCCAGAAACCATAAGCAGCTGTTTGTAAAGCTGTGGTGACTGAGGAAGTGAGTAGAATTTTCCAGGGTGAACACGGCTTGGTACCAGGTAGTCACGGGCTCCTTCAGGAGTAGACTTAATGAAAGTTGGAGTTTCAATTTCCAGGAAGCCTTTTGATGTGAGGTATTCGCGTGTTGCAAAAGTTACCTGTGAGCGCAGGATAATGTTTTTCTGCATTGGATCGCGGCGCAAGTCCAGGTAGCGGTATTTAAGACGAAGGTCTTCATTTGGAAGAACGATTGTTCCGTCCTTCTGACGAACTTCTTCTACGCTGAATGGCAGTTCCTGAGAAGTTGTGAAGATTTCGATATCTGTTGCTTCAACTTCGATTTCACCTGTAGCCATGTCAGGGTTAATATCTTTATCTGCGCGGGCGGCTACAACACCTTCCACTGCAATACAATATTCACTTTTAAGTGATGAAGCGATTTTTTTAACGTCGTCACTTGCAGAATCCCCAACCATTACCTGAGTGATTCCGTAACGGTCACGGAGCATGATGAATGTGAGTCCACCCAAGTCACGGGCGCGGCTTACCCAACCGTTCAATACGACCTTTTTACCAACATCTGCCTTGCGAAGGTCACCGCAAGTTACAGTTCTTTTAGTATTTTCCATAGTATAGAAGTATATGCTTTTGCAGCATTTTGTTCAATTTTTCTATATATATGTGATTTTCAGTTGTTTTGCTTTATTTTTTTTATTAACTTATAATTTATATATGCTAAAGAGTATTTTTTTCTGCTCGTTCATTATTTCTTTTATTTACCTTTTTATTCTTCTGACCTTTTTTAGAAAAAAGATTTCCCCTTATTACATCATGCTGTTTTCTTCCATTTTGATTTCCAATTTTGGATATCTTCAGCTGGCATTTGTTGATAATTTGAAAATGGCACTTATGGCGAATCAGACCATTTATCTTGGGACCAGTTTTTCATCTTTTTTTCTGTTTATGTGTGTTGCAGATCTGTGCAAAAATAAAATCAGGCTTTTCACACAGGTTCTGTTAATTCTTTATGGAATGACAATTTTTCTAATAGCCTCTTCTTATCCTCATCTGAAATGGTATTACAAAGATGTGAAATTGATTTTTGAAAATGGTGTTTCAGTCATAAAGAAAGAATATGGATTTTTCCATGCTTTTTACCCTTTATATCTTCTGATAGCTACTGCCAGCGGTTTTTATCTCATAATAAAATCTTTCTATCATAGAAAAACTGTTTCCTATAAAAACAGCATTCTTCTTATGACAGCAACAACAATGATTGTAATTGCCTATGCAGTAGAAAAAATAACCGGGACATATATGCCGCTGGTTTCCATGTCATATGTTGTGGGACAAACAATCGTTCTTTTCATACTGTTAAGAGAAAAAGATTTTGATGTAGGTTATATCAGTTCTGAATTGATATTGGAAACAAGCATCGGCGGTATAGTTTGTTTTGATTCCAAGAAAAGATTCCTTGGTGCTGATCAGGATGCCTATAACTGGTTTTATGAAATTTCTGGTTTAAAAATCGACAGTAAATTTAAAAGTGAAAACAGTGATTTCTTTAGCTACATTGAAGAATGTATTACTGGAGAAAATAAAAAGGAACAGGAACTGTTCTTTAGAAACGAAAGATATTATTCCGTTGAACATATTGTGAAGCGGGAAAAGACTAGAAATATGATACACTGCTTTTTCCTGAAAGACGTAACAATTGATCAGCTGCATCATCAGGAAATGAAGAACATAAATGATAATCTGGAAAAAATCGTTTATGAAAAAACAAAAAAGATGCGTCGTATTCAGAATGATATTATCCGAAGTATGGCCATTACAGTTGAAAATCGAGATTCAAATACGGGTGGTCACATTCAGCGTACCAGTGATGTTGTAAAGATTTTCACTGATCATTTGATTAAGACAAGAAAATTTAAGGATACTTTTTCGGACGAACGATTCCGTGCTACAGTCCGTGCAGCATATCTTCATGATTTTGGTAAAATTGCAATTCCCGACAAAATTCTGAATAAGCCTGGACGCTTTGACCCTGATGAATATGAGGAAATGAAAAAGCATTCAGAAAAAGGCGCCGCAATTGTAAAGAAGATCCTGACACATTCTGAAGACAGAACTTTCAAGGAAATTGCAGAAAACGTTGCTCATTATCATCATGAAAAATGGAATGGATTAGGTTACCCTGATCAAATCAGCGGGGAGAACATTCCATTTGAGGCACGTATTATGGCTTTGGCTGATGTTTTTGATGCACTGGTAAGTAAACGTGTTTATAAAGATTCTATGAGTTTTGATGACGCATTTAAGATTATTGAAGAAGACGCGGGAGAGCACTTTGATCCTGAACTTGCAGTAGAATTCCTGGTCTGCAGAAATGAAATCGAAGAATTTTATAACAGCTGTAACGAACGGGAATCAGACTAAAAAAAGTGCTATATTTATAATATGTTAGATTTTGAAAAAATTCGGGCTGATTTTGAAGCAGCCCACAAAGATGAAATTCTTCCTCCTATGTCTATAACGACAGAAATTCCGGCTGAAAATAAGCTGGTCATTTTAATTGATATTGTCGGGTTTTCAAAAGGGACTACAAAGGAACAGGTATATAAGATTTATTGTTTTGAACATTATGTAATTAAAAATGTTCTTTCAAATTTTTTTAATTTCAAAAATCGAATCAGAATTAATCAGTTCATTTCAACTGGAGACGGCTGTTATATTGTAGCAGATGAATGCGATCCAAAAACGGCTTTAGATTTCCTTGTTGCTTTGATCAGCGGGTTTCAGTACATAGAAAAAGATGATCCTAATCCATGGGCTTTAAGAGCTTCGGCATTGTTTGGTGAATGTGTCCCGATTTTAGATTTAGCAAAACATAAAAATTATATCGGCGAAGGGATGAACGAAGCTGCAAGAGTATTAAGTTATGGTCAGGCAGCATTGGAAAAAAAATTCCTTGAAGATAATCCTGAAGCAGAAATTATAGATGCAAAACTTTTTTCCCGGAACAGTCTTTATACTGATGAAAGCCTTTCTGAAGAACTGAAAGATTATGTGTCTTCTGAAAATAAAATTTTTCATTTTGATAATATTTCAGATAAACACGGGAAGACCCGGAATGTAACAGTTCTTCAGGGATTAAAATAGAACTTCTATTTGAGCTTCTTAAAGAACCAGAAAATGTAAGGAATTGCTGCAAGTGTACTTAATGCATCAGCAATTGTCTGAGTCAGTTCAACCCCTAAGATTCCGATAAGCGGTGGCAGAATAAGGATTACTGGAATAAAGAAAACTCCCTGGCGGTTACATGAAAGGAATGTTGCAGCCTTTACGTGACCTGTACTCTGCATGAGCATGTTTGTAGTGATGATGATTGAATGGAACGGCATAAGGCAGAGCTGATAGCGCAGTGCAATTGTTCCAACTTTTACAACAGCAGGATCGTTTCTGATGCCCTGCACAATTTCTTTTGCAAAGATAGCAATAAAGCCCGAGAAAATTCCAAGCATAATAAAGCTGGATACAATAGTGAAAGCAAATGCCTTTTTTACACGGTCGTAGCGTTTGGCTCCGTAGTTGTATCCGCAGACAGGACTGAAACCCTGACCGATACCAATCATGACAGAAGCTATGAGCATAACTACACGGGTTACAATGGCCATGCCCGCGATAGCGGCGTCATTTCCGTAAGTACCGGCGGCGCGGTTCAGAAGAATTGTGGCGAAACTTGAAAGTCCCTGGCGGCACAAAGAAGGAAAACCTGTACATACAATTGTCCACAAAATGGCGCCAGACAAAGCACTAGCTTTATCTGAATCTTTGCCGCCTTCCAGAACTTTTACGCTTCTGTAGGCAAGGCTTAAGCGCAAAGAACAGATTGCCTTTTTGAAAACAAAGAATGAAAGCAGAATGCAGAAACTTATAATCTGGCAGATTACAGTTGCAATAGCAGCACCACGGATTCCAAGACCGAAAGTGAAGATGAAAAGAGGATCCAGGAAGATATTCAGAATGCCGCCGAAGCTTAAAGCAATCATACTGAAGTTAGCTTTTCCTTCAGAGCGCAGAACATTGTTCATAACAAAGCTGGCACACATAAAAGGTGCACCCAGGAAAATGACTGCGCCGTACTGAATGGCAAATGGAAGAATTGTTTCCGAAGCACCAACAATGCGCATTATGCCAGAAGAAAAAAGTGTACAGACAACTGCAATACAAAGTCCCACAAAAATGGCAGTAAAGAAAGCAGTTGAGGCAATAACGCTTGCTTCTTTGTCTTTACGTTCACCCAGCCTGCGGGAAATAAGGCTTGCGCTTCCCATACCAAGTGTGAACCCGCAGGCCTGAATTATGCTCATAACTGGAAACATAATGCCTACAGCGGCACTGGCTTCTGTACCAAGCTTTGAAACAAAGTAGGTGTCAGCCATATTGTAAATGCCTGTAATCAGCATGGAAATAATTGTTGGAACGGCCAGAGTGGAAATGAGTTTCCAAACCGGTGTGTTAATCATTTTATTAAATTGTTTTGCTTCTCTAGATTCTTTTTCTGCCATAAATAAAATTATAAACGGTTTTCCTATAAACAAAAAGGAGAACCCCGTGCGAAGTTCTCCTTAAATTTTTGTTATACTGAATCAGCTTATTTTACCAGATAAACCACACAGGAATGTCCCTGGATTTTTGTGGAGCTGATAACCGGTACGGTTTCGGTGGCCGAGCTTGCCGGTGAAACTGAACGGGTAGCTGTTGTTGACCAGGCAGTAGAAATGCTGTTTTTCAGCGTTTTGTCTGTACAATCGCAGTGATTCCACAGGTCTCTGACGCTTTTTGCAACACATTTGTCGCAGCCAAAAATGTCTTTTACCGGCGTACAGATTTCTCTTTCCTCATCACTTATATTGAACTGTGCCACATAATAGCCGCCGTCTTTACATTTTGCTTTCCAGACAATTTCTTTGTCGTCCCGGCAAACAAGTTCTGCCTGCTGGCCGTTTTTTTCCATAGCCAGAATTTCATCGTTTGTAATAAGGTTCAGGTTATCTTTGTTAATCTGTGGCAGGTCTGTTCCAATCATCAGTGGGGACCTGAAAATGCTCCATAAAGAAATCATAGTGCGGGTTTCTTCCAGAGTGAATTTGCAGTCCCAGGCGCCATGTCCCCAGCCGTAGCCAAGTTTTCCCATAGGAAGCATATCGCAGTCAGGCCAGTTACCGTCGCCGGTGTGACTCTGCCATACTTCGCAGCGTTCAAACATTGCTTTGAGCAGTTTCCAGTCATCCCAGAAATCATCAGTAATGCGCCACATGTTTGCATATTTTTTGTAGTGCCAGGCTTTTTCAATTACTGCGGGACCTGGGCTTAAAGAAAGCACCATATTGCGACCGCTTGCTTCAATGGCGCGGGCAATCATTTCCACTTCTTTTTCTGCAGAGTAAGGATTTGCAGGGTACATGTTTGTGTTACAGATGTCATCAACTTTTACAAAGTCAACGCCCCATTCTGCGTAAAGTTCAAAAACAGAATCCCAGTAATCCTGTGCATATTTTCTGTTTGGGTCTACACCGTACATGTCCGGATTCCATTTGCTGGATGAATAAGGATTTGCAATCATGTCGGCAGTTACTTTGGCGCCGTCGTGAGTTTTAATAGGCAGATGATTGTGTGCTGCGATACGTGGAATACCACGCATAATGTGAATTCCGAATTTAAGTCCTAAAGAATGAATATAATCTGCCAGAGGCTTAAAGCCTGCACCATTTGCCGATGAAGGGAAACGGTTAGGAGCTGGAATCTGGCGGGCGTATTCGTCCATGCAGAAGTGACTGAAAGGAATGTACTGAATCCATTCGTCATTACGTTTTCCTGCGTCAGGGTCAGACCACTGGATATCAATTACCACATATTCCCAACCGTGCTGTTTCAGATTTTTTGCCATATAGTCGGCATTTGAACGAACCTGTTCTTCATTGACCATTGTGTTGTAATAGTCATAACTGTTCCAGCCCATAGGTGGATAAGGTGCCACATTATTTTTGTTGTACATATGAAATCTCCTGTCGAAAAAAAAACCGACAAGATAACTTTAAGTTGTCTCGCCGGCTTTTTCAACTGTATTTTTTTCAGTCTGTTAGTTTGTTAATTATGCATCCGAAAGTTCTTCAGGCGGTATTTCTTCAAGAGGAACTGGTTCATTTGATGTATCTGTCTCTGAGGTTTCATTTTTTTCTGTAATGAATCTTGCAACCAGAGCATGAAGAATATTGATGTTGTCCTGAGTTTCGTTAGCCATATCCGAAATGTGCTGTGCAGAACTGTTGATTTCTTTTGCTCCGATTGCCATTTCGTCCATACTTCCGTTAACCGTAGAAACTGCCTGATTCAATTCAGCCATAGAAGACTGAATGTGAACAGAATCCTGTTCCAGGTTTGAAGCTGTTGCTTTTACAATGTTCGAGTTTGCAGTCATTGTCTGAAGGCTTTCAAGAACCTGTTTAGAAGCGCTTGCCTGTTCATCCATTGCATTGGAAATAATACGGACAATTTCATTTGTTTTTCCAATTCTGGCCTGAACGTTATCGAATGCAACTCTTGATTTATCAGAAGAATCAACGACGGCTTCGATTGTTGCAGAAATGCGCTGAAGTTCCTGACCGATGGCGGCAGACTGATCTGAAGTGTTTTCGGCAAGTTTACGGATTTCATCAGCAACAACCGAGAATCCTTTTCCCGCTTCGCCGGCGTGAGCTGCCTCGATAGCAGCATTCATAGCCAACAGGTTTGTCTGTTCAGCAACGTTTGCAATTGTGTTATTTGCATCAAGCAGAATTTTTGACTGTTCAACCATTCTGCTGATTTTTTCATTTACTTCATTCTGGCAGGCAAGACCTTCGCCTGAAACTTTTTCAAGTTCCCCGAATTCATGAGCCATTTTTCCCACATTATCTGTAACAGAATTAATGTTTCCAACCATTTCTTCAATGGCACAGGAAGAATCAGAAATGCTGTCTGCTTCCTGAGTAATAAGAGAATCCAGTTCATGAATTTTCAAAATATTTTCATTTATAAGATTGATTACCTGTTCAAAAGTATGTGACTGAGATTCAGTCTGGTGGCGGACACCTTCGATATTTGCCATAATCTGAGCAATTGAACTGGCACTTTCCTGGGCACTTGAATGAAGTTCTTGTCCGATAATGTTCAGATCATTCTCAGATTTTTTCAGATCGGAAATCATGATTCTTTGAGATTCGATAAACTGATTGAAATAATGGACAAGATCTCCAACTTCATTTTTTGCGTGTGTATGAATGCGGATAGTCAGATCGCCTTCACCTTCTGAAAGATGTTTTGTGAAGCTAACGGTTTTGATGATAGGTTTTGCAAGACTTGTTCCAAGAATGAAACTTGTGAGGGCAAAAACCAGAATACAGAAAATTGTACTCATGAAGAACATATTGATAGTACGGTTAATAATTGGTTTTTCAATTTCTGCCTTCGAAATACAAGATATAACCATCCAGTTTGTCTGAGCGTTTATACGGGAGGTCATAAGGTTATCTATACCGTTGATTTTACAGGAATCGCGGTTGCGGTCTGTAATAACCTGAGAGAATTGCTGGCCAATCAGATCCTTGTTTGTTGCAATGATGATTTCATTCTTCTGAGTATCAACAACAAAATGCTGAAGAGTGTCATAGCCATTGTCGTAATTCATTAATTCAGAAAGGCTTTCAACGGAAAGATCTATACCAAGGATACCCTTTTTCTGTCCGTAAACCAGAACTGGGGCAGTTGCAGTCATGATAACTTTCCCAGTGATTGCATCAACATATGGATGGCAGTATTGAACTGTGTCATTTGAAGTAAAAGCGTTGATGTACCAGCTGCGGGATGTACAGTCAAAATCAGGTGGCAGAGAATTGTCATTTAAAATCAACTTACCGTTAGGATATCCACAATACATCAGAAGGAAGTCTTGAGTGGAATTCTGCTGTGTTTTTAAAAGATTAAGAACTATTTCTTCAGCAGCTTCATTATCCACAGCCAAAGGCATATATCTGTTGGCTGCCAGACCTTTTAAAATTTCACCGGCAATACTGAATTTTTGTGAGGCGTTTGCTTCAATTGCAGTGTTGAAGGTTTCAAGATCACTTGAGGTTTTGGTAATAGCTGCCTCTTTATAGTTGTTTGCCCAATAAAGATTTAACAGGTTCAAAATAAGAACAGCCACAATAACTGAGACATAAAAAATGCTTCTGCGTATAGTTTGCTTCATGATATCAATTATATAGTAGAAAAAAGATTTAGCAATGATAATTTGGATAAAATGGAGATTTTAACAAATTTTTTAAATTCAGATTTCAGTTATCGGGCAGCATGTTTTGTTCTTTTTTCCATGTATTGTTCTGAATCTGCTTCGGAAAGCAAATCCTGAAGAATAAAATTTTCCTGATTGAATTCGCTGGCACCAAGACTTATGGAAAGAGTATATGGCTTATTTGTTTTTTTGTTCCACTCATCACAAAGTTTTTTTATGTCATTTTTTTTGCTGGCAAGTGCAGAAATAGTCATGCCAGGACAGACCATTGCAAATTCATCTCCGCCCATACGGCCAAGAATATCGCTGGTACGGAAAACTTTGGAAAGAATTTCTGCTTCGGCCTTAATGGCTTCATCTCCGGCATCGTGGCCATAGGTATCATTTATTTTTTTAAGACCATCCATATCACCAAAAATAACAAGGCCGTATTTTTTCATTTGAATTGAAAGATTAATTGCTTGCTGCCCGAAGAAAAGGAAACCGCGGCGATTATAAACGTTTGTAAGTTCATCGGTTTTTGAAGCTGTATTTAATTCTGAATTATTCTGCTGAAGAAGTTTGTTTTCCTGCTCCAGTTTTATCTGATTTTCCAGAGACTTAGTAAAATCATAAGAACGGGCAATAGCATTTGAAACAATTTTCATGTAAACGCTGTAAAAAGAAGGGATGCGATCACCGGGACGGTACATCATGTATCCGTATTGGTTTTCGCCGAAGAAAATGGAATTTACGATATAGTCATTTTGATGAGTATCCAGAATTCCTTCTGGCAGTATAGAATTATTCGGATCAAAAACAATATTCAGGTTCAGAGCTGTATAGTTGTGTGTGTGGTCGTAAGCCATTACAAGTTCTGCTTCGTGGGGAAGTGTAAAAAGTTCGCCTTTTCCTGTTAAAACAGGTGTTTTGTAAAGACAAAGTGCATAAGATTTAACATTTATCTCTTCAAATATACGGTTCATCAGTGTATACATTTCAGCAAGTGTATGAGATGACTGTATTTTGTCCAGAAGTGAAAAATAACTCACATTGTAATTTGCATTATCAAAATATTTCTTCGTTTCTGTCTGTAAACCGCCTACCATTTCTGATGTATTCAGATCATGGCTTGTACACCCGCAACTTTCGCGGAAAACAGGACGGACAGGAACTTTTATAATGTGTTCGGAAGTTTTTCCTGAAATAATATTATATGCAGCTTTTGCAGCTTCGTACCCCTGTGCATAAACATCCTGATTAATTGTTGTAAGTGGTACCACTTCTTTAGAGGCTCGAGAACAGTCATCAAAACCAGCAACGGCAACATCCTGTGGAATTTTAAGACCAAGTTCCTGAAGGACGAGAACAGCTCCAAAGGCAGAAAAGTCATTGGCACAAAAGAGAGCATCAAATTTCACATCTTCTTTTGTATGAAGTTTTTTCTGCATTTCTAAAATTGTTCCGTGCTGGCTGAAATTGGAATGGAAAAGACAGTCTTCATCAACTTCCATATGGTTTTCGGCAAGGACTGTTTTATAGGCTTCAAAGCGTTCACGGCCTTCATCAGAGTTGGTTTGATTTGCAGTAACCATCCCGATTTTTTTGCATCCATGTTCATTAATAAGGTGATTTATAATTGAACGGATTCCTGAAAGGCAGTCAGCCTGAGTTGAATATGAATTATTAAAAGGAAGGTCAACGGAAACTGAAATGACAGGACAGTGGAAATAAGGCTGCATTAAAGAGACAACCTGATTTATTTTCATGTCGCTGCAGAAAGTGCCTGAAATAAGGATGATTGCTTCAAATGATTTTGCCTGAGAAAGAGAAATTGCGGACCAATATTGATATTCATAGTCAGAAGCATTTCCTTCCGGAGTACGTACTTCAAGAACTGAAAGGCGAACAGGTTTATCAGAAAAAAAATCTCTTATTCCGCGAATTATTTCGTCACAGTAGTCATTCCCAACAAATTGCGTAATGACAGCAATATCATGAACCATACAATCGATTATAAATGAGAACTAGAAATATGGCAAATATTTCTAAAATCTCCATATAAAAAAATCTATCTTAATGGATATTTTTTTCTCTTTTCAGCGTATTGCCTCATATCAGCTTCGGCAATCAGGTTTTCAAGAAGACAGTTTTCTTTTGTAAATGGAACAGCACCAATGCTCATGGAAAGTCTGAAAGGTGATTTGTTTTCAATAGTCCATGCGCTGCATTCATTTTCAAGCTGAACCCGAACTTCTTTAAGAATTTCTTCGTTCATGCCTGAAGCAACAATTGCAAATTCGTCACCGCCCATTCGACCTATAACATCAGTTCCACGGAAACATTTTGAAAGAATCTGTGCTTCCGCAACAATGGCTTTATCTCCGCTTTCGTGGCCATAATTATCATTAATCATTTTAAGGCCGTCCATGTCTACAAAAATAACAAGGCCATCTGTATCCATCTGCAATGCAAGCTCAATGGTCTTTTTCCCAAGGAACATAAAACCGCGGCGATTGTAAACTTGTGTCAGCTCATCAGTTCTGGAAGAAATACTCAATTCTTTATTGGCTTTTTCCAGGTTGGTATGTTCTTCAAGTCTTCTGGTAACCTCATATGCCTGGGCAATAGAGTTTGAAACAATTTTCATGTAAAGGCTGTACAGATTGAAATCTTTTTTACCAGGACGGTAAACCAGATATCCATACTGCATTTCTGCAAAGAAAATAGGATTTACTATATATGCAGAAGGTTCATCATCAAGACAGTCCCGGGGGAGGATGCTGATATAAGGGTCAAAACCGACATCTTCATTCAGGATACGGACATTATTGTGGTGATTGTAATGCATTGAAAGGGAAATAGAGTCTGGAAGTCTCATTTTCATGCCTTTTGACTGGAAAATCGGTGTTTTGTACAGACAAATTGCAAAAGCAGTAATATCGGCTTCAATCAGAATTCGAGCAAGAAGATTATAAAGTTCATTCAAAGTATGGTAACCCTGCATTTTATCCAGAAGAGAATAAATGGTTCCATAGTTCCATGAAACATCAACAAACTGTTTGGCCATAGAAAAATGCTTGTTGGAAAGTTCTGCAGACATAAGGTTGTTACAACCGCAAGAACGCCTGAAAACAGGCTTAACATCTATTTTTGTAATACGATTTACAGATTCTCCGTTGATTATTTTCCATGCAATATTTGCAGCTTCGTAGCCTTGTTGGAAAATCTGCTGATTTATTGAAGTAACTCCCATAGCTTCAGCGGTAGAGCAGTCGTCAAAGCCTGTAACAATCACATCATCAGGAATATTGATTCCAAGTTCTTTAAGTGCGTAAATTGCACCAAGGGCAGAATAATCGTTTGCACACATTAAAGCATCGAATTTAACGTCTTCCTTTGTTTTGAAAAGTGAATGGAAGGTTATAATCGTTTCGGCTTGAGTAAAGTTTGAAGGGATTACAATGGACGGATCAAATTCAAGATTATTTTCGGCAAGGGCTTTTTTGTAAGCTTCCAGGCGTTCAGCCCCTTCGCGGGATGTAGTTTTTTCTGCAGATACGAATCCTATTTTTTTTGCTCCGTGTTCCTGAATAAGATGCTTCACCAGTTCAGAAAAACCTGTATCGCAGTTAGCAATTGTGTGATAAGAATTCTTTATGGACAGATCAACCGAAATAGAAATTACAGGAGCTTTAATTAAAGGTTCAAACAGTTCTTTTATTTTTTCTGTTGAAAGATTTGTACAGTAAGTTGCAGACAAAAGAATTACTGCTTCAAATTTTTTACTTTGAGCAAGCAGAGCCGAAGCCCAGAACTGGTACTCGTTGTCTGAGGCATCTGTGAAAGGAGAGCGTGCTTCCAGAATGAAAAGACGAACGTCTTTGTCTTTGTAAAAATCCCGAATGCCCTGAAAAATATCAGAACAGTAAGTGTTATCAATAAATTGTGTGATAACCGCAATATCTCTTAAACCCATACATATATTGTATTGTGAATTTAGATATTTGCAAATTTCTTTGAAAATTCACTATTATATGATTTATGAAGAATAAAAAATTTGATCTGCTTGTTTTTGATATGGATGGTACTATTCTGAATACTTTGGATGACCTTCTGGATGCAACTAATTTCGGTCTGAAGAAAAATGGTTTCCCTGAAAGAACATTTGAAGAAGTAAAATGGATGGTTGGTCGTGGAATGCCAAGACTTATACATTCGGCTCTTCCTGAAAATCATTCTGAAGAAGATTTTGAGAAAGTGTATAAAGACTTTCTGGAATATTATGCTGTTCATTCAGTTGATAAAACTGCTCCATATAAAGGAATTGCAGAAGCTGCACAAATTTTAAAAGATGAAGGTTATATTATTACAGTAAATTCAAATAAGAATGATAAAGATGCTGTTGCTCTGGCTGAGGAATATTTCCCGGGACTTTTCAACTTTGTTCTTGGCGCCCGCCCTGAAATGGAAAAGAAACCGGCTCCAGACGGAGTAAACTTTATTTCAAAAAAATACGGTGTTGATATTTCCAAGGTGATTTTCATTGGAGATTCTGATGTAGATTTTCAAACTGCAAAGAATTCCAAAGTTCAGTTTGTGGGTTGTCACTGGGGATTCCGCGGTGCTGATTTTCTGAAAGAACATGGTGCAGACTGTATTGCCATGACTCCTTTGGAACTTCCGTCAATTATTGAAAATTTATAGGTTATTATATTAAACTTTAACTATGCGTATTGTAATTGTAGGTGGCGGCTTTACAGGCGTTCAGCTGGCCAAAAACCTTGTGAATGAAAAGAATCAGGTTTCTGTTATTGAAAATGATGAAGATAATGCCCGTCATATCGGTAACCAGGTAGACTGTACAGTAATCTGTGCAGACGGAAACAATCTGGAAGTTCTGGAAGACGCAGGTATTGCAAAAGCAGATGCTCTTGTTTGTGTTACGGCATCTGATGAAGTAAATATGATTACCTGTTCTCTTGTAGACGCAGTTTATCCTGACATTCTGAAAATTGCCCGCGTTCGTAATTATGCTTACTACGTAAATACTGCCAGTGCAGAAAAAAAACATGCAACAGAATTTGTTGAAGGCCGCCGCCGTCCTCTTTATGGAATCAACTATATGATTCATCCGGACGTAGAAGCTGCCGAAGCAATTATTCGTGCCGTTGAAAACGGCGCAGTTGGAAACGTTCTTACATTTGATGATTCAGAACTGGAATTGGTTCGCATTACAGTTGAAAAAGACAGTAAACTTTGCGGAGTAACTCTTAAAAATATCCGTATGCTTTCTGATGCAAACTTCCTGGTTGCTTATGTTGAAAATGACGGTAAATCCTGTCTTCCAAGCGGCGACACACAGATTCTTGAAGGAAGCACACTTGGTGTTCTTCTTAAAAAATCTGATATGGATAAAGTTTCTGAACTTTGCGGATCAAAGAAACATCCTCTTAGAAAAGTAGCACTTATTGGAGCCGGCCGCATTGGAACTACAGTTGCTGAAAAAATCTTTAAGCCTCAGAACACAAAAGGAATTGCAAAACTTCTTGGTGGAATGGCGGCCGCCCGCAAGACACAGGACTTTGTCATTATCGATACTGATGATATTCTGACAAAGCAGGCTTCTCAGAATTTCCCAAACGCACGTGTTTTCTGTGCAGATGCTTCAGATGAAATTTTCCTTCGCGAAGAAGGCATTCCAGACTTTGACCTGGTAATCTGTGCAACACATAATCATGAATTGAATATGGTTCTTGCCGCATACCTTGAAGGTTTAGGTGTAAAACAGTCAATCAGTCTTGTAACAAGTTCGGAATTCGGACTTATTGCTGAAAAGCTTGGTGTTGATGTTCCGGTTCCTCTTCGCGACACAGTGGTAGACTCTATTATGAGCCACCTGCGCGGTAAGGCTGTAAAGGAAATCCATACAGTTTCTGATCTGGAAATTGCAGAATGTGAAATTTCGCCTGAAAGCCGTATGTGCGGAAAGCTTCTGAAAGATATTGCCGATCCTGGAAAATTCCTGGTACTTTTGAACAGGAAATCGGGAGCTGCTGAGTATCAGATTGCAGGCGGTAATACCCAGATTAATCCTGGCGACCACATTGTTCTGATTACTCAGGGTGAAGAAAGCAAAAAGATCATCGCAAACTTCGCCGGCAAAGAATAAGGTAACTTAAAACTTTTCCTTTATTCAAATAATTCTAATTTTCCTATATAATGGTCTGTTGCAATGCAGTTCGATAACCCTTTGATTGTTCAGGGAGACCGGACTCTGCTTCTGGATGTTCATGCACCGCTGGCCGATGAATGCCGTGATGCACTTATTCCTTTCGCAGAACTGGAACGTTCACCTGAACATTTGCACACATACAGACTTACTCCTCTTTCTTTGTGGAACGCCGCCAGTGCAGGCTTCACTTCTGATGACGCCGTGAAGGTTCTCCAGAAATATGCACGCTACGACATTCCTTCCAGCGTTGTAGCCTGGATGCGGGAAGTTGCAAATCGTTTCGGTGCAGTCCGCATGATTCCAGGTTATGACACAGAAGTAAACGGCGTAAAGGAACAGTATCTGTATCTGGTGTGCGAAAGTGATTTTGCATTCAAGGAAATTTCCCGTTCAAAATATTCAAAGGATTTTCTTTTCCCTTGTGAAAATCAGAAAAACACATTCCTTCTGAAACTGACAGACCGTGGAACTGTAAAACAGAATCTTCTGAAACTTTCATGGCCTGTAAAAGATGAAGTTCAGCTGAGTGACGGAGAACCGCTGGAATTCAATCTGCGGGAAACCACTTCAAAAGGGCTTCCTCTGAATATCCGTGATTATCAGAAAAAAGCTGCCCGTGCGCTAGTTGGAGACAAAGGACCTGGAACAGGCTTTGGAACAATTGTTCTGCCTTGTGGTGCCGGTAAGACAATCGTCGGCATGACAGTAATGGACATGCTGAAAACTTCAACCCTGATCATTACAACAAACATCAGTGCGGTTCATCAGTGGATGGATGAATTGATTGATAAATCAAATCTGACAGCAGATGATATTGCTGAATATTCAGGTGAATCAAAAGTTATTAAGCCTGTAACAGTTGCAACTTATCAGGTGCTTACCTGGAGACCGGATAAGGAAGGTCCTTATCCTCACTTCAGTATTTTCCATGAACGCCCATGGGGACTTATAATTTATGACGAAGTTCACATGTTGCCGGCCCCGGTTTTCCGTGTCGTAGCGGAACTTCAGGCAGTTCGTCGCGTAGGACTTACAGCAACTCTGGTCCGCGAAGACGGCTGCGAAGGTTATGTTTTCAGTCTGGTTGGTCCTAAGCGGTATGATGTTCCGTGGAAAGAACTGGAACATTCGGGCTGGATTGCAGAAGCAGAATGTGTGGAAGTGCGCCTGGATCTTCCAGAAGCCAGCGAGCTTGAATATCTTGGCGCGGAGGCCCGGGGTAAGCATCGCATCGCAAGTGAAAACCCGGACAAGATAAAAATTACAAAAGAAATTATTGACCGTTATCCTGAAGATAAAATTCTGGTAATCGGTCAGTACATAGATCAGCTGGAAAAAATTTCGCAGATGCTGGGGGCTCCTATTATTACAGGAAAAACTCCAAATGCAGAGCGTGATAAAATTTATGCTGATTTCAGAAATGGTGTGATTCGTGTGCTGGTTGTTTCAAAGGTTGCCAACTTTGCTATCGATCTTCCTGACGCAAGCCTTGCAATTCAGGTGTCGGGAACATTTGGAAGCCGTCAGGAAGAAGCCCAGCGCCTTGGCCGCATTTTGCGCCCAAAGGAGCGCAAGGCCCGTTTCTTTACTTTAATTACTCGTAAAACAGTTGAAGAAGAATTCGGTTCAAATCGCCAGAAGTTTCTGGCAGAGCAGGGATACGCTTATAGAATAATCCGCTACACAGAACCTGATGATCTTGATTTTGAAGATGAACCTTTGGGCATCGGATTTATGGGAGACCTGGACTAATGCATAATATGCAGGAAATGAAAAACTGGACAGACTATATTACTTCTCTTCCTGATGAAAAATTTTTCTACATAATGCGTTTATATCTGGGAGATATAAAAACTCCGTTTAACAAGCTGCGTCTTACAGAACAGCTTGCAAGTTTTGTAAGAACAAAACAGAATCTTGAAACAATGATAGCATTGCTGGACGAAACCGACGTTAAGTTTCTTACAGTAATAAATCTTATTCCTGGAATCAGTCAGACAACTCTTCAGTCTTTTTTTGAAGATGAATTTTCTTTGTCGCTGATTCTTTCAAAACTTTCAAATCTCTCAGACAGACTTCTGGTCTATACAACAAAAAAACAGTACAGCGAGGAAATTCATTACAGAATAAATCCTCTTGTTATTGAAGAAGTAAAGCCATTTTTGAGTCCGGAACTTATTTTTGAAGAACCTGTACTTGAACAATCTTTCCTTGATACACCATTTGTCCTGACACCAAATTTTATTGCGGCATTTCTTTCTTACATCAATATTTCAGGCTGCAGTCTTAAGGCAGACGGAAAGCTTAAGAAAAATGACGTCACAAATCTGGAATTGATTTTTGGTGAAAAAACAGAATGTCTGCAATTCCTGATTAGCGCCTTTGTTAATCTTGGGCTTGTTCATGAGGGCGAAAAAACTCTGACAGTTGATGAAAAAAAGTTTCAGCTTTTCAGTGATCTGCCGGAAATTCAGCAGTACATTTTTCTCGCCGTGGCAAGCGTAATGAGACTGAGTCGTGACGGCTTAAAAAAACAGAGTCAGCTTCTTGCAGATACTCTGGCTTCAGTTCCTGAGTGCGGTGTAACAAAACGAACATTCCTTCGTATGGCACAGTTTATTGCAGGGCGTCCTGTAGAAGATTTGCCTGTAAAAACTGTAAGTCGTTTTTCTGAAATGTTGAACCGAATGAAAGCTGAAAGTGAAGGTGGAAATTCAGGTGGCAGCACAGATGCAGTTTCCCTTATGGATTCAGTATTTGATGCAGCAGTGGAATTTGGGCTTTTGTCTTTACATGGTGAAAGTGAAAACAGCGAAAATATTTATATTCAAGGCGTTTGTACAGACAATGCATATACATTTAGCGGTGAAAAGCCAAAAGTAATCAATATTAATGCGGCTTCAAGTGTAACACTTTTGCCTGGTTTAAGCCTTAAAAATCTTATTCCGTTTACATTTTTTATGCAGGCGGTGAAATGCAGTACTGTAACTGAATACGAAATAACACGTAAATCAGTTTCTGTGGGATTTGATAAAGGTTATAGCCTTGAAGGCATAAAGAATATTCTTGCCGATTATGCGTCTTTTGAACTGCCACAGAATCTCATTTTCAACCTGGATGAATGGCACAACGCTTATTCTTCGGCAGTTTTGTACAAAGGCTATGTTCTTAAAGTTTCACCGGAAAATGTTTCAATGGTAGAAAATAATCCGGCCCTTTCTGTTCATATAAGTGAAAAACTTGCAGAAGGTATTTATCTTTTAGATCTGCCTATTGAAGAAAATCCTGCTGCTTTTATAAAAGGCTCGGGCCTGGATTTTATGGGCCGCGTGAAAACTGTAGAAAAGGAAACAGAAGTATTTTCTCTTCCTCGTATTGCAAAGGGAAACATCTTCACTTTTGGAAAGAGTGGCGAAACCTACAATAAAATTTCAGATGAGAAAAGCTTTCAGGAAGAAGAAAGGCTTATCAAAAAACTTGAAGAGTCAGATTTTGATGAGCAGCAGGTTGAAAGCCTTCAGGCAAGAATCAGAAACCATTTGATTATTTCTGAAACTCAGCTTGTATCAACATCAGTGCGTTCAGAAATAATAAATGCTGATGGAATAGATTTTCACGGAAAAATCCATTTGATTGATACAGCAATAAAAAACAATGATATACTAGAGTTAGTATTACCTAAACCTGATGGAAGCGATGGAGAGATTGTTGTTTTAGTTCATCCTTTGAAAGTTATAAAAAATGAGGGTGAGGCCGTGTTGAAATTTGAAGTTCCGCCAGACAGGGAGCAGCGCTCGTTTATGGTCAGCAGAATACTTCATATAAAAAGAATAAGAACATAAAAAGGTTTTGAGGAAAAGAGATGGTCACATTAAAAGACATTGCCCAGGAATGTAAAGTTTCATTTTCGACAGTAAGTAAAGCTCTTAAAGGTTCCAGTGAAATCAGCGAGGATACACGCCTTGCTATTCAGGCAAAGGCTAAAGAAATGGGATATCATCCAAACATTGCAGCACGTACTCTTCGAACAAATCGAACTTATGACCTGTGTGTTATTTTCGAAGATAAAACAGGTTCAGGTTTCCAGCATCAGTACTTTGCAAAAATCATTAGTGGCATTCAGAAAGTTGCTCAGAAAAATGGATATGAAATTACGTTCTCTGGACGGGATGATCCGGGCTTCGATTATTACACTCATATCAGGGCAAGAAATTTTGACGGTGTTGCAATTCTTTCTGCAGACTTTGAAAGTGAACAGATTAAGACTCTTATTAAAAGTGAAATCCCAAGCGTAACACTGGACTATGTTTTTGATAATGATCATGCAGCAATTCTCAGTGATAACAAAAATGGAATGAAAGAACTTACAGAGTATCTCATTTCAAAAGGACATAAAAAATTTGGCATTATTCATGGTGAAAAAACACTTGTTACTTCAGACCGCTTAGAAGTTTTCTTTAATGTCCTGAAGGAACATGGACTTACATGCCCTGAATCAAATATTGCTCAGGGACTTTACCACGATCCTATTACAAGCCAGGAAGCAACTGCCATGCTTCTTGATCTGCCTGATCCGCCAACTTGTATTCTCTACCCTGATGATTATGCTGCTCTTGGTGGAATCCGCGAATTGAACAGCCGCGGACTTGTTCCCGGAAAGGATATCAGTATTACAGGTTATGACGGTATTATGCTTACTTCACTTCTGGTTCCTCCTCTTGCAACTTATGAGCAGGATGGTTGTCTTATTGGAAACCGCATAGCAGAAAGTCTGATCCGTCAGATTGAACAGAATGATAATACTGAAGAAGAATTTGAAAACGTTTTTACAGTTTCAGGGCGTCTTATTAAGGGAGGCAGTGTTGTAGAATTATGAGCAAATTTTTGTACGAAACACATCTGCACACAAAAGGTGTAAGCGCCTGTGGTTCCACAGAACCTGAAGATTATATTGAAGTTTATAAACGTGCAGGATACGCAGGTATTATTGTTACTGATCATTTCTTCAACGGTAACAGCGGAGTTGATAGAAATCTTCCATGGGATGAAAGAGTGCGACAGTATTGTTCAGGATATGAACGGGCTCTTGAAGCAAGTAAGGGAAAAGATTTTGATGTCTTCTTTGGAATTGAATACAACTTTGAAGGCGACGAATATCTTCTTTACGGAATTGATAAAGACTGGCTTATAGCACATCCTGAAATCATGACCCAGACACATGAAGGTCTTTTTAAAATGATTGATGAAGCTGGCGGACTTATGATTCAGGCTCATCCTTACCGAATGCGCGATTACATCAAAAAGCTGAATCTGCATCCGGAATGTGTACACGGTCTGGAAGTTTACAACGCAGGAAACAGACCTGAAGAAAATGATCAGGCACTGGAACTGGCAAAAGAGAAAAATCTTCCATGTACCAGTGGCTCAGACATGCACAATAAAGATTTAATCGAAAAATATATTGCCGACAAATCATTTAAGCCGGGAGCAGTTGTGTTTAATAAACGCCTGACTTCAATTTTTGATTATGTTTCGGGAATAAAAAACAGAGAACACGAGTTTATTAATTAAAATGAAAAAATTACAGACAGTTTTTCTTCTATTCAGTTTGCTGATTTACGGTTCACTTTTTGCACAGCAGAAAGCTGAAAAAGTTTATGAAACAAAAATAGAAAACGGACTTTCTGTTTATGCTTTCGAGGATTATTCAAATCCGCAGATTCGTCTGGAACTTTGTATAAGGGCAGGTTTTTCAAATCAGACAGCAGAGAATGCGGGTTTTTTTACATTACTTTCAAATCTTATTCAGAAAACAGCGCGTATAAAGTTTGATTCGGTTCAGGTGAATTCAGATGCAACAAGATTTATTCTGAATATTTCGCCTGCTGCTCTTGAAGAAACTTTGTATGAACTTTCGGAATGTGTTTTTAATCCGGCCTTTTCAGATTCACTTTTAGCTGCGGAAATTGCGGTTTTAAAAAGAGAAGTTTTACTTTCTGCAAATGATGCGGGAACAATGATGAATGCCGGAATTGACGCAAGAGTTTTCAGCGCCGAACCCTGGAGAAACGATTCAGGCATTTATCCGGCTTTGTTCAATAAGCTTTCACAGAATGAGGTGCGCCGCATTTTAACCGGCATTCAGGAAAATTATTTCATACCTGGAAATGCGGCGCTTTTTGCAAGCGGAAACTTCCAGAAAGAAAATCTGGTTCAGGAAACAGAAGATGCTTTTGGACGGCTTTATTCAAGCCGACGGGTTAGTCACAGACCTTTGACAATTACAAAAAACGGTAAAAAGAAATTTGTAATTCATGGAAAAGATTTTTCTGATGAACTGACACAGGTTGTTATTCAATATGGAAATCTTACAGAAGATGAATGTGCTCTTGCTTCCGCAGTTTATAATAATGACGTTTCGAACATGAAAAATGTTCTTTGCAATGAAGCCGTCTTGAATATTCCGGGAGCTGAATATGTGAATGTGGCAGGGGCAACGAAAAGCGGAAGCTCCCGCCTGATTATTCAGAGCCTTTTGCAAAATGTAAAAAATATTTCACCTGCAAAACAATCGGAAAAATTTTATGAAATTGTGAAGCAAACTTCAGATATATCTTTTGATGAATATAATCAGGCATTAACAAGGCAGGTGTTTGCCTTTAATAAAATGGTCTCATCTTCTTCTGCTTATATGAATACCTTGAGTGAACTTTGGGTTCAGGATCCATACAGCGGAAGCGATCTTCCAGTTACACAGAAACTGGAAAACCGTAAAAATGATTTTGAAATTGTTTCGGCAGAACGGGTTGTTCAGAAAATCAAGAACGAAGATCCTTTTATTTTTGTGATTGTAAATACAAAACAATTCAATAAATATAAAAAGGAATTCTCTGCGGGCGGTTATGAAGAAATTAATTCAAAGAATGCCTCCTGGTATACAGATACTTTGTACAAGAATATTAAAAATATTATGGATTCCGTTCCTGTAATTGAAGAAGAATCTGAAGAGACATTTGTTGAAACATTTATTAATGAAAATAAAAAAGATGTGCGTCAGACATTTCTTTCAAATGGCATCCCGCTTTTTATGAAGCAGAATAAAAACACAACAGGTGTAACAATGCTTCTTTCTGTTTCAGGGGGAAACCTGCGGACAGCAGATGATCATGGTTTTGAAGAATTGATGACAAATCTTCTTACAATGAATATTCTCCGTCAGATTCGAATAAAACAGTCAGCAGGTCTTGTTCTCAATGATTTTGAAATTTATTCTGAAACAGGAATGGATTCATCCCGAATTATAATTGAATGTGAAAGAGAAGATTTTTATTCGATAATCGGTGCCCTTTCAAGTTCTCTTATTATGGATGAAGTTCTTCCTGCAGATGCAGACAGAATTGTGCAGAATCGAAAGACGAGAAAACGCCTTGAAAATGGAAGTACAACAAATCAGCTTTTTAGTGGCGCAGTTAAGGCAGTACTTCCAAAAACGCCTTATGAAAAAATCTACGAAACACAGAATGAAATTCTGACAAATACAAGTTATGAAAAAATTCTTCAGAATTATCCGGCTGTTCTTGATGCAGCAAGATTCAGTGTTTTTGTTTGTGGTGATGTTCCATTTGATATTACAGCACAGATTATTTCTGATGCTTTCTCTGTTCTTAAGGTTCAGACAGTACGCCCTGCGGGACACACAGATTTAATTTCCGAAAAGAAATCTAAGCCTGAAAACTTTCAGAAAAATTTTCCTTACGGCAAACAGAAGAAAGTAAAACTTGTTCATACATTCCTTACAGATGTTCCGGCAAAAGATGCAGGACCTATGCCTGCAGTTCTTATTCCTACAAAAAGTTTTGCAGACCCTGTGCTTTATTGTGCCGCCTCGCCGGAAGCAGGGACAGATGACTTCTATATTTTTAATGCACTTCTTCCTTACATTCAGGATGCTTTGACAGAAGGCGTAAGTGAAAAAATGTATTTGTATAATTGTAAGGTAACTTCATCACGTGCAACAGAATACGTGCCTTTTGGATCATTTAGTTTTTCTTCTGTTGAACGAATTTCAGCCTGTGATACATTGTACAAAAGCATAATAAATCAGTTTAAAAATGATCTTACAAATGCTTCAAAAAGTAGTAAAACTCTGCAAAATGTAAAGACAAAATGCATAAATTCATGGTTTTCTGATGCTTATACAAATACAGGCTGTGCGGTTCTTTTATCTCAGAATACAGAAAATCCGCTTGAATATCTGGAAATTTATAGAAAAGTGAACAATATTACATCAGAAAAGATCCTTGAAGTAGTTGAAAAATATCTTGATTTTGAAAGGCTTTACAGAGTTTATTCGTCAGAAGCACGAAATTGAGGAAAAATCAGCCATAGATAACTTTATCAACATTGATGTCATTTTCACTGACTGGAATATCATCTACAAGCTGGAAGTCAAAACAGACTCCTGCTTTGAAAAACTTATTTCCGTATTCAGCCATAAATCTGTCGTAGAAACCTTTACCTCTTCCAAGGCGTTTGCCGTCTTGTGTAAAAGCAACTCCAGGAACTAAGAGCAAAGAGCCAGCATCTACAGTATTCATATCAACAAGGGAATTTCCGTGCGGTTCATAAATACCGAAAGGACCTTCATTCATTTCTTCGTCAGATGAAATCCAGTGAAATTCCATTTCGCCTTTTTCATCAGTGATTTTTGGAACGGCAACTTTTTTGCCGCTCATGAAAGCTTCAAGAATTACAATGCCAATATTTGCTTCGTCATTCATTGGCATAAAAGCAAAAACTACATCTGCATTTTTGAATTCAGGCAAAGCACAGATTTTCTTTCCGATATTAAAACTTGCATCAGGTTTATTATGAGGATTCTGGAAGAAAATTTTTCCTTTTTCTTTAATCAGTTTGCGCAGTTCAGATTTATTCATTTACTTTCTTTGAGCGTTTTTCCCGGTATTGTTTTGCGTCTGCTTCCAGAAGAAGGGCGGACATTGCAAAACTTTCTGAATGGAAAGTAGTAAAACCGAGACTTATTGAAAGCTTGTATTTTTCTTTGTTTTTCTTTGAGAAAGCTTCACATTCCTTATCGATTTTATCTTTTACTTTTTTGAATGAACTCTGATCCAGTCCTGTGGCAACAATTGCAAATTCGTCACCGCCGATGCGGGCAACAATATCATTTTTTCTGAAAGCATTTGAAAGAATTTTTGCTGTAGCAATAATAGCCTTATCACCTGTGTCATGACCATAAGTATCATTGATAGATTTCAGGTTATCCATATCACCGAAAATAACAAGACCTGTTTTACCGCATTTGATTGCAAGGTCGATTGATTCCTGGCCAAGTTCAAGAAGTCCGCGCCGATTCAGAAGTTTTGTAAGTTCATCTGTTCGCGAAATCTTCTGGAGAATTTTATTGCTGATGTTCAGAGTTTTTCTTTCTTCTTCACTTTTAGAAGTTTCAAAAGCAACTGAAAGACGGTGTGAAATCATTGTGACAATCAGATCGTACATGGTTTCATCGAATCCGCCCGGTTTGTAAACGAGGTAACCATACTGGAATTCTCCATTGGAAAGAGAAACTACAAAATATGGTTCCTTATAAAAATTTACATATCCGTCAGGAAGAAGATACTCTCTAGGGTTGAAAGGTTTGGTGTTCTTATCACGTTTATAATTGAAATTTCTGGAGTTGTCAAAAGCGGCAAGAACAAAGGCTTTGGAAGGCATTTCAAACTGGTCGAACATTTTTGTCATAACGATAGGTTCTTCGTAAATGACAATTGCTGCAGCTCCGATATCAAAATTTGTAAGAACAAACTGGAAGTTTCCGGTGAAGTCAAAAAGATTGATTTTCCCCTGAGTGTTCTGGAAATAGTTTTCAATGGTTCTAATTTGATCTTTTCGAATAAGCCATTCAGATCCGCTGTTATTTCGCATGGCTTCTTCTTTAGAAACTACAGTGTAAGATTCAGTCTGGTAATCAAAATAACTTTCATTCAGACTGATACATCCGCAGGATTGTCTGTAGCGAACTTTCGATGGTACTTTGATAATGTTTTCAACTTCCTCACCATCTATCATTTGGCTGACAGTTTTCAATGCCAGATAACCCTGAGTTTCAATTTGCTGATTTATAGTTGAAATAGTAGGATCTGAAATTGAAGTTTTAGGGATATCATCAAAACCGGTTATTTTAATCTGATCAGGAATTGAATAATTGTGCTGCTTACAGTAATCAACTGCGGCGTATGCCATATAATCGTTAAGACAAACAATTGCATCAAAATCAAGGACATGATGTTCGTCTTCGTAATCTTTCAAGGCTGTCATAGCCATTGGATAAGAAAAGAATCCGTAAAGAATCAGTGATTCATCAAAAGGGATTCCGTTTTTTTCCAGTGTTTTTTTATAGACTTCAGTTCTTTCTTCTGCTTCTTTTGAATTTTCACCGGCGCTCATTAAAGCGATACGTTTACAGCCATGTTTTTTTATAAGGTGGGTAATCATGTTTTCCAGACCAGGCTCGCAGTCCGTAAGAACTGTAGGCATGTCCGGAATGACGGTTCCAAGGTTTACAACAGGAATATCAGAAAATGAATGAACATATTTTGAGAGTTTTTTATATGAAACGTGAGCTCCGTGCACTGCTGTGCTGAAAATAAGGCCGTCCAGGTTATTTTTTGAAATTAACGAAGCAGCAGCTCTTTTCTGGTAGCCGTATTGGGAATAGCTTTTTCCGTATTCCCCAACAGGGAAAATAAGCAGAGTTGAATTAAAGTCTTTGCAGGCGGCTTTCATGCCGTCTACAAGACCTTTACTGTAGTCTGTGCTGGAATCATTGATTATAAAACCAATTCTTTTTATCTTTTCATCCATTTTTTTTATTGGAATACTTTCAGATTAAATAAAAGCGTTCCATCCTTTCTTTTCAATTCCTTGAACCCATTTTCCGGCGGCAGCCTTGGCGCCTTCCAGGTCATGGTCACGGTAGTTTCCACATTCTTCTTCTGTTGTAGCAGGAACAGGTTTGTCCCATACAGCAACTTTTTTAAGAACGTTCAGAAGGTGTCCACAAACGTATTCTTCATCATGGTCGCCAAAAATCGTGAAGTAAAAACCTGTACGGCAACCCATTGGAGAAAGGTCAATTACGCCTTCCATTTCATCACGGATATATTCAGCCATAAGATGTTCCAGAGTGTGGATTGCTCCAGTTGTAAGGAATTCTTTATTTGGCTGACAGAACCGGATATCAAACTTTGTTACTACATCGCCTTTTGGGCCTTCTTTTTTAGAAGCAAGGCGTACAAAAGGTGCAGTTACTTTAGTGTGATCAAGGTTGAAGCTGTCTACGTTGTATTTTTTTTCCATGTGTATAAATTTCCTTTAAATTTCTTTAATAAGATTTAGCATTAATTCTGTGCTTTCTCCGGCAGCAGTTTCTTCGTTGAATGAATAAGTTGTTGTGGCATCATCATCAGCCATGTCACTCATGCACCGAACTATAACAAACGGAGTGTTGTTAAGGTAACAAGCATGTGCAATAGAAGCACCTTCCATTTCGCAGCAGGCGGCATTGAAAGTAGATTTAATGAAATCTTTCTTTTCGCCAGAAGAAATGAACTGGTCACCGGAAGCTACCAGACCTTTTACCAGTTTGCGGTCCTTGCAGGATTCACTGGCGGCAAAGGCGCGTTCAACAGCAGCAACAAGTTTTTCGTCGGCAGGGAAGTCTCGAACCTTGATTCCTGGAACATGACCAAATTCGTAGCCGAAGATTTTTACATCAACGTCGTGATGAACAGCTGCAGTTGAGACAACGAAGTCAAAAATGCCAAGCCCTTGAGCCATGGCTCCTGCAATTCCTGTGTTGATTACGCAGTCGCATTTGAATTCGCGGCAAAGAATCTGTGCACAAAGTGCAGCATTTACTTTTCCAACACCGCTCTGAACAACAGTAACATCCTTTCCGGAAAGCTTTCCTGTATAAAATACAAGGTTTGCTGTTTCCGTTTTCTTTGAATCAGTCATGGCAGAAACAAGGTTTTTCACCTCAATTTCCATAGCGCCGATAATTCCAATCATTTTAAGCGACCATCCTCTAAACCAAGTTCTTCTTCTTTGAAGTAGTGGATAAGAACATCATCATTCAATTTATCGAACATCTTGAATTTTTTGATGCACCAGCGGGCACATTTTTTGTAAATAATAAATCCAAGAATCATGCCCCCAATAAAAATCACTACAAGAACAACCATGAAAATTGTTCCGGCAACATTGCTTGAAGGATCAACTTTAAGGATTTTGAAGAAAACTACAGCAGTAAGAATAAAAAGAACGAACATTATAAGTACTGTTTCAATGATTTCAAAAACGCTTGAGAGAATCATGAATCGTACAGAATTGTGTTTCTTTGTGCGGTATGCAACCTGTTCACGCTTTCTTTTTTCGCGTGTTTCTTCATCCATATCTTTGTAGTCCATTAGTTTCTTTCCTTATTTATTTTCAGATTTTTTTGCTTTTTCATCTTTCACAGAAAATACAATGAAAGAAATGAGAAGCAGGATTCCGCATACTACAACAGCAGAATCTGCAACGTTGAAAGTAGGCCAGCGTTCCAGACCAAAGAGACCGTAGAATTTAACATCAATGAAATCTACAACGCCTTCGGCACGGAAAAATCTGTCTATGAGGTTTCCGATTCCGCCACCAATAATTCCGGCAATTGACCAGCGCTGAAGCTTTGAAAATTCGTTGTTGCGGAAATAAACAACAACAACAAGTCCGATAACAATTACAGGAACTGCTCTGAACATAATTGCCCGCCAGATTGTGCCCCAGTCTGCACCCATGCTGAATGCGACCCCAGTGTTTGCAACATGAATAATTCTCAGGAAATCACCAAAGAACTGAGCCCCGATTGTGTAAAGGGGAATATTTCGAACGATAAGCATTTTTGTTATCTGATCAAGAACGATAACAACGAAAGTAAGTACGAAGGGAAGTAATTTTGTTTTTAAATTTTTTTCCATATCTTTACTATTATAATGCATATTGAGTGGGTTTTAAAGAAGTTTGCATGAAGGTTTTTTTGGGGCATGCCTGGTGCAGGCTTTGACCCGGACGGTGACGTCCGGGTCAGGCGCTGGCAGACGGCCTTCGGCACGGCAGATTTTTCGCACCAGGCCGGCACTTTCGCAGTTCGGTAGCCCTCAGTCTCCTCGGGCGGCCGGCCCGTTTTGCCCTCCGCGCCCGGAACTTTGCCGCAGCGCGCAGGACTTGTCTCCACACGCGGGACCTTTGCCCAGACCGTAAAACTTTCCTCTGCGCGGGGCACTTTTCCCTTTTGCAGCCGGCTGCCCTGCGGTGACCGCTTCGCGCTGCTCCAGCGCCTATGCCTCCGGGCAAAAATGCAGGAATTTTATGCGAAAAACTATAATTTCCCGCGAGTGGCCGGTTTTATAGCTTTTTTTCCGGAGTTTTTCCGCGGGTGGAAAGTTTTTCCCCTGAAACAGCTATAAATAGCCGTGAAGCCGCGAATTTATAGTCGAATCAAGCTAGCTACAATGCTTTTTCGCGACACCACAAGGGGAAAACGGCTATAAAAACCCGAAAAAGGTGAAATTTATAGCTAAAACAGGGGAAAAGTGACAAGTCTTTTTTCTGAAAAAGAAATCCCCTGGACCTTTATTTCTTCATCAGACCTGAAATGACAGGAAGTGAAAACCAAACAGAATAAAAAAAACGAGAAAAATGCCTTTTTCATAATTCCTCTAAATAGCGGTAGACTTTAATAGATAAGGAGCAAATAAAAAGAACTTAAAATTCCTTAAGTTCTTTTTTATATTTAATTACCAATCACGTTCCAGACATTTATTAAATTTAATATTATTCATGCCGGCCTTTATTGCAGCATCATATGCCCTGTAACACTGAACAAATGACATTGAAGACTTACAAAGTTCAAGGGCTTCACCTTTATATTCAGTTCTAAGAGTTCCGGCTCTCTCAACATCCCCCTTCTTGTGGCCGCCTTCATCAGAAACATAATATTTCAGATAGGTAGTTGTTGTTCCGGCATCTGTTGTAACATCATAGTAATACCAGCCACCAGTACCAGTCTCAAAATGTCTTAAACACTGGGCCTCAGTAAGTTCCTTAGGGGTATTTGTCTTTGTCGGATCTGAACAGGAAACAAAAGCCATAAGACAAACCGAAAGAATAAACAAGAATTTTTTCATAAAAAATCACTCCTTAAATTTTATATCTATATAAATAATAAACTGTTAAAGTTTAACGACAATTTAAAACTAATATGCCCTCCTTTTACATTTGTTCAGTAAAAGGGGGGCATATTGCTCCCACGGGCAGGTTCCGGCGGGGTTTGTCCCCGACGGCGTCCTGTTATTTCAAACTTGAACGGTCCAGCTTGTCGAAGCCGTCTGTAAGTTCTTTTGCGATTGCTACCAGTTTTGCCAGGTCGCCTTTGCGGCCGCCTTCGATGTTCATTGGCATAACAGGATCGTGGAGTGAAAGGCGCAGGAGAATCCATCCCTGAACGTCTTCGCCTTTGAAGCTCAGGCGTA
>JAKSTN010000014.1 GCA_024402535.1 Treponema sp.
AGTCCGGGAGTAAAGGAACAGAAATCATTTTTCTGTTTACAATTCCAAAATATGCAGTGCCCCATGCAGGACAACCTACACCGTAAAGTGCAACTTTTGATTCTTCTTTTAAGCCAAGTACAGTAAGCAGTTTTGAAAAATTCAATGCATTTTCTGCCATCTGTGAATATGTGATAGGTTCCTCATCCTTTAATGCGTATGTAAGCGCTGGACGATCACCGAATTTTGTTACTGAATTTTTTAATAAGGCCGGAAATGTGTATTGGCCAAGATCTGCAATTGTTTCCAAGAACTGCTCCTATATATTGTGTGTTACTATATTATAATCTCTTATCAGTGAAAAGTGAAAAAAAATATATAAATAGGGAAAATTCTGCTAGAAAATAGAAAATTAACATACTAGAATACTACAAACGGGTATTCCGGAGGAAAAAATATGAAAATTAATTCATCAGTATCATTTTATTTTGAAGATACAGCTTTTTCAGGCGTTCATAAGATTGCTGAAAAAGTTATGCATGATATAGAACTTGTAACAGGCACTGCTCCTGTAAAAGGCGGAGAAGATTCTTCTGTTGTTTTTGGAACAGTGGGAAAATCATCTCTTATTGATCGTCTTGAGAGCGAAGGAAAAATCGATCTTTCTGAAGTAAAGGGAAAGCGGGAAGTTTACGGTTTTTTTGTTCTGGAAAATCAGATTGTGATTGCAGGTTCAGACAAAAGGGGAACCATTTATGGGCTTTTCCATCTTTCTGAACTGCTTGGAGTTTCTCCTTTAGTTGACTGGTGCAATATTAAACCTGCACATAAAGATGAAGTTGAAATCACTTCGGAAGATACTGTGGTTTCAAAAGAACCAAGCGTACGTTTCCGTGGTTTCTTTATTAATGATGAATGGCCTGCCTTCGGCAACTGGTCTGGTAAAAACTTTGGCGGCGTTAATGCCAAATGCTATGAACATGTTTTTGAACTTCTTCTCCGCCTTAAAGGAAACTATCTGTGGCCTGCTATGTGGGCAAGCCGCTTTTCTGATGATGGTCCAGGCCTTTTGAATGCAGAACTTGCAGATGAACTTGGCGTTGTTATGGGAGCAAGTCATCACGAACCATGTTGCCGTGCCGGGGAAGAATACAAATACCTTCGCGGACCAGGTTCAATTTACGGAGACGCCTGGAACTTCATTAAGAACGAACAGGGAATTACAAAGTTCTGGGAAGATGGTCTTAAACGTAACGGTAAGTTCGACAATGTAATCACAGTTGGTATGCGCGGCGAAGCTGATACAGCAATCATGCAGAACGCAACTTTAAAAGACAATATTGATCTTCTGCGCAACGTTTTGAAAACACAGAACCGTCTTATCCGTGAAAACGTAAATGAAAACCTTGAAGAAGTTCCACGCATGCTGGCTCTTTATAAGGAAGTTGAACCATATTTTTACGGCGACAAAAAAACAAAGGGACTTATGGGAGACCCTGAACTGGAAAACGTAATCCTTATGCTCTGTGATGATAACCATGGAAACCTCCGTACTGTTCCTACAAAGGAAATGAGAAAACACAAAGGCGGCTATGGTATGTACTATCATTTTGATTACCATGGTTCACCTTTCAGCTACGAATGGATCAATACAACTCATATTGCAAAAGTTCGTGAACAGATGTGTGCTGCCTACGATTTTGGTATTCAGGATCTCTGGATTGTAAACGTTGGAGATATTCTTACAAATGAATTCCCTCTCAGTTATTTCCTGAATCTGGCTTACGACTACGAAAAATATTCAGACGTTGAACTGACTGCAGAAAAATATACCCGTCAGTGGGTATCTTTCCAGTTTCCTGGCTTCACAAAAGAACAGCAGGATGATGCAGTTTTCATTATCAACGGTTATACAAAACTTTCACACCGCTGCAGAACTGAAGCCCTCACATCAGAAACTTACCATGCTGTGAATTACGGCGAAAGTGATGAGACTCTTGCTCTTGCAGAAGATATCATGAACCGTTGTAAAAAACTTAAGGGCGAAGTAAGTGAAAAAGATTTCTCAGGCTTCTTCGCTCAGATTTATTATCCTGCCATGGGAACAATGAATGTTCTTAAGATGCAGCTTCTTGCAGGAAAAAATCACTGGTATGCTGAAAAAGGAATCTGGGCCGCTCACGACATTATTCCTGAAATTGAAAAGACAATTGCCTTTGACCGGGCTTTAGTAAAAGAACTGGATGAAGTTGACGGCGGAAAATATTACGGACAGGGCTGGAGTCAGCATGTAGGCTTCAAGCACTGGAACGAAGAAGAAAATCAGTATCCTGTATGTCACAGTTTCCATGCTCCAGATAAGCCACGCCTTATTGCCTGGGTAGACGGAAATGATTCTACAAGTTCAGGTCTGGACTGGAACCGCCGTCCGATTGTAAGCTTTGCATTCTGCAATCCTGACTGTAATTCATTTACTGTAAATCTGGCAAGCGGAAGACCTGACGCAGTTCCATTCCGTTTCAAGGTTGATGCTGACTGGATTTCTGTGTCAAAAACTGAAGGTGAAGTTACAGGAATTGAAAAGATTACAGTTGCATGTGACCGTGAAAAGCTTTCAAAGGCTTTGGAAAAACACACAACAATATTCATTGAAAATGATGACAGAAGTGCAGGCGGTGTTCGTATTCCGTTAATCATTAATGCTGGAACTTTGAATAAAGCTGATTTCCCGGAAGATACAGTTCTTCAGACAGGCCCTTATATTGCAATTGATGCAGAACGCTTCAATGAAAATATGTCGGGAATCGATACTGAAGGAAATGTAACCGGATTTGAAGTTCTTCCTGATTATGGAAAACTGAACTCTGCTGTAAAAGTTGAAAGTGCAACTTCTTATTTCCGTGACGACCTTAAAGATGCACCTTGCCTGAAATATAATTTCGCACTTGCTTCCAGCGGAGACGGAATCCTTAAAGTTGATTTCTATATGAATCCTTCAAACCCGGCAACTCAGGACAATTACTTCCGTTTCGGTGCTGCCGTAAACGGAAAGAAAGTTACAGTTGATTGTGTTGATGAAAATTTCCATGTTGGTGACAATCAGGAACCTTGGGGAACTGATGTTACAAACAATATCCGTGTAAAATCAGCTTACTTTGACTGCAAGGAAGGCCTTAATACTCTGGAAGTGTTTGCGGTAACACCGAACTTTGTTCTTGAAAAAATCGTCATGTATACAACGGATGCAGAAAATCTGATAAAGAAAAGTTATCTGGGACCTAAAGTATATTAAATACGATTTGCTGCGTCCCGTTTTTAATTTAATATATACTTTGATAGAATCATGTTTTTTAGAAAAGTAAATTTAAAATTGAAAAAAAGTTCTCTCGCAATAATCTTTTTCCTTCTTTCTTTTTTCTGCTTTGCTAAAGGCATAACAGATATAAAGAAAGAAGGGGGAGAAAATACTTTTTCCTGCAGCTATAAAAATACTGTGCGTAAATACAGTCTTTGGCTTCCGGAGACAGAAACTCCGGAAGGTCTTATTTTGATGCTTCACGGCTATGGAGAAACCATAACATCTTTTAAAAGCAGGACAAAAATGAATGACTATGCGCTGCCTTCCGGTTACGCGGTCTGCTATGTTTCCAGCGGAAATGAACCTGGCTGGAACAGCGGAAGCGGTGTTTCTAAAAAAGATGATTACGGTTTTCTTTGTGCCTTGAACACATATTTATGTGAAGCATACAGTATTCTGGTATCAGGAACATATCTCTGCGGATTCAGCAACGGTGCTTTTATGTGTCATTATGCAGCCCTCCAGAAGAAGACACCTTTTGCAGGAATAATTGCTGTGTCTGGGCTTGCACCTTTGAATGTATGGGAAAAGAATAAAGCAAACTGCAAACTTGATTTGTTTCAGGTTTATGGAACGAAGGACGATCTGGTACTTTCTAAGAAAAACGCAAAAGAAAATGTTTCCCGTGGATATCCTTATATAGAAGATGTGACTGAACAGTGGATAAAAGTTAATTCCCTGGAGTTTGAGGAAGACTTCATGCCTGGAGAAACTTCATTTCTGAAAGCATATACTGGGCTCAAAAACAAAATGTGGATTCTTCAGGTAAAGGATTATCCTCATCAATGGCCCGCTTCCCGTACTACAGGTTATGAGCTTTCTGCTTTGATTATTGATTTTCTGGAGAGTGGAAAATAACTTCTGCATCTGGAAAATCAGCATCAATAATTGTGTGATGGATTTTTCCTGAAATCAGTTTTTTACTGAAGGCTTCTTTCAAAAGCTTTGCGCCGCCTATTATGAAAACTTCTCTGGGGGCCTGGCCTTGAGCTTTATTGAAAGTGCCGCAGGTAGTAAGGGCTTCTTCCAGGGAAGGAAAAAAGTTCCATCCTGTTTCTGAAATTGAAGTTTGGGTTTCAGCAGTTCGATCTATGACAATATTTATGCGGCTTGGGAGAGGGTATGGGAACGTCTTATAGGTATTGTACCCCATAACAATAATATTCCCTGTTGTAAGTTTCTTGAATTGTGCCATGTCGTCGGCGCACTGTTTCTGGATATGTTCAGGTAAGTCTGCACGGATGCGGTTATCAGCAGTGCGCCAGGGAAGTGAGCCGTCTTTCATGCCCATTTCCCCGTTACGTCCTGTGGCGTATAAAGCGTGAATCATTTATTTAAGGTTTGCTTCAATAAACTTCAGCTTCAGGTTTTTGAGTCCTTCTGTTACAGAAACTTTGTAAACGTGAGGATTCAGAATACGCTTGTATGAAGGGTCCAGTGCTGCCAGATCTTTTTCCATATTCTGGCGTGCTGTAATAAGCTGTTCTTTTTCCGGCAGGCGAGGCAGAACTCTTTCGCCTTTTGAAAGACGTTTTTTTAAGAGAGGTTCAACCTTAGCAGGTTTTGCAACGAAAGAACGGTAGTCAACCATTGTATGGAAGAAACGGTTTTCTTTGCCTTCTTCAACAGTTTCATTTTCCAGGGAAAGAATATCGGCAATTGCCATGCCGTTTTCATCGTAAAGACGGTAAGAATTTTTGATTCCAGGGTTTGTTGTTTTTGCAGGATTGTCACTGAATTTCATTGCAGGTTCAAGCTTGTCTGATTTTGCATCGTGGCGTGCTGCAAGTTTATAAACGCCTGTGAAAGAAGATTCGTTTCCACCTGTTACCATGTGAGTACCAACACCCCATGAATCAATAGGTGCACCACCGGCAACAAGAGTTGTAATGATTTCTTCTGTAAGTTCGTTGGAAACACAGATTTTTGCCTGAGGGTAACCGGCTCTGTCCAGTTCCTTGCGTACTTCACGGGTAAGGTACGAAATGTCCCCTGAGTCAAGACGAACACCGAAGCCGTATCCTTTCTTTACAAGTTCACCACCAGCGATGATTGCATTTTTAATACCGCTTTTCAGTGTGTCGTATGTGTCGATAAGGAAAACTGCGTTCTGTGGATAGATTTCTGCGTAGTGGCGGAAAGCTTCCAGTTCTGAAGAATGACTCATAATCCATGAGTGAGCCATGGTTCCCATTACAGGAATGCCGTAAAGTTTTCCTGCCAGTGTGTTTGAAGTACCAGCAGCTCCACCAATGTATGCGGCGCGGGTAGCGCTCATAGCTCCGTCCGGCCCTTGGGCACGGCGAAGACCGAATTCCATAATAGGAGTTTTTTTGCTTGCAAGCCAGATTCTTGCAGTTTTTGTTGCAATAAGGCTCTGGAAGTTTATGTGGTTCAGGAGCATGCCTTCAATAATCTGAGCCTGAATAAGAGGGGCGTGGATGCGGACAAGAGGTTCCTGTGGGAAAATTACTTTTCCTTCGTCCATCATGTAAACGTCGCCAGTGAATTTGAAATCCTTCAGGTAATCAAGGAATCCCTGTTCAAACATGTTAAGGCTTGAAAGATATGCAATGTCTTCTTCTGAGAAACGGAAGGAAGTAAGTACATCAAGGAAGGTTTCCACGCCGGCAAGAACTGAAAATCCGCCTTCGAAAGGATTCTTTCTGAAGAACATATCAAATACTACTTCATGGTCCATGTTCTGTTTCCAGTATCCATGTGCCATTGTAAGTTCATAAAAATCGGTAAAAAGTGCCGAGTTGATTGTGCTGTTTTCTATTACTTCACTCATGGCTTTATTCTATCAAAAAGCAGGATGATGTGAAATAAGTTTTTGACCTATACAAAATGTAATGTATAATAGAGGTAAGGAGAGATGTTGAAATGAAACGAAATCAGAAGTTTTTCCCGATTTTCTTTGTTCTTATCTGTCTGTTTTTTATAACAGGTTGTAATGAAAGTGACCCTTCCGATTTCGAATTAAATAAAATCATACAGTTCGGTATGTGGCCTCAGACCATTTGCGATGTTTCAGACATTGAACTTTCCCTTACAGGAAGAACTTATGATGGGCACCGGGAGTTTTCCGATAAAAACGGTAATAGATATGTAAAAGTTGATTCTGCTTCTGTTCATGGAACTGGTTATACTTTTTCTGATGGAAGTTCATGTGAACGGGAAAAAACTTACTGGTTTCGTGTAGAACCTGTGTCATGGCGTGTTTTTGCTATAAAAGGACGCAGCGGAAAAATGATTCTTTCTGAAAAAATCCTTACTGCGGCTGTTCCATATTGTAAGACGCGAAATGTCCGTTCAATAGACTCCGAAACCGTGTGGCCAAATAACTATAAATATTCAAATATTCGTTCCTACCTTAATGAAGATTTTTATCAGAATGCTTTTACAGAAGAAGAGCATGTAAAAATCAATGAAGCTCTCGTAAAGAATGGTGAAGATACTACAAGTTCCAGAATCAATCAGTTTGCATGTGATGATACCAGGGACTGCGTTTTTCTTTTAAGTTATCAGGATTTATGTAATGCTGATTTCGGATTTGAAAGTGATGCAGACAGAGTTAAGCTTCCTACAGATTATGCTCTCGCCAATAACGCTTACAGAAGTGGAAAAGAAGGTCAGGGCGGATGGTGGTGGCTTCGTTCTCCATACGGCGGGGTCAGTTATTATGCCAGAACTGTATGGAGCGGTGGAAACCTGGATTACAAGGATTATATCGATAATCCTTCTATGGGCCTGGTTCCCGCCATGGTAATTGGAAAATAATTTATTTCAGAAAATCATCTAAGCTTACTGCCTGTTCTGCAGGCTTTGGATGTGGACGCTTGCAGTATTTAAAAGTGAAGCGGGCTCCTGTGTATCTTCCAACAAAGCGGCTTGCAACGGCTTTGAACTTCCATTTAAAAGCATAAACGGCGGTATATTTTCCTTTGCGTGCTTTTTTCAGACAGTGTGCAACAACTTTGTCTGCAGGAAGTCCGTGCCGAACTTTTTCACGTACGCCGCCACTTGCCACGTTTGCAAATTCTGTTGAGACAGGACCTGGACAAAGAGCACATACGCTTATACCCTTGTCTTTAAGCTCGGCGGCCAGGGCGACACTGAAACTTAAAACATAGGATTTTGTTGCTCCATAAACTGCAAAATCTCCTAAAGGCAAAAATGATGCCAGGCTTGCTGTGTTTATGATATGGGAACCTTTTTTCATGTAAGGAAGACAGACGCCTGTGAGCCCTACAAGGCTGGTACAGTTTAAGTCAGTCATATCCATTTCCCGTTCAACATCGGTTTCATCAAAAGGACCGTATGTTCCGAATCCTGCATTGTTCACAAGTTTTGAAATTTCAATACCGCTTTCAATACGAGAAAGTTTTTCGTTTTCAGCTTCAAGGTATGCTTTGAACGTATGTACGCCTTTACGGCCGGAAATATCCATTGCTACAGGTCTGATAACATCAAAATTCTTAGTTTTATTGATTTCATCTGCAAGGGCTTTCAGTTTTTCTTCCCGTCTTGCAATAATCCAGATTTCATCTTCTTCATTAAGGGCAGCAATCTGTTTTGCAAATTCTACGCCCATTCCGGAGCTGGCTCCAGTAATAACTGCTATTTTTTTCATATATTCAATTATAATGTGTTTTTGGGTATACTTCCAATATGAAAAAAATCGCCTTTCTGACTCTTCTTTTGGGAGTTTTACTTTCCTTTTCTGCCTGTAAGAAAGACAGGACATCTTTACGAGAAATCAACAATCACAAATTCGCATCATCAATAAATAATGAAGTGAAGGCGATTCAGAAAAAAAATGATGATGAACTTGATTCCTACATTTCACGAATGAGTCTTGAAGAAAAAGTTTCGCAGATGTTCATAATAAATCTGGAAGGCGATTCTGTTTTTACACCTGTGGATAAACTGGACGGGAATCCTTATGTTCCAGGGGGATATCTTTTCTTTTCATATAATCTTGCGGAAACTACAGAAAAAGTTCGCGCTTTTACGGACAGCATTGCTTCATATTGTAATGAACGTAATATTATTCCACCTTTTCTTGCAGTTGATGAAGAAGGTGGATATGTTCAGCGCCTCAGGAAGCTTGCAGGAAAAATCCCCGGGCAGGAAGATGTTGCAAAGACAATGTCTGTCAGTGAAGCTTACAGAATGTATTCTGAACATGCTGTAAAAATGAAGGAAATGGGTTTTCATATGAACCTTTCACCGGTTGTTGAAGTTCTTTCTGATTATAATAAAGACTTTCTTGACGGCCGAAGCTTTGGAAACTCCTTTAATACCACTTATTATTCCATTGCAGAAATGAACGGGTATCAGAATAAAGGGATTGCCTGCGTATTGAAGCATTTTCCAGGAAATACAAATACCGATCCTCATACAGGGCTCCCGGAAATTACTCTTTCTATGGAAGAACTTGATAAATCACTTGAACCTTTCACCCGTGTTTTATCACTTGGACCTAAAGCTGTTCTTATGAGTCATGCAAGAACAAGCGTTATTGATTCAGATGTGCCGGCTTGTTTTTCTAAAACCTGGGTAACTGAAAAACTTCGTAACAAAAATGGCTTTGAAGGCATTATATTCTCAGATGATATTTTTATGGGTGCTCTGGCACAGAACGGATATCCTCCTGAAACTGCATGTGTAAAAGCCGTGGAAGCAGGAATAGACTGCATAATGATTTCAGAAAAACGCTTTTTGAAACCTGCAATGGTGCTTGTTGAAAAAGCCCGTAATGATGTGTCTTTTGCTACCCGCATAGACGAAAGCGTACGCAGAATACTAAAATATAAGATAGAAGAAGGGATTTTTTCTATAAAACTTGAGAATTAGACTGATATGGCAAAAAAAACTGAAAAACTGATGGGCGCTGAAGCCTTTGAAAAGTTCTACTCAAACCAGTACGGGGCCCGCTGGGAAGCAATAAAAGACTCGTTCTCCCTTGAAAGCGACTATTTTGAGTTCCGTATGGATGGAGCGGTCGAATCATACTTTCTTGATGCAGCCAGTGTTCTTGCGGCCCGCCAGCTTCCATTAGAAGGAGCCGGCGAAATTCTTGATTTATGTGCTGCTCCTGGCGGAAAGACTCTTGTTATTGCAAGCCGCATGGAAAAAGACGCCGTTTTAAGCAGTAATGAGCGCAGTCCTGAACGGAAACACCGGCTTTCAACAGTTGTGCAGAACTGCCTGCCTTCTGAAATTTCTGAAAGGGTAAAGACTTCCTGTTCAGACGGTGCCACCTGGTGTACACGTCAGACTGAATGTTTTGACAGAATCCTTCTTGATGCTCCATGCAGTTCGGAACGGCATGTTTATAACGACCCGAAATACCTGAATGTCTGGACTCCAAGCCGGGTAAAGACTGTTGCAAACGAAGAATGGGCACTTTTATCATGCAGTTTCCGTCTTCTTCGCCCTGAGGGCTATCTTCTGTATTCAACTTGTGCTTTGGCAAGGGAAGAAAATGACGAGATGATTGAACGGCTTCTGAAAAAGTTTAAGAATCAGGTGGAAGTAGTGGATTTCACACCTGGTACGGTAGAAGGTCATGAAGAAATGGTTCCGGAACCGACAGATTACGGATTCCATGTTTTACCCGATTCATCAAAAGGAGCAGGTCCTTTATATTTTTGTTTAATCAAAAAACATGTGTTATAATAGAAAATAACACCTGGAGGTTTTTTAATGAGTACACACATCAATGCAAAAAAAGGTGATATTGCACCGCTGGTTCTTCTTCCGGGAGATCCTTTAAGAGCCAAGTTTATCGCAGAAAATTTCCTTGAAAATCCTGTTTGTTATAACGAAGTCCGCGGAATGCTGGGCTTTACAGGTACATATAACGGCAAGAAAGTTTCTGTTCAGGGAACAGGAATGGGACAGCCGTCACTTTCAATTTATGTTCAGGAACTTTTCCAGTTTTATGATGTGGAAAAGGCTATCCGTGTAGGTACTGCAGGAAGCGTAAGCCCTGATGTTCCATGCCGCAGCGTTGTGCTTGCGAACGGAGCCTGTACAGATTCAAGTCTTCAGACTTCACGCTTCGGCTATCGTCATTATTCTCCTGTTCCGGATTTCGGACTTCTTGATACTGCTTATCACAAAGCCGAAGAGCTTGGAATCAAGACAATTGTTGCACCATGTGTTTCGTCTGACCGTTTTTATGAACCAAATCAGGACTGGAAAATGTGGGCAAATTATGGTTGTGCCGCTATTGAAATGGAAGCCGCAGAACTTTATACACTTGCTGCTGAATTCAAAAGAAAAGCTCTTGCAATTCTTACAATAAGTGACAATATAGCAACCGGTGATGCAACATCTGCTGAAGAAAGACAGAAGACTTTCACAGATATGATGAAACTTGCACTGGAAACAATAACTAAGTAATATAGAAATAATATATAAAAAAAGAGGTGGGAATCATGAAACCAACTTTACTCGTACTCGCAGCCGGAATGGGAAGCCGTTATGGCGGAGTTAAACAGATTGATGCTGTAGGACAGCACGGTGAATGTCTTCTGGACTTTGCCTGTTATGATGCAAAAAGATCAGGCTACGGAAAAGTAGTATTTATTATTAGAAAAGATATCGAAGCAGATTTCCGTGAACGGCTTTTTGATCGTGTTGCAGCAAATTTTGATGCAGAATATGTATTCCAGAATAAGGACAGCCTTTTCACAGAAGAAGAAAAGAAGCTTATTGGCGGACGTGAAAAGCCTTGGGGAACAACACATGCCGTTCTCTGTGCAGAAAAGGCAATCAAAACTCCATTTGCAGTAATCAACTCTGACGACTATTATGGCCGTGAAGCATTTCAGAATCTTGGAAATTATCTTTCTTCTGTTTCTAACGATTCTGGCGACCATGCTATGGTAGGTTACGTTCTTGGAAATACAATGAGCCGTAACGGTTCTGTAAGCCGTGGTGTTTGTACTGTAGCAGATGAAAAACTTGAATCTATCGTAGAAAACCTGAAAATTTACTACGAAGGCGACAAAATCATCTCTGAAATTGATGGTGGAAAGAAAGAAATGTCTGGAAAAGAATGGGTAAGTATGAACCTTTTCGGCTTTACACCAAAAGCTTTCGAAGTTTTCAATGAAACTTGGGAAGAATTCAAAAAAGCAAATATTACTGAACCAAAGAAAGAATGTCTGCTTCCTGTATCGGCAACTGAAATTATCAGACGTGGTCAGGGTGCAATCAAATTCTTTACTTCAAGTGAAACATGGTTCGGTATGACATACCCTGAAGACCGTGAACTGGTTAAACAGGAAATTGTAAACAAGATTAAAGCAGGATATTATCCTGAAAATCTTTGGGAAAATTAATGTTTGGAAGAAAAAAGAAAAAGTCTCAGGCTTCTGAAGCAGAAGCCTTGCAGCAGGAAATCCTGAACGAAGAAAAACAGGATATGATTCAGGGGGTAGAGGACCTTTCTACAACTGCAGTTAAGGAAGTAATGGTTCCTCGTATTGATGTGGAATTTGTTGCTGCCGATACTCCCCAGGATGAACTTTTACAGAAAATTGTGGCTTCGGGGCACTCCCGCTTTCCTGTGTATGAAGATTCCATTGATAATGTTGTAGGAGTTCTTTATGTAAAGGACCTGCTTAAGGTTTTTGCGTCAAAAGAGCCTCTGAATCTTCAGAAAATTACCCGAAAAGCCTATTTTGTTCCTGAGTCAAAAAGAATCGACTCTCTTTTACGCGAATTTAAGCGCCATCATCTTCATATTGCTATTGCTATTGATGAATATGGTGGAGTTTCCGGTATCATCACTATGGAAGATATTATTGAAGAAATAGTTGGTGACATTCAGGATGAATTCGATAAAGAACATGAAGATATTCTGACAGTAGGCAACAATATCTGGCTTTGCGATGCCCGCGTTGACCTGGATGATCTGAACGAAAAACTTGAAGCATCTTTCCCTAACGAAGATTTCGACTCTTTGGGCGGTTTTGTCTTCGATTTGTTCGGAAAAGTTCCTGTAAAATATGAAAAGGCCTCATGGAATAATTACGATTTTATTGTTCAGGATATGGAAGGCCATAGAATTAATGTAATAAAAGTAATAAAAAAGGAATCTGAAGAAGCTGATGAAAAAGCGGAATAAAATAGCAGCCTGTTTTCTCACTTTTTTAATGCTGGCTCCTTTGTCTGCGCAAGGGAAACCTGGACTTACAGCCCGGAATTATTTTGATCTTGGCCTTGAAGCTGAAAATACAGAAGAGTGGGCTTCTTCCACCCAGCATTATCTGGAAGCGGTTCGCATGAATCCCGCTTATGCTGATGCCTGGTATCATCTTTCCCGGGTTTCTTATTTTCTTGGAGAGCCTGATCTTGCTCTTCAGTATCTTTCCAGCGCAGAAAAAATCGAAAAGACAAACTCACGCATTCTGAATCTGAAAGGACTTATTTATCTTTCTCTTGGAGAATCGGATAAAGCTGCAGAGATATTCAATCAGATTCTGAAAACATATCCTAATGACGTTTCGGCCCATTTTGGCCTTGCTGAGCTCCAGATTTCCGACGGAAGATTTTCCGGGGCAAAAAAAGAATATGAAGAAGCTTTGAAACGTCAGGGAGACAATAAAAAAGCACTGCTTTCACTGGCACTTTTATGTGCATATACAAACGATTATACATCTGCCAGTACATATCTTCGTCGGGCATTGAATTATTATTCAAGCGATCCTACAGTTCATTATCTTTCGGCTCTTATTGCATGCATGAAAACAGATCTGGAAAATGCGGAAAAGCAGGCACGCATAGCTGTTGAATTGAATAGAAATTATTCACAAGGATACAGTCTTCTTTCCCAGATTCTGTTTTATGAAAAGAAATATGATGAATGTTCCGATCTTTGCGACTATCTTATTTCGAAAGACAGAAATAATTCAATTAACTGGTATCTTAAAGGACTTGCACAGAAGTATTCCGGTGATGTTTCAGGAGCTGTTGCCACCTGGTCAAAAGGCCTTGAAATCTCACCGCAGGATGAACTTATGCGTATGACGCTGGAACTTGAAGTGCGGGATTCTCTTTCATTGGAAGATCCTAGAAGAAAAGCCTGGGCAAATTATCACGTAAATATTGCTTCCCAGTGTTCAGAACGCTACGACGGCACTGGCGCAAGCTATGAATATCAAAGAGCTCTTCGCATTGATCCTATGAACCGTGAAGCACGCCTTGCATATGCCAATATGCTGGAACTGAATGGAATGCATGAGCTTTACCTTGAACAGCTTAAGTTCGTGCAGGATTTTGCTTCCATGAACGAAAAAGCTGTTTCCAAACGAGAAGAAACAAAGCTTTCAGACACAATAGAAGCCTATGATTCACTTCTTTCAGAAACTCTCGCAAAAAAATGGGATATTCAGTCTTTCTATCTGGATAAAATCCGCTGGAATATTGCCGTTTTCTACGAAGAACGTCCTGTAAACTTTATACATCCTCAGTCTGATTGTCTTACTGCTATGGCTGCAAGTGATATTTTTTCAGGAGTTGCCCAAACTTCAGTAAATACAGAGATTACGCCGGTTTCAGGCTATGGAGATGCTTTCCGTAACGCCCGTTCAAAGGGTTATGATTATTTTATCATTCTTTCTCTGGAAGAGGGAAATGATGATTTGACATTGAATGCAACTATGTATTCAGCCCGAACAGGAACAGAAACAGAAAAATTTACTTTTTATGCTACAGGAAACAACAGATATTCAACTGTTCTCAGACGTTTTAGAACTGCAGTTCTTGAAAATCTTCCTGTTCGTGGAAAAATTATAAAGAGAAAGGCAAAATCGGTTCTTGTTGATTTAGGAAAATCGGAACACATTACAAACGGTGCTGTTTTTCAGATTGTGAGAAAAGGCCGTATTATTACCGCAGATACTGGAACCGGACTTTCTTATCGAGAAGATGATGTTCTTGGCACTATTGAAATTACTAGTGCTGGAGAAGAAGTATCAGAAGGTATTATTTCTGTAAACGGCTTCTATGACAAAATTAATGATGATGATGAAGTTGTTCTGGTAAGTCTTCCAGAACTTAAAACAGATGCTGCAATTGATACTGCACCGATTGCGGATGCACAAGGCAATGTTGTTGTGAATCAGAAACCAGAGGCTGGAACTCCGCTGAATACAGAAATCCGTAAAGCTGTAAGTCATCCTGCAATCTTAGAGTTGATACAGAATATTTTCTAGTTGATTTCCAGGTGATCCAGGGAAGATTCAAGCCATTTTTTGCTTTCTTCCGGGAAATATTCCTGGACTTTTACAAAAGTTCTGACTGCGTTTTCAAAATCTCCTGTAAAATAATAGGATTCTCCAAGGTAAAAAGTTGCCCGGCTTTCAACTTCACGTGTAATATTTGTACCTGTAAGTTTTTTCAGCTGTGCGATTGAGTCCCGGTACTTTCTTGGTGCAAAGTACTGGCTTAAAATCTGGAATAAGTAATAGGCATCGCCACGTTCCGGTGAAATCAAATCCGCTTCAAAATAATATGGTTCAAGTAACTCCACCGGATTTGCAGATTTTCTTCCTAATCCTGAGGCTTTTTCGTGTGCAAGATTCGAAATCTGGTTTTCTGATTTTACAAGACCATCAACCAGATCAAGATATGGAAGTGGAGTTTCTCTGAGTGTTCCTGTAGGGTATTTTTTTTCAGATTCTTCATGTTTTGGAATTATGGGATTCTGTTTTTTAGCTTCAACATGAACACCTTTTACTGTCGCGTTCATGGAAGGCATAATCAAATCGTAACATTCATCTGTAAAAGAAATAACTGCATAGTAATAGTCATTCAAATCTTTTACTGTATCGGTGTATCCTGAACTGGAACCTGGAATTTGTGCAAGAAAAGTTGAGTTGTTTATGTCGTTGAACACAGTAATTGGCATTGTGTTTCTGTAAACAAGAAATTTTGTTATTTTTTTCTCTGTGTTTTCAGGATTTGTCCACATTATGTTGATTTTGTTTCCGCCGGCATATTCTGAATGAATATTTATAATCATTGGTTTTTCATAAGCAGAAAGAGAAAAGCAGAATAGTGCCAGAATCCATACTAAAAAGGATTTTTTCGAATTTTTATTCATATATAATATATCGGCAGAATTTGCCGATAATACTAGTATGAAAATTTTACGTAAAGCATTAATTGTACTTTTTATTTCTACTACATTTCTTTTTGCTGATGAAGTATATCAGGTTCAGAAAGGTGATACTTTGTATTCCATCAGCCGTAAATATCAGATAACTGTAGCAGAACTTCGTACAGCAAATAATCTTAAAGATAATGATGTTCTTAAAGCTGGTCAGCGTCTTGTAATCCCAACTGCAGATATCAGTACTGCAGCGGCTCTTTCATCTTCAAATAAACAGGAAGAAACAAAGACTACAAAAAAATCTGAAACTTCCGTATATACAGTTCAGAAAGGAGATACTTTCTACAGTCTTGCACGTAAAAATGGTATGACAGTTCCTGAACTTCTGGCCTTGAATAATCTTGATTCAAATGCGGTTCTTAAAACAGGACAGAAACTTAAAGTCAGAAAAAGCGAGAGTTCTTCAACCGAAGTAGTAATTAAACAGGCTGGAACAGAGTCTAAAGCTGTTATTCCGGAAACAGTTCCTGATACAAGAAATTATGGTGTTACAAAAACAGATACTTCTACATCATGGCCGGTAAAAAATCCAAAAATTACTTACATTAAGGGCAAAGTGAGCGGAGTTCAGCTTGCCTGCAGTTCAAATGAGAATGTTGTGGCTGTTCGTGAAGGAACAGTTATGTATGTAGGTCTTTATCGTGGATTTGGACAGGTTCTTTTTGTTCAGTCTAAGACAGGACTTATTTATGCTTATACAGGAATGGGAAGTGTCAGTGTAAAGAAAGGGGATTACGTTACATTTGGCAGCAACGTAGGAACTGCGGGTGTAGATTCAATAAAAGGTACTCCTCAGATTACATTTATGGTGTTCCAGAATGGAACTGCCATAGATCCTGCTAAAGCGCCACGCGGATAATTCATAATGCTCAATGCATAATTCATAATTGAGAATTGTTGAAATAGGTTCTTCTGAATGGGAGAACCTATTTTTTTTGTGTTTTGGAAGAGAGCTAATTTATTAAAGTCTTAAAATATAGTATAATTTTTTAATTATATTTAAATTCCGCTGCAAGCCGGTAGCGGTAAAGGAGATAAAAAATGGCAAACGAAAAAGATGAGCACGCATGTACTTTGGACAAAATCATCAGTCTTTGTAAGAGACGCGGTTTTGTTTATCAGGCTTCAGAAATTTATGGAGGTCAGGCAGGTGCATGGGATTACGGTCCTTTAGGCGTTGAATTCAAAAGAAATATTCAGAATGAATGGTGGCATTACATGACACAGCTTCATGATGATGTTGTTGGACTTGATTCCGCAATTTTCCAGCACCACACAACATGGAAAGCTTCAGGACACGCTGATCACTTCTCTGATCCTATGATTGACTGTCTTGAATGTCAGGCTCGTCACCGTGCAGATAAAATGATTGAAGACTTTGTTGCAGCAAATCCAGACAAAGATCCTGGAAAACCTGTTGATACAATGTCTCATGAAGAAATGGAAAACTATATCAAGGCAAACATCAACTGTCCTGTTTGTGGAAGCAAAGAAAGAAAATATACAGCAGTTCGCGAATTCAACCTTATGTTCAAAACATACCAGGGACCAATCGCTGACGAAGCACACCTTATTTATCTTCGTCCTGAAACATGTCAGGGGATCTTCACAGATTTCAAAAACATCGTTCAGTCAAACCGCATGAAAGTTCCTTTCGGTGTTGCACAGGTTGGTAAATCTTTCCGTAACGAAATTATCTTCAAGAACTTCATTTTCCGTACAGCTGAATTTGAACAGATGGAAATGGAATATTTCTGTAAACCAGGTACAGAAGATGAAACATTCCAGAGATGGCGTGATGACCGCTGGAAGTTCTACTTGAAGTACGGTATCCCAGAAACACAGCTTAAATGGCACCACCACGACAAGCTGGCTCACTATGCTAAAGACGCTTACGATATCACATATAACTTCCCAATCGGTTTCGAAGAAATCGAAGGTATCCACTCACGTACTGACTTCGACCTTAGCCAGCACATGGAATACTCTAAGAAAGATATGTCTTACATCGATCCAGATGATCCTAAAAACCGCTACGTTCCATACGTTGTTGAAACATCTGCTGGTCTTAACCGTAACTTCCTTATGTTCCTTTGTGAAGCATACGAAGAACAGAATGTTGGAACAGACGGAAAAGATGATTACCGTACAGTTCTTCACCTGCATCCAAAGCTTGCACCTATCACAGTTGCAGTTCTGCCACTTATGAAGAAAGACGGTCTTGCTGAAAAAGCAAAGGATATCCAGAATCTTCTTAAAGAAAACTTCGTAACAGACTACGACCAGAGTGGTACAGTTGGTAAACGCTACCGCCGTCAGGACGAAGTTGGTACACCATTCTGTGTAACTGTAGACTACGATACAATGGACAGTGCAAGTGAAAACTTTGAAACTGTTACAGTTCGTAACCGTGACACAATGGAACAGGAACGTGTAATGATTTCTGAACTGAACGGATATCTTTTCAATGCTATTGCAAATTACAAACCTGTAGTACGTGCTTAAAAAATGGAATACGTCCGATTAGGAAAATCAAATCTCCTCATCAGTCGTGCCGCTTTTGGCAGCATGCGTCTTTCTGAAGATTCTTCAGAAGACGCAGCAACTCTGGTTCGAAGAGCATATGAGGAAGGCATCAATTTCTTTGATACTTCTAGAAACTCCCCGGAGTCTGAAAAGCTTCTGGGAGATGCTCTTTATGATATCAGAAGGAATGTAATCCTTAGTACCGCAACTTCTGCAAAAACAGCGGAACTTGTGCGTGCAGACCTGGAAGAAAGTCTTATGACTCTTCACTGTGATTCTGTAGATCTTTATCAGTATGAAACAGAAAAGTTTGTGCCTCTTGCAGGCGGAGCTGATAAAATTTACAACACTCTGGCTGAGCTTAAAAATTCCGGGAAAATCAAACATATAGGACTTGTTACAAAGGACTATGAAACTGCTGAAAAAGCTATAAAATCCGGTCTTTATGAAACTTTACAGTTTCCTTTCAGTGTCATTTCCCCTGAGGAAAGTCTTAGTATTGTGAAACTCTGTGAAGAGAATGATGTGGGATTTATTGCCATGCAGCCTTTAGGGGGCGGGGTAGTTGATAACCTTCCTCTTGCTATGGGGTTCTTACAGCAGTTTGAAAATGTTGTACCTTTATGGGGTGTGTTAAATCTTCAGAATCTTGATCAGATTTTGTACTTTAATTCACATCCTCCTGTAATTGATGAAAAATTTCTTCAGGATGCTGAATACCAGAGACGTTTCTTTAACTGATTTTGGTTTTGATAATTACTGGAAAATACTGATGTCGATGTCTTCTGTGCCATCGGCATTTTTTTTGCTTTCCTGAATTTGATGCTGTTCCTGAACAGGTTGTGATTCAGGGACTTTTTTTGCTACATTCTGAGATGATGAATTTTTTTCTGATAACGCATTCATTTTCTCAACAGAAGCTTTTACATCGTCAGTTTCTTTTTTACTTAATACGCGAACAATTGCCAGGTCTGTTTCATTTGTCTGCAGTGTTTTTGGCGATCCGTCTTTTTCTTTTTCCAGAAGAAGCTGTACTACAGGCAGTTTAGGATTATCTGGGTTTACGTCTGTTACTTCTGCAACTTTACCGTTTTTAAGGAATACATAAGCTCCAATAGGGAAGAGAGAAACACTGTAAAGCAGGGCCTTTATGGCTGCATCATCATACTGATGATTTGCGTTCTTAAGCATTTCAACCATAGCTTCAAATGTTGAGCGCTCATCCTTATAAGAACGAGGAGCTGTAATAGCTTCAAAGGTACATGCTACAGAAATAATCTTTGCATAGGAAATGATTTTTTCCCCAGAAAGCTGGCGAGGATAACCTGAGGCATTTTCTTTTTCATGATGTTCAAGAACACCAAGCTGTATACTCATTGGGAAATCAAGTTCTTTAAGAATGTTATAACCCAAAATAGGATGTGTCATAACCTGAGCCTTTTCACCAGGTGTAAATTTTCTGTCACTCATGTAAAGCTGTGGCGGAAGGCGTACCATTCCAATTTCGTGGAGAATACATGCAACTCCAAGTTCAATAAGCTTTGAAAGCGGGAGATGTTCCTGGAGCCCGATTGTAATGGCAAGCACGGTTGTTCTCATGGAATGAGCAACCAGAAAGTTTTTTGTACGCTGTTCAACAGACGGAGTTACTCGCAGAATAAAACGTCTGTTGTCTTTTATAAATACTATCAGTTCCTTTACAGTTTCAGAAAGTTCAGTCTGATCTATTTTTCTATGAGTTACATAATGTGTGAAAATAGAGTTTATGTAATTCATATATTCGTTATAAACGCTGTGCACAACTTCCATACGGGACTTATCACTGTTTCCAAGTCCCTGTTTTGAATTTTCCAGTGCCTTTTTGAGAGATTCGTTTACAACTTCATTATTGTTCTTATCTTTTTTATCATCACTATGTTCGCCAACTGATACACCGATATCGCCTCCAAGACTTAATGAACCTTCACTGATGAATTCTTCAAAATTCCATGTTTTAAGATTTTCAATAAGTTCCTTTGATACAGGGACTGTGTGGGGAAGAACAACGAAATTCTTACCTATATAGAGGTCACCTGTAAATGTGAGGTTTTCTTTTAATGTATCAAGGCTTACAGTATTCATATTATACTTTCTCTGATTATTTATCGGCAGAAGTTGTGAAAATCTTTAGTGAGTTGTAAAAAATAAAAAAAAAGCTGAACGGGTCACAACTTCCGCTCAGCTTATATTTAAGTAAACACATTGTACACAAACGCTTTCAGGCGTCTGGATGTCGACCGCCCGAAATAATTATTAAGTACAATTATATTATCGGGATTTGGGCGGTCGACTTTAGTGTTTTGTGTAAAAATCTCTAATTTTTTTTCAGGAAAATAAGTTTGCCCTGGAAATCGCCCCAGTCACGGCGGACAGGAAGACCTGCATTCATTAAAGTTTCACCTTTCATTGTACAAGGCGGGTAATTGTTCTGGTCTTCATCAGGGTAAGAAACTGTGTAGACGGCATTAGGATCAAGGCCGGCAAGTTTTACCATGCGGGTTTTCATGTTAGGGTGATTCAATACCTGTACAAATGTAACCAGAGCTTCACTTTTATCCTCTTTTACGTTCATCCAGCAGTCATAATTGTGGTTTTCGGCATAGGAAGCGATTTTGTAGTAAACGCCTTCCCGAACCAGCGGATTGAATTTCTTGTAAAGGGCGATCTGGCCTGGAATCAGGCTTCTTTCTTCAGGTGGAAGCTTTGTGATGTCCAGCTCGTAGCCGAATGTTCCTGCAAGAGCCACATAACCACGGGTTTTGAACGGTGTAACACGTCCTACAGCATGGTTCGGGCAGACTGAAACATGGGCTCCCATAGTTGAAAGAGGATACATAAGGGCTGTTCCTTCCTGGATTTCCAGGCGTTCAATTGCATCTGTATCATCTGAACACCAAACTTGTGGACTGTAATAAAGCATACCGGCGTCAAAGCGTGCGCCACCGCCTGAACAGTTTTCTAAAAGCAGGTCAGGGAAATCTGTAACAAGACGGTTCTGGAAGTCGTACATGGCAAGAACATAGCGGTGGAAAAATTCTCCCGTTCTGTCACCTTCCAGAAGAACACTTCCAATGTCTGAAAGCTGACGGTTCATATCCCATTTAATATATTCAATGTTTGCAGAGGCTAAGATTTTTTTAATCTGATTGTACTGGAAATCTAGGACTTCCGGGCGTGTAATATCCAGAACAAGCTGCTGGCGGGAAAGCCCCGGTTTACGGCCTGGAATCTGAATAGCCCAGTCAGGGTGGGCTCGGAAAAGGTCTGAGTCTGGAGAAATCATTTCAGGTTCAAACCAGATACCGAATTTCATTCCAAGTTTGTTGATTTCATCTACCAGATATTTTAAGCCTAGTGGAAGTTTTGTTTCGTTTACATACCAGTCACCAAGAGATGAATCGTCAAAGTTTCTGTGGCCAAACCAGCCGTCATCCAGTACCAGCATTTCAATGCCGTCTTTAGAGGCTTCACGGGCAATATCCAGAATCTTTTCTGTATTGAAATCAAAATAAGTTGCTTCCCAGTTATTGATAAGAATAGGACGCATCTGATGATTGTATTTTGAACGTACAAGATGATTTCTGTAAAGAGCATGGTATTGATGGCTCATGCCGTTCAAGCCTTCTTCAGAGTATGTAAGAACAGCTTGTGGTGAAACGAACTCTTCGTCTTTGTTCAGAGTCCACATAAAGTTTTCAGGATTGATTCCCATCTGGATGCGGAGTGAGTCAAACTGGTTTCTCTGAACGTTTGCAACAAAGTTTCCGGAATATATGAAATTCATTCCATAAACAATACCGCTGTTCCAGTTTGCTTTGTTTTCAAGAACGGCTACAAAAGGATGTTCCTGGTGACTTGATTCGCCGCGGCAGGATTTTGCCTGGTGAAGTCCCATATTGATTTCATGGCGGTCAATATGGCGTTCCCGTGCCCAGCTTCCGTGTAAGGTAATCATTTCGTAACTGTCATTATCCATATCAAAAGATGCAGAAAAACATTTCTTGATTTTTACAGGTTCTGAACTGTGGTTTTTGATTTTAGTGCTTCGGATAACAGCATCAATTCCGTCAAAGATTGTATAAAGCAGTGTAACTTCTACATTGAGAATTGAATCAATACTGATGATTTCAAGGGTTTCAGCACCGTCCCCAAAAACGCAGGGAAGTCCATTCAAAACTGGTGTAGATTTATAAATCTTATGACTTACATATTTTGGTTCAATGCCGTTGTGTCCTTTTGCAGAAACAACTGAGAGGGCAGCCTCGCGGAAATCACCAAGTCCGTCAACAGGCATTTCAAATGGAATGTAATCCATATATGAAAGTTTTTCTCGTTCAGGATTAATTGATGCGAATCCGAATTCTCTGTGACGGGTCAGATATGTTAAATCATCTCCAGAGATTTTCTTACCGTAGTAGGCGTGGAGAAGAAATCCGTTGTCAATTTTTATTGAATATGTGCTGTTTGCAGTTTCCAGTGTAAAAATCTGATTTGTTTCGTTGAAGGTAATCATTCTGTCAGTTTCCTTATTTTTGTATGAATTTATTTTATCTGAAAGCACTTACTAAAAAAAGAGGGCATTCCACTCATGGATCTGCCCTCAATTTATTTTTTTCGAAAAATCAGGATTTGTTTATTTTAGAATTTTCCTTCGTTGCCGTCGTTTCCAACCAGTTCGTTGTGTTCTTTAATGAACTTAACTGTTTCATCAACTGTTGTGAAACAAAGTCCAACTACTGTGTCTGCACATCCGTAGTAGATTGCGATGCGGCCTGTATCCTGGTCAGCCAGTGCTGCAACAGGGAAGGCTACGTTTGGAACGAATCCTGTCGTTTCATATGGTTCTTCCGGAGTAAGCATGTAAGCGCCTGAACGGTAAAGAACTTTAGAAGGACAGTCCCGGTCAAGAATTGCAGCACTGAATGAATATACGAATCCATCACAAGTTGTGGCAACTCCGTGGTAGAATACCAGCCATCCTTCATCAATTTCGATTGGAGCAGGACCTGTTCCGATTTTTACTCCCTGCCACCAGGCTGAACCGCCGCGCTGCATAACAAGACGGTGTTCACCCCAGTATTTAAGGTCTGGAGACTGAGAAAGCAGAACGTCCCCGAATGGTGTGTGTCCTGAGTCTGAAGGGCGTGAGAGCATAATGTATTTATCATTTACTTTGCGTGGGAAAAGAACCCCGTTTCTGTTGAATGGCAGAGTTGGGTTTTCCATACGTGTGAATTCAACAAAGTCTTTAGTCTTTGCCATACAGATTGCGGCGCCATCAAAATCACCGCACCACATGATGTAGTATGTATCGTCAATTTTGATACAGCGTGGATCGTAGGCATAGTAAGGATCCCATGGATTTCCGTTTTCATCTTTCATGTGAATTTTTTCTTTCTGGAAAGTCCAGTTGATTCCATCAGGTGAATCACCAACATAAAGGAATGGACGGGCTGTATAGTCTTCGCAGCGGAAAACACCTTTGAAAGCTCCTTTCCAAGGTACTACTGCAGAGTTGTAGATGCGGCCCATTCCAGGGAATGGATTGCGTCCGATTACAGGGTTTGCTGAATAACGCCATACAGGAAGGTTCCATCCTGCTGGTTTGTCCTGCCAAGGCATATTAGGAATTGATTCGCCATTGATGATTTTACTCATTGTTTTCTCCAGTTTTCACCACAAAAGGGTAAAGAATTGATTTATCTTTTATGGTAAAAGATTACTTCACAAAATCAGTTATGTCAATGAATTTTTACTTAAAAATTACTTAAAATTTAAGTAAAAATGATTTATGGATTTTATGATTAAGAGAATGGATGGCCGTGGCAATTTTTTCTGCACCGTTATATAATCTTACCATGCTCAGTTATCTTCACGCTTATCACGCAGGAAATCATGCAGATATCCTGAAACACATTGTACTCTCAGAAGTTATCCGCTACATGGAAAAAAAGGACAAGCCTTTTACTTTTTTTGATACCCATTCAGGAAGCGGTCTTTATAAGGTGGAAGATGAACGGGCACAGAAAACAGGAGAAATCAATTCGGGAATTCTGAAACTTTCAGAAGCTGATCTTTCTGTAATGGAAGATTTGCCTGCCGTAAAAGATTATTTATCTTATGTAAATGAATATCTGAAAAAAGGGGAGTATCCGGGGTCTCCATATATTGAAGCAGATCTTTTACGAAAGGATGATTCTCTTATGCTTTCTGAACTTCATACAGCAGAATCAGAAAACTTGAAATCAAATATGCATAGAAAGTCCAGAGAAAAGGAAGGATGCTGTCATATCGGTGTTCATAAACGTAACGGCTTTGAGATGCTTGAAAGTATGACTCCTCCAGTTACTAAACGTGGTGCGGTTTTAATTGATCCTTCTTATGAGGAAACCAGTGATTACAGCGATGTGGCTGACGCTGTTCTTCGGGCTTTCAAAAAGTGGAATGGCGGAGTTTTTATGGTGTGGTATCCGCTTTTAAGTTACCGTATGAGCACCATAGAAAATATGGTGGAACGGATTACAGAGGGTGTTCATTTAATTTCCCCAAATACAGACGTAAATGATTTCCGTCTTTGTGTAAGTGATGCAGATTCTCATGAAGAAACAAGCCTTTCAGAAACTTCTACTCCACGGCTTTATGGAAGCGGAATGCTTGTGGTAAATACTCCATGGACACTGCCTGATACCATGAAAAAAGCCCTTCCGGTTCTGGAAGAGCTTTTGAAAGTTTCTTAGTTTTCTTTTTTTGAAGGAACCTTTGACACTCTTGCCCGGTTCCTTTTTTCAAAGTGATTTCTGATTTTTTCAAACAGATGTTTGAAGAAAAGGAAGATTCTGTAGAAGATGTTTGGATTTCTAAGGCGCTGCAGTCTTTTGTATCCGTCCATCAGCTCTTCATCTGTAAATTCTTTTCTCTGGTTATTTTCTTCCAGTTCCATTTCAAGCTGTTCAACTTCTGAAAGATTATCAATCACATTAACATTGATATTTGTCCAGCCCAGTTGTTTAGCAGCCTGAAGTCGTCTTTCACCCGCAATGAGTTCAAAACGTTTATTGATTGTAATAGGATTCATGAGACCATATAACTTGAGGCTTTCTTTCAAGTCTTCGAGGTTTCCCAGATCTTTGCGTACGCGTTTCTTTATTTTAATCTGTGAAATTGGAATTATCATAGGTCTCCTTTTTTCTTTTTTACTATTCCATAAGGAAGTTGTAATCCAGATCTTCAACCTTATTCAGAGCTTTTGGAGGCTGTATGTCTTCACTGTTTTCTGAATAATCAGTTTCATCTGAATCTTCTTCATTATCACTATAATTTACAAATACATAATTGTCACTCAAAAAGTCCAGGTTGAATGACAAAGGAGTTGTATCGAACTCTTGAGTCAGATGCTGACCTGAACGGTACATTTCTTTAAGAAGTCTGTACTCACCAAGGGCTGAACCTGTTTTGTTTGAATGCAGTGAACAAACCTGTGTCGGCTGGGTGCCTTCAAGGAACCATTGGGTAGTCTGGTGGTTTCCACAGTCTTCTGTAAGAATCTGACCAGATTCAGAACAAACTGTACATTCAATAACGCCTTCCAGAGGTTTTGGGAAATCTTTTACCAGCATATTTTTGTGGATCTCGCTCATGTAGTCACCCCATGCCATACCGGCAAGAGTTGCACCTGTAATGTTTAATCCAAGAGACTGACCTGGTTTATCGAAACCAAACCAGAATGCTGCTGTATAGTAAGGTGTGAAACCACAGGTCCAGGCATCGGCCCAGTTCTGTGTAGTACCTGTTTTACCTGCAGACGGCATTACGTAAGTTTTACCTTCTGAATTTTTGTACCAGAATTTTTCTTTCTGTCGCCACAAAGTACCTTTCTGAACAGTTTGTTCAAGAAGTTTTGTCATGACAAATGAAGTCTGAGGAGAAATAACCTGAATTCTTTCTCCCTTTGCAGCCTGCTTTTTACGCAGATCCAGCTCTGGCGTCATGATTACGTTTCCATTTTTATCTTCAACTGTACGTACGGCAATAGGTGTAACATCTTTACCGCCGTTTGCAAAAATAGAGTAGGCACGAACCATTTCAATAGGACGTACAGAACATACACCAAGACCAATAGGGTAACCCGGAACAAAACCTCGGGTTGGAAGCTCTTCATCTGAAATGCCAAGAAGTGAAACTGCTCTGTTGATTGCGGCGTCAAATCCGATGCCATCAAGAACTTTAAGTGATGGAACGTTCATAGATGTACAGAGTGCATACCACAGCTGAACGTTTCCTTCCCATACACCAAGGAAGTTCTGAGGAATGTATGGTTTTCCGTCTGCTGTATGGAATACAACAGGGGAGTCTGAAATTTCTGTTGCAGGAGTAAACTTGCGTGAATCAATTGCGGCAGAATAATAAAGAGGTTTGAAAGTTGAACCCGGCTGAAGTTTTGCCTGTACGGCACGGATAAACTGGTTTTCAGAATCGAACTTGCTTCCTCCAACCAGAGCATCGATATAGCCTGTATCACTTTCAAGGGCAATCATTGTGCCTTCGATTGTTGTTTTTGCATTATCCTGTTTTGAGATTGTATTTGCTTTGTTTACAATGTTCATTTTTAAGCTTTCTGAACCTGTAAGGAGAGACATAATATCAAGAACAGGATTAACTTCATTCATAAATGTTGCGTTGGCAACGATTTCGGCTCTCTGTTCTGAAACTTTAAGTTCCGGAATGTTGAAGAGCAGAGACATAAGTTCTGTAAGAGGAACGTATGTATCAACAGCAACTCCTGACTTTCTTGAATGTTCATTCTGGTAACGCTGGTTTGCAGTTGGAATCCATTTCTGCATGACTTTATCGGCTACAGCCTGATGTTCAAGATTCAGTGTTGTATTTACAGTGAATCCGGAAGTGTAAATATCGTCAGATCCGTAAATCATGTTACCAAGTTCACGGCGAACATATTCACTGAACCATGGAGCTTTGTCGTCACGCAACATGTATGCTGATGAACTTGTTCTTGTGTAGTCAAAATTAGCCCAGTAGTTTTCGAAGGAGTCATCTGCTTCTTCTTTTGTAATATAATCTGCATCTACCATGGATGCAAGAATATATTTCTGACGGTCCATGGCACGATTCGGATGATCAAAAGGATTGTAGAATGCCGGGTTTGAAAGCTGAACAACGAGAAGTGCACATTCAGCAGGTGTGATTTCAGTTGCATTGTGGCCAAAATAATATTTTGACGCGGCATTTACACCATAAGTACCGCCACCGAAATAGATTTTGTTCAGGTAAAGTTCAAGAATTTCGTTTTTTGAATAACGGCGTTCCATCTGGATTGCCCACCACAATTCCTTGAGTTTACGCTTTATGGACATTTCTGTACGGTCACAGTAAACGGTACCTGCAATCTGCTGTGTAAGAGTTGAACCACCACCAAGGGACATGTGAAGAACCTGTCCGATTACGGCGCGGAAAAGAGCCTTTAAGCTGTATCCTTTATGTGAAAAGAAAATGCGGTCTTCACGGGTAATAAGGGCATCAATAAGGTGCTGAGGCAGATCCTGATAACTGATAAGTTCTCGTTTTTCGTCAGATGAGAATTCTGTTATAAGTTCACCGTTTATGTCTAAAAGACGGGTAGGTAAGGCAGTATCAAATTCTGTAAAGTATTCTGTATTTTTGATGTTGCGAGTCTGTGCGAGGCCGGCTCCAAGTCCTGCTCCAGTTAACACAATGCTGAAAAGCATAATGAAAATGAAAAGACAGATAAGAGTTCTTATAATTATTTTTTTAGCTCTTGGAGATAAAACAATTTTTTTTGACATAACAAATCCAATATATAATACAAACAAATTATAATGAATTTAGTTAAAAAAAAAAAGGCACGGCGGGTACCGTGCCCATGCCCATCAGGCAGCCAAGGGCATGGGTGGGAGGGGAAAATGCCCTTGGTACTTTAAATATCGTCAGTGAGGCCTGAAATCTTTAATGAATTTGAAAAAAAAGTGAAAAAAAATGATAATTTTTTGTTTTTAAAGTAACAAAAGACTAGTTTTCGCTGATAGACAGGTCAACATCCAGGGATGCTTTATAAGTTTTACCTTTTACAGCGGTGATATTGCGTACTACTTCATAACTTCCGATTATGAATTTTACAGAATGTTCACCTTCTGTGATTATGAATTCTTTTCCATTTTGTTCTGTGCAGTCAATGCCGTCAAGCCACATTGAGACACCTTCTGGTGCTTCAATGACAAGGGACGGTTCAACACCGCGGAGTATAATGTCCAGATTCGTTGTTTTTGCCTGATCAATAACAAATGTACGCATTTCATTTCTGTAATTTTCAGAAATGATGGAAATGTTGTGCATTCCGGTTTTAAGAATAATATCTTTTTTTAAATTTACAGGGTTGTCATCTATGAATACGGTAAGATTTTCTAAGGATGTATCTTCTCCTGTAAGGTTAAGTTTCAGTCGACCTTTGTCAGAGAAAATAGGGCGGGCACTTACTGTTATATAGGAGTTTAGAACTTCTTCCGGGATTCCTTTCATAACAGGCTGAAATTTCACAAATAGATTTGTCGCCTGCGCAGAAGGAAAGTTATCAATTTTTGTTGAGTAATTATTTTCTTTTATAGAGTTTTCTTTTTTTAGCGGAACCTGAAGAACCCAGGAAAGTTTTCCTGGAATTGTGCTTACAAATATTCGTGTTCCTGAATAATCAATCTGATTTGATTTTGGTTCAGGACTGATTTTGTCGTAAACAGTTGCGGCAACAGAATTTTTCCAGGAAGCAATAGTTTCTGGAATAATCATTTTTATTTCGATTCCTTCAATGAAAGTCTTGTCTTCCGGAAGATAAACTGCAACTGCATCATATATATTGCATTCTCCGGCAGATACTTCATTTGTTTCATTTTCAAGGCTGATTACATGGGCTTTACGAACACGGAAAGATTCAGCGTTTAAGCTTAAAAGAAAAAGAGAAAATGTGAAAACTGAAATACTTTTTTTAATTCTCATTTTTTTGTTTTACCGGAAGATATTTTTCCGGATCTTCTGCAATACCGCCGAATCTGATTTCAAAATGCAGGTGAGGGCCTGTAGCCATTCCTGTTTTTCCGACATATCCTATAATGTCTCCCCGTTTAATTTCCTGTCCTGCCTTTACATTCATTTTTGAAAGGTGGGCATAAACGCTTGTGACATCATTGTCCCTATGTTTTAATATAATATAATTTCCGAAAACCGGATCATTTTTCGCAAGATAAACAGTACTATTTTTTACTGCGTAAACAGGTGTTCCTTCATTTGCAGCAAAATCTACACCATTATGATTTTTCCATTCACCAGAGAATGGATTTTTTCTGCGCCCGAAACTTGATGAAATTACAGACTGAGAAGAATCGACAGGCAGCCCAAGTGATGTGTCAAGAAAGTAAGCTCTTTCTGTAGGACTGAACCTTTCATTCTGAAGAAATACAAAACTTTCAGTTCCCAAATTATAACATAAATTTTCTGTTTGTAAAATTGCATTACATCTTGTCTGCAAAATTACTGAAAGAAAATCATTTGATTTGATGTTTATGAATAAACCAGGGACAGTAGGGAGTAATATGTCTTTTCCTTCAAGATTTTTTGTATTTGATTCGATATGGTTCAGTGTGGCAATTGTTTCGTATGGAATGTTACACCTTGCAGCCAGGGCCAGCAGATTTGTTTTTTCAATGATTTTACATTTGAAAAACAGCATCATTGTTTCATTTCCGGCGGCAAGGTTCCTGTAGTTTTCGTCAACTATGGCAGTATATTCTTTGAAAACCTCATCTTTTGACGATAAAGATTTTATTTCAGGAAGCCTGGATATATTTATTTTTTTTTCTGAAGAAAAAAGAAGTGAAAAAAGAAGTAATAAAAGTGGAAGTATTACGGCTTTTTTATTTTTCATCAGTTTTCTTTATTTTATTTCTGATTTTTCGAATGCAAAGGAAGATAATCCATATTGCTGCAATGCAGAGAACTGTTATGGTATAGGCTCTGGCATTTGTTGTGGCAAATTTCCATAAAGGCCACACGATAACAAAGGCAGAGATAAAACAGAGGATTAGAATCAGAATGAAACTTAAAAATGAACGTAACTTTTTCATATTAAAAAAAATAAGGGGTGGTCATTATGGCCGCCCCTTTTTTGCCTTACGACTATTGATTATTCAGAAACAATAGCTTCTGTTGGACATGTTGAAGCACATGTTCCACAATCAATACATGCACCTGCATCGATTGCACGTGCTCCGTCTTTTTCAGAGATAGCTGAAACTGGGCATTCTGGTTCACATGCACCGCAGTTTACACAAGCGTCAGTAATTTTGTATGCCATGATGGACTCCTTATAGCGTAATTAAATTACGAAAGATATTAATTTTAATATAATTGAAAAAACGTCAAATGGCAATATTTACCATGTTTCCATGATTTTGATGCCGCTTGAAGTACCAATTCTGTTTGCTCCGGCTTCGACCATTGCTTTTGCCTGTTCTGCAGTTCTGACCCCGCCTGAAGCTTTTACGCCCATATCAGGACCTACAGTTTCCCGCATAAGACGGATATGTTCCACAGTTGCACCGTTTGGGAGACTTGTTCCATCGGCGGCTTTTGGAGTTCCGAAACCTGTTGAAGTTTTTACAAAATCAGCACCTGCATTTTTTGCTGCCACACAGCACTGGCGGATTGTTTCGTTATCAAGATAGCAGGTTTCGAGGATAACCTTTACTGTAATATTTCTTGAAGCTTTTGTACCGGCTTCTCGTGCAGCATCTACAACACCTTTAATATCGTTTTCAACATAAGCAAAGTCACCTTCAAGAGCTTTACTGATTTCAATTACCATATCCACTTCGTCAGCGCCGTTTGCAACTGCTACTGTTGTTTCTGCAGCTTTGTCTTCTGTTGTTACAGCCCCAAGAGGGAAGCCGATGACTGTGCAAACTTTTACGGTTGAGTTTTTCAAAAAATCCGCGGAAGCTTTTACAAAGGATGGATTTACGCATACTGAAGCAAAATGATTTTCATCAGCTTCTTTGCAAAGTTTTTCAACCTGTTCTGTTCGGATGTTTGGAGCCAGAATAGTGTGGTCAATCATTCCTGCTATTTCTTCTTTTGTCATATTAATCTCCTGTAAAGTGATTTAAAAAGAAAAAAGCTGCCGGGCAGAATAACCCGACAGCCTTTATTCATTCAATTACATTTTTGCAGCTGTAATAGCTTTTACTGTGTAATCGTATTTGTGTTCGTTGATTGTGAAAGAAAGTTTTTCACCAACTTTCTTGTCCATAAGTTTGCTTCCGAATGGAGACATGTAAGAAATGATTCCTGAATCTGGATCTGATTCCCATGGTCCAAGGATTGTGAATGTTTCATCTTTTCCAGAAACATTGTCTGTAAGAGTTACAACTGTTGCGAATGAAACCATAGCTGTTGTAAGTGTTGTTGGGTCAAATACAACTGCGCGGTTAAGTTCGCTCTGAAGGCGAGAAACTTCTTTTCCAAGAAGATTCTGCTTTTCTCTTGCAGCATGGTATTCAGCGTTTTCTTTCAAGTCACCTTTTTCTTTTGCAACAGCAATGTCTTTTGCATTTTCAGGCATCTGAACTTCCTGGATGTCTTTAAGCAGAGCTTTCTTTTCATCCAGTTTAGCTTTTGTAACAATCATACCCTTAGAGGCAGTTGTTGTAGTTTTTTCTTCTGAAATCTGGAACTTGAAGTCAGGATATTTTTCCAGGATACGTTTACGCATCTGAGCCTTGATAGTTGGATCAAGATCAGCAATATCATTTACCAGAGTGTACATTTTCTTAACTGTGTTTTCATCGTTAGAGAACATGTAGTTGTAAAGAGATTCGTTTTCGAAAAGCAGAATCTGTGCGTTTTTCTGGATTTTCTTGTTTTCTGTTGTGTTTACATGGCTGTTGATTTCGCGGAAAGCAAGTTCAATGATGTTGATAAGAGTAATGAGCTGTTTTTCGTATGAAACACCAGCTTCTGTGTACCAAACTTCTTTCTGACATTCTTTGAAGAAGAAAAGTACTGTTTCGCGGAAATCGCGGAAGCTTTCAAAAGCAGTACGAACAAGTTTCTGTACTTCATCTTTGTGTCCTTCTTTAAGAAGAGTTGCCAGCATGTCTTTTGACAGAACTCTAGGGAAGAGGCGGATGTATTCATCAACCCAGTTAGGAAGCATCTTAACGCATTCGATGAATTCTGCTTTAAGGTTTGTATCTTTTGTGTCTTTAAGAAGATCGTACATGTCGCGAGGATCTTCGATTCTCTTGTAAATCTGTTCAAAAGTTTCAGAACACTGGAAATCAAACATTTTGTCGGCTTTTGAAAGTGTTCTTACTACCAGGTATGAAGTTACGATTTTTTCATCAACGTGAGAAATGTTCTTCAGAGAGCTTGTGAAGTATGTGTACATTTCAGCGAACAGATCAGAAGATTTATCTGTAAGTTCTGAATTGAAGAAGCGCATAAGAATGTCAACGCGGGCAAAGAACTGTTTCTGTGCCTTGAATTCGTTAGAAAGTTTTTCTTCTGGAGTAAGTTCATGGTCACGTACAACGTAAGAGTTGATGTCGTTTGCATCTACACCAAAGAGAGAGTCTGTTTCAAGGATTTTCTTTGCTTTTGAGTTCCATGAAGTCCATTCACTTGCTGTAAGGATAGATGGAACAAGTTCAGCCTTGATGCGTTTGAAATCACATGAGTTGTCAAAACTCTGGATGATTGTTTTGAGTGTCCATGCGTGATCTTTCTTGATTTTTTCTTTAAGTACTTCAGGTTTCTTTGTAGCTTTAAGAACCCAGATGTGTTTCTTTGAAAGTGGTTTAAGAGCTGAAACAGCCATTTTAAGGCTCATTTCGCGTTCACCGTTCTTTTTACCGAAATTGATTTTCAGAACGTCGTTTTCAAGACTCATGATCTTTCCAACACCCCAGTTCTTGTGGAATACGAAAGAACCTGTGTCGAAAGCGATGTGTTTTTCGAAATCGCTGATAGCTTCGAATACGTCACGGTAAGAAGCTGTAAGGTTTGACTGACGGATGTAGTCTTCCAGATGGCTGTGACCTGCATATTTTCCTCTGTAGCAGTCTACGATTTCTTTGCGTGCCCATGTGTCATGAGAATCTACAGAAAGGTTCTGTTTAAGGATATCAATTGCAATGTCCCATTTCTGGTTGTCTTTGTACCATCCGTAAAGTTCCTGCATGAGTGTTGTTGTTTTGATTTCACCCATTGTTTTAGCAATCTTGCGGCGAACAAGCTGGAAGAAGTCGATTTCTGCAGGAATTGTTGCAACCAGTTTTACCCAAATTTCTTTGATTGCTGTAAGGTTTTTCGCGTTTACATAGCGGAGGAGGGCCTTTTTGTAGAATTCGATGGCCATATCGTTGTCACCGAGTTCTTCGTAGTGTTCTGCCAGGAGCTTAACCAGTTCACATTCTTCAAAGTCGATTTTTACGATTTTGTTATAAAGGTCCCAGTATTCTTCGTTGTTTTCAGATTTTTTGATTTCAGCAAGAGTGCGGAGTGCAAACTTGTTGTTCTGTTCTGTTTCAAGAATTGAGTCACAGAGAGAAATTACAATCTGTTCTTTGTGATTCTTAAGAAGAATGTCTGTGAGAGTTTCGAGACATGTGTCATCAAGATTTCCTTTGTAAAGGGAAAGCATACCTGCAAGGTAGAGGGCGCTTACACTGTCTTTTGTGTGAGCAAGATGTTCATAACATGCTGCAATTACTTCATCTGTTACACCTTCAGATTTTGCTTCATCAACAAAACCAGCCAGTTCATTCATACTAGTTGATGTGAAGTTTGCGATTGTTGCGCGTGTCCAGGTTTCTTCTTTCAGTTTTTCCTGAACTGATTCGATTAAATTTTCTGCCATTGCAGTGCTCCTTATTCTGGAAAATTAAATGTACAAGTCGTAAATATTTGAATCCAGTATTTTGATCTTTAGTAAAATCTCATTCACCTGTGCGCCTGTATTGTTTGACAGAACGTACTGATCAATGAGCCAAAAATAACTCTTTAATAAGCGTGGTATAAGAATGTCGTCATCGCAGGTAGGCTTTTTTCGTTCCATTTCCATGGCGAAAATATCCTGTTTCAGCTTTGCTATTTCCTGTGATGTCATCACTCTCTTTATATTGAAAATACCCCAGAGTACACCATAAACGGGAATCCATTCATTGAGTGTTCTGCCGTGATAATTCTTTTCTTCCAGTTTTGAAATTAGACTGCGAATCAGTCCTGAATCCAGAAAATCTGTATCAATCTGCTCAGGGGAGAGGAAAAAGGCTTCCCTGAACATTACTTTTGCGTTTTTATCGTTTCCACAAAGTGAAAAACAGTCTGCCAGCTCTGCAAGAATTGAGGCCTGGCCGGGATTCAGAGCATTTGCATCTGTAAGGCAACGGCTGGCGTTTTCAAAAGAGCCCAGTTTTTTATAGCACATACCGGCTTTGCGGTATATTTCTGCTTTAAGTTTTGAAGCAGGCTGGTCAAAAAGTTTGATGTAATTGTCCAGAGCCAGCTGAAATATTCCCTTTTGAACAGCATAAAATGCCGGAACATACTCCTTGAATTTTTTCATATGGGGAACGAAAAGTTTCCATTCATTCAAAAGAGTTTCGCCCCGTTCATAAGGGTCTGCCATATTACTTAGATTTCTGATAGTTCCTGTCCAGAATGTACAGGCTTGAGTTGTATAAACAAGTTCAAAACTATCCAGGTCTGCTTCGAATAAAGGCGCAATAATCAAATGGCATTTTTCAGGATTTCCTGATTCCAGATAAGAAAGCGCTTCTTTTAATCCTTTTTCAGTCTGAATATTCATACGGCAGTAAAATATATTATAAGATATTGAAAATCAAAGGTCAATGAAAAATTGGAATTTTCGGAACAAAGTTTATACAGTGAATGTTAGATTCTGTCAAGCATTATTTTTTATGAAATTTTACAATACCTGACAGAATCCAGAAAAGACAGGGCTAGAATTTACCGCCACCAAGAGTAAATGTGGTTTTTGCTGAAATAACAGGCTGTTCGTTGTAATCTTTCCACATTAAATATGGACCAACGCTGAGTTTAAGCTGGTTTACAGGATTATAGTTCAGCATGGCTGAAGCAACTGTTGTTTCGTTTGTAAAGTTTGCAATACCGAAGATGTTGGCAGTTAATTTTTTATTAAGGATTTTTCCAAAATTTATGGCAATTGCTGCGTTCTGTCCGTAAGCCCCGGTAAATGCATCTTTTGCAGATTCATCTCCATTGCAGTAATACTGGCCCATAAAAGTGATTTCAGGTGTTTTCCAGTTGTACATAAAACCTGCTGTTCCCTGACCAAATTTTGTATCCTGATCAAAGGCAAAAACAGCTTCTCCGAATACACTGATTTTATTGAAAATGGTACCTGAAGCGGTTGCTGTAAGTCGGGAAGGGTTTTGGTATTTGTACCAGGCTCCTCCACCGATTTCCCATCCGCCTATTACGTATTCGCCCTTTGCAGCAAGGGCAGTGTCACGTGCCATAATTCCAAGTCCGTTTTCGGATAAAGCCATATTTGTGTCCGGAATAATGTAGCCGTATAAAGTGCTCTGTGTTCCAGGGAATACAACCTGGCTTCTAAGGCATAATGGTCCTTCAACCTGAGCTGTAGGGTTTTCAGGATCAATCTGTGTAAGGTTGATTACATCGGCTGGTGAATAGAAATAGCCGACACCCCAAGTAACAGTCTGTTTTCCAAAACGCATGGCAACATTCTGACCAAGATTGAAATCAGAGAAAAGTTCCTTTACATAGAACATGTTTCTTAATGACAGGTCATTTGAAAGCAGAACCGGAAGGGTAATATTTCCGCCAGGATTTCCTAAAAGCATGCCTGGAAAGGTTAATGAAGTTCCTGTGATTGCTGAATTTCCCGCTGTTACAAAAGGATATGCAATGCCTGTTTTCATGTACATGCGGAGATTGTCTGTTGGGCGTGCGTCTACAGTAAGAAGTGCTCCTGCAGTTGGCAACAGAAGAGTGTCTTTAAGTTCATCCTTGAAATCTTTGTCTTTGTTGAATGTTGTAAGAGTTGTCAGCGATAAATCAAAAGTTCCACCGATTTTTACAGAGCCTGTTTCAAAAAGAACTCCGCGGGAAAGGTCAGATTCTGAAGCTGCAACTTCCTCTAATTCGATAATGCCGTCATCATCACCGAAGAAAAAATCATCATCGCTTCCAAAAAGCTCATCATCAGACTGTGCAAAAAGTGAGCTTGCACATAAAACTGACAGCAGTGTGAGAGAAATAAGGCTTTTTTTCATATTAGTTTAATCCTTCAAGGTAAGCTTTTGTGAAAATACGGTCTGGAAGACTGTCAAAACTCAGTTCAGAAATAATCTGCTGTGTTTGTTCCCCAGGATTCAGTTCGTCACGCATGATTGTGTGGTAACCTACATAACCTTTTTCAGTCTTTGTGTATTTTGGAATAAGAACTGTTCTCATAAGGCGGCCAGAGGCACTGAAATCAGAGATCTTCAGAACAAGAGGAACGTCTTTTCTGATGTAGTATGTTGATTTTTCATATGAAGGTTTGTTTGTCACGGCTTCAAGTGTAATGGCGTAAACCTCATATTTTCCGAGAGTTTCTTCTTTGAACTCTGCGACTTTGTAGTTTTTGCGCCATTTGTTGTCGTCTTTTGACATATCGTCAATTTTCAGGTCGCTGTCAGCAAGGGCGTCTTTAAGTGAAGAGTGAGAGAATTTTCGTCCTATAGGATCATATGCCCAGATGTTGTCGCCGTCGCGGAGATATCCGTTTCCTTTGTCTGCTTCAGGAAAAAGCTGGACCATTGTGAAAGTATCTTTCCCGATGCGTTCAAACATTTTGAACTGCAGGTTTTCTTTTGGTTTTCCAGGTTTTTCTACAACAAGGGAAACTGTGCAGGAATAATCTCCTTTGTAAGCCATCTGATTGTCGGCAGCTTCCATAATAGAGAAAGCTTTGTCAGAATCGGCAGCTGAAACTTCTGCAAAAAGAGAAACAGCTATGGTGAATGCGAAAAGAATAGATAAAAGTTTTTTCAAAATTTTACTCCTTAAATATTTTGTCTCAGGCCTGAAGAGTGATTCAGACTAGCGAAGTGCCTGTGCAGGCCACATTTTAGACACTTTTTTGCTTGTTCCGCGAACAGCAAGAATTGTCAGAATGATCATCAGTATGTATTTTGCAATTACAGAGCCCAAAGACAGTGTCCATGTAAGTTTACCGTTATGAAGGAAAAAAGACAGTGCTTCGTTTTCGATTGTAAACATAGATGCAACAACCATAATGATTATTGCGAGAATACAGCCTGCAACGGCGCCAATTAGGGAAAGAATAACGGCTTCTGTTGTGAACAGGTTTCCGCTCTGTTTTCCCGTCATTCCAACGGCGCGCATTGTTCCGATTTCCTTAATGCGTTCGTAAAGAATCATTCTGTATGTGTTGGAAATTCCGACCATGACAATCAGAAGAATTACCAGAAGAATGATTGTTGTTACCATATGAACGATGCCTACTACAGTCTGAAGCTGAGGAATAGCATCTGTAAGGGAGTAGGCACTGTAAAGTGTTCCGTCTACAAGAGTATTGTTCAGCTGTTTTCTGAAGTTTCCGGCCGGATTATTAGGAGCTGCTTTGTAAGCTTCCATGCGGCTTGTAACATTGTTTCCGTCTTCACGAAGTTTGTTTTCAAGAATCTGTGCTACAGCATTCTGCTTTGTCTTGTCTTTAAGTGAGATAGAGAACATTGTGTAGGAATCTTCAGGCAGTTCCATAATTTCGTTGATGTAATCGATTGAAGCGTAACACATGGCAGAACTGACAAGAGTTGCATCTTTAATGATTGCGGCAACAGAAAGTTCACCAACGTTTTTCTGGTTTGTTAAAGTGATTGTGGAAATAAGAACTGTGTCACCAACAGCAACTTTCAGTGCATCAGCAGTCTTCTTTGAAAGAATAAGGGCATTAGGTTTTGAAAGATTGTCCAGGCTTCCTTCAAGAATTGTAAGGGAATCCAGAAGGTGATTTTCTTTTGGAAAGACGCAGCCAAAAACAGCAGTGGTAACCTTATTTGAGTTGAAAAGAAGAGTTCCTGCACACTGAGAACGCAGAGAGTAGTATTCGTAATCTTTTACGTTGTCCAGAACCAGTTTTTCTGTATAAGAACGGTTTCGGATGATGGATGCGAATTTTTTACTGATGTTTCCGTCTTCGTCTTTAAGGTGTTCAACGCCTTCAATAAAAACGTTTCCACCGTTCATCTGAGAAATCAGGTCTTCAAGACACTTAACAGCGCCTCCTGCAAGACCGTCGATTGCCGTTACAACAAGGAATCCGAATCCGATTGCCAGTGCCAGCATGAAGCTGCGGCGTTTCTGGCGGGACAGGTTTCTGAGGGCCATTCTGATAGTTGATTTCTGCATAAATCCCTCCTTATTTGTCGCCCTGGCTTAAAGCCTTGAGCGGTGTAATTTTAAGAGCCATGGATACAGGATAGAAACATGCCATGACACTTCCGATTGTTACGATAAGAATTGTGCGGAAGAAGCTGATGAATGTTGGAATCAGGTTTACGGCTCCGCCACCAAGAATCATTTTTGCAATGTCGTTTGTTACCTTGATTCCTGCTGCATTGAAAATTGCCATAAGAACAAGGGCAAGAACTGAACCTGCTGCCGCACTGAACAAAGTGATAGAAAGTGATTCAGTTAAGAACAGTTTTCTTACAAAGTTTTTGTCAGAACCCAGGGCACGCATTGTTCCGATTTCGCCTGTACGTTCAAGAATGGAAATGAGCATTGTATTCATGATGATGATGAATACAACTACAGCAAGAATTACTACAAGAGCTACGAAAAGAATGTTGATTCCTTCTACAGAACTTGTAAATGTTCCTGAAGCTTCTTTCCAGTTGCAGGCACGGGCCTGAAGACCTTCTGCCTGGAAGCGGTCATTGAGCATGGCTACAAAGTCATCGGTTTTAGAAGGATTGTCCAGTTTCATCAGAATGAAGTGCCAGGCTCCGTCATCAGTTTCATTCAGCTTGTCGCGGAGAGTGGTGTCTCCAAGAATTGCATCAAAGTCTGTGCCGGTAGAAGTAAGGTCAATTTCGTCTTCAAAGCCGAAGAAATCAGCTCCAAAAAGATCATCTTCCGAGAAAGCAGAAAGGGAAGTGTCGATTTCATCAGGCAGGTCTTCTGCAAAGCTGTTGGCATAAGTAAGTTCTGCAAAACTTCTTGTAAAGGAAGGATCTGCATAAACAATGGTGAACATACAGGTGTCTTCGTTTTCCTGGCGGAAGAAACCTGAAATTACGCCTTCGCGGAGGATGTTTCCTGCACTTGCACCTGCAACAAGATATGTCTGGTTCAGCTTAAGTTCTTCCTTGAAGAAGTCTTTGTATTTTTCTTTTAATCTTTCATCAACCAGGATTTCATTAGTGCCAGGATTTGGTCTGCGGCCTTCTGTAATTTTCTGGCCTGGGAAAGTGTCAAAATAAGTTTCGTTTTCACCGGCAAAAAGGAAGAAGACTGGAGCATTGATCATGTTCTGATCTTCCATCTGGAAGTCTGCATAATCGTTGTTCATGAGAAGTGCTTTTGAAGAAATCACTTTTGTTTGTTTTTTGATGCCCTTTGTTTCAGAAAGAATCTGTTCAACTTTTTCTCTGTCCATCATGGCAGGGATCGAAGGCATTTCTGTAATTGACTGAAGAGATGAAATTCCGAAAAGGTCCATCTGACATCCGTCTGGAATCGGAGCTGAAATCATTACATCGCCAGTATAGTTTGCACGGAAGTCCCGTTCCATACCGCGGGTTGTAGCTTCAATGAAGCCGTTTCCAAGTTCGATGATACATACACCGAAGGCAATGAAAAGTCCGATGATTGTTGTTTTACGTTTGTGCTCTCTTAAATTGCGGAGAGCCATTCTGAATATTACGCCCATAGTTTTTTCCGTATCAATTTAAGTTTTGGTTAGTTGTTTTCGTAAATATCTGAACCTTCTTTGTGTTCGTCTTCTTTTACAAGTCCGTCAAAAATATGGATTACGTGGTCACACATGTTTACGATGCGCTTATCGTGAGTTGAGAAGATGAATGTGGTCTGAAGTTCAGGGTCTTTGTTCAGTTCCTTCATAAGGGAAAGAATCTGTTTTGAGTTTACACTGTCCAGGTTTGCAGTTGGTTCATCGGCAAGAATAACCGGTGCCTTTGTAACCAGGGCACGTGCAATGGCAACACGCTGACGCTGTCCGCCGGAAAGTTCCCCAGGTTTATGGTCGCGCCAGTCTGCAAGTCCTACCTTTTCCATAAGGAAGTTGATCCATTCTTCTTTCTGTGCTTTTGTGAAAGAGTCTACTGCACACATGCAGTCTTTTTCTTTTGAAGTCAAAAGAAGAGGGAATTCGATGTTTTCGTAAACGTTGAGAACCGGAATAAGGTTGAATGTCTGGAAAATGAATCCAAGGTGAGAGCGGCGGAGAGCTGTAATTCTTTTATCTACAGCTTTTCCTTTGCGGCCTGAACCGAAGTTTTTTGCACCAAGGTCAATGCCTTCGTAAATGTTTTTTCCGTCAATAATGATTTCACCGGCAGTTGGTGTATCAATCAAACCGATCATATTAAGAAGTGTTGATTTTCCTGATCCTGACGGACCTGAAATACTGGCAAATTCGCCTTTTTCAATTTCCAGGGAAATGCCTTTTACTGCGTGAACTTCCTGTTTTCCAAGAGGATAAGTTTTTTCAATGTTCTGGAGTTTAACAACTGACATAAAATCTCCTTAATCAAATAACAATGATTTAATATATTGTATTATTTGCATAATACAGTGATACAGATTTTATGTCAATAAAGTTTTGCTTTAAAGTTTTTGGAGATTTAAATTTTAATTTTTGTTAAAAAACTGCTTCCACCAGTCAGTAGAAGAGAAAAAATTGTAATCAGAGTGTAACTGGAAACAGGGGCTGCTGTAAGGAACAGTGCTTCTGCAATTGCCGGTAACGCAAATGAAATGATAATCAGTGCGATTGCAGGAGCCATAAGGATTTTTTTTCCTTTAAGGCTTTCTTTAATAAGCATAAGTCCATGGCTGAGTGAACCAAGCAGGCTTAATATAAGTAATGGCTTTGCCAAAAGTTCGAAAGCAGTTTTGGCTTCAGGTGATGTAGCAACATCATATGGAAGAAATACACAATAGTATGAGGCTACCAGAGGAAAGAAGGCGTCGAATTTGAAATCATGATCATCCTTTGAAATCAGGAAGAAAATTCCGTAAAGAATTACAATAGGGAGAAATGTTTCTCTGAAAAAAAGATAAGCAAAGTTTGAGCCGAATGAAAGGGGAACTACTCTGTGCGAAAGTGTCAGAAATTCTTTAAGGGCGAAAACAAGGAATCCTGTAACGGATCCCGTGATAAGAAGAATGATATTAACTTTTTTTTCTGACTGGACAAAGTAAAATGCCAGTACAACAGGCAGTAGCAAAATGGCAAATGTATACATACTTAAATAATAATGATAAAAAGCTTCGCTTACAACAGATTGACAGGATCTACATCATATTCCACATAAACGTTTGGATTAAGCCTGTAGTTGGTCTGAAGATTTTTTGCCATAGCCTGAAGAGGAATAATGGAAGACGCCTTCATTAAAATCTGGAAGCGGTAATTCTGGCTGATTTTGTTCACCGGACATTCTGCAGGTCCAAGAATGAGGATGCCTTTCTGAAGATTCTGATTCAATATTTCTGCCGCCTGGGCACAGGCCTGGTATGCCAGGTTCTGGTCTGCGCTTCGGAAAACAAGGCGGACCATGCGGCAGAAAGGAGGAAAGTCCAGGATTTCGCGGGTCTGAAGTTCGTTGTTGTAAAAGTCACGGGTCCGGCCCGATACTGCAAAAGCAATAGGTTCCTGGTACGGGTTGTAAGTCTGGACATAAACTTTTCCGTCAGGGAAATAGCGGCCGGCACGTCCTGCAACCTGGGTAATAAGGCTGAAGGTTCGTTCTCCGGCTCTGAAGTCCGGCATGTGAAGACCTGTGTCTGCAAGAATAACGCCTACCAGCTGAAGACGCGGGAAGTTTAATCCTTTTGCAACCATCTGGGTGCCGAGAAGAATGTCATATTCGCCGTTTCTGAATTGTTCAAGTTTTTCTACAAGTTCTTCTTTCTTTGTGATTACATCTGTGTCTAGTCTGAGGATTCTGGCTTGAGGAAATTTAGCCTTGGTTTCGGCTTCTATGAATTCTGTACCAAAGCCTGAAGTTCCAATATCAAGGCTTCCGCATTTTGGGCAGCTCTGAGGAGGCTGGATTGACCATCCGCAGTAGTGACATTTAAGGCGGTTATCCCCTTTGTGATAAGTCATAGGAACTGAACAGTTTTTGCAGGTGATTTCGTTGCTGCAGGTTCGGCAGGTAAAGTAATGGGTAAAACCACGGCGGTTCAAAAACAGAATTGCCTGCTTTTTCTGTTCCAGAGTCTTGTTGATTTCATCTTCAAGGGGACGGGAAATACAGCCGCCGTCTGCGTTTTTAAATAGATTCAGGTTGATTGTATTTATATGCGGCATGGCGCCGCCTGCCAGGCGGACAGAAAGTGTATGGGCTTTGATTGTTCCTTTACTCATACCATGCCATGCTTCAACGCTTGGAGTTGCACTTCCCATTACAAGAGGAAAGTGTTCTGTTACGGCTCTGTGCATTGCAACCTGTCGGGCGTGGTAACGTGGAGTAGTTCCTGATTTGTAGGAACCGTCATGCTCTTCGTCAATTATGATTAATCCAAGATCCGGAACGGGCGCAAAGACTGCGCTTCTGGCTCCAACAACAACCCGTGCCTGTTTGTTCTGGATTCTGTGCCATTCGTTCAGACGCCGGCTTGGAGTAAGTCCTGAATGTAAAATAGCTGCCGTGTCGCCGAAACGATTTACAATGTCCTGACTTACCTGACTTGTAAGGCCGATTTCCGGAACAAGGTAAATGACGCCTTTTCCCTGTTCCAGTACTTTTTCTGCAACTGAAAGAAAAACTTCGGTTTTCCCCGATCCTGTAGGCCCGTAAAGATAATGAAACTGATTATTGCTTTCGGAAGAAAGTATTTCATCTACGGCTGTCTGCTGTTCTGTGGAAAGCTCATTTTTTTTGATTTCATCAGCAAGTTCTGCTTCAAAGGCAAAGCCTCCGGCAGAAGTTTCTCTGCGGCCGGAAGGAATCATTGCAAAAACTGCTTCTCCGAATGTGCAAAGGTAATAACGTGCAATCCACCTGGCGGTTTCAATAAGTTCCGGCCCGAACAGCGGTTCCGTGTCCAGAATTTTTTTCACAGGCCGGACCTTATCCGGCGAAACTGCACATGTGGCAGGAAAATCATCATATACGGCAGTAATAAATCCTGTAGTTTTTCTGTTCCCGAACATGATTTCTGCCCGTTTTCCGATTTCAGGTTTATTTTCTTTTTCCGCTTTTTTCGGGTCTTTAAGAGGAACAAAGGAATATGTAAAAGGCTGGTCAACCGGAAGGTTCAGAATCACGTCCAGATACTGCATCTTTTAGTCCTGTTTTATGAATTGAAAAGGGCAGCGTAGGTTGGTGAAAGTTCTTTCAGTTTTGTAGCAAATGCGCGAAGGTCATCCCAGATAGGTTTTTTTAGGGCAGGATTTTTAAGTACCTCTGCAGGGCTGTAAACAACCATTACAGGAATACCGTTGTAATCAAACCACTGACCACGAATCTGGTCCACAGGAAGAGAAAGATTTACATTCGGATTGCTTTTTAGAAGAGTTACAGCGGCAACACGGCCTGCGCAGAGAATCAGTTTTGGTTTTATGATTTTAATCTGTGCTTCTATGAAGCCGAAACATGCGTCTGTTTCTTCAGGATATGGATCTCTGTTCTGAGGCGGAGTACATTTTACAATGTTTGTAAGGAAACAGTTCTGTCTGCGGTCAAGCTTTACGGCATTAAGCATTTTGTCCATAAGCTGGCCTGCGGCACCTGAAAAAGGAACTCCAGATGCATCATCTTCCATAACAGGGCCGTCTCCGATTACTAAAACCTCTGCCGATTTTGATCCTTGTCCTGGAACAACATTTGTTCTAGATCTTGCAAGTGAACATCTTGTGCAGCGGGCAATTTTAAGTATTACATCACCAAGTGACATTCCGGAAGTTTCTGGAGCGCTGGAAGTCTCTGGAGCTGCAGGTGCAGAAAATTGTGTAGCGGCAGGAGCAGAAGACTGAGTGCTGACGCTTGGCTGAACCTGCGCAGGAACGTTTTCAACATATTCATCACTTTCAAAAGCCGGTGTTGTATAGCCATAAACGTTTCGTGAAGCGGTTTTGAGGAGATTATAAATGGTCTGTTTGTCTTCTTTTGTCATCTGTTACTCGCTGAATGTGAAGTTTGACATAAAGAATTCCGGACGAACAGCACACATGTTCAGGCGGATTTCCCAGTGAAGGTGAGGCCCTGTGGCAAGTCCTGTACTGCCTGATTTACCGATCAGTTCTCCCTGTTTGACCATATCGCCTTCTTTTGCATTAAGGGAATCCATGTGATAGTAAAGACTGTAAAGCCCAGGAAGATGTTCAATGACAACACTCCATCCTGTAGAAATTCTGAATTCGGCCATTACAACTTTGCCGTCGCCGCAGGCGCGTACTTCGCTTCCTGTAGGAATTCCATAATCATTTCCGTAATGAAGGCTTGTAGATGATTTTCCATTTGAATATGCATACACACGGCGGTCACCGAAATGAGCTGTGTAGCGGGTTGATTCAGTAGGCGATGTAAAAGGTTTCAGGTTGAAAATGTCTGAAGCAATGGAAGTTTCAAGAATTGTATTCAGTTTGTCTATCTGGGCGGTACGTTCAGGTGAGTTGTTTGTTTTAATTGCTGTGTTAGCCGCATCCAGTTCAACTGTTTCAGAATCGAATTCACGGCTTTCAAAATAAATCGGTAGTTCGAATTCTTTTGCACTGTCATCAAGATAGAACGTAACTTTAAGACTGTAATCTCCTTCATCAAGCCATGAAGAAAGAGGAAGCCCTGTAAGGAAATCAACAGGAAGGGATTTTTTTGAAGGTTTTGTCAGACTGTAAAAAACCGATTTGTCTACCAGTTTTTTATTTTTGTATAACTGAAGGATTGCAGATTTTTCAGATTCCGGACGGGCTTTTTTCAGGTTTTTGCCGTACTGGAAAGTCATGCGAACAAAAACAGCATCACCAGGAATGATTTTGTCATTGTAATTCACTTTAAGACTGTATTCTTCTCCGTTGTAAACGGCAGATGCAGCATAAAGACCGCTGGTACAAATCAAGGCAATAAGAATAAGTGCAAGTTTTTTAATCTGTTTCATAATATCGGCCTCCAGTTATTTTACTTCAAGTTCACTGATTATCATCTGTGGAGTAATGTTTCCATTATATATGTTTTTGTTTACAGAAAAAAGAACATCACAGCGGCTTCCAAGTTTCACGTCTCTGTTCCATTTGTCACCGGCACTCCAGAACATGGCAGGAAATTTGTATTTTCCGCAGTCAAAGGTCAGTTTCAGGTGATAAGGTTCTTTTTTTCCTACAATCATTCCGTCGCAGACAGGAAGGTTCTTCGAAACAAAAAGAAGTTCTTCGTTTTCGTTTCCGTAAGGTTCAAACATATCGATTATTTTTAAAAGATCCGGAGTAATATATTCTGCAGGTACTTCGGCATCTACAATGTTTCCAGCTCCAGGTTCTTCAAGGTTAAAGCGGGAAGAAATTTCTTTTGCTTTTGCCATGAATTCAGGCATTTTATCTTTTGTGAAACTGAATCCGGCGGCTGCGTTATGTCCTCCGTAAGCAATGAAAAAATCTCCGAATTCTTTAAGAAAGTCTGTTGCAATAACTCCACGGCAACTTCTCATACTTCCGGCATAAATTCCGTCATTATCGGTAATTGCAAGAGACGGAACTTCATAAGTATTCATGATTTTGTTTGCAAGAATACCGGTAACGCCTTTATGAATTTCTTCATTGAACACGATGCAGAGTTTTCCGTTGTGATTTGAGAGGCTGTCCTGTGCCTGACCGGCTGTTTTAAGAGCGGCTTCATTTACCAGGTTCTTTCTCATTTCATTAAGATCAATGATTTTTGAAGAAAGAATATCACGTTCTTTAGGATCTTCGGAAATAAGAACTTCCAGGGAAAGGTTTGACTGTCCCATACGACCTGAAGCATTAAGGGCGGGGATTACAGTCCATCCAAGATCTTTTGAGGTTACGTTATGGAAGTCCAGTGAAAGTTTTGCAAAAAGTTCTGCAAGCCCTGGAACGGGTCCTTTTGTACGCATGGATTTTAATGCGGAGTTTACGAAAAGACGGTTTTCATTTTTCATAGGCATAATATCAGCAAGGGCTGCAATGCCTACCAGCTGAAGATTACGCTCCCGAAGTTCTTCAAGGTTTTTGTTTTTTCTTTGTGAAAGTGCATTAACGTATGTTACAAAAAGATTGAAAATGTTATCCATTACAGAAGGAGTTGCATCTTCTGAAGAATATTTTGCACTTTTAGAAAGCGAAGAAAGATCTTCTGCTTTTTTATCTGCAAAAACAGGCCAGAACTGTTTTACCTGTTCCCGTAAATCGGCAAAGCCAATTTCAATGCCTTTTCCGAAAAGCTGGTGGAAAAGGGCAGTGATGCGCTGGTTGTCCCAGACATAAATATAATTGCCTGAAAGGAAGGCAGGAAGTCTTGTTTCAGAAATTGCGGTAATACCAGGTATAATCTTTTCACGGATTTCGCGATATCTGGTCAGATTTCTGATTTTTGTACAGGTAATGTAGCAGCAGTTTTCTTGTGCACTTTCTTCTATATTCAGAAGACAGATTTCACTTTTGTAAAAATCACTTGAAGAAAAGCGCAGTGCACTTACCAGTTTATAGCTTACAGCGGCGCCTGAAATACCGTCAAAAGGGTAGCCTGAATCAGGACATTTTGGGTCAATTACTGCTACGGCATCAGGGGTAATTTCTGGTGGATTATGATGGTCTGTAACGATTACATCTATTCCAAGTTCTGCCGCATGCTGAATTTCCGGAGCATTTGAAATACCGCAGTCCACGGTGATGATTAAAGTTCCGTTTTCCTTTGCAAAAGCATCTACTGCTTCCATTGAAAGTCCGTAGGCTTCTTCTGCCAGAGGCAGACGCCAGGAAACATCAAGGCCCATACTTTTAAGCTGAGAGTAAAGAATTGCTGTACTTGTAATACCGTCTACGTCACGGTCACCAAAAATCAGAACTTTTTCGCCTTCTTCGCATGCTGCAAGGATGCGGTCAACTGCGTCTTCCATTTGGGAAAAAAGGAAGGGATTGTGTTCAAATCGGATGTCATCTTCCATAAAATAGAGAAGATCTTCGGCTTTTGTTACGCCACGGCGCACAAAAATGGACGCAAGTAGCTGATCCATGCCGAATTTTTGGCAAAGAGGGGTCACCTCCGCCAGAGTCACAGGAGTTTTTGTATATGTCATTTCTATAGTTCCCAAATTTATTAAGAAGAAAATAAAAAATACCTAAAATGGAAATGGGGCGCAGCGAATCGCGACACAATGGCATCCCGCAACGAAGTGAGGATACATGCCATTGCTGGCACGAATTCGCGTTGTGGGGACCCATTTCCATGGATGATATATATTTTATTTTTATATTTTCTTATATATCAGTTTACCACATTCCACTGGGTTTGTGTCGTATTTCAGCGCTTTTTTAATCAAATCGGCAGCAGGGGCAAGACATTCTTCATTTTTACCGAATACTTCCATAATCAGGTCACCTTTTGAAACCTTGTCGCCCTGAATTTTATGAAGAATCATACCGGCGTCAGGACATACGGCATCTGTTGTTTTACTTCGGCCAACACCAAGCCCAACCCCTGTAATTCCAAGTCCGTAGGCATCAATGCTGATGTATCCGTCTTTTTCTGCAAAGATTTCAGTTTTATAAGGGCTTCGTCTTGTGTTGTAGTCTTTTTCCAGCTGATTAACGTCGCCGCCCTGCATTTCAACGTTTTTGAGGAATACTTTGTAAGCTTCTCCGCTTTCCACGGCCTTACGGCACATTTCAAGACCTTCTTCACGGCTTTTTGCAATTTCCCCAAGAACCAGCATTTCGGCACCAAGTTCATAAGTCAGTTCCATAACGTCCGAAGGACCTTTTCCTTTAAGACAGTCAATTGTCTCTTCAATTTCAAGGAAGTTTCCGATTTTACGTCCCAAAGGTGTGTTCATGTTTGTAAGGAATGCGGAAGCCTTTTTCCCCATGGCTTTTACAGTGTTTACAAGACTTCTTGCAAGAAGTTCAGCGTCTTCTGTTGATTTCATGAAAGCGCCGCTACCGAATTTTACGTCAAAAACAAGACCGTCACTTCCTTCAGCTACTTTTTTCGAAAGAATGCTGGCGGTAATAAGTGGAATTGATTCAACAGTCCCGGTAACGTCCCGGAGGGCGTAAAGAATCTTGTCTGCCGGAGCGATTTTTTCAGTCTGTCCGGTCATGGCGTAGTTGTTTTCTGCAATAAATGAGGCGAATTCTTCTTCCGTAAGATTTGTGCGGTAGCCTTTGATGGATTCAAGCTTGTCCAGTGTTCCACCTGTGTGTCCAAGTGCACGTCCGCTCATCATAGGATCCTGGAGCCCGCAGGCTGCAACGATTGGTGCCAGAGGAAGACTGATTTTGTCTCCAACGCCACCAGTTGAATGTTTGTCTACAAAAACGCCGTGAAGGGCAGGATTTTTACGGGCATAAAAGTCCATTACGTCGCCTGAATAAAGCATGGCATTTGTAAGGTGGGCAGTTTCTTCGGCTGTCATGCCGTTAAAGAATACAGCCATCAAAAAGGCGCTCATCTGGTAGTCGGGAATGGCTTTTTCTGTGCATCCTTTCACCATGAATTCGATTTCTTCTTTAGAAAGAGTAGTATTGCCTGTAAGTGTACGGTTTCCGTTTGAATCTGTAATAAAAATACCGCGCTTTTTAGCAATGATATCTGTAGCACGCATAGAATCCTCCCAAGAATTAATAATTCATTATATAACAAAAATGGAGAATTTGGAAAAATTTATTAAATTTTAGGGGGAAAGCCTTCCCCCTGGTCGGCACTGCGTTGCCTCCACACCCCCTTCTTCGGGGCGCTGCCCCAAGCCCCTGAAAAGCTTTTTACAATATTCCTATTCCTGAGCGGAAAGTATTTAAAGGGCCGTTGGCACATTTTTCTGCCAGATCAAAGACAATATTTCGGATCTGCAGATAACTTTCCTGATTCAGCGGCATATTTCTGGAAGCGCTGGCCGGGAGATTTATAATAGAAGAAAGATAGTTCAAGCCCATAGGGGAAAGGGGCATGTTTGTCATGTGGGAAGCATGTGCGCATTCGCTGCACATAAAGGAACTGTTTATGGAATTATAAAAAACGGTTTCCATGTTAGCGGGAGCTTTTTTTTCAGGTTTGGGCGCCGGAGTTCCGAACATTTCTTCCAGAAGGCGGACTTTTTCAGGTTTTTCGTTTTCTTCCGGGGCACTGCCAGCTGCGTTCTGACCGCCTGCGATGCTGTTTCCGCAGGATTCACATTCTTCTGTGTCCGGTAAAAGTCCTGAAAGGTGTACGAACCGCCATAAAAAACGGATAAGGCCTGCTTTTCCCTGTTCTTCGTTTACCAGTTCCAGTCCGTCAAAAAATCCGTTCAGAAGATTCCAGCAGTTTTCTATATTGTCTCCGCCGCCCGCGCACTCAGTTTTTATTATCAGTTCACTGGCAAGAAGGGCGGCGTAGCTTTTATACAGATTCTCACTGAATGTACCATGATACTTTGTTACTTCAAAATCGCTTATTTTATTCTGATTTTTTTCAGGAGTTTCATAAATCCATACTTTTCCTGCATGGAACTGGGCACACAGGCTTTTTAGTTTGGATTTGGGTCCGCCGTAAAGACAGGCTTTTACAATTCCCCGGTCCCGGGTCAGCATTGTAACCAGGGAATTGTTTTCTCCAAGAGAAGAAAGAGAAAGTACAACTGCTTCAGTTTGATAGTTACGGTTCAGTTAATTATTTTCCCTGTCCGTAGTAGCTGTTTGGACCGTGTTTTCTTTCGTAGTGCTTGTTGATGATGTAGTCAGGAAGGCGGTCTTCCATTGAAGCACCGTTCAGTCTTGTGAAAGTAGCCATTTTACAGATTTCTTCCAGAACTGTTCCGTTATATACAGCTTTGTCTGCGTTTTTGCCCCAGGCAAATGGACCGTGTCCGCCACAGAGAACCATGTTTACTTCGCTTGGATTCAGACCTTTTTCTTCAAAGTATTTGATGATCTGAAGACCTGTTTCCAGTTCGTAGGCTTTCTGTACAGCTTCCTTTGAAAGGTAAGGAGTACAAGGAATGTCTTTCTGAAGGTGGTCAGCGTGAGTTGTTCCGTAAAGTGGAACTGATTTTACAGCCTGTGCCCAGGAAACGGCAAAGGTTGAGTGAGTGTGAATGATTCCGCCGATTTCAGCATTCTGTTCCAGTCCGAAAACTTTGTACAGAACAGCGTGTGTCGGTGTGTCAGAAGAAGGATTCAGCTTTCCTTCAACTTTGTTTCCGTCAACGTCAACAATTACCATTGAGTCAGGAGTAAGTTCAGGGTATGGAACTCCTGAAGGTTTGATGGCGAAAACTCCCTTGTCTTTATCGAATGCGGAAACGTTTCCCCATGTGTAAAGTGCCAGATTGTTGGCAGGAATAAGCATATTGGCTTCATAGGCAGCCTGTTTAATGTCTGAATACATATTAAATCTCCTTAGATTGATAAGTTTATTATATAGTAAGTAAATCGTTTTATGAAGTCGGGGAAAATACTTTATTGATTGACGTACGTAATAATACGTATTATATTTTAGTCATGCCGATGACTTCCATGGAAATGATTTCCCTTTTACAGAAAAATGGATTTATTATTGTCTCTCAAAATGGATCACATGTAAAACTTCGTAATGATAATAATGGAAGGCAAACTGTTGTCCCAAATCATTCAAAAGAACTAAAGAAGGGACTTGAGCAAGCTATTTTAAAACAAGCTGGTTTAAAGTAAAGAGGTGTAACTAATGGAAAAATATTTTTATCCTGCAATTTTTCATAAAGCAGAAGAAGGTGGTTTTTGGGTTTCTTTTCCTGACTTTCCTGAATGTCTAACAGAAGGGGATGATATGTCTCAGGCTTATGAAATGGCTTGTGATGCATTAGGACTTTGTATTTCTGATATGCAAAAGGAAGGAAAGCCATTGCCTGTTCCTTCATCTCTGGATATGAATCTTTTAGAACCTGATTCTTACGTTGTTGCCATTCAATTCAACATGGATGAATATCGTCGTAAGTATAATAATAAAGCAATTAAGAAAACTTTAAGTATTCCACAATGGATTAATGAAGAAGCAATTGCTCAAAACATTAATTTTTCTCAGGTTTTACAGGAAGCTTTGTTATTGAAATTAGGACAGGGGAGTATAAAGAAGAATGTATCTTATCCAGGTGAAGTGCTTGCAGTTATGGAAGATACACCAAAGTATTCAAAATAAAAGATATAAACAACTTTTTACAGTATCTGTCTCGACGTATTTGTATTTGATAAAGCAAAGCATTAAAATCATTGTATCGAGGTAATAATATGAGCGAAATTATCACAATTAAAAATTCATAATACTATGAATATAAAAAGGTGGTTCATTTCGAACCACCTTTTTTTGTCATTTACTGATTTTCAGAACTTATAAAACCCAGTCTGAAACATCAGTTGCTTTAATCCTTCCTTTAGTTGTGATTACATAAAGCAGCATCAGTTTCTTGAATCCGGATGCTTCAGCTTCAGTAACCAGCTGGCCGTTGTAACGGCAGTTTTCGAAGTTGAAGTTCCAGGTTTTCAGAGCTTCAATTTCTTCTTTTACTGTTGGTACAGTTGTGCTTGTGCTCTGGTAGAAGACGATAGTTGCCCAGTCTTCAGCACCTTCTACTGATTCATCATACTTCCAGTCAATGTTTTCAAATGTAACCGTAACATTCTTTGCATATGACAGGTTTGAAAGACGCAGTATGGCGTTGTCTGCCATGATGTCAAACTTGCTGTCTTTTACTGTAATTGTTGCATTGTCTTCAAAATTGTAGAAGTTCAGGAAGTTGTGAGTGATGTTTGATCCGTCAATATCCAGATTTGTTACTGTTACATTTTTGATTTTATCTACAGATGTAGAACATGACTGTTCAAAAACGTTGTATGCTGGAGCTTCAGCAGAACCTGTAACACTAACATTGTCAATGATAATGTTTTCTTTATTTGTCAGAACTGCTGCATTGATATTTGGTCCAAGGCTAGGAACAGTGGCAGAAATATTTTTAATTGAAATTGAATCTTCTGTTTTCTGTCCTATGTTTTCAGTTTCACTTGGTGTATAGACCTTCTTTCCGTTGATTACAACGTCACAGCCTGGAAGATCAAATCTCTGTTTGTTACGTACAGCAGCATCATCAAAGTCTGTATCGTAAGAATAGATGAGGGCTGAGTTGCCAGCTTCGTTTGATTTAATGAGTTCGCCGTTGTAAGTACAGTTTTCAAAAATGAAGTGCCAGGTTTTTGTTGCTTCGATTTCTTTAGCAACTTCATCACGCTTACCTTTAGTTGCTGTCTGGTAAATTACGAAACCGTTCCATTCTGAATCTGCATTTTCATATTTAAGATCAACGTTTTCCAGTTTGATTGTAACGTTCTTTGCATTTGTCATGTTTGCAAGGCGGATGAAAGGATCATCATCGTTTCTTGTGAAAGAACTGTTTTTTACAGTCATAACTGCATTGTCTGCAAAGTTGTAAGCGGCAAGGGTAGAGTGTTCAATGTTTCCTGTAGTATTCAGGTTTTCAACTGTAATGCTTTCGATAGGTGTAAGAGTTGTTCCACAAGACATTTCAAAAACATTATAGTTCATTACATTGCTTGAAGAGCCATTGTCTCCTTCAAGTGTCAGGTCTTTAATGACGATGTTTGCAGAATTGAGGTTGAATGTATTGTTCTTTACCGGAGTCGGATCGTTTCTTCTGTAACCATTACGTTTAGTAATGAACTTGTTGTTTTTTCCGTCAAATACAGTTGTGTTGCCTGTTGTTGTAATTACGCTGTTTGTAATGTTTACGAACTGAGATGTACGGATGCCATCGGCGGTTTCACAGGCTACAATGTAAATTCTGTTTTCTGTTACGAAGAAAGATTTGCTTTCTGTAATGTCAGAACCGTTATTAAGTGTGTCGGTTGTAATATCGGCAACCGAAGAGTTGTATTCCTTCCATGCGATTTTTCTGATGTTTGCATTTGAGCTTGATTCTGCCTTTACAGTTACTGTTAATCCCTGGATTACCAGATCAGCTGTTGAAAGGGAAGCTGTCAAAGAGATGGACTTGTAGATTTCTTTTACATCACAGGAAACCTTTGAGCCTTCGTTTTTATTTCCTGTTTTGTCCATTGAGCTAACTGTAAAGGTATAAGTTTTTCCGTTTGTAAGACCAGAAATTATAGTGCTGTTTGTTCCAGCTGGAACTATGATACTGTCATTTGCGAAAGAAACTGCACGTGAAGCTGCTGGTGTTTCATATGTAATTTCATAACAGAGCAGGTCTTCGTCATTTACACCTGTCCATGAAAGGATAACGCTCTTGTCATTATTAACTGCTGTAAGCTTTGTAACATTTTCTGGAGGAACTACATCTTTTCCATCAAGAAGAGCCTGAAGTTTTTCTGCAGAAAGACTATTGATAATCTTGTCTTTTTCTGCCTGTGTAAGCATTTCATTGAAGATTGCTTTTTTATCAGCCTCAGTCATAAGTTTTGTGAAGATAGCTTCTTTGTTTGCTGCAACTACATAGGCTTCAATTGCTGCCTGTTCAATGCCGGCTTTTGTTCCTGTAAGTTTTTCTTCGTAGATTTCAGCTTTCTTTTCATCAGTCAGATATTCTGTAATGATTTTATCTTTTTCATCCTGAGTAAGGAGAGTAGAGAAGATGGCTTTTTTTGTATCATCGGAAAGAGTAACTTTAAGAAGATTTTGAACAGTTTCATCGTTCAGATAATCAGCGTAATATACCGGTGCTATTTTAAGAACTTCAATAGCAATGGCTGCCTTTGTTTCTTCTGTAAGGTATTCATTAATAATCTTGTCTTTTGTGCCTTCGCTTACGCCTTCTTCTTCGAAAAGAATCTTAAGCTCTGCTTTTTCTTCATCAGTAAGAAGCTGGATGAAAGTGTTGTCTTTATGTTCTTCATTTACGATTGATCTGAAGATTTCCTGTGTGTGTGCTTCCAGGTAATCGCTGATGATTTGGTCTTTTGCATTAATGACAGCGGCTTCTTCCATGGCTTCTTTTTCTTCAGCTGTAAGAAGTGCAATATAATCATTTTCTGAAACTATCTGATTGAAGATTGCATTCCTGTTTTCTTCTGTCAGGTATTCTGCAATTATTCTGTCCTTTTCATTCTGTGTAAGAAGTTTGTCATAAACAGCTTTTTCTTCTTCCTCTGTAAGGATAGAAAGGAACCTGTTTGAAGTACGTTTTTCTCCAAGGATTTCATCGAAGATCTGGGCTTTTCTTTCATCAGTCAGATATGCAGAAATGATTTCCTGCTTTTTTTCATCAGAAAGATTTTCTTCAAATTCAAGGTTCAGAACATTTTTTTCTTCATCTGTAAGCAATGAAAGAAATGTTGAATCATTGTGCTTTTCCAGAAGAATTTCATTGAAGATTTCAGCTTTCTTTTCTGGTGTAAGTAAAGAAATGAAAATCTCTGCTTTCTTTTCATCTGTAAGGAGCTGGTTGAAGATTTCTTCTTTTTCGGCCTGTGTCAGTTCATTGGGTACCTGGTTGTTGCTGCCTGCAGCAGGGTCACTGATGCCGCTTACGGCGTCCAGATCAAACATGTTGTCACAGCCTGTTATTGCAAGAACTGTAAAAACAAGAATTACGCTTAAGACTTTTTTCATCGTTTTTCTCTCTATTTTTTTTAATTAGCTGGATAAATTTAATTTAACGCAGGTTTTGTATAGTGTCTAGTTTAAATATCACTATTTTTTTGTTTTGAGATATTGGAAAAAGTGGTGCTACGATTTTATAAAAAAATGTTGTTTTTAACCGAAAATTTGGGTTTTATCTCTAAATTGTCAATTGGAGATTTCTGAACTATTAGAAAATTTTATGGAGATTTTTGATATTTAAAATCGATAAAAAAACTCGGCAGAGAGGTTCTGCCGAGTTCCGTAAATATTCAGCTGTTATGTGTCTGTTTTTTTACAGATTTTCTACTGCTGCTTTTTCGATTGCCAGTCCTTTCAGATAGCGTTCATAGAAAATGTTGAAGCTTTCAACTAGGCTAGGTTCTGCTGCTGCTGTAGTTTTCTTGCAGCTTCCGAATACTTCTGAATCCAGGAAGTCTGGAAGAACTTTACCTTTGTTGTCAGCCATGAAGGAAGCAAGAATTGCCATTCCCCATGGACCGCCTTCGCCGGCTGTTTCCATTGCACTTACCGGTGTATGGATAGAAGCAGCCATGTATTTAAGACCTGCTTCAGTCTTGAAGTAACCGCCGGCTCCGAACATAGAATCAATAGAAACATTTTCATCAAAAAGAATGTCCATACCTTTGCGGTTTGCACCAAGGGCAGTGAACATAAGTGAACGCATGAAGTTTGCCAGGTTGAAGTTACAGTTTTCGCTTCTTACGAAAAGAGGGCGACCTGAGTTGAAACCTGTAATTGTTTCTCCTGAAAGGTAGTTGTAAGAAAGGAGTCCGCCTACGTCCTTGTCAGCTTCCAGAGATTTTCCGATGAGCTTGTCAAAGAGTTCGCCTTTTGAAGCAGAGAAGCCCAGAGTCTGAACAACTTCATCAAACAGGTTGATCCAGTAGTTGTTTTCGCCAGTACAGTTGTTACAGTGAACCATGGCAACTGGGATTCCGTCTGGAGTTGTTACGATGTCGATAAGCCCAGGGTAGGTTTTCTTAAGGTCTTTATCAAGAACAACCATTGAGAAAATTGAGGTACCGGCTGAAATGTTACCTGTTTTTACGCGTACAGAGTTTGTTGCAGCCATACCAGTTCCTGCATCTCCTTCTGGAGGACACATTGGAACGCCTGCAATCAGGTCTCCTGCAGGATCCAGGAATGCAGCACCTTTTTCTGTAAGAGTACCGGCTTTTTCACCTGCGGCAAGAACCTTAGGGAATACTTCGTTTACGTCGAATCCTGTCATTTCTTTGAATGTAGCAGCATATTCAGCCTTGTAGTTTCCTGTGTTTCTGTCGATCGGGAACATACCGGAAGCGTCGCCTACACCAAGAACCTTTTCTCCTGTAAGCATGTAGTGGATATAGCCTGCCAGTGTATAAACATTTTTAATAGAAGAAACATGAGGTTCTTTGTTCAGAATTGCCTGATACAGGTGTGAAATGCTCCAGCGTTCAGGAACCGGGAAGTTGAATTTTTCTGAAAGTTCAGCTGATGCCTGTCCTGTAATTGTGTTGCGCCATGTGCGGAATGGAACCAGAAGGTTGTCGTCTTTATCAAATGCAAGGTAACCGTGCATCATAGCTGAAACACCGAATGCCTTGAAGCTTTTAAGTGTTACGCCGTATTTTTCCTTTACGTCTTTTTTCAGGTCTGCATAACAGGTCTGGAGTCCTTTGTGGATCAGATCCAGGTCGTAAGTCCAGATTCCGTTTACCAGCTGGTTTTCCCATTCAAAACTTCCGCCTGCAACAGGTTCAAATTTTGAGTTGATAAGAACCGCTTTAATGCGTGTTGAACCGAATTCAATACCAAGACTTGCCTGGCAGCTTTCAATTTCAGCTTTGATTTCTTCTGTAGTCATATTTTTTCCTCTATTCTGGTTTATTTGATTTGTCAGATATTTAATTTTATCACTAAAACAGGTGATTTTGTATAATTATTATAAACTACAGGTGCGTGTTCGTAAAACGTTTTACTTACGGATAAATCCTTAAAATTGCTCTTAAACCGGATATTTTTTTTGCCGATATATAAGTGATGAAAACCGTAACTATTTTATTTGCCCATAAAAACTCAAAATATCTTGCAGAACCTTGTTTTGACGGCCTTTCTGCCTTTGAAAAAGCCCTGGACTGGGCACATGCCAACGAAAGTGAAAAGGTATTTGTTTTTTCATTTGATGAAAACAAAGGTCTTGTGGAAAAACTGCTTTCAGGACGGGGTGAACTTGTTTCCTGTCCTGACTGGAAAGTTGAAAATCTTGTTCTGGAAATGAAAAATGCCGCAGAAAAGACAGGCTCTGATTCAGTGATTTTCGCCTGGGCAGACTGTCCGTTCTTGAACCGCAGTATTACATCTGAAATCATGGCGTCTCATAAAGAGTTTCTTTCTGAATACACTTTTGCAGACGGATATTCTTACGGTTTTGCTCCTGAAATGATAGATACAGGTACTCTTGGAATTCTTACAGGTCTTTTTGCTTCCACATTTAAGGCTGCCTCTGAACAAGAAGTGACACGTAGTGCTTTGTATGATCTTTTAAAAACTGACATTAACGCCTTTGAAGTTGAAACTGTTCTTGCTGATGATGATTACCGTCTTTTACGCTACAGCTTTGATACAGGAAAAAAAGAGAATCTTCTTCAGTGTAAGGCACTTTACGAAAGTCTTACAGAATCAGAAAAAAAGGATTTACAGAATCTGGATGTGGAAACAGTTTCTCAGAAAGCTTCAAAGAATAAAGATATTTTGAAAACAGTGCCCGGGTATTACAATATCCAGCTTTCTCCTGTAAGCAACTCGAAACCAGATTATGTTCCTTCGGACGCTCCGTTGAACAATGGCGAAAATATGGACACAGAAAAAGCTTTTTGTCTTATAGAACAGATTGCTGATTTTTCTGAAAATGCTGTTGTGAATCTGAGCTTTTTTGGAGATCCTGTAAATCATCATGACCTTGTAAAAATATGTGAAAAGATTCTTTCGTACCCAGGACTTTCTGTTTTTATTGAAACAGATTATATGGACGAGGAACTTGCATCACAACTTAAAGCCGTTTCTGATAAAGCTTCTGAAAGATCAAACGGTTATGAAAAAATTATGATTTCAGTAAACCTTGATGGGGCAAGTTCAGAAACTTACGCAAAGCTTCGTGGAAAAAGTGAAGGGGATTTTGAAAAAGCACTTTCTTGTGTGGCAAAGGTTTCAGATTTTTTTCCAAAATCAACTTATCCTCAGTTTACAAGGCTTAATGAAAATGAACATGAACTTGAAACTTTCTATCGTTACTGGAATGAAAAATCAAATCCTTCAAAAGGAAATCTGATTATTCAGAAATATAATTCATTCTGTAAAACTCTTCCAGACAGAAAGCCTGCAGATCTTTCTCCTGTTGAAAGAAATGTGTGCTGGCATCTTCGCCGTGATATGAACATTCTTTCAAATGGGGACGTTACTTTCTGTCACTGTCTTTATAAAAAAGTGACTGGGAATGTTTTTGAAAATTCTCTTTCAGAAATCTGGAAAGGCGCTGAAGAAGAAATCGTAAATCAGACTGAAAATAAATATTGCAAAAATTGCGGAGACTGTGATGAATACTATACCTTTAACTTTTAATGAGCATCAGGTAGACAGGACTACAATTGGAGGTAAAGAAAATCTTCCGGTTAATCCTATGAATGTATCTGTTGTTCTCCTTAATAAAATGGGAAGCCAGTTCAAACTGAAAATTTTTGAAGAGCTGATTAAGTGTAATTTTGCATCCATTATTTCAATTGAACCAGATACAGGTAATTATAATATTGAAGAGATTTCACATCGTTTTCCGCAGGTAAAATTTATTATTCCACATGAAAGTGTTACAGACGGGGAATATATCAATATTGCTATGGAAGAAATAACAAGTGAGTTTCTTCTTGTTTTAAAGGATGATCTTTATATTCCTTCTGGTGTGCTTCTTCCGAACCTTGCCGAAAAACTTTTAAAAAATAATTATATTTGTCTTGCTCCGCGTCTGGTTGATTCAAGACGAAACTCACTTCCAATCCATAAAATTCCTTCATCAAAAAAAATGCGCTTTATCGTGGAATCTTTGACTCAGGTTCAGGATGATATGAGTACACTTTATCCTTTTGATTTTGCAGGAATTTATAACCGCCAGAAATTTATTGATGTTGGCGGCTTCGACTATTCTATAAAATCACCTTACTGGCAGCTTCTAGATTTTGGAGTTCGTTCATGGCTCTGGGGCGAAAAAATAAAAATAACAACAGCACTGCAGCTTTCATATTCTGTGGAAGAAGCTCCTGTTGAAGACAGTACAGCAAATCTTGATTCCCTTCGTTTTTATCTAAAAAATGAACTTCCAAAATACAAGCTCGATCATGCAGTAATCAAGAAAGCCTCTTTCGGACGCTTTTACAGACATTCTCGCTGCGGCTGGTTTGAAGCCCGCCGTCAGTTTAAGGATGCCTGCAACTGGCTGGAAAATAACAAATACAAATTTAAAATTGATTTACAGACTCTTATTGAAAACTGGAATTAGAATATGAGTGAAACAAAAAGACCTGTTCGCGGCGTTGTTGTTCAGTGCCGCCTTTCATCATCAAGATTGCCGGGAAAAGCTTTATATCCACTTGGAGGGAAACCTCTTGTTCAGTGGACACTTGAAGCCATGAAAAAAGTTCCGGCAGATTTTTATATTCTTGCTACCGATAAAGAATCTTATTCGAAACTTAAACCGGTTTGTGATGAAGCAGGTTATGAATGTTTTGAAGGACCACTTGAAGATGTTCTTGAACGCTTCTGCATGGTTATTCGCAAATACAATCTGGATACTGTAGTCCGTGCAACAGGAGATAATCCGTTTCTTTTTTATGAAGCTGCTGTAGAGTCAGCCGAAGAATTTGATTCCTTCCGCGGAACTGAAAAAGAATGCGATTATCTTACATGGTCAGGGCTTCCTCATGGAAGCGGCGTTGAAATATTCGATGGCAATGCTTTATTAAAGGCGGCGGGAATGACAGATGATCCTTATGATCATGAACATGCAGGTCCTGCTTTATACAGACATACAGATCATTTTCACTGTGTGTTTGAAAAAGCTCCTGACAGATTCTATGCTCCAGACTTGAGAACTACTGTAGACACTTATGGTGATTATCTCAGAGCCGGAGCAATTTATAATGGGCTTTCTTCTTTGAAAAAAAACTTCGAAGCAGACTTATTATGTACAGTTGACGAAATAATGGAAGTTACAAAAATTCCATCTGTCAGAAAACCTGTGATCCTTGTACCCTGCATGAAGAAAGGCCATGGAACGGGGCACCTTGTCCGCTGTCTGAAACAGGCAAAAGAAACAGGAGCTTTTATTTATATTTCTGAATCATCACCTTTAGTTGACGATGCTCTGGAAAAAGGTTTGAAGAAAAATCTTGTACTTAGCCGTCTTCCTGAAGAAGGTTTTGACTGTACTTATGTTGTGGATCCCTTTGAAATGAGTAAAGAAGATGCCTGCTTCTTTGGAAAGTCAACTCTTATCACTATTGATGACGGTTCGCCTTACAGAGATAATGCAGATTATGTTCTTGAAATAATACCTTCGTTAAAAACTGATTATAAGGTGAATAAACGAAATACAGGTTTTCTTGATTTACCAAATATCAAACGCCCAAAAGTTTTATCTTCTGATGAGATTCGAAAAATCCTGGTGTGCTTTGGAGGAGAAGATCCTGCAAATCTTGCAGTACCAGTTGCTGAAAAACTAAAAAAAGTTTTTCCTTTAGGAAAAGAAATTGTAGTCATTACACGAAATCGTCCACAGACAGAAGTCTTTGGTTCTATAGATTGTGTAAGCCCTGAATGCGAAACACGTATTGTTTATATACCTTATCTTCATAATCTTAGTGAAGGTCTTGTGAATTTTGATCTTGTGTTTACACATTATGGTCTTACAGCATTTGAATCACTTACGTCAGGATGTGGAGTAGTTCTTCTTCCTACAACACCGCTTCATAAGAAACTTGCTGAGAAATATATTTTTGCAAATTGTAATGTAAAAAAACTTAATAAGGATTTTATTGAAGAAAACCTGAAAAATAAAAAAATCTATAATGAATCTTTCCTGGGGGCCATGGATCGTTCTGTAAAATATTCTTCGTTTATCGATCAGCTTGTTTCAGGAAAGCAATATCATTGTCCTGTTTGCGGTAAACTTGAAAATGAAAAACAGGGGAAAATTGTTTCTCGTAATGAGACACGGACTTACCGCCGCTGTCCTTCATGCGGTATGGTTTATATTTCTTTTTCTTGTGTTCCTGAAACTAAATATGAAAAAGAATACTTTTTTGAAAGCTATAAAAATCAGTACGGAAAAACCTACAAGGAAGATTTTGAAAACATCAAGGCTTCATGTGTAAAACGAGTTTCTGAAATAAATAAAATCCTTCCTCCTGAAAAAGATTCTTCTGTTCTGGATATTGGCTGTGCCTACGGTCCTTTCTTGAAAGCAGCCTCTGAAAACGGATGGAATGTTTACGGAACTGATATCTGTGATGATGCGGTTGAAAGTGTTAAGAAAGATTTAGGTTTCAAAGCCTGTGTTTCTGCTTTCCCGGAAATTGATACAAAAAAAGAACTTGGAAAAGAAAGCTTTGATGCTGTGACAATGTGGTATGTAATTGAACATTTCCAGGATTTAAAATCTGTTCTTGAAAAAGTAAGCAGTCTTGTAAAACAGGGCGGGGTATTTGCTTTTTCAACTCCAAGCGGCGAAGGCGTTTCTGCGAAAACAGATAAAGATCATTTTTACACAATAAGTCCGACCGATCACTTTTCTGTATGGGAACCTTCCCGGGCTGACGCCATTTTAAGGAAGTTCGGTTTCAAGGTGATTAAAACCGTTTCAACGGGCCATCATCCTGAGCGCTTTCCTGAAATAAAAAAGAACGGTGCGAAACCTGGTTCCCGGGAATGGGAAAAAGTTATGCACCGTTCTGTAAAAAAGAATCTTGGTGACACAGTAGAAGTTTACTGTGTTAAAATACGGTAACAAAAAAGACTGCCCGCAAGGCAGTCTTTTTGTTATTACAGCACTCTTATAAGTATCATGTAAATAATCGTTCCTCCAAAAATTGCTACCAGGGAATTATGCTTCCATTTGTAGGCAATGAAGGTAACCAGGATTCCCGCCAGGTTTGGAACCAGGCTTGAAATGTTTCCCGGCTGTAATTCTTTAAGGCAGTAGATAACCAGAGCTGCCATTACCATTGGCGGAATATACTGTTCAATAAAACGGATGATTGCAGGTGGTTCTTTTTTTGAAAACAGAGCAAAAGGGAATGCTCGTTCACAAAGAATTACCAGGGCGATACAGAAAGTGGCGATTATGGCCTGAGAAAGTGTAAGCTGCATTATTCGTTTCCTCCCTGATTTTCATCCTGCTGTTGAAGTGCCATTGCTTTTTTATGTTTTGGATAGCGAACAAGGGAAATAACACCGATTCCCAGAGCCAGTGCAATCAGAAGAATGTTGTTTGCATCTTTTAAGATTCCAAGTCTCCAGATAAGTACAGCACCAAGTGTTGTAAGCATTCCAACTGCTGGAGGAAAGAAGTCTCCTGATTTTTCAATCTGGTCTATAAGAAGAACTACGAAAAGAGCAGTTAATGCAAAATCAACACCTGCAAAATCAAATGGAATAAGAGAGCCTGCCACGGCGCCGATAATGCTTCCAAGAATCCAGTAGCTCTGGTTTAGAATGGCAATAGTAAAATAGAACTTTCCCTTATTTGAGTCTAAAGGTGCGTCTGTTGTGGTGAGCAGAGAGTAGGTTTCGTCTGTTAATCCGAAAATCATATAGTACTTCCACTTTCCGCATTCTTTGAATTTTGTGATAAGTGAAAGACCGTAAACAATGTGACGGATATTTACCAGGGCTTCTGTAATGAGAATCATGGTCAGGGGAGTACCTGCGGCAAAAAGTCCTACTGCAATGTACTGACCGGCGCCGGCGTACATAGTCACACTCATAATCGGTGCCAGCCACCATGGGTAACCTGCTGTTGTAAGCATAAGACCGAATGCAATGCCGATGGCAAGGTAACCAAAGAAAACCGGCAGGGAAGTTTTAAGTGCCAGTAAAAAATAATTTTTGTTTGTGCTCATTTTTATTGTCCGATTTTATTTATTGTTTTCCAGTTGTTTTTTTAGTTCAAGACTTACTCTTGTCTGGCGCTGCAGACGTTGTGCAAGCATTTTACTAAGGAAGATTCCGTAATGAGGATTCTTACGGATAAGTGTCAGAAATGCTGTCTTTGGAATTTTTATAAGGCGGCAGTCACCTACAGCAAGAATTGTTGCAGTACGACGGTCGTTTAAGAGAAATGCCATTTCTCCGATGAACATATCATTTGGTGTAAGAACGGTGGCAAGTTTTTTCTGTGCGTAAACGGCGAAGCGTCCTGAAACAATGAAGAACAGGTCGTTTGAAAGTTCGTTTTCACGGCAGATAACGTCCTTATCTTTGTATTCAATAGTAGCAAATGGTTCGATAATTCCAGGAACTGTGTTTACAGTGTTCTGCTGGTTCTGGATTTCAAAGCTTACTTCATTTCCTTTTTCGTTGTAGGAAACACGTTTTGCCATTTCAAGTCCCAGAGAAATTCCACGCCCGTGAAGATCTTCAGTCGGGGCCATTTTTTCAAGATATTTTCTCCAGTCAAAACCGTCGCCATCATCCCGGATTACAAAAGTCGATTTTGTTTTTCCAATGGAATATGAAATATGGATTCTTTTATCGGCATATTCCGGCATTTTACTGCGTTCTTCCAGAAGCTGAAGTATATCCTTGCCTTCCATAAGGCAGGAAGTTTTGTCTTCGTAGCTGAGGTTCAGGTTTCCGTGTTCCAGGGCATTTGTCAGAAATTCCATTAAAACCATCTGGAGCTTGTAGCGGTCATCATCGCTGATGCGGTTTGTGTTGTAAAGGTAGCTTACCAGGAAGTTTGTGTAAAATCGGATATCCATAGGATCGTTTCCACAGATGAAGCTTCCGGTTTCCTGTCCACCGATAATATCCTGCATTCCGCGGTTGAAAAGGAACTGCTGGTTCTGCCATAAAATGCGGAGCACCCGTTCAAAGTGGATTTTAAAATTCTGAACTGTAAGAACGGCTATCATGTTGTTGTCTTTTAATTCTTCCAGTTCTTCTTTCTGACGGTTAGATTCTGTTACTGCAATAATTCCGCCGTAATGAAGCCATGAGTCACTTTTAATTGTTTCAAGGATTTTTTCACAGTCAATATTTTTTGAAGAATAGTCCAGAATTTTGATTTCTGGGATTTCATAGTTAATGAAGCTGATTACAGGTTCAGTGTCTCCGAAAACTTCGGCTTCGAAATATGCGGCATATTTTTTACATGCGTTTTTTACTGTTGTAATAACCTCATTGTTGTTAGAAGCAGTAAGAATCTTTTTCATAATGGGGAAAGTATAACATAATGTCCGTTATTGAAAAATACCTGTTTTGGGAGTATTCTATCTCCATAATATTTTATTATTTTAAGGAAGAAATCATGGCATTTGTTGATGAATTGTTAAACAAAGCAAAAGCAGCAAACAAAACAATTGTTCTTTGCGAAGGTGAAGATAAACGCGTTGTTGAAGCTGCATCAAAAATCGTTAAAGACGGAATCGCCAAAATCATTCTTATTGGTTCAGACGACGATATTAAAGCAAGCGGATCAAACGCTGATTTAAGTGGTGTTACAGTAATTGATCCTGCAAAAGATCCTAATGCTGATAAATATGCAGAACTCCTTTTCAAAGCACGTGAAGGAAAAATCAACAAGAAAACAGGACTTCCTGAATATGCTGATGTAGCAGCAGCAAAGGCTGCTATCCTTAAAGATCACACAATGTACGGTGCACTTATTCTTAAAGCTGGAGATGCAGACGGATTCGTTTCAGGTGCATGTCACTCGACAGCAAATACACTGCGCCCAGGTCTTCAGGTTATCAAAACTGCTCCTGGATTCAAAACTGTTTCATCATGTTTCATTATGGTTGCTCCAGAATGTGGTAACAAATATGTTCCTGAAGGAGTTGCAGTATTCGGTGACTGTGCAATCAATATTGAACCAACTGCAGAAGAACTTTCTGACATCGCTATTGCATCTGCTGACACTGCAAAGAAAATTGCAGGTATTGAACCACGTGTAGCAATGCTTTCATTCTCTACAAAGGGCTCAGGAAACGATGCAAAATTCTACGACACAGTTTCTAAAGTACAGAAAGCTACAGAACTTGCAAAAGCAGCCGCTCCAGATTTAGCTCTGGACGGGGAATTCCAGTTTGATGCTGCCGTTGCTCCAGAAGTAGGAGAACTTAAAGCTCCAGGAAGCAAGGTTGCAGGTCACGCAAACACATTCATTTTCCCTAACATCAACGCAGGTAACATCGGATACAAAATCTGCCAGCGTATGGGCGGATGGATGGCAATCGGACCAATCTGTCAGGGTTTTGCAAAACCTCTGAACGACCTTAGCCGCGGATGCAATGTAGACGATATTATCGCTACAGTTGCAGTAACAGCACTTCAGGCATAAGTAAAGTGTAAGATTTAATAAAAGGAGGGGGAAGTCTCCCCCTGTCTTCAAAAGAAAAGGCGTTGTGAATTTTCACAACGCCTTTTCTTTTTCCGCCACCCCCTCTGCGGGCCTCAGTCGCCGGCCCG